>NZ_JBIVFL010000032.1:0-1072 GCF_044748125.1 Streptomyces sp. NPDC090025 | reverse complement strand
TGTTCTGTCCCGGGAGGTTGTGGACGGGTGATGCAGGTCTCGGCTGAGGCGTCTTGAACGGGTGAGGGCCTTCCGGGTTCGGTGTGGATTGCGACATCTCCACCGGACGATCAGAAGGCCCTCATGCCCCACCGTAATGCACCCCTGACCGAGACCGGACGTCTCCGTCTGGCCCGCTGCGTGGTCGAGGACGGCTGGCCGCTGCGCCGGGCCGCCGAACGCTTCCAGGTCTCACCGACCACGGCCCAGCGGTGGGCCGACCGCTACCGGGCCCTGGGCGAGGCCGGCATGGCCGACCGCTCCTCCCGCCCGCACGCCAGCCCGCGCCGGACACCGACCCGCACCGAACGCCGGATCATCAAGGTCCGCCTCGCCCGCCGCTGGGGACCGGCCCGCATCGCCCACCTGCTCGGCCTGGTGCCCTCGACCGTCCACCGTGTCCTGACCCGGTTCGGCCTGGCCCGTCTCACACACCTGGACCGGGCCACCGGCCGGAACATACGCCGCTACGAACGCGAACGTCCCGGCGAGCTCGTCCACGTCGACATCAAGAAGCTCGGCAACATCCCCGACGGCGGCGGCCACAAGATGCTCGGCCGCCAGGCCGGCCGCAAGACGCGCAGGAACGCCGGATACAGCTACATCCACACCGCCGTCGACGACCACTCCCGCCTCGCCTACAGCGAGATCCTCACCGACGAGAAGAAGGAGACCGCCACCGCGTTCTGGACCCGGGCCCAGGCGTTCTTCACCTCCTGCGGCATCACCGTCGAACGGGTCCTGACCGACAACGGCTCCTGCTACCGCTCCCGCGACTGGCGCGACCTGCTGGCGGCGGCCGGGATCACCCACAAGCGAACCCGGCCCTACCGGCCCCAGACCAACGGCAAGGTCGAACGCCTCAACCGCACCCTCCTCGACGAATGGGCCTACGCCCGCCCCTACAAGTCAGAGCAGGAACGACGCGACGCCTTCCCCGACTGGCTGCACACCTACAATCACCACCGCGGACACACCGCACTCACAGGCAAACCACCCGCCAGCCGCGTCCCCAACCTCACAGGGCAATACA
>NZ_JBIVFL010000031.1:0-1433 GCF_044748125.1 Streptomyces sp. NPDC090025 | reverse complement strand
TCGTTGCTTCAGAACAAACACAGTGGACGCGAGCAACTGAGGACAAGCCCTCGGCCTATTAGTACCGGTCAGCTCCACCCATTACTGGGCTTCCACATCCGGCCTATCAACCCAGTCGTCTACTGGGAGCCTTACCCTCTCAAGGAGGTGGGAATACTCATCTCGAAGCAGGCTTCCCGCTTAGATGCTTTCAGCGGTTATCCCTCCCGAACGTAGCCAACCAGCCATGCCCTTGGCAGGACAACTGGCACACCAGAGGTTCGTCCGTCCCGGTCCTCTCGTACTAGGGACAGCCCTTCTCAATATTCCTACGCGCACAGCGGATAGGGACCGAACTGTCTCACGACGTTCTAAACCCAGCTCGCGTACCGCTTTAATGGGCGAACAGCCCAACCCTTGGGACCGACTCCAGCCCCAGGATGCGACGAGCCGACATCGAGGTGCCAAACCATCCCGTCGATATGGACTCTTGGGGAAGATCAGCCTGTTATCCCCGGGGTACCTTTTATCCGTTGAGCGACGGCGCTTCCACAAGCCACCGCCGGATCACTAGTCCCGACTTTCGTCCCTGCTCGACCCGTCGGTCTCACAGTCAAGCTCCCTTGTGCACTTACACTCAACACCTGATTGCCAACCAGGCTGAGGGAACCTTTGGGCGCCTCCGTTACCCTTTGGGAGGCAACCGCCCCAGTTAAACTACCCATCAGACACTGTCCCTGATCCGGATCACGGACCGAGGTTAGACATCCAGCACGACCAGAGTGGTATTTCAACGACGACTCCACAACCACTGGCGTGGCCGCTTCAAAGTCTCCCACCTATCCTACACAAGCCGAACCGAACACCAATATCAAACTGTAGTAAAGGTCCCGGGGTCTTTCCGTCCTGCTGCGCGAAACGAGCATCTTTACTCGTAGTGCAATTTCACCGGGCCTATGGTTGAGACAGTCGAGAAGTCGTTACGCCATTCGTGCAGGTCGGAACTTACCCGACAAGGAATTTCGCTACCTTAGGATGGTTATAGTTACCACCGCCGTTTACTGGCGCTTAAGTTCTCAGCTTCGCACACCCGAAAGTGCACTAACCGGTCCCCTTAACGTTCCAGCACCGGGCAGGCGTCAGTCCGTATACATCGCCTTACGGCTTCGCACGGACCTGTGTTTTTAGTAAACAGTCGCTTCTCGCTGGTCTCTGCGGCCACCCCCAGCTCAGAGTGCAAGACTCATCACCAGACGTGGCCCCCCTTCTCCCGAAGTTACGGGGGCATTTTGCCGAGTTCCTTAACCATAGTTCACCCGAACGCCTCGGTATTCTCTACCTGACCACCTGAGTCGGTTTAGGGTACGGGCCGCCATGAAACTCGCTAGAGGCTTTTCTCGACAGCATAGGATCATCCACTTCACCACAATCGGCTCGGCATCAGGTCTCAGGCT
>NZ_JBIVFL010000029.1:0-5987 GCF_044748125.1 Streptomyces sp. NPDC090025 | reverse complement strand
GGCGTGTGTCGAAAGTAGCGCCGGCTGCCCGAAGGGCAGGCCCGGCGGTGTCCGGTGCGTGCGATCGCAAGGCGGAGGGTCGCCCCGATACTGGATGTATCGGGGCGAGCCCGACAACGCGGCGAGCGTGCGTGCCGGGCGCCGCCGGGCAGGCGGGACTTTCGACACACGCCCTAGCGGGCCTCGGCGACCGCGTGGTCCTTGCCGTGGCCCTCCTCGGCCTCGCCGACGAAGGTGCGCCACAGGGCGGCGTAGCGGCCGTCGAGGGCGAGCAGCTCGGTGTGGGTGCCGTCCTCGGCGACCCGGCCGTGGTCCATCACGATCACCCGGTCGGCGCGGGCCGCGGTGGTGAGGCGGTGCGCGACGACCAGCGTCGTGCGACGGCCCGCGAGGCGGTCGGTGGCCGCGTTGACCTGGGCCTCGGTGGCCAGGTCGAGGGCGGCGGTGGCCTCGTCCAGCAGCAGCACGTCGGGGTCGACCAGCTCGGCCCTGGCGAGGGCGATCAGCTGGCGCTGGCCCGCCGACAGGTTCCGGCCACGCTCGGCGACCTCGTGGAGATAGCCGCCGTCGAGGGTGGCGATCATGTCGTGGGCGCCGACCGCGCGGGCCGCCGCCTCCACCTCGGCGTCGCTCGCGTCCGGACGGCCGTACGCGATGGCGTCCCGGACCGTGCCCTCGAACAGGTACGCCTCCTGCGGGACGACACCGAGCCGGTGCCGGTACGCGGTGAGGTCGAGCTCGCGCAGGTCGGTGCCGTCGGCGGTGACCCGGCCGCCGGTCGGGTCGTAGAACCGGGCGACCAGCTTGACCAGGGTGGACTTGCCCGCGCCGGTCTCGCCGACGAAGGCGACGGTCTGGCCCGCGGGTATCCGCAGGTCGACGCCGGACAGCGCGGTCTCGTCCACGGGGGCGGCGGGGGACGTGGGGTCCGCCGGGGCTTCGGCGCCCGCGTCGGCGCCCTTGCCGTACGCGAAGGACACGTTCTCGAAGGCGATCTCGCCGCGCAGCTCCCGCACCGCGCGCGGGTCCTTCGCGGGGGCCGTCGACGTCGGCTCCTGGAGCAGCTCCTGCATCCGCTTCAGGGAGACGGCGGCCTGCTGGTAGCCGTCGAAGACCTGCGACAGCTGCTGCACGGGCGCGAAGAACAGGTCGATGTAGAGCAGGTAGGCGACGAGGGCGCCGGTGGTGAGGGTGCGGTCCTCGATCCGGTTGGCGCCGACGATCAGGACGGCGGCCGCGGCCACAGACGACAGCAGGGTGACGAACGGGAAGTAGACCGATATCAGCCACTGGCCGTGGATCCGGGCCTGGCGGTACTCCTCGCTGCGGGCCCGGAACCGCTCGGTGCCCGCCTGCTCGCGGCGGAACGCCTGGACGATCCGGAGGCCGGACACGGACTCCTGGAGGTCGGCGTTGACGACGCCGATGTGCTCGCGGGCCAGCTCGTACGCCTTCACGCTGGCGCGGCGGAAGTAGACGGTCGCGACGATCAGGACCGGCAGGGTCGCGAAGACCACCAGGGCCAGCTGGAGGTCGAGCACGAGCAGCGCGACCATGATGCCGAAGAAGGTGACGACGGAGACGAAGGCGGTGACGAGCCCGGTCTGCAGGAACGTCGACAGGGCGTCGACGTCCGTGGTCATCCGGGTCATGATCCGGCCGGTCAGCTCGCGCTCGTAGTAGTCGAGGCCGAGCCGCTGGAGCTGGGCGAAGATCTTCAGGCGCAGCGCGTACAGGATCCGCTCACCGGTCCTGCCGGTCATCCGGGTCTCGGCGGTCTGCGCGACCCACTGGACGAGGACGGTCACCAGGGCGAGCCCGGACGCGGCCCAGACGGCGCCGATGGCGAGCTGGTTGACGCCCTTGTCGATGCCGTGCCGGATCAGCACCGGCAGGAGCAGTCCCGCGCCCGCGTCGACGGCGACCAGGCCCAGGCTGATGAGCAGCGGCAGGCCGAAGCCGCGCAGCAGGCGGCGCAGACCGTAGGCGGCCTCCGGGGAGACCGCGCGCTCCTCGTCGACGTCCGGGACGTCGTCGGCGGGCGGCAGGGCCGCGACGGCGGCCAGCAGCTCGGGGGTGGCGCCGGGGGTCGCGGCCTCGCGGTCGCCGGCCTCCTCGCGCACCCACAGGGTGGGCGTGATGCCGCGCTCGGCGTCGAACTCGGCGTCCAGCTCGGCCCGCAGGGTGTGGTCCTCGGGCAGCTCGGTGCGGGGCGGGTGGCCCGGCGAGACTCCGCCGAGGCCGTCGGGGTCGGTGAGCAGCCGCCGGTAGAGCGGCGAGCGGGCCTCCAGCTCCTCGTGGGTGCCGATGTCGGCGAGCCGGCCGCCGTCGAGGACGGCGATCCGGTCGGCGAGGCCGAGGGTGGAGCGGCGGTGCGCGATGAGGAGGGTGGTGCGGCCCGCCATGACCGACTTCAGGGCCTCGTGGATCTCGTGCTCGACCTTGGCGTCGACGGCCGAGGTGGCGTCGTCGAGGACGAGGAGGCGGGGGTCGGTGAGGATGGCGCGGGCCAGCGCGATGCGCTGGCGCTGGCCGCCGGACAGGGTCAGGCCGTGCTCGCCGACCGTGGTGTCGTAGCCGTCGGGCAGCTCGGCGATGAACCGGTCGGCCTGGGCGGCCTTCGCGGCGGCGTCGATCTGCTCCTGGGTGGCGTCGGGGGCACCGTACGCGATGTTGGCGCGGACCGTGTCGGAGAAGAGGAAGCTGTCCTCGGGGACCAGGCCCATGGCGGCCCGCAGCGAGTCGAGGGTCAGCTCGCGCACGTCGTGGCCGCCGACGAGGACGGCGCCGTGCGTCACGTCGTAGAACCGGGGCAGCAGCAGCGAGACGGTGGACTTGCCGGAGCCGGAGGCGCCGACGACGGCGACGGTCTCGCCGGGGCGGATCTCCAGGGAGAAGCCGCGCAGGACGGGGCTGGTGCGGCCGTCGGCGGTCTCGTACGCGAAGGACACGTCGTCGAACTCGACGGTGGCGGGCGCGTCGGCCGGGAGCTCCTTGGTGCCGTCGGCCATCGACGGCTCGGTGTCGATCAGCTCCAGGACCCGCTCGACACCGGCCCTGGCCTGCTGGCCGACGGTGAGGACCATGGCGAGCATCCGGACCGGGCCGACGAGCGAGGCGAGGTAGGCGGAGAAGGCGACGAAGGTGCCGAGGGTGATCTTGTCCTGGTAGGCGAGCCAGCCGCCGAGGGCGAGGACGCCGACCTGGCCGAGCGCGGGCACGGCCTGCAGGGCGGGGGTGTAGCGCGAGTTCAGCCGGATGGTGCGCAGCCGGCCCGCGAACAGCTTGCGTCCGGCGGCCCGGATCTTGCCGGTCTCCTGCGCCTCCTGGCCGAAGCCCTTGACCACCCGGACGCCGGTGACGGCCCCGTCGACGACGCCCGCGACCTGCGCGGCCTGCGCCTGCGCGTACCAGGTGGCGGGGTGCAGGCGGGTGCGGCTGCGGCGGGCGATCCACCACAGGGCGGGGGCGACGGCCACGGCGACGGCGGTGAGGGGGAGGGACAGCGCGGCCATGATGCCGAGCGAGATGAGGAACAGCAGGACGTTCCCGATGGTCATCGGGAGCATGAAGAGCAGGCCCTGGATCAGCTGGAGGTCGCTGGTGGCGCGGCCGACGACCTGGCCGGTGGACAGCTCGTCCTGACGGCGGCCGTCGAGCCGGGTGATCGTCCCGAACATCTCGGTGCGCAGGTCGTGCTGGACGTCGAGGGCGAGGCGGCCGCCGTAGTAGCGGCGTATGTAGGTGAGGACGTAGACGACGACGGCGGCGGCCAGCAGGAGGCCGGTCCACAGGGCGAGCGAACCGCTGCCGCCGCCCTTGCCGCCGATGACGTCGTCGATGACGACCTTGGTGATGAGCGGGACGAGGGCGAGGACGGCCATGCCCGCGAGGGACGAGCCGAGCGCGAGCACCACGTCCGTCCGGTGCCGCCAGGCATACCCCCACAGCCGACGCGCCCAGCCCTGGCCGCGCCCGCTTTCCGCCCCGCCTTTCGCGGACTCCCCCGTCCGCTCCTGCTGCTGCCCCACCGCCGCCACGTGGCGCCTCCCGTCCGTGCTGCTCTACCGGAAGGCCCAACACCCGCGACGTGCGATTTCATCCCGCCGCAACAATTGAGTGCGGCGGGACGGCGCGGTTCGACGCCGTGCCACTCCTCACAGGTGCGTCGGCTCGAACATGCGCAGCAGGGCCGGGAGGACCACCACCGAGGGGCCGGGGGTCGCCAGGGCCGTCGAGAGGTCCTTGGTGAGGGTGTCGGGGGTGGTGAGAGTCGCCGGGACGCCGAAGGACTCGGCCAGGGCCACGAAGTCCGGGCGGGCCAGTTCGGTGGCCGTGGCCTCGCCGAAGGCGTCCGTCATGTACTCGCGGAGGATGCCGTAGCCGCCGTCGTCGACGATCAGCCACGTCACGTCGAAGCCGTACTGCTTCGCCGTCGCCAGCTCCGCGATCGAGTACATCGCGCCGCCGTCGCCGGACACCGCGAGCACCGGCCGGGTCGGGTCCGCCGCCGCCGCGCCCAGCGCCGCCGGGAAGCCGTAGCCGAGGCCCCCCGCGCCCTGCGCCGAATGCATCGTGTTCGGGCGCCGGGCGTCGAACGCCGACCACGCCCAGTACGCCAGGATCGTCATGTCCCAGAAGCTCGGCGCCGCGTCCGGCAGCGCCTCGCGCACCGCCGCCACCACCCGCTGCTCCAGGCCCAGGTCCTGTGCCGCGAGCCGCTCCCGTACCTTCGCCAGGACCGCCGCCACCCGGGCCGGGGCCCCGGCGTCCTCCCGTACCGGCACCGTCTCAAGGAGCGCCTGCAGGGCGAGCCGGGCGTCCGCGTGGACACCGAGCGCCGGGTGGTTCGACTCCAGCTTCCCCGCGTCCGCCTCGATCTGGATCACCCGGCCGCGCGGCGCGAACGTGTGATAGTTCGACGACAGCTCACCGAGCCCCGAACCCACCACCAGCAGGACGTCCGCGTCCTCCAGGAAGTCCGTCGTGTGCCGGTCCTCCAGCCACGACTGCAACGACAGCGGGTGCTCCCACGGGAACGCCCCCTTGCCGCCGAACGTCGTCACCACCGGCGCCGCGATCCGCTCCGCCAGCGCCAGCAGCTTCCCCGACGCGTCGGCCCTGACCACCCCACCGCCCGCGATGATCACCGGCCGCTCGGCGCGCGCCAGCAGATCCGCCGCCACCGCCGTCAGCTCCGGCCTCGGCACGACCTCCTCCGGCGTCGCGTCCATCGCCGTCACCACCGGCAGGCTCGTCTCCGCGAGCAGTACGTCCTGCGGGATCTCCACCCACACCGGGCCGTGCGGCGCCGTCAGCGCCGACTCCCACGCGGCGGCGATCGCCGACGGGATCTGCGAGTGGGTACGGACCGTGTGCACCGACTTCACCACGTCACGGAACGACGCCTGCTGGTCGCGCAGCTCGTGCAGATAGCCGTGCCGGCCGCCGCCGAGACCCGCCGTCGGGACCTGGCTGCCGATCGCCAGGACCGGCGCCGACGCCGCCGCCGCCTCCTGGAGCGCCGCCAGCGACATCAGGGCGCCTGGTCCGGTGGAGAGGAGGAGGGGGGCGGCCTCGCCGGTGATGCGGCCGTAGGCGTCGGCGGCGAAGCCCGCGTTGTTCTCGACGCGGAGGCCGACGTAGCGGAGGTCGGAGCGGCGCAGGGCGTCGAACATGCCGAGGGCGTGCTGGCCGGGGAGGCCGAAGACGGTGGTGGCGCCGAGGCCGGTGAGGGTTTCTATGACGAGGTCGCCGCCGGTGCGGCCGGTGGGGGGGTTGAGGGCGGCGGCGGTCTGGGCGGGGGTGGGGCGCAGGACGAGGTCGTGGTCGTGGGTCATGAGGTCCTCGGTGCGGGTGGGTGCCGGGTGCGGGTTGTGGGGTGCGGTCCGGTGTCTGGTGCGGGGGTCGGGGCCTCCGTGGGGGGGGGGGGGGGGGGGGGGGGGGGGCGCGCCCCCCGGGCGCCCCCCCCCCCCCCCCGGCACCCC
>NZ_JBIVFL010000028.1:0-13363 GCF_044748125.1 Streptomyces sp. NPDC090025 | reverse complement strand
GGCTGCACACCTACAATCACCACCGCGGACACACCGCACTCACAGGCAAACCACCCGCCAGCCGCGTCCCCAACCTCACAGGGCAATACACCTAGGGCCTACCCGCCCCGGCCCACCCTCCCTTCCCCGAAG
This sequence comes from Streptomyces sp. NPDC090025, assembly GCF_044748125.1. Lineage (NCBI taxonomy): Bacteria > Bacillati > Actinomycetota > Actinomycetes > Kitasatosporales > Streptomycetaceae > Streptomyces > Streptomyces sp. NPDC090025. The sequence goes on along the minus strand of NZ_JBIVFL010000028.1, from coordinate 13,231 downwards.
GCGGGACGGGGGCCCACCCACCCCGACCCCCGCACCACCGACGAGACCGCAACCCGCACCCGGCACCCACCCGCCCGGACCGCCGTTCGCGACGGTGAAACCGAAACGGCCCCCGCCGCGTCGTACGCGTGTACGGCGAGAGCGGGGAGGGCGAGCGTGCGCGGGTACGGCGGAACGGTGCGGAAGGGTGTCCGGCGGCTCGCCGCGTACACCCTCGTCCTGGGCATCGCCCTCGGTCTGACGCTGGTCGCCGGGCCGTCGGTCGGCACCGCCGACGCCGCCTCCGTGTGCGCCGGGCGGCCGACCAGGACGGTCGGCTTCGCCACCGGCGAGCTGCGGCTCTACCGCACCCGCGCCTATGTGTGCGCGCTCGCGGTGGCGAAGCGGACCGGCCCGCCGCGCCCGATGAAGGTGTCGCTCCAGCCGCGCGGCGGCCGTCCGGCGGTCAACGAGGGCCGGTACGCGCGGCAGACCGGGCCCGTCACCGTGCACGCCCTCAACCGCTGCGTGCGCGCCGGAGCCACCGTCGACGGGCGGTCCACGGCGACCGGCTGGATCCTGTGCTGAGCCATAGGTAAGGCTCAACCAGGTCTGGCGGTCCGCACGTTCACCCCGCTAGGTTCGCGACACCGTTGCGAACCAAGGGGAGTGCGCATGCGCAAGTCGCTCAGATGGCTGCTGTCGCTCTCGGTGCTGATAGGCACCGTGGGCTCCACCGGAGTGGCCACCGCCGCGGATCCGGCAGCCCGGGCGGAGACCGGCCGGGCCGGCCTGGCCGCCGCGACCGCCGCCGATCCGCAGACCGCGGACATCAAGGACCGGCTGCTCGCGATACCCGGGATGAGCCTCATCGAGGAGAAGCCGTACGCCGGATACCGCTTCTTCGTCCTCAACTACGAGCAGCCGGTCGACCACCGGCGCCCGTGGGCCGGCACCTTCCAGCAGCGCATCTCCGTCCTCCACAAGGACACCGAGCGCCCGACCGTCTTCCGCACCAGCGGCTACGGCCTGAGCACCGCCCCCAGCCGCAGCGAGCCGACCCGGATCGTCGACGGCAACCAGATATCCATGGAGTACCGCTTCTTCACGCCGTCCCGGCCGCAGCCCGCCGACTGGTCCAAGCTCGACATCTGGCAGGCCGCCAGCGACCAGCACCGCATCTTCACGGCGCTGAAGAAGATCTACGGCAAGAAGTGGCTGTCCACCGGCGCCTCCAAGGGCGGCATGACCGCCACCTACTACGAGCGCTTCTACCCCAAGGACATGGACGGCGTCGTCGCCTACGTGGCGCCCAACGACGTCGTCAACAACGAGGACTCGGCCTACGACCGCTTCTTCGAGAAGGTCGGCACCAAGGAGTGCCGCGACCGCCTGAACAACATGCAGCGCGAGGCGCTGCTGCGCCGCGGGCCGCTGGAGAAGAAGTACGCCGACTGGGCGAACGCCGAGGGCGCCACCTTCAACACGGTCGGCACCCTGGACAAGGCGTTCGAGGCCGTCGTCCTCGACTTCGTCTGGGGCTTCCGGCAGTACTACGGCGAGAGCGTCTGCGACCAGATCCCGGACGCGGCGACCGCCAGCGACGACACCGTCTACGAGACGATCGACGCCTACTCCGGCTGGGCCGCGTACACCGACCAGGGCCTTGAGGGCTACACCCCGTACTACTACCAGGCCGCCACCGAGCTGGGCTCGCCCACCATCAAGCAGCCGCACCTCAAGGGCCTGAGCCGGTACGGCTACCAGCCCGCCCGCAACTTCGTGCCGCGGGAGATCCCGATGCACTTCAAGCCGTGGGTGATGCGCGACGTCGACAGCTGGGTCCGGCACAACGCGAACCGGATGCTGTTCGTGTACGGCGGCGACGACCCGTGGGGCGCCGAGCCGTTCCGCCTCGGCAAGGGCGCGAAGGACAGCTACGTCTACTACGCGCCGGGCGCCAACCACGGCGCCAACGTGGCCGGTCTGGTCCCCGCCGAGCAGGCCAACGCCACCGCCCGCATCCTCGCCTGGGCGGGCGTGCCCGCCCCCGCCGTGCAGGCGGCGAAGCCGCTGGCCCGCTTCGACGCCCGGATCGACCGCACGGTCGACGAGGACGCGACCCGCGAGCACGGCATCCGCCCCTGACGAGGGCTGACACAACGGCCCCGGCCCCCGGCTGCCCTCGGAAGAGGAGCGGCCGGGGGCCGGGGCTGTTTTCCTTGGCCCGGCGGCTCAGCGGCGATAGCGCAGGCCGTGACCCACCGGATAGAGCACCCGCGTCGGGTCGTCCGCGCGCTGCACCGGCACCGGCAGCTTCCCGCGCGGCTCCGCCCGGCCCGCCAGCACCCGTACGGCGGCCCGGAGTTCGACATCGGTCCAGGAGTACGCGGCGAGCGTGGCGCGCTGCCCGGACGTCCAGGCCACGTCGTACGGATTGCGCAGCGCGATCGTCACCACCGGCACCCCGGTCGCGACGAGCCGCGCCAGCAGGGTGCGCTGCGGGCTGGTGGCCGACAGGTTGTACGTGCCGACCACGACCAGGTCCTGACCGGCGGCCGCCGCCACCGCCTGCTCGATCAGCGCGTCGGTCGGCGCGATGCCGGTGGACAACGCCCGCGCCGTGAAGCCGAGTTCGGTCAGGGCACCGGCCAGGGTGGTGGTCGGCGGGCCGGTGGTGCCGGACGGCGACGCCGGATCGGCGCCCACCACGAGCACCTTGCCGTGGCGGCGCCTGCCGACCGGCAGGAAACCGTCCTCGTTGACCAGGAGGGTGGTGGTCCGTTCGGCGATCCGGTCGGCGCGGGCGAGATGCGCCCGGGTGCCGACCACCCGGTCGACCTCGGCCTCATCGACGTACGGGTCCTCGAACAGGCCGAGGCGGGCCTTCAGCCGCAGGATCCGCAGCACCGACTCGTCGAGCCGGGCCTCGGTCAGCTCCCCGCCGCGCACGGCGGCCAGGACCGCGTTCCAGGCCAGCGGCAGGTCCGGCGCGTTCAGGAGCTGGTCCACGCCCGCCTTGAGCGCGAGCACCGGCGCCCGGTCGTCGCCGTACTTGGTCCGCACGCCCTGCATGTCGAGCGCGTCGGTGACCACCACGCCGTCGTAGCCGAGGCGTTCGCGCAGCAGGCCGGTGAGGATCGGGTGGGACAGGGTCGCCGGGTCGCCGCTCGGGTCGAAGGCGGGCAGCACGATGTGCGCGGTCATGATCGAGTCGATCCCGGCGGCGATCGCCGCCCGGAACGGCGGCGCGTCGACAGCCTCCCACTGGGCCTGGGTGTGGGTCACCGTCGGCAGGCCGACATGGCTGTCGACGGCCGTGTCGCCGTGCCCGGGGAAGTGCTTGGCGGTCGCCGCGACCCCGCCCCGCTGATAGCCCTTGACCTGCGCGGCGACCATCGTGGCCACGGCCGCGGGGTCGGAACCGAAGGACCGCACGCCGATCACCGGGTTGGCCGGGTTGACGTTCACGTCGGCGACCGGGGCGTAGTTCTGCCGGATGCCGAGCGCCGCGAGCTCGCCGCCCGCGAGCACCGCCGCCTGGTGCGCGTCGGCGGCCGAGCCGCCCGCGCCGAGCGCCATCGCGCCGGGCAGCAGGGTGGCGGGCTCGCCGACCCGGCAGACGATGCCGTGCTCCTGGTCGGTGGAGACGAGCAGCGGCAGTCCGGTGGCCTGGGCGAGCCCGGCCCGCTGGATGCCGTTGGAGAGGTCGGCGATCTGGTGCGGGGAGCGGGTGTTGTGCGCCCACGCGAAGTAGATGATCCCGCCGACGTGGTAGCGCTCGATCAGCTCGGCGGCGTTGCGGACGCCGAAGTCGCGGAGGTTGGCGTCGACGTCCTGCTGGTCCGGCGCGGTGGCGGAATGCCCGTAGCAACGGGTCACGAAGACCTGGCCGACCTTCTCCTCCAGGGACATCCGGGAGATGAGGGCGATGAGCGCGCGGTCGTCGTGCCGGTGATCGTCGCGGTCGCGGTCGCGGTCGTGGGCGAGGGCGGCGGGCGCGGTCGCGCCGGTCATGGCGGCGGCGGCCGAGGCCGCGGTCACGGTGAGGACGGTGCGTCGGGAGGGGGAGGAGGGGTGGGGCACTGCTGCTCCTTCCGGCCGTTCACGAGGAGAGGGAGAAGGGAGAGGAGGGCGGAGTGAAGGAAACTTCCAAGGTGTCACGGATATCCGGAAACTAACTGCCAGGTCAAGGATCCGCGCAGAAACCGTTCTCCCGTGCCCCGCCCCGCGCCGGACCCCGGACCCCACTCCGTGCCCGCCCCGCGCCGCGCCCAGGCCCTACCCCGCGCCGACTCGTGCCGACTCGAGCCGGGGCGCTCAGCCCTCGATCGCCGCGACGTCCGGCCAGGTCGCGCACAGGGTCCGTACCGTCTCCGTGATCGCAGGCCGCCGCGCCGCCCCCGACCGCCACAGCGCCCACAGCCGCCGCACCGGGATCGGATCGAGCCGCAGCGGCACCACCTCGGGCGGCAGCGTCCCGCGCCCGAGCCGGGGCACCAGCGCGATGCCGAGCCCGGCCGCCACCAGGGCCACCTGGGTGTGGTTCTCCTCGGCCTGATGGGCGATCAGCGGCTCGTACCCGGTGGCCCGCAGCGTCCGCATCAGCCAGTCGTGACACACCGTGCCGGGCGGCTGGGTGATCCACCGCTCCTGGCTCAGCTCCTCCCGGCGCACCCCGTCCCGCCCGGCCAGCGGATGCGCCCTGGGCACCAGGATGTCGCACCCGTCGTCCCCGATCGCCGCCTGCTCCACCCCCTCCGGTACGGGCAGCTCGGCGATGTCCCAGTCGTGCGCGACCGCCAGGTCGAGCACCCCGCGCGCCACCAGGTCCACCGAGAGGTGCGGGTCGACCTCGGTGAGCCGGGCGTCGAGCGCGGGATGGCGGCGGGCCAGATCGGCGAGCACCCGGGGCATCAGACCGCGCGCCGCGCTGGCGAAGCAGCCGATCCGCAGCCGCCCGGCGGGCAGCCCGCGCCGCGCTTCGAGCCCGACCTCGGCCTCCTCGACCAGTGCGAGCAGCCGCTCGGCGGTGTCGGCGAGCTGCCGGGCCTCGTCGGTGAGCCGCACCCCGCGACCGCTGCGTTCGAGCAGCGTGGTGCGGGTCTCCCGCTCCAGCTTGGCGATCTGCTGCGAGACGGCGGACGGGGTGTAGCCGAGGGCGGTGGCCGCCGCGCCGACCGTGCCGTGCACGGCGACGGCGTGCAGCGCCCGCAGGCGTCCGAGATCGAGCACGAAGACCTCCGGGGCCCAAGGAGGGAGAGGGGTGACAATGCAGCAGTGCTTCATCCAACCATGAAGGAATCCGTGCTGGTGCTACATGGTCACGTCGGGTGATCCTCGACGTATGCGCCCCGCTCATGTAGCCCTCGCCGCCCTGGTCGCCGCCGTCTGGGGCGTCAACTTCGTCGTCATCGAGATCGGCCTCGACCACTTCCCGCCGCTGCTGTTCTCCGCCCTCCGGTTCCTGGTCGCCGCGCTGCCCGCGGTCTTCTTCGTCGGCCGCCCGAAGGTGGCGTGGAAGTGGGTGCTCGGGGTCGGACTCGCCCTCGGCGTCGCCAAGTTCGGGCTGCTCTTCACCGGCATGAGCCTCGGCGCCCCGGCCGGTCTGTCCTCCCTGGTGCTGCAGATCCAGGCCGTGTTCACGGCGCTCTTCGCCTTCCTCGCGCTCGGCGAACGCCCCGGCCGGGTCCAGCTCGTCGGCATGGGCGTCGCCCTCGCCGGGATCGGCGTCGCCGCGCTCGACGAGGCGTCATCGGGCGGGGCGTCGGGCTCGTTCGTCGGCTTCGCCCTGCTGATCGCGGCCGCCGTCTGTTGGGGCGTCTCCAACGTTCTCACCCGCAAGGCCGCGCCGCCGGACGCGCTCAACTTCATGGTCTGGGTGAGCACCGTGCCCGTACTCCCGCTGCTCGCCCTGTCGTTGCTCGTAGAGGGCCCCGAGCGGGACCTGGCCGCGCTGCGCTCGCTCGACGCGACGGGCATCGGTGTCGTCGTCTACGTCGCCTGGATCACCACCGTCTTCGGCTTCGGCGCCTGGGGCTGGCTGCTGCGCCGCCACCCGGCGTCCTCGGTGGCCCCGTTCTCGCTGCTCGTCCCGGTCTTCGGGATGTCGTCCGCCGCGCTCTTCCTCGGCGAGTCGGTGACCCCGCTGCGCTGGGGCGCGGCGGCCCTCCTGGTCGGCGGGGTGGCACTGGCCTCGCTGAACATCCGAAGGCGGCGGCCGACGCCCCCGGCTACCGTGCCGGTGTCCGTACCGGTCACGGCGCCGATGCCGACGTCCGTGCCGACGTCCGTGCCGGTCCCGGCCTCCGCGCCGATGGCCGGCGAACCCCGTCCGAAAGAGCGTGCATGACCTTCGAGAACATCACCGTCGACAGCCTCCGCCCCGCGCCCGGCGCCCTCCTCGTCGTCGGCATCCCCGGCAGCGGCAAGAGCACCGTGGCGGCGGCGATCGCGGCCCGGTCCGCACGGGCCGCCCGGATCGAGGTCGACAAGCTCCAGGAGCTCATCGTCAGCGGCGGCCACTGGCCCACCCCGGACGGTGACCCCGAGGCCGACCGGCAGATCCTGCTGCGCGCCCGCAACGCCTGCCTCCTCGCCGACAGCTTCGCCGCCGCGGGCTTCCTGCCGGTCATCGACGACGTGGTGGTCCGCCGCTCCCACCTCGACTTCTACCGGGCCGAGTTGAGGAACACCCCGCTGCACGTGGTGGTCCTCGCCCCCGGCCCGGCGAAGGCATGGGAACGCAACAACGCCCGCGACAAGCGCCTCACCACCGACTGGGGCTGGCTGGACGGGGCGATGCGCGCCGAACTGGCGGGGGACGGGGTGTGGATCGACAACGCGGACCAGACGGCCGAGGAGACGGTGGCGGCCGTCCTGGAGGCGACGGGCCTGGGCGGGCTGTAGCGCGGACTCCGCTTGTGGAGGACCGCCGACGGTCCTCCGCGCCCGCCCGCTCGTACGATCGTCGCCATGGGGGACTTGTTCGATGTCGGCGCGACGCTGGCCGGAGGGCGCTACCGCATCGACGGACCGCTCGACAGCGGTGGAATGGCCCAGGTCTACCGGGCCCACGACCTCAGACTCGACCGGCCCGTCGCGGTCAAGACGATCCTGCCGTCACGGGTGCTCGACCCGGACTTCGTACGGCGCTTCGAGCGCGAGGCGCAGGCGATGGCCGCGCTCGGCCATCCGCACGTGGTCGCCGTGCACGACGTCGGCGAGGAGCCACGGCCGGACGGGCCGCCGGTCCCGTACTTCGTCATGGAACTCGTCCGGGGGCCCTCGCTGGAGAAACACCTGCGGGCCGACGGGCGGCTGCCCGTGCCGCAGGCGATCCGGCTCGCCGACCAGGTCCTTTCCGCTCTCGAAGCCAGCCACGGGCGGGGCCTGGTGCACCGCGACATCAAGCCCGCCAACATCCTGCTGGCCCCGGGCGGCGTCGCCAAGGTGACGGACTTCGGCATCGCCCGCGCCCTCACCCGCACCGCTCTGACCGGCGCCCACATGATGGTCGGCACGGCGCCGTACATGGCGCCGGAACAGCTCAGGGGCGCACCCGACCTCGACGGTCGGTGCGACCTCTACGCGGTGGCGGTGGTGCTCTTCGAACTCGTCACGGGCCGCCCGCTGTTCGACGGCCCCGACTCCTACGCGATCAGCATCCAGCAGCAGGAGCGGCTGCCGACGCTCGCCTCGTACGGGATCGGCGGTGGCCCCGCACTCGACCCGGTGCTCGCCCGCGCCCTGGCGGTGAGGCCGGAGGACCGCTACCCGGACGCCGGGGCGATGCGGGCGGCATTGCGCGCGGCCGCGGCCGCCCCACCGAGCATGGTGACCGCGCCGACCGCAGTCGCCACAGCGACCGCACCGAGCACGGTGACCGCACCGACCCCAGTCGCCGCACCGACCACAGCGACGGCACCGGTCTCCCCGACCGCACCGACCGCACCGGCGGGGTCGGCCGGAGGCGCGGCCGGGGCCGGGCAACGGCCCTTCGTTCCGGTGGGCGTCGCTCCGACGGGCGTCACTCCGGCGGGGCCATGGGTGCCGTTGACGCCGCGGGCCCGCGCCCTCCATGGAGTCCGACTGGCCGTCGGCGCAGTCCTGGTGGTGGCGGCCTTCTGGTGCATGTCGTCGGCGATCGATGCCGTGAACGGCCAGGAGTGGACGCACGGACGCTGGGCGGCGGCGGGAGTCGTCGCGGTGGCGCTCACCGGAGCGCTGGCGGTGCTGCCGCGCTGGCTGCCCGGCCGGAGCCCCGACCTGGGTGCCCACCGGACGTTCTCGTGGATCCTGCTCTGCGTCCACCTGCTGCTGCTGGCCTTCGGCTGCCTGACGTTCGCGGCCGTCGGCTACCAGGAGGATTGCGTCCGCGACGACTACCGGGGCTGCGTGTCGCTCTGACCCGGTGACCCGGGTCCCCGGTGACCCGGGTCTGCCAGATCGCGCCCCGCTCGCGGACCGGCCCGTCCCCCAGGACCCGGCCCGGCGGCGGCACCGCTGTATCGCGGCACCCCGGTACCGGGGGCCTCACGCCCGGGGCGGCGCCGTCGAGCCCCGTACGACAAGCTCGGCCGGGATCGTCGCGAGACCGTCCGGCGGCGCCGCCTCGGTGCCGAGCGCGAGGCGTCCGGCCCGCGCGCCCGCCTCGTGCAGCGGCAGCCGTACGGTGGTGAGCGCGGGCACCGCGTCGACGGCGCACGGCAGGTCGTCGAAACCGGCCACCGAGACGTCGCCGGGGATGCTCAGACCGCGCTCGCGCAGGGCGGCGCAGACGCCGAGCGCCACGGTGTCGTTGGCGGCGACGACAGCGGTCAACTCAGGGTCCATACGCAGGAGTTCATTCGCGGCGACGAGTCCGGCGGCGCGGTCGTAACCGCCGTGGGTGGTCGGCCCCTCGGCGACCCCGGCCGCCGCGAGGGCCGCGCGATGGCCCTCGAGGCGGTGCCGGGTGGTGGTCCGGTTCTCCGGCCCGGCGACGTAACCGATCCGGCGGTGGCCGAGCGCGAGCAGATGCTCGGTCAGCAGCCGGCCGCCGGTGCGGTTGTCGAAGGCGAGGGTCGCGGCGGCGGCGCCGGGCAGCGGGGGCCGCCCGCACAGCACCACCCGGGTCCCGGCCTCGGTGAGCCGCGCCAGCTTCGCCGTGACCGCCGCCAGGTGCTCGGGGTCCTCCAGGGAGCCGCCGGTGAGGACCACGGCGGCGGCCCGCTGCCGCTGGAGCAGGGTCAGATACATCAGCTCGCGCTCGGGCGAGCCGCCGGTGTTGCACACCACGGCGAGCTTCTCGCCGCGCCCGGTGCCGCCCTCGCCCATCGCTCCCTGCGTCGCGCCCGCCATGATCCCGAAGAACGGGTCGGCGATGTCGTTGACGAGGATGCCGACCAGGTCCGAGGTGGCGGCGGCGAGCGAGCTCGCGGGGCCGTTGGGCACGTAGTCGAGCTCCTCCACCGCCTGGATCACCCGCTCCCGAGTGGCCGCGGCGACCGGGTAGTTGCCGTTCAGGACGCGGGAGACGGTCGCGGGCGAGACCTGTGCGCGGGCTGCCACGTCCGCCAGGGTGACGGTCATCGCGTACTACCTCCAGGGCCCTTGTCGGCGGTGTTCTCGGCAGGCTAGCGTCCTCCGCTGTAGAAAGCGCTTTCCGTCGCCATCTCGCGACCTGTTCCGCCCCCCTGCCCCCTCTCTGCTCCACCCCGTGCCGTCTCACCGTCTCGCCTGGAGGAGACCCCCGTGACACGCAGAACCGTCCGCATCGCCATGAACGGCGTCACCGGACGCATGGGCCATCGCCAGCATCTGGTCCGCTCGATCCTCGCGCTGCGCGAGCAGGGCGGTCTCGACCTCGGCGACGGCACGACGCTCTGGCCGGAACCCGTCCTCATCGGCCGCCGCGAACCCGCCCTGCGGGCCCTCGCCGAACAGCACGGACTCAGTGAGTGGTCGACCGATCTCGACGCGGTCCTCGCCGACGACTCCATCGAGATCTACTTCGATGCCCAGGTCACCTCGGCCCGGGTGGCCGCGCTGACCCGGGCGATCGAGGCGGGCAAGCACGTCTACACCGAGAAGCCGACCGCCACCGACCTGGCCGGCGCCCTCGCGCTCGCCCGGCTCGCGGAGGCGAGGGGCGTCCGGCACGGCGTGGTCCAGGACAAGCTGTTCCTGCCGGGCCTGCGGAAGCTGAAGCGGCTGATCGACGGCGGTTTCTTCGGCGAGATCCTGTCCGTACGGGGCGAGTTCGGCTACTGGGTCTTCGAGGGCGACTGGCAGGAGGCGCAGCGCCCGAGCTGGAACTACCGGGCCGAGGACGGCGGCGGGATCGTCGTCGACATGTTCCCGCACTGGGAGTACGTGCTCCACGAGCTGTTCGGCCGGGTCACCTCGGTCACCGCCCAGGTCGCCACCCACATCCCGCGCCGCTGGGACGAGCGGGGGAAGCCGTACGAGGCGACCGCCGACGACGCGGCCTACGGCATCTTCCAGCTGGAGGGCGGGGCGGTGGCCCAGATCAACTCCTCCTGGGCGGTCCGGGTGCACCGCGACGAACTCGTCGAGTTCCAGGTCGACGGCACCCACGGCTCGGCCGTCGCGGGCCTGCGCGGCTGCCGCGTCCAGCCCCGCGCGGCCACCCCGAAGCCGGTCTGGAACCCGGACCTGCCGCTCGGCACCGGCCCCGGTTTCCGCGACCAGTGGCAGGAGGTGCCGGACAACGCCGACTTCGACAACGGCTTCAAGGCGCAGTGGGAGCTGTTCCTGCGCCATGTGGTGCTCGGTGAGCCGTACCACTGGGATCTGCTCGCGGGGGCGCGCGGCGTCCAACTGGCGGAACTGGGGCTGCGGTCGGCGGCGGAGGGCCGCCGCATCGAGGTCCCGGAGGTGGCGCTGTGATCCGGCTGCCACAGGAGGACGGGGGAGTCCGCCGGTACGAGCGGGGCGCACCGCAGGAGGTGTCCGGCCCCCTGGCCCCGCAGCCCTCCGGGGCCCCGCACGCGCGCGTACCGCAGGAAAGGGCGCAGGCACCGGCCCCTCGGGCTTCCGGCACCCCGCACGCGCGCGTGGGGGACGGACTCGTACCGAAGGAGCAGCCATCGGGCCCGTCGACGGGTCCGGACGGGCGGCCCGCCCACCCGCGGGAAGGGGCACTCCTCTCCCGTACCGTCCTGGCGGCGGCGCACGTGGTCGCGGACCCGTACGCGGACGTGGCGGACGCCAACACCCCTCACGGCCCCGTCGCGATCGACTGGGACGCGACGCTCGCGTTCCGGCGCCACCTGTGGGCGCACGGCCTTGGCGTGGCGGAGGCGATGGACACGGCGCAGCGCGGGATGGGCCTGGACTGGCCGACGGCGGCCGAGCTGATCAGGCGGAGCGCGGCGGAGGCGCGGACGGTCGGCGGCCGGATCGCCTGCGGCGTGGGCACCGACCAACTCCCCATGCCCCTGCCGGACTCCGGGCCGGGCGCACTCATAGACATCAAACGGGCGTACGAGGAGCAGCTCGCCCTCGTCGAGGAGGCGGGGGCGCAGGCCGTGCTGATGGCCTCGCGGGCGCTGGCGGCGGTGGCGCGCGGCCCGGAGGACTATCTCGACGTCTACGGCGATCTGCTGCGGCAGGCGGCGGAGCCGGTGGTGCTGCACTGGCTGGGCCCGATGTTCGATCCGGCGCTCGCGGGCTACTGGGGCTCGCGGGACCTGGACCAGGCCACCGCGACGTTCCTCGAACTGATCGCGGCACACGCCACCAAGGTGGACGGCGTCAAGATCTCGCTCCTGGACGCGGACCGCGAGATCGCCGTGCGCCGCGCGCTGCCGCGCGGGGTGCGCTGCTACACGGGGGACGACTTCCACTACCCGGAGCTGATCGAGGGCGACGGGCACGGCTTCAGCCACGCGCTGCTCGGAGTGTTCGACCCGCTGGCCCCGCTGGCGGCGACGGCGGTACGGGCGCTGGACGCGGGCGACCCGGCCGGGTTCCGGTCGGTGCTCGACCCGACGGTCCCGCTGGCCCGGCACCTCTTCGCCGCGCCGACCCGCTTCTACAAGACGGGAGTTGTGCTGCTCGCCTGGCTGGCGGGCCACCAGGAGCATTTCACGATGGTGGGCGGTCTGCAGTCGGCCCGTTCGCTGCCGCACCTGGCCCGCGCGTACGAACTGGCCGACGGGCTCGGCCTGTTCCCCGACCCGGAGCGCGCCGAGGCCCGGATGCGGTCGCTCCTCACGGTGTACGGAGTCTCCCGATGAACCTCGACCGCTGCTCCGTCAACCAGATGACCGTCCGCCAGCTCGGCCTCCCCGACCTGGTCGCCCACTGCGTGCGGCTCGGCGTCCCGGCGGTGGGGCTGTGGCGGGAACCGGTACGCGCGTACGGGGTCGAGGCGGCGGCCGCGCTGGTGCGGGACGCGGGGCTGACCGTCAGCACCCTGTGCCGGGGCGGCTTCTTCACCTCCGCCGGCTGGCAGGAGGCCAACCGCGCGGCGATCGACGAGGCGGCCGCCCTCGGCACGGACACCCTGGTCCTGGTCTCGGGCGGGCTGCCCACGGGGAGCCGCGACCTGGCCGCCGCCCGTGCCCGCATCGCGGACGGAGTGGCCGCCCTCGCCCCGTACGCGGGGGACCACGGGGTCAGGCTGGCGATCGAACCGCTCCACCCGATGTTCGCGGCCGACCGCTGCGCCGTATCGACCCTCGACCAGGCCCTGGACATCGCCGAAGGCTTCCCGCCCGAGCAGGTGGGCGTGGTCGTCGACACCTACCACCTGTGGTGGGACGACCGCGCCCCGTCGGCCGTGGCCCGCGCCGCCGCCACCGGCCGCATCCACTCCTTCCAACTCGCCGACTGGACCACCCCCCTCCCGGCGGGCGTCCTGAACGGCCGAGCCCAACTGGGCACCGGCTCGATCGACCTCACGGCCTGGTCGAAACTGCTGGACGACGTGGGCTACACGGGCCCGATCGAGGTGGAGCTCTTCAACGAGGAGCTGTGGTCACGGGACGGCGCGCAGCTCCTGGAACAAACGGTGAAGGCATTCCTGACTCTCTAACCCCCTCCACCCCCACCTCTCCCTCCGGCGGACGCCCCCAGTCCACCCTCACCCTCCCCGTCCAGCGGGCGGGGGCCCACCCACCCCGCCCACCTCACCCTCCCCGTCCAGCGGGCGGGGGCCCACCCACCCGGGCCCGGTTGCCAGGGGTCCGGCGGGAGGGGGTCGGGGTCGGAGTGGGGGTGGGGGTGTCCGGACGTAAAGGCG
>NZ_JBIVFL010000027.1:0-40689 GCF_044748125.1 Streptomyces sp. NPDC090025 | reverse complement strand
ACGCCCGGTTACATTCCGAACCCGGAAGCTAAGCCTTTCAGCGCCGATGGTACTGCAGGGGGGACCCTGTGGGAGAGTAGGACGCCGCCGAACAAATTTTGAGCCTCAACCCCTGGACCACGTCCAGGGGTTGAGGCTTTTTTGCGTTCCGGACACCCCTGTGCGGCCTCCCGGCGGTGCTGAGGGTAAGGTCAGGGGGCACATCGTCAGCTCGTTCCCACAGGAGGCCCCCGGGTGGAGGTCCAGGAGACCCGCGTTCAGACGGACCGGGTACTCACCATCCCCAACATCCTCAGCATGGCTCGCCTCGTCGGCGTCCCCGTGTTCCTGTGGTTGATCCTCCGCCCCGAGTTCGGCGGACCCAAGAGCGACGGCTGGGCACTGCTCGTGCTCCTGTTCAGCGGTGTCAGCGACTACCTCGACGGGAAGCTCGCACGGCGCTGGAATCAGATCAGCAACCTCGGCCGGCTGCTCGATCCGGCCGCCGACCGGCTGTACATCCTTTCCACGCTCGTCGGCCTCACCTGGCGGGAGATCCTGCCGCTGTGGCTGACTCTCGTCCTTCTGGCCCGGGAGCTGATGCTCCTGGTGATGGTGGGTATCCTCCGGCGCCACGGCTATCCGCCGCCGCAGGTGAACTTCCTCGGGAAAGCCGCGACATTCAACTTGATGTACGCCTTCCCGCTGCTGCTCCTCAGTGACGGAAACGGATGGCTGGCGTCACTCGCTGAAGTTTTCGGGTGGGCCTTCGCCGGATGGGGTACAACTCTGTATTGGTGGGCAGGGATCCTCTACGTGGTCCAGGTCCGTCGACTCGTGAAGGCGGATACCGCGGCCGATCGAGCCCGTCCGTGAGTGCCGAGCAACGACGCCGGCAGTGATGAGGACGCCCGGGGGCCATTGCGCGGGCTGGTGAAGTCGGCAGGACCGTCGTCTCTTCAAGGAGGACGCTTCCGACATGAAGGCCGTCGTGATGGCCGGCGGCGAAGGCACACGCCTTCGCCCCATGACCTCGAGCATGCCCAAGCCTCTGCTGCCGGTGGTGAACCGGCCGATCATGGAGCACGTCCTACGACTGCTCAAGAGGCACGGTCTCAACGAGACCGTCGTCACCGTGCAGTTTCTCGCCTCGCTCGTCCGAAATTACTTCGGGGACGGCGAAGAGCTCGGAATGGAGCTCACGTACGCGAACGAGGAGAAGCCGCTCGGCACCGCGGGGAGCGTGAAGAATGCCGAGGAGGCGTTGAAGGACGACGCCTTTCTCGTCATCTCGGGGGATGCGCTCACCGACTTCGACCTCACCGATCTGATCCGCTTCCACAAGGAGAAGGGCGCCCTCGTCACGGTCTGTCTGACCCGGGTGCCCAATCCGCTGGAGTTCGGCATCACGATCGTCGACGAGGAAGGAAAGGTCGAACGATTCCTGGAGAAGCCGACCTGGGGCCAGGTCTTCTCGGACACGGTGAACACCGGCATCTACGTCATGGAACCCGAGGTGTTCGACTATGTCGAGGCCGACGTTCCGGTGGACTGGTCGGGTGATGTCTTCCCCCGTCTGATGAAGGACGGGAAGCCCATCTACGGCTATGTCGCCGAGGGCTACTGGGAGGACGTCGGCACCCACGAGAGCTATGTGAAGGCCCAGGCCGACGTCCTGGAGGGCAAGGTCCAGGTCGACATCGACGGCTTCGAGATCTCCGAGGGCGTCTGGGTCGCCGAGGGCGCCGAGGTCCACCCCGACGCGGTGCTGCGCGGTCCGCTGTACATCGGCGACTACGCCAAGGTGGAAGCCGACGCCGAGGTGCGCGAGCACACCGTCATCGGCTCCAACGTGGTCGTCAAGAGCGGTGCCTTCCTCCACAAGGCCGTCATCCACGACAACGTCTACATCGGGCAGCAGAGCAATCTGCGCGGCTGCGTCATCGGCAAGAACACCGATGTGATGCGATCGGCCCGGATCGAGGACGGGGCCGTCATCGGTGACGAGTGCCTGATCGGTGAAGAATCGATCGTGCAGGGCAATGTGCGGGTCTACCCGTTCAAGACGATCGAGGCCGGCGCCTTCGTCAACACGTCCGTCATCTGGGAGTCCCGCGGCCAGGCCCACCTCTTCGGGGCCCGCGGGGTGTCCGGCATCCTCAACGTGGAGATCACCCCCGAGCTGGCCGTACGGCTCGCCGGGGCGTACGCGACCACCCTGAAGAAGGGCGCGACCGTCACCACGGCGCGTGACCACTCCCGGGGTGCGCGGGCCCTGAAGCGGGCGGTGATCTCGGCGCTGCAGGCCGCCGCCATCGACGTACGGGATCTGGAGAACGTACCGCTGCCGGTGGCCCGGCAGCAGACCGCGCGCGGGTCCGCGGGCGGGATCATGGTGCGGACCTCGCCCGGCGTGCCGGACTCCGTCGACATCATGTTCTTCGACGAGCGGGGCGCCGACCTCTCGCAGGCGGGACAGCGCAAGCTCGACCGGGTCTTCGCACGTCAGGAGTACCGGCGGGCGTTCCCCGGGGAGATCGGCGACCTGTCCTTCCCGGCCAGCGTCTTCGACTCGTACACCGGGTCGCTGCTGCGCAACGTGGACACCTCGGGGATCGCCGAGGCGTCCCTGAAGGTGGTCGTCGACGCCTCCAACGGCAGTGCCGGGCTCGTTCTGCCCAGTCTCCTCGGGCGGCTCCAGGTCGACTCGCTGACGATCAATCCGGGGCTCGACGAGTCCCGGCCGACCGAGTCGGCGGAGAGCAGGAGAGCCGGTCTGGTGCGGCTCGGGGAGATCGTGGCGTCGGCGCGGGCCGCGTTCGGGGTGCGCTTCGACCCGGTGGGCGAGCGGCTCTCGCTCGTCGACGAGCGGGGCCGGATCATCGAGGACGACCGGGCGCTCCTGGTGATGCTGGACCTGGTGGCGGCCGAGCGGCGGTCCGGGCGGGTCGCCCTGCCGGTGACCACCACCCGGATCGCCGAGCAGGTCGCCGCGTACCACGGCACCCAGGTGGAGTGGACGACGACCTCGCCCGACGACCTCACCAGGGTCGGCCGGGAGGAGTCGACGATCTTCGGCGGCGACGGGCGCGGCGGCTTCATCGTGCCCGAGTTCAGCAGCGTCTTCGACGGGGCCGCGGCCTTCGTGCGGCTGATCGGGCTTGTCGCTCGGACACAGCTCACGCTGAGCCAGATCGACGCCCGGATTCCGCGGGCCCATGTGCTGCGGCGGGACATCCCCACGCCGTGGGCGGTCAAGGGCCTGGTGATGCGCCGGGTGGTGGAGGCGGCAGGCGACCGGTCCGTGGACACCACCGACGGCGTGCGGGTGGTGGAGACCGACGGGCGCTGGGTGATGGTGCTGCCTGACCCGGCCGAGGCCGTCACCCATCTGTGGGCCGAGGGCCCCGACGACGCCTCCGCCCAGGCGCTGCTCGACGAGTGGTCGGCCGTGGTCGACAGCGCAGGTCACTGACGGATCCCCGGCGGCCCCGCCGCGCGGTGGGGCGGGCGGGCCGGGAGGTACTCGCGGGTACCTCCCGGCCCGGCGGAGGGGCCATTCGGCGGTAGGGCGTACGACGTGCGACGATGTGCGGCATGTCGCAGCAGCCCCCCGTCCGGAGCACCGGAGCAGGTTCGCCACCGGCGCGTCCGGACGCGTCCATGTCGCTGCTGAACAACGTGATCGACCACGCCCTCGACGACGGCTACGCGGAGGCTTCGGCCCGCCGCGCCGCGGAGGGCGGCGGGCTGCCCCGTACCGTACGGTCCAAGCTCGGTCTCGCGGCCGGTCTGGTGCTCGCGGCGGCCGTGGTGACGCTCGGCGCGGCCGAGGCGCGGGTGTCGGCGCCGGTGGTCGCGAAGGAGCGGCAGGATCTGATCGACCGGATCGAGTCGGAGACGTCCACGGCCGACAAGCTGGCGGAGGACGTCGAGCGGATCCGTGACGAGGTGGGGGAGCGGCAGCGCAAGGCGCTCGAACAACACGGTGGTGACCAGGCCGAACTGGTGGCCCTCCTCTCGGGGGCGACGCCGGTGCACGGTCCCGGCGTGAAGCTGGTCGTCGACGACGCCAAGGGCACCTCCGACACCGGGGGCGGCGGTCCGCGCGAGAGCAGTGGGTTCTCGGACACCGGCCGGGTGCGCGACCGGGACATGCAGCGGGTCGTCAACGGGCTGTGGGAGTCGGGCGCCGAGGCGGTCGCGATCAACGGGCAGCGGCTGACCGCGCTGTCGGCGATCCGGGCGGCGGGCGACGCCATACTCGTCGACAACAAGCCACTGGTGCCGCCGTACACGGTCCTCGCGGTCGGTGACGGGCGGCGGCTGAGCACCGCCTTCCAGGACAGCGCAGACGGGCAGTATCTGCACGCGCTGCAGGAGAACTTCGGGATCCGTACGAGCATCTCGGCCGAGGGCGACGTGCGTCTGCCGGCCGCGCCGAGCCTGATCGTACGTACAGCAGAGCCGAGGGGAGCCGGGGCGGCGAAGGCCACCGGGCGGGCCACGGCCGACACAGGGAAGGGCACATCTT
The DNA here is from genome assembly GCF_044748125.1 of Streptomyces sp. NPDC090025. Classification (NCBI taxonomy): domain Bacteria; kingdom Bacillati; phylum Actinomycetota; class Actinomycetes; order Kitasatosporales; family Streptomycetaceae; genus Streptomyces; species Streptomyces sp. NPDC090025. Next base: position 36,176 of record NZ_JBIVFL010000027.1, on the reverse strand, counting down.
GATCGCCGTACTGGGCCTGATCGTGGGAGTCGTGGTCGGACTGTTGGTCCGGCCCGAGGTTCCGGCGGTGGTCGAGCCCTATCTTCCGATCGCCGTGGTCGCCGCCCTCGACGCGGTGTTCGGCGGCCTGCGGGCCATGCTCGACGGGATCTTCGTCGACAAGGTCTTCGTCGTGTCGTTCCTGTCGAACGTGGTCGTGGCGGCGCTGATCGTCTTCCTCGGCGACAAGCTGGGCGTGGGCGCGCAGTTGTCGACCGGTGTGGTCGTCGTCCTCGGCATCCGGATCTTCTCCAACGCGGCCGCGATCCGGCGCCACGTCTTCCGGGCGTGACACCGATGAACGAGCGCGAGAACGACAGCGAGAACACGCCCGGGAGCAGGCCCGAGGGCACTCCCGCGGACGGGAACGGAAAGCGGCCCGAGGGCGACGGCGGTACACCGCAGCCGCCCCAGGCACCTCAGCCGCCCCGCCCGCCGCACCACCACGCCCTGCCGCCCCGACGGCCCCAGCCGCTGCCCCCGGTCGCCGAACCGGCCCCGCAGACCCCGCCCTCGCCTCAGGCGGCCCCGGCCGCGCCGGGCGGGTCCGGCACCAGCGGCCGGCAGCGGCTCGCCGCGAGCCTGTGGCCGCCGCGGATCACCCGCGCCCAACTCATCGTCGCCGTGCTGCTGTTCGTGCTCGGCCTCGGCCTGGCCATCCAGGTGCGGTCGACCAGCGACAACAGCGCGCTGCGCGGCGCCCGGCAGGAGGACCTGGTCCGGATCCTCGACGAACTCGACGACCGCACGCAGCGCCTCGAGGACGAGAAGACCCGCCTGGAGACCCAGCGCAACGAGCTGGAGTCGAGCTCGGACCAGGCCGAGGAGGCCCGTAAGCAGACCCAGGAGAAGGAGCAGCAGCTCGGCATCCTGGCCGGCACGGTCGCCGCGCAGGGGCCCGGCATCACCCTGACGATCAAGGACCCGACCGGCGCGATCGAGTCGGACATGCTGCTCGACGCCATTCAGGAGCTGCGCGCGGCCGGCGCGGAGGCCATCCAGGTCGACGGTGTGCGGGTGGTCGCGGACAGCTACTTCTCCGGCAGCGGAAGCGACATGAAGATCGATGGAACGCGAGTGGCCGCTCCGTACGTCTTCAAGGTCATCGGCAAGCCGGAGGATCTGGAGCCCGCGCTCAACATCCCCGGTGGCATCGTTCAGACATTGGAGAAGGAGCAGGCCACGGCCACGGTGGAGCGTTCCGGGAAGATCGTGGTCGATGCCTTGCGGCCCGCGAAGCGGCCTGACTACGCTCAGTCGTCCTCGCAGTGAGGCGGGGCTGATGACGGTCACGCGGCAAGGGCATGACCTTGCGGGGGGTCGCCGCACCACATCGGTGGTGCGTGGTGGAAACTGTCGAGAGCGTACGGACGTTGTGAGGATGTCCGGGTCGGCAGGTGTGTTCAGTCAGGGTTCGTCCTGCCCCACGGGCGGGTCTGTTTCGGTCAAGGGGAATCGCCCGTGAAGTTGTTTGCGAAGTTGTTCGGCAAGAGCGGACGCGAGGACGGCGGCAACGCCAGGCATCGCGCGCCGCGTCACGCCCAGGGCGTGGAGGAAGACGGCGGCGAGCGCCCCCTCTTCCGTGACGAGGTCGGTGGCCAGGCCGGTGACATTCCGGGCGGACCGGGCGCGTCGACTGTTGACCCTGCCGGTGCCGCGCGCATAGGTTTCGGAGAACCATCAACCTCAGGTACGGGTGGAGGGTTCACCCCCGACCCGTACGCGACCCAGACCTCCGCGGGGCAGCCGCGGCAGGAGGACGCGTCCATGCCGGTGTGTACGAGGTGCGGTCACCGCAACACGGCGGACAGCCGTTTCTGCTCCCACTGCGGCGCGCCGCTGCGCGGCCAGGCTGTGCCGGAGCGGGCGTCCGAGACGACCTCGACGATCTCCATCTCGGGCCTCGAGGCGTACGAGGCGGAGATCACCGGTCAGACCCAGCTTCCGTCGCTGTCGCCCGAGGCGATCGCCGCGGTGGAGGCGCTGCCGCTCGGCTCGGCGCTGCTCATCGTGCGCCGCGGTCCGAACTCGGGCAGCCGCTTCCTCCTCGACGGTGAGCTGACCACGGCCGGCCGTCACCCGCAGAGCGACATCTTCCTCGACGACGTGACGGTGTCCCGCCGCCACGTCGAGTTCCGTCGGCAGCCCGACGGCACCTTCACGGTGTCGGACGTCGGCAGCCTCAACGGCACCTACGTCAACCGCGAGCCGATCGACTCGGTCGTGCTCACCAACGGTGACGAGGTGCAGATCGGCAAGTACCGGCTCGTGTTCTTCGCGAGCCAGCGGGGCGTGTGACGCCCCGGAGAACCTTCAGGGAAGGTCCATGCTGCGTACACCGACGGGCGGTGCCGGGTTCGGCGCCGCCCCCGCGGGCGAACGGCTGGTCAGCATCGGCACGGTGCTGAGCCAGCTGCGCGACGAGTTTCCCGAAGTGACCATCTCCAAGATCAGGTTCCTGGAGGCCGAAGGGCTCGTCGAGCCCCGCCGCACGGCCTCCGGCTACCGGAAGTTCAGCGCGCAGGACGTGGAGCGGCTCGCGTCGATCCTGCGGATGCAGCGGGACCACTATCTCCCGCTGAAGGTCATCCGCGAGCACCTGGACGCCCTCGCGCGGGGCGAGCAGGTCCGGCTGCCCGCGCCCGCCGGACCCCAGCGCGATCTGCTCGAAGGGGCCCTGGACGGCCCCTGGGACGGGGATCAGGACCGGCCCACGGCGGCCCGGCTCGGCCGGGCCGAGCTGCTGGCCGCCGCCGAGGTGTCCGAGGCCGAGCTGGCCGAATGGGAGTCGTACGGGCTGATCGCCGCCACTGAAGGCGGCGGCTACGACGCGGAGGCCGTCACCGTCGCCAAGCTCGTGGCGGATCTGGGGAGATTCGGTCTCGAACCGCGGCACCTGCGGGCCGTGAAGGCCGCCGCCGACCGGGAGGCCGGGCTCGTCGAGCAGGTCGTCGCACCGCTGCGCCGGCACCGTAACCCGCAGACCAGGGCCCATGCGGAGGCCACCGCGAAGGAACTGGCCGCGCTCTCCGTACGGCTGCACGCGGCACTGGTGCAGACCTCGCTCGGGGTCCGGTTGCAGTGATCTTCGGACGGCCTTCGGGCGGCCCGACTACCCAAACCGGTCGGGCACGTCCTAGGGTTGCTGTGTGAACGAGCTCGACGTTGTGGGTGTCCGGGTGGAAATGCCCTCCAACCAGCCGATCGTGCTCCTGCGTGAAGTGGGAGGCGACCGGTACCTCCCCATCTGGATCGGACCGGGTGAGGCGACCGCGATCGCCTTCGCCCAGCAGGGCATGGCCCCCGCCAGGCCGCTGACGCACGACCTCTTCAAGGACGTCCTGGAGGCCGTGGGGCAGGAGCTCACCGAGGTCCGGATCACGGACCTGCGGGACGGCGTCTTCTACGCCGAGCTGGTCTTCGCCAGCGGTGTCGAGGTCAGTGCCCGGCCGTCCGACGCGATAGCGCTGGCGCTGCGCACCGGGACGCCGATCTACGGCAGCGACGGGGTGCTCGACGACGCCGGGATCGCGATCCCGGACGAGCAGGAGGACGAGGTGGAGAAGTTCCGCGAGTTCCTCGACCAGATCTCGCCCGAGGACTTCGGCACCAGCAACCAGTAGGCCCCGCGAGCGGGCCGCCGGGCACGGCGCCCACCGGGGTCGCCACGCGGTCCGGAAGACGGCCCGGGGCAGGTCGCGGAGGGTGATGTCGCCCGATCGGGCGATCGCCCGGAGGGCCCTTCTCGGCGGGCGCCGCCGGAGCATTCGAGTAGCCTTCCCGGCGAGAGCTTTAGGGAAACCACTCTTCGGGTGATTATCACTCGGCGTGCCGAGTGTGGCGATCGTTGACGCACCCCGAGCGACTGCCTACCTTCGTGTGGGCAGGTCAAGGACGGAGGGTCGGCGTGATGAGCAGCGGCGACGGTACGGCAGGGGGCTTCCTGGGGCGTGCGCCCGGGGAGAAGGGCCCGTATCCGCTTCACGGCAGTGTGGGCGACCTCGGTACGGACCCGGGCGCGGGCGCCACGGCGCCGGACGCGGGGACGGAGACGGTCGGTTACCGCGGGCCCACGGCCTGTGCGGCGGCCGGCATCACCTACCGCCAACTGGACTACTGGGCGCGCACCGGGCTCGTGGAGCCGAGCGTGCGGCCCGCGTACGGGTCGGGGACGCAGCGGCTGTACAGCTTCCGCGACGTCGTCGTCCTGAAGATCGTCAAGCGTTTCCTCGACACCGGGGTCGCGCTGCAGAACATCCGCGCCGCGGTGCAGCACCTGCGGGCCAGGGGCTTTCGGGACCTGGAGCGGATGACGCTGATGAGCGACGGCGCCACCGTCTACGAGTGCTCCTCGCCCGACGAGGTCGTCGGCCTGCTCCAGGGCGGGCAGGGCGTCTTCGGCATCGCGGTGGGTGTCGTGTGGCGGGACGTCGAGGCGGCGCTCTCGCAGCTGCACGGCGAGCGGGTCGACACCGGCGAGACGCTGATCGGGCACAACCCGGCGGACGAGCTGGCGCGGCGGCGGCGCGACCGGGCGGTCTGACCCGCCGGGTCGGTGCCCGCGGGGCGCCGGACGCGCCGTTCGTACGGCCGTGCGGGTCGATTGTCAGTGGCGTAGGGCAGCATCGGAACCGTGAGAGCCGCGCCCACCATCCTGCATCTCGACATGGATGCCTTCTTCGCCGCCGCGGAGCAGGCGTCGAAGCCGAGCCTGCGCGGAAAGCCCGTGGTGGTCGGCGGGCTCGGGCCGCGCGGGGTGGTCGCCACCGCGTCGTACGAGGCACGCCGCTTCGGGGTGCATTCGGCGATGCCGATGGCGCAGGCGCGCAGGCTCGCGCCGAACGCCGCCTATCTGGTGCCGCGCTTCTCCTTCTACCGGGCGATCAGCGGGCAGGTCATGGAGCTGCTCGGTTCGCTGTCGCCGCTGGTGGAGCCGCTGAGCCTGGACGAGGCGTTTGTCGACCTGGAGGCGGGTGGGCTCGCCGACGACAGCGCGAGCGCGCGGGCGACCGGGGAGCGGCTGCGGGCCGACATCCTGGCGACGACCGGGCTGACCGGGTCGGTGGGGCTCGCCGGGACCAAGATGCTCGCGAAGATCGCTTCCGAGGAGGCGAAGCCGGACGGTCTGGTGCTGTTCGAGCCGGGCACCGAGCGGGAGCTGCTCGGGCCGCGGTCGGTCCGGATCATCCCGGGTGTCGGTCCGGCGACCGGTGAGCATCTGCGGCGGGCCGGGATCAGCACGGTCGCCGAGGTGGTGGAGGCGGGCGAGGACGAGCTCGTACGGCTCCTGGGGCGCTCGCACGGGGCCTCGCTGTACCGGATGGCGCTCGGGGACGACGACCGTCCGGTGGTGGCCGAGCGGGACGCGAAGTCGGTGTCGGTGGAGGACACCTTCGCCGTCGACATCCACGACCGGCTGCGGATCCGCCTTGAGGTGGAGCGGCTCGCGGAGCGGTGCGTGGCGCGGCTGCGGGGCTCCGGGCACTCGGGGCGGACGATCGTCCTGAAGGTGCGGCGGTACGACTTCTCGACGCTGACCCGGTCCGAGACGCTGCGCGGGCCGACGGACGATCCGGTGGTCGTGCGGGAGGCGGCGACGCGGCTCCTGGAGCTGGTGGACACCACGGGCGGGGTGCGGCTGCTCGGGGTCGGGGTGAGCGGCCTCGCGGACTACACGCAGGAGGATCTGTTCGCGCAGTTCGCCCAGGCGGCGGCGGACCAGGCGGCGGAGGCCGCGGGAGCGGCGGAGGTGCCCGAGCCTGCGCCGTCAGGGGCCGCCGGGGCGGCCGGGCCGGGTCCGGCCGCGCTCGCCGTCGCCGAGGACCGGTCCGACGTGGCCGCCGCCCCGGAGACGGCGGCCGCGACCGCCGCACGGTGGTGGGCGGCGGGCCATGACGTCCGGCACGTGGTGCACGGCCCCGGCTGGGTGCAGGGCAGCGGCCTCGGCCGGGTCACCGTGCGCTTCGAGGAGCCGGGCTCGGCGCCGGGCCGGGTGCGGACCTTCTCGGTCGACGACCCGGAGCTGACGCCCTCGGACCCGCTGCCGCTGGTGGAGGGCGGGGCGACCGGCGCGTGACGGCGCCGCCCGGGACCGCCCGTACCGTCCGTACCGTCCGCGCTTCCGGCGTCTTCCCGTCAGGTGTCCTCCTGGCCCGCGAGCCTGCCGAAGTCCCGGTCCCGGTGGAAGGCGTCCGGAGGCGGGGGCGGCAGGGACAGGCTGTAGTGGCGGTAGAGCTGGAGTTCCTGCTCGGGGGAGAGGTGGCGGCCGACGCCGAAGTCCGGGGCGTCCTTGATGAGGGCGCGCTCGTAGGGGATGTGGAGGCCGTCGCGGGCGAGCTCGCTGGGCTCCAGGGGGACGAAGGCGTCCCGGCTGAAGAGGCCGGTGCGCAGGGCCGCCCATTCGGGGACGCCCGTCGCGTCGTCCAGGTACACCTCGTCCACGGTGCCGATCTTGTGTCCGTTCCGGTCGAACGCCTTGCGGCCGATCAGGCTGCGCGGATCGATATCGGTCTGCACGGTCCCTCCAACTGGTCGCAACTGCTCTACAAGAACTACAAAAGTGCACATCTGGGATGTCGGCCACTTGAGCGATGGGAGAAGGAACCGCGCTGGTAGGCTGGCTGTGGCTGTTAACCCCGCGCGGGAGAGTCCTCCGGAGAAACCTTTCGGAGGCGCCGAAGGAGCAAATCCTCCCCGGAATCTCTCAGGCACCCGGTACCGCGCGGACGAGGTCACTCTGGAAAGCAGGGCGGGCGTCGACGGCTCCCACCCTCACCGACGGTGAAAGCCGGTCCGCCGCGAGGCACGGCCGGTGAAGCTCTCAGGTTGAGATGACAGAGGGGGAGGCCGTCCGGGCACCCGCGCCGCGGTGCCCCTCGTAGGTCGTGACGACCAGGAGGCCCCCGTACATGACCGCCAACCGCATCCCGCTCTCCGAGCTCGAGCAGGGCATCCCCTTCGAGCAGCGGCACATCGGACCCGACGCCGAGGCGCGGGCCAAGATGCTCGCCCAGGTCGGTTACGGGTCGCTCGACGAGCTGACGGCCGCCGCCGTGCCGGACGTCATCAAGAACGCCGAGGCGCTGGCCCTGCCGGCCGCCCGCACCGAGGCCGAGGTCCTCGCCGAGCTGCGCGTGCTCGCCGACCACAACCAGGTCGTCGCGCCGATGATCGGCCTCGGCTACTACGGCACGTTCACGCCGCCCGTCATCCTGCGCAATGTCATGGAGAACCCGGCCTGGTACACGGCGTACACGCCGTACCAGCCGGAGATCTCGCAGGGCCGCCTGGAAGCGCTGCTCAACTTCCAGACCGTGGTCGCCGACCTCACCGGCCTTCCCACCTCCGGCGCCTCGCTGCTCGACGAGGGCACCGCCGCCGCCGAGGCCATGGCGCTCTCCCGCCGCGTCGGCAAGGTCAAGAACGGTGTCTACCTGATCGACGCCGACGCGCTGCCGCAGACCGTCGCGGTCATCCAGACCCGCGCCGAGCCGACCGGTGTCGAGGTCGTCGTCGCGGACCTGTCCGCCGGCATCCCCGCCGAGATCGCCGAGCGCGGTGTCTTCGGCGTGCTGCTGCAGTACCCGGGCGCCTCCGGCGCCATCCGGGACATCAAGCCGGTCATCGACCAGGCCCACGAGCTCGGCGCCGTCGTCACCGTCGCCGCCGACCTGCTCGCCCTGACCCTGCTGGCCTCGCCCGGCTCGCTCGGCGCCGACATCGCGGTGGGCACCACCCAGCGCTTCGGCGTGCCGATGGGCTTCGGCGGCCCGCACGCCGGTTACATGGCCGTCCAGGACAAGCACGCCCGCTCGCTGCCCGGCCGCCTGGTCGGCGTCTCCGTCGACGCCGACGGCAACAAGGCGTACCGGCTGGCCCTGCAGACCCGCGAGCAGCACATCCGCCGCGAGAAGGCCACCAGCAACATCTGCACCGCCCAGGTGCTGCTCGCCGTCATGGCCGGCATGTACGCCGTCTACCACGGCCCCGACGGCCTCAAGGGCATCGCCCGGCGCACCCACCGGTACGCGGCGATCCTCGCCGCCGGGCTCAGGGCCAGTGGCGTCGAGCTGACCCAGGGCGCCTTCTTCGACACCCTGACCGCCCGCGTCCCCGGCCGCGCCGACGCCGTCGTCGCCGCCGCCCGCGACGGCGGGGTCAACCTCCACCGCGTCGACGCCGACCATGTGTCGATGTCCTGCGACGAGACCACCGGCCGCGCCCAGCTCGCCGCCGTCTGGGAGGCGTTCGGCGCCACCGCCGACGTCGCGGCCCTCGACGAGGTCACCGAGGACGGGCTGCCGGCCGACGCGCTGCGCACCGACGCCTACCTGACCCACCCGGTCTTCCACGCGCACCGCTCCGAGACCTCGATGCTGCGCTACCTGCGCAAGCTCGCGGACCGCGACTACGCGCTCGACCGCGGCATGATCCCGCTCGGCTCCTGCACCATGAAGCTGAACGCGACCACCGAGATGGAGCCGGTGACCTGGCCCGAGTTCGGCCAGATCCACCCCTTCGCGCCGATCGACCAGGCGCGCGGCTACGTCACCCTGATCACCGAGCTGGAGGACCGCCTCGCCGAGGTCACCGGCTACGACAAGGTGTCGATCCAGCCGAACGCCGGTTCCCAGGGCGAGCTGGCCGGTCTGCTCGCGGTCCGCGCGTACCACCGCGCCAACGGCGACCTGCAGCGCACCGTCTGTCTGATCCCGTCCTCCGCGCACGGCACCAACGCCGCCTCCGCGGTGATGGCCGGGATGAAGGTCGTCGTCGTCAAGACCGCCGAGGACGGCGAGGTCGACGTCGAGGACCTGCGCGCCAAGATCGAGCAGTACCGCGACGAGCTCGCCGTGCTCATGATCACCTACCCGTCGACGCACGGCGTCTTCGAGGAGCACGTCTCCGAGATCTGCGGCATGGTGCACGACGCGGGCGGCCAGGTGTACGTCGACGGCGCCAACCTCAACGCGCTGGTCGGCCTCGCCAAGCCGGGCCACTTCGGCGGCGACGTCTCGCACCTCAACCTGCACAAGACCTTCTGCATCCCGCACGGCGGCGGCGGCCCCGGTGTCGGCCCGGTCGCGGTGCGCGCCCACCTGGCCCCGTACCTGCCGAACCACCCGCTCCAGCCCACCGCGGGCCCGGAGACCGGCGTCGGCCCGATCTCGGCGGCCCCGTGGGGCTCGGCGGGCATCCTGCCGATCTCCTGGTCGTACGTGCGCCTGATGGGCGGCGAGGGCCTGAAGCGGGCCACCCAGGTCGCCGTCCTCGCGGCGAACTACATCGCCAAGCGCCTGGAGCCGCACTACCCGGTGCTCTACACCGGCCCGGCCGGGCTCGTCGCGCACGAGTGCATCGTCGACCTGCGCCCGCTGGCCAAGGCCACCGGTGTCACCGTCGACGACATCGCCAAGCGCCTGATCGACTACGGCTTCCACGCGCCGACCATGTCGTTCCCGGTGGCCGGCACGCTGATGATCGAGCCCACCGAGTCCGAGGACCTGGTCGAGATCGACCGGTTCTGCGACACGATGATCGCCATCCGCGGCGAGATCGAGAAGGTCGGCTCCGGCGAGTGGCCCGCCGAGGACAACCCGCTGCGCAACGCCCCGCACACCGCGGCCGCGCTCGGCGGCGAGTGGAACCACGCCTACAGCCGGGACGAGGCCGTCTTCCCGGCCGGTGTGGTGGCCGCGGACAAGTACTGGCCGCCGGTCCGCCGGATCGACGGCGCCTTCGGCGACCGGAACCTGGTCTGCTCCTGCCCGCCGCTGGACGAGTACGACAACTGACCCACGACGGGTACGACATGAGGGCCGGTGCGGAGAACTTCTCCGGGCCGGCCCTCGGCGTTTCCCTCGTACGTGGTGCTCCCCGTCGGCCCGCTCAGGCCGCCGTCGTCACCCCGGCCGCCGTCAGCGGGCGGTGCGGGGCGATGATCTGTCCGTCCGGCAGCAGCTCACCGGTGTCCTCGAACAGCAGGACGCCGTTGCACAGCAGGCTCCAGCCCTGTTCCGGGTGGTGCGCCACGAGGCGGGCGGCCTCCCGGTCGGCTGAGGTCGCGATGGGACAGGCAGGCTGGTGCTGGCACATGGATGGATTCTTTCGCTGCGTCGTGGTGGATGTGCTGCGGCTCTTCGTCGGCATGGCCGCCCCCGTCGGTCGGTTCGGTTCCGGTCCACAGTCTTGCCCCACGGACGGCGTTCCGCAGGGATTTCGCGGCAGCTCGTCCTCTCCTGTGAAGACGCATCACCCGCAGGGGCGGTTCAGGCCAACCGCACCGTCCCTTCGGGGGGTTCGGGGTGGTCATAGTGGGCTAGTCCGAACGGGAGCAGCGTCGGACAGCAGTGCGCCCCGGGGGCCCAGCGGCCCCGGGGCGGGTCGGCGGCCGGTCCGGACCGCTCAGGCCGTCGCCGTGGCGGCCGAGCCGAGCAGCGGCGGCGGCGTCCGGCGGGTCCTGATCACCGGCAGCAGATCGGCCATCCGGTACGGGCGGTCGGCGGCGATCCCGGGCGGCGCGGGGGCCAGCGGGACCAGCAGATCGGCCGCGCCCGGCTCGGTCGAGGCGCCGTCCGCCGCGGTGTCGGCGTGCAGCCACAGCGTCAGCATGTACAGCTCCGGCACCGAGAGCAGCCGCGGCTGGTACGGCGTGGCCAGCGCCTCGGCGCGCATCAACGCCCGTTCGGTGGCGAGTACATAGGGACCCTCGAAGAAGTGCGAGAAGGCCCAGCCGTCCGGGGTGAGCATGGTGTCGGCGGCGGCGATCGCCCGTTCACCGTCGCGGACCAGGAAGCGCCAGCCGGTCAGCCGGGTGTGCGAGGGCAGCGGCCCGGCGGGCGGCGCGGGGCGCTGCCCGGGGCGGGCCCCGGTGTGCTCGGCGGACGCGAGCACATGGACGGGCAGCGGCAGTTCGGGGCTCAGCGGTCCCTGCGCGGTCCGCAGGGCCGGTGTGCGCGCCTCGCGGACCGCCGAGGGCGAGCCGAGGGCCGCGAGGACACTGCGGAGGGCCGGCGCGGGGGCCGGGGAGGGTCGGAGCATGATGGGTCGCCTCTCACTCAGGAGACACGGTGGCGCGTGGGCGGGTACGACGACGCTGTCAGCGACGGGCCAGAGCGGGGGGCCCCGCGTGCGGGGGCGTGCGCAACACTCTGCCTCGTTCGCGGAGTTTATACGACATGTGTTCACACAGTGTTTCCGCTAGGCGTCGCCGATATTCCTGACAAGGCGTCATTCGGTCGTATTACCAGGCCGATTCGCCGGAACGCGCCCCTCCGCCGGAACGCCCGCCTGCACTTTCACCGCTGGAGCGGGTCGGCCGAATCATGACCCCGGTGCGCCAGTACAGCCCCGAGAATATGACCGCGGAATATGTCGGACCCGAATTGCCTGAGGTCACTGCCAGCTGCCGAAGCCGCACCAGACTATCCCGTCACACCTCGCCCGCACAGGCGTTGTCGATCAGCCGATTGGGCATCATGGTCCGAGACGCGCGCGGCCGTCGCGGCGGCCGCCCACTCACGACGTGCTCGGGGAGGGACGCTTCGATGGGGGAGAAGGTCGTGGCCGACGGGTTCGGCCCGTCCGACCGGCAACGCTATCGCCGAAAGCTCCAGCAATGCCTGGCGGCGCTCGCGCGGTTGCTCGCGGAGAAGCGGTTCGACCGCCCCCGCAATCTGATGGGCGTGGAGATCGAACTCAATCTCGCGGGCGACGACGGGCTGCCCCGGATGCTCAACGCGCCGGTCCTCGACCTGATCGCGAGCCCCGATTTCCAGACCGAACTCGGAATGTTCAATCTGGAAGTGAACATCGCGCCGCACCGGCTCGACGGGCACGTATTCGACCGGCTCGCGGAGGAACTGCGCACCGGACTCGGATATGCCGACCGCAAGGCCAGGGAAGCCGGCGCGGGCGTGGTGATGATCGGCATTCTGCCGACCCTCACCCAGGACGACGCGGTGCTCTCCAACCTCTCGGTCGCCGACCGCTACACGCTGCTCAACAACCAGATCCTGGCCGCCCGCGGCGAGGACTTCACGCTCGACATCCACGGCGTCGAACGGCTCCTGTGCACCGCCGCCTCGATCGTGCCCGAGGCCGCCTGCACCTCGGTCCAGCTGCACCTGCAGGTGACCCCGCCACGGTTCGCCAACCTGTGGAACGCGGCCCAGGCCATCGCCGGGGTGCAGATCGCCGTCGGCGCCAACGCGCCCTTCCTGTTCGGGCACGAACTGTGGCGCGAGTCCCGCCCGCCGCTGTTCACCCAGGCCACCGACACCCGGCCGCCCGAACTCCAGGCCCAGGGGGTGCGCCCGCGCACCTGGTTCGGCGAGCGCTGGGTCGACTCGGTGTACGACCTCTTCGAGGAGAACCTGCGCTACTTCCCCGCGCTGCTGCCGATCTGCGAGGACGAGGACCCGCTGCGGGTGCTCGACGAGGGCGGGGTCCCCAAGCTCCAGGAACTGGTGCTGCACAACGGCACCGTCTACCGCTGGAACCGGCCGGTGTACGGCTGGGTCGACGGCGTCCCGCACCTCAGGGTGGAGAACCGGGTGCTGCCCGCCGGACCGACCGTCACCGACGTCGTCGCCAACGCCGCCTTCTACTACGGACTGGTCCGGGCGCTCGCCGAGGAGTCCCGGCCGGTCTGGAAGCGGATGGACTTCGCCGACGCCGACCACAACTTCGACACCGCCTGCCGCCACGGCATCGACGCCGAACTGCGCTGGCCGCGCCCCGGCCGCTCCGGCGGCGTCGGCACGGTCCCGGCCGTGAAACTGGTCCTGGACGAGCTGTTGCCGCTGGCCGCGGCCGGGCTCGACGCCTGGCACATCGAGCCGCGCGACCGCGACTTCTATCTGGGCGTGATCGAGGAGCGCTGCCGCCGCCGGGTGAACGGCGCCTCCTGGCAGGTCGACACCTTCCACGAGGCACTGCGCGCCGGCCTCGACCGCCCGGCCGCACTCGCCGCGACCACCCGCCGCTACCGGGAACTGATGCTGACCGGCGAACCCGTGCACACCTGGCCGGTCGGGACCGACGCGACCGTGCCGGGGCTCGAAGGCGGGGTGCCCGCGACCTAGGTAGGGTTCCCGTACCCGTAAGCGCTGGGGAATGGGAGACAGGTGTGGTGTCTGAGCAACGAGTGGTGGACGCTTCGCTGCCTCCCGACGGGCCCTCGCGGACCGTCCTGCGCAACGAGACGCTCATCGTGCTCGCCCTGTCGCTCGGCGCCAGCGGCGTCTCCGCGCTCATCAGCTTCATCGGCTCGCTGACCAAGCCGGGCGCGCTGAAGGAGCAGGCCGCCACGCTGAACGGCTCGTACGCGCCCGGACGGCCCTGGCTCGACCTGTCCTGGCAGCTGTTCGGCATCGCCACCGCGCTCGTCCCGGTCGTCCTCGTCGCGCACCTGCTGCTGCGCGAGGGCGCCGGGACGCGCGGACTGCGCGCGATCGGCTTCGACCGCACCCGGCCCTGGCCCGACCTCGGGCGCGGCACCCTGGTCGCCGCCGGGATCGGCAGCGCCGGGCTCGCCTTCTACCTGGCGGCGCGTGCCAGCGGCTTCAACCTGACCGTGGTGCCGGAGTCGCTGCCCGAGGTGTGGTGGAAGTTCCCGGTCCTGATCCTGTCCGCGATCCAGAACTCCGTCCTGGAGGAAGTGATCGTCGTCGGCTATCTGCTGCGCAGACTGGACCAGTTGGGCTGGTCCCGGAACGCCTCGATGGCCACCAGTTCGCTGCTCCGCGGCTCGTACCACCTCTACCAGGGCATCGGCGGCTTCATCGGCAACGCCGTGATGGGCGTGGTGTTCGTGTGGCTGTACCGGCGCTGGGGCCGGGTGGGGCCGCTGGTGGTCGCGCACGCGCTGCTCGACATCGTGGCGTTCGTCGGGTACGCGCTGCTCGCGGGCAAGGTGGGCTGGCTGCCGACCGCTTAGGGCCCGGCGTGCGCTACGCGCCGCCGCGCCGCACGCGGGCGGCCTTGCGGGCCTCGGCCGCGCGCCGGGCGTCGGCGGTCTTGCGGGACTCGTTCTTGGTGCGGCCGGGCCGCCCGGGGAGGGTGCCCATGCCCCGGAAGGCGGCGCCGCGCCGGTCCCGCTCGCCGCCGGGGGCGCCCGCCGCGGCCTTGGCACCGGTGAGGTGGCGCAGCTCGTCGGCCCCGGGGCGGACGTCGGCGGTGCGGGCCCGGACGCCCGCCTCGGCGAGCAGCTTGGCGAGGTCGCGGCGCTGGTCGGGCAGGGCGAGGGTGACGACGCTGCCGGAGGCGCCGGCGCGGGCGGTGCGGCCGGCCCGGTGCAGGTAGTCCTTGGGGTCGGTGGGCGGGTCGACGTTGACGACCAGGTCGAGGTCGTCGACGTGCAGGCCGCGGGCGGCGACGTTGGTCGCGACCAGGACGGTGACGGCGCCGGTCCGGAACTTCTCCAGGGTGGCCGTGCGCTGCGGCTGGGACTTGTCGCCGTGCAGCGCGGCGGCCCGCACCCCGGCGGCGACGAGCTGCCGGGTGAAGCGGTCGACGGATGCCTTGGTGTGCAGGAACATCAGGACGCGGCCGTCGCGGGTGGCGATCTCGCCCGCGACGGCGAACTTGTCGCCGCCGTGGACGCGCAGCACGTGGTGCTCGGCGGTGGGCACGGGGGCGGCGGCCGCGTCGGCGGCGTGCACCACGGGGTCCTGGAGGTAGCGGTGGACCAGGGTCTCGACGTCCTGGTCCAGGGTGGCCGAGAAGAGCATCCGCTGCCCGCCGGCCGGCACCCGGTCGAGGAGTTCCGTCACCTGCGGAAGGAATCCCAGGTCGGCCATCTGGTCGGCCTCGTCGAGGACGGTGACGGCGACGTCGTCGAGCCGGCAGTCCCGGCGCTCCACGAGGTCCTTGAGGCGTCCGGGGGTGGCGATCAGGACCTCGGCCCCGGCACGCAGCTCCCCGGCCTGGCGGCCGGCCTGGAGACCGCCGACGACGGTCGCGAGCCGCAGGTCCAGGGCGCGCGCGTAGGGCGTGAGCGCCTCGGCGACCTGCTGGGCCAGTTCGCGGGTCGGTACGAGGACCAGGGCGAGCGGCTTCTTGGCGGCGGCGCGGCGGCCGGCGGTGCGGGTGAGGAGCGCCAGGCCGAAGGCGAGCGTCTTGCCGGAGCCGGTGCGACCCCGGCCGAGGACGTCGCGGCCGGCGAGGGCGCTGGGCAGGGCGGCCGCCTGGATGGGGAAGGGCGTGGTGACGCCCTGCGCGGCGAGCGCCGTGCGGACCGCCTCGGGCAGCTCCATGGCGTCGAAGCTCTCCGCCGCCGGGAGCGGCGGGGTGCCGGTGAGGTCGGCGAGGCCGGTGGGATCTCCCGTGGGGGCCGAGCTGTTCATGGGTGCGTTGCCTTTTCGGTCGGTGTCCGTCAAGGAAAGCACGGCGGGGAGGAGGCGGCCGAATCCGTGAACGGGAGCCGGATCCGGGGGCGGCCCCGGCCGGACACGACCTAGGCGAGCAGCTCGCCGTCGATCACGGTCACCGCGTGGCCCGTCAGCAGAGTACGGTCGCCGCGCAGCCGGGTGCGGACCAGGCCGGTGCGGGTGCCGCCCTGGAAGCCGGTCAGTTCGTCGCGGCCGAAGCGGGCGGACCAGTACGGCGCGAGCGCGGTGTGGGCGCTGCCGGTGACCGGGTCCTCCTCGATGCCGACCGCCGGGAAGAAGCCGCGCGAGACGAACTGGTAGGCGCCCGACGGGTCGTCGGCCGCGGCGGTCGCGATGATGCCCCGGCACGGGAGCGCGGCCAGCGCCTTGAAGTCGGGCGAGAGGCCGCGTACCGCCTTCTCGTCGGTCAGCTCGACCACCAGGTCGCCGACGTGGGCGGCCGTGTCGCGGACGGCTACCGGCTCCGCGCCGAGCGCCTCGGCGAGGCCCGCCGGGGCCGGGACCGCGGTGAGCGAGGAGGTCGGGAAGTCGAGGGTGATCGTGCCGTCCGGTTCGGCGGTGGCGGACAGGATCCCGCAGCGGGCCGCGAACCGGACGGTGCCGGTGGCGGCTCCGGTGGTGTGCAGGACGTGCGCGGTGGCCAGCGTGGCGTGGCCGCACATGTCGACCTCGGTGGTCGGGGTGAACCAGCGCAGCGCCCAGTCGGCGGGGCCGCCGGGCGGCAGGGGATGGGCGAAGGCCGTCTCGGAGAGATTGACCTCGGCGGCCACCCGCCGGAGCCAGTCGTCCGCCGGGAACGAGTCCAGGAGCAGGACTCCGGCGGGGTTGCCCGAGAAGGGCCGGTCGGTGAAGGCGTCGACGATTCGGATCCGCATGCCCAGGAACGTAACGCAGGTGGGAAAGGGCGGGCCAAGGCCAATTCGGCATGTCTGGACCGATTCGGCGGGCCGGGGGTGGTCAGCCGGTGGCGGTGCCCGGCCGGGCGGCGGGACGGGTGCGCAGCCAGTACGAGCGGGCCGCGACGGTCAGGGCGATGCCGTAGATCCCGAAGGCGGCCATGCCGATCCAGCCGACCAGCAGGGCGTCGCCCGCGGTGGGAAGGTCGCCGCGGCGGATCGTGACGACGTCGGCCGTGGCCAGGGCCAGGTATCCGGCTCCCACCACGCCGTACGGGGCCAGCGTGGCCGCGCCGAGCAGCGCCGGGGCGAGCGGGAGCCAGCGCGGCACCCGTCGGCCGCGCAGGAACGGTGTCCAGCGCGGGAAGACCTGCCCCCAGGGGCGGACCAGGCCCCGGAGCAGGACGACACCGAGCACGGCGAGCAGCGCGGTGGGGTCCAGGCCCCAGGACTCCAGGGTGAGGAAGATCCCCGAGGCGCCGTTCCGCTCCGAGACCGCGAGCACCTGCGCACCGGTGATCCCCGCGAACGTGCCGCCCCAGGCCCACACCAGCTTCATCGCCGCGTACGGGACGAAGGCCAGCGTCCCGGCCCAGGCGGCGCGCCGGACGAACCGCGGGGCGGCGGACGGCGCGCGTGCGGCGGTGCCGTCGGTCCGGTGAGCGGGCCGGTGGTCGGGTCGGTGGCCGGGCCGGTCGGCGGACCGGTCGCCGGAGCGGTCGCCGGAGCGGGCCGTGGTCGCGAGCAGCGCCGCCCCGATGGCCGCAAGGGCCTTGTTCGCGGCGGCGGCCGGGTGGTCCACGCCCTGGCCGAGCAGCAGTGTGACCACGTCCATCAGCAGGCTGAACGCGATGATCCCGGTCAGCCCGCAGGTGATCCAGAGCAGTACCCGCAGCGCCGGGCGGAGCCCGTACCGCACCACCGCGCCGCCGACGAGCGCCGCGAGGACACCCACCGCCATGACCGCCCAGCCGAGCCCGGCCGCCCAGGAGCCGCCGGCGTGGTCGAGCACGGAGGTCCCGCGCAGCGCGCAGACCAGACCGAACCCGGCGTAGAGCACCGCCCACAGCACCGTCGCCGTGGCCGCCCGGTCGGGCCATCGCCGCCATCGCCGCCACCAGGCGCTCACGCGCGCCTTCGCCGTCCGCTGCGCACCGGTCAGGCCGGCCCGGGGCCTGTCGTCACTGGTCATGCTCCGAACGTCGCAGCGGCCGTGGCGGGGCGGCGTCGGCCGCCCGAACGATCTTCCTCCCCCGGCCGGGGGAGCGCGGGTATCGCCCGGGTGTTGCCTAACGAACTGTTCCGATATATCGTTGAGGCATCGCGACAGTTCAGCGATCAATCCCGATGGAAGGAGCATTGCGATGCGTACACATGGACACGAGAACGAGCACCAGCACGGACACGGCCGTGGCTTCTGCGGTCCCGGCCCTCGCGGTGAGTTCGAGGGACGGCGTGCCGCCTTCGGCAACTTCGGACCCGGCCCGGGTTCCTGGGGCGGAGGTCCGTGGGGTGGGGGCCCGTGGGGCGGCCGCGGCGGACGCGGTCCCGGGCGCGGGCGGGCGCGGCGCGGCGATGTCCGCGCCTCGATCCTGGCCCTGCTGAAGGACCGGCCGATGCACGGCTACGAGATGATCCAGGAGATCGGCGAGCGCAGTGGCGGGGCCTGGAAGCCCAGCCCCGGCTCCGTCTATCCGACCCTCCAGATGCTGGAGGACGAGGGCCTCATCGCCAGCGAGAGCGAGGGCGGCAAGAAGCTGTTCACGCTCACCGACGCAGGGCGCACGGAGTCCGAGGCGGGGCCGGACGCCCCGTGGGAGGAAGCCGGGCGCGGGGTCGACTGGGAGGCCGTCAACGAGATCCGGCAGGCCGGGTTCGGGCTGATGGAGGCGTTCGGTCAGGTCTGGAAGACCGGCGACGCCCAGCAGCGGCAGAAGGCGGTCGACGTCATCAACGAGGCCCGCAAGAAGCTGTACCTGATCCTGGCCGACGAGCACTGACCCGGTGGCCCGGACCCGGGAAGGGGCCCCGCGGCACATCGCCGCGGGGCCCCTTCCCGTACGGAACGCGCCGGTCAGGCCACCAGACCCGCGAGCTTGCGCAGCGACTCCGTGAGCGCCGCCGTCGCCGAGTCCTTCAGCTTGCCGGCCATCAGGGAGACGGCCGCACCCGTGAACTCCCCGTCGATCCGTACGGTGGTGGCCTCGCCGTCCGGTGTGAGGGAGTAGCGGGTGCCGACGTTGACGCCCATCGGGCCCTTGCCGCGGATCGCGAAGACCCGGCCCGGCTCCAGTTCCTCCACGGTCCAGGTCACCTCGGCCGGGAAGCCCATCAGCTTCATGTTCTCGGCGAAGGAGGCCCCGGCCTCCAGCTTCTCCGGGCCGCCGTTGGGGTAGTTGGTGTGGGTGGCGTTCCACTCCCCGTGCGTGCCGAAGTCGGTGAGCTTCGCCCACACCTTCTCGGCCGGTGCCTCGATGCGTGCCTCCGCGCTGACTTCGGCCATGGGACCACCCCTTCACGCGTTCCAGTCGGCAGTTGTGGTGCGGCAGTTCGGTGTCGCGGAACGTAGCCGTAGCGGCGTGAACATTCAATACTGATGAACCGTCAGTTCTGCGGTCTCGCCGCCGATCCACCAGATCTGCGCCGAGTCGAACCAGTCCGAGGCGCGCGGGCCCTCGCTCTCCTCGTGGCAGTGGAAGGCCGCCCAGAACAGATCGCCCGGCAGCGCCGCGCGCGGCGCGTACACCCGATAGACGTACTGCCGCCCGTCGTGTGCGAGAAGGGCCACCATCCAGAACATGCCTGGAGGACGATACGGGACGGTCCTGTGGTTGCGTGGACGGCGCATGGCAAGGCGGCGCGCGCCCCTGGGGGAGAAGTCGCGCGATCTCATCCGTAAGGAGGAGGAACCGTGCACCCGTACCCAACCCCGGTGGGACGCGCACATGCTTCTCGGCGGGGATGACCCGGGGCCCCGGGGCTGATGAGGTGGAAGGGTGCACGCTCCCGTCCCTCCTGTTCCGTCGTCGCCCGGCCGCGCACCCGTCTCCCGGGTGCCCCGGACGCTGCCCGCCGCGCGCCGCGCCGAACTCCAGGACCGGCTCACCGTCGAACTGATGACGGCGCTCAGCGCCGCCCGCCGCCGTGCCCTGCGGGACGGCGACCGCCAGATCGACACCGCCCATCTGCTGCACTCCCTCGTCGAGTCCGACCCGGCGGCCGGGGCCGCCGTCGGCGACCCCGAACGGCGCGCCCGGGTGCTCGGCTACCTGGTGCAGCGCGCCATCGGCTACGGGATGCGCTGGCAGCGGTCCGTCGAGGACACCGGCGCCTCGCTGCCGGTGCTGCGCGGCAGCGAGCACGGCGGCGGTGGCTGGTCGCCCGCCGCCGCCACCGCCCTCGCGGGCGCCTTCGAACGGGCCGCCCGGCGCGGTGAGCACGGCGGCGACCGGCGGGTGCACGGCCTCGATCTGCTGAGCGCGCTCGCCGCCGACCCGGGCAGCCGGGCCGCCGAGGTGCTGCGCCGCGCCGGGGTCGACCCGGCCGCGCTCACCGGTCACGGTGAGGAGCCGTCTCAACAGGTGTGACGGGGGTTACGGGCCTGACCGGGTCCTGTCATGATGGCCCGATGCACGCGTCTCAGGGGAGAAGCGCCGGCCTGGGACTCGCCCTGGCCTCGGCCTTCGCATTCGGTGGTTCGGGAGTGGCGGCCAAGCCGCTGATCGAAGCGGGACTCGACCCGCTCCATGTGGTGTGGCTCAGGGTGGCCGGCGCCGCCCTCGTCATGCTGCCGGTGGCCTGGCGCCACCGCGACCTGGTGCGCCGCAAGCCCGCGCTGCTCGCCGGGTTCGGACTGCTCGCCGTCGCCGGTGTCCAGGCGTGCTACTTCGCCGCCATCTCCCGGATCCCGGTGGGCGTCGCCCTGCTGATCGAGTACCTGGCGCCCGCGCTGGTGCTCGGCTGGGTGCGGTTCGTCCAGCGGCGGCCGGTGACCCGCGCCGCCGCCGTCGGCGTGGTGCTCGCGGCCGGCGGCCTGGCCTGCGTGGTCCAGGTCTGGTCGGGGCTCCGCTTCGACGTGCTCGGGCTGGTCCTCGCGCTCGCCGCGGCCTGCTGCCAGGTCGGCTACTTCGTCCTGTCCGACCAGGGCAGCGACGAGGCCGAGCCCGCCGACCCGCTCGGCGTCATCGCGTACGGGCTCCTCGTCGGCGCCGTGGTGCTCACGGCGGTGGCCCGGCCCTGGGGCATGGACTGGTCGGTCCTCGGCGGCACCGCCGACATGAACGGGACGGGCGTGCCCGCGTGGCTGCTGCTCGGCTGGATCGTGCTGATCGCGACCGTCCTCGCGTACGTCACCGGTGTCATCTCGGTCCGGCGGCTCTCGCCGCAGGTGGCCGGGGTGGTGGCCTGCCTGGAGGCGGTCGTCGCGACCGTCCTCGCCTGGGTGCTGCTCGGTGAGCACCTGGCCGCGCCGCAGATCGTGGGGGGCGCGGTGGTCCTGGTCGGCGCGTTCATCGCGCAGTCGTCGACGCCGAAGGCACCGGGGGCGGAGCCGGTGGCGTCCTCGGTGGGATCCGTGGCGGCCGGGGCCGGTCCGGAGGCCGGGGCTGGAACTGGGGCTGAGCCCGGGGCCGGGGCCGGGGTGACGAGCGGGCGGACCGCCCCGTAGGGTGCCGCTCATGCGTTTGACCGTGCTTCCGCCTCCCGCCGCCTAGCGCGGGCGGCGTTTCTCACTGACGAGGACCGGGCCCGGGGCGGGCCGTTCCAGGCCCCCCGGGTGGTTCGTCGCTGCCTGCCCGCGCGTACGGCCGTGACCACCCCACCCTTCCTCGCCCTCGTGGGCATCTCGTCACCCGGAGAAGCACGTGTCGAACACCTCTGGCTCCCCCCTGCCCAGCCCGGCCGGCTTGTCCAGCTTGTCCACCGGGCGGAGTCTGCTCTTCCTCGTCGTCGCCGGAATCGCCTGGGGCACGGCGGGGGCCGCCGCCTCGCTGGTCTTCCGGATCAGTGACATGGGGCCGCTCGCCCTGTCGTTCTGGCGCTGTGTGGGCGGACTCGGGCTGCTGCTCGGCGCCCTCGCGCTGCGCCGCCGGTCGCGGATCCGGACCGGCTCGGCCCGGGTGCGGGCAGTCGAGCCGCGCGGGCGCAAGGCGCTGCGGATCCTCGGCACCGGCATCGGTCTGACCGTCTTCCAGAGCGCCTACTTCGCCGCCGTGCAGGCCACCGGCCTGGCGGTCGGCACCGTCGTCACGCTCGGCGCCGGGCCCGTGCTCATCGCGGTCGGCGCCCGGCTGCTGCTCGGCGAGCGGATCGGGGCCGGGGGCGCGGCCGCCGTCGGCGGGGCGCTCGCCGGGCTCGCGGTGCTGGTCCTCGGCGGCGGCGGCGCCGAGGTGCGGCCGCTCGGGGTGGCCATCGCCGTCCTCTCGGCCGCCGGGTACGCGGCGATCACCCTGCTCACCCGGCTGCTCGGCAGGACCGGCGGCAGCGGCGACGCCCTGGCGACCACCACCTGGGCCTTCGCGGTCGGCGCGGTCGGCCTGCTGCCGCTCGCCCTGGCGGAGGGGCTCCTGCCGGACACCGTCGCCCCGCTGCGGCTGCTCGCGCTGCTGCTGTACGTGGCGGCCGTGCCGACCGCCCTCGCCTACGCCCTGTACTTCGCGGGCGCGGCCGTGGTCCGGGCCGCGACCGTCTCCGTGATCATGCTCCTGGAACCGGTGAGCGCCGCCCTGATCGCGGTCACCCTGCTCGACGAGCACCTCACGGCGGCGACGGTCGCCGGGACCACGCTGCTGCTCGCGGCGGTGACGGGCCTCGCGCTCGCGGAGGCCCGGTCGGCCCGGCGGCCGGTGACCGTGTAGGGCGGCTCTCCAGGGCGTGTGCCGCTCTAGCGCTCGGCGAGGTAGCCGGGCAGCGGGAGCGGGGCGGCGTCGGCGGCCGGGATCGGGGTGCCGTAGCCGCGCTGGACCGGGACCACGCCGGACCAGTGCGGGAGGTCCATGTCCTCGGGCTCGTCGTTCGGGCCACCGGTGCGGACCTTCGCGGAGACCTCGGTGAGGTCGATGCGGAGCACCGCGGTGGCGGCCAGTTCCTTGGCGTCGGCCGGGCGGGAGTCGGCGGCCCGGCCGGGGACCACGTGGTCGACGAGGGCGTCGAGCGCGGTGCGCAGCTCCGCCTCGTCGGTCACCGGGTGGGCGGTGCCGTGCACCACGACCGAGCGGTAGTTGATGGAGTGGTGGAACGCCGACTTGGCGAGCACCAGGCCGTCCACGTGGGTCACGGTCAGACAGACCGGCAGGCCGGGCGCCTGCTCGCCGCGGCCGGCCATCCGCAGCGGGCGGGAGCCGGTGGAGCCGTGCACGTACAGGACGTCGCCGACCCGCCCGTACAGCGTCGGCAGCACGACCGGCGCGCCGTCGCGGACGAAGCCGAGGTGGCAGAGGTAGGTCTCGTCGAGGATGGCGTGCACGAAGGCGCGGTCGTACGAGGCGCGGTCACGGGAGCGGGTGGGGACGGTCCGCTCGGTGGGCTCGTAGGACCCCTGCGGCGTGGCGTCCGTCCGCTCCTCGGCCTGCGGCTGCGTCGTCGTGTCCGACATTGCGTACTCCATTGCACTAGTGCATAATCTGGTTTGTGCTAGGAGAGTATCGGATCGAAGGGCGCCGCGCATCGGAGATCTCCGCGAGCGTCGAGCGCGGGGTCGCCGACGGGCAGCTGGAGCCCGGACAAGTCCTCCCGCCCATGCGGGAGTTGGCCGGACTGCTCGGGGTGAACCCGAACACCGTGGCCGCCGCCTACCGGACCCTGCGCGAGCGCGGGGTGATCGAGACCGACGGGCGGCGCGGCAGCCGGGTGCGGGCCGCGCCCGCCACCACCGCGCGCGGGTCGATCCGGGTCGACGCCCCCGCGGGCGTCCGTGACGTGAGCAACGGCAGCCCGGACCCGGCGCTGCTGCCGCCGCTCGGCGAGGTGCTCGCGGCGGTCGCCCGCGAGTACGCCGAACGGCCGCCGATGTACGGGGAGGCGCCCGTCGACGAGGAGTTCGCCCGGCTCGCCCGCGCCTCCTTCGACGCGGGCGGGGTGCCGCCGGGCCCGGTCGGTGTCGCGTCCGGTTCGCTCGACGCCATCGAGCGGGTGCTCGCCGTCCACCTGCGCCCCGGCGACGCCGTCGCCGTCGAGGACCCCGGCTGGGGCAGTCTGCTCGACCTCGTCCCGGCGCTCGGGCTGCGTCCCGTGCCGGTCGCCGTCGACGACGAGGGGCCGCTGCCGGACGCGGTGGCCCGGGCGCTGCGCGGCGGCGCGCGGGCGCTGATCGTCACCGACCGGGCGCAGAACCCCACCGGCGCCTGCGTCACGCCCGAACGGGCCGCCGCGCTCCGGGCCGTGCTCGACGCCCACCCCGATGTGCTGCTGGTCGAGGACGACCACGGGCACGGCATCGTCGCCCGGCCGCTCACCCCGCTCGCCGACGGCGCGGGCCGCTGGGTCTTCGTCCGCTCGGTCGCCAAGGCGTGGGGGCCCGATCTGCGGATCGCCGCCTTCACCGGCGACGCGGAGACCGTCGACCGGGTGCTCGGACGCCAGCGCTTCGGGCCCGGCTGGGTGAGCAAGCTGCTCCAGCGGGCCGTGGTGCACCTGTGGCGCGACGGCGCCGTCGACCCGGCGGTCGTCGCCGCCTCCTACGGGGCCCGCCGGGACGGCCTGGTCCGGGCCCTCGCCCGGCGCGGGGTGCGGGCGCACGGGCGCAGCGGGATGAACGTGTGGGTGCCGGTCGCCGACGAGACCGGCGCCGTCGCCCGGCTGCTCGGCGCGGGCTGGGCGGTCGCGCCCGGCGCCCGGTTCCGGATGGACGCGGGCCCGGCGGTCCGGCTCACCGTCTCCGGACTCACCCGCGCCGACCTGGAACCGCTGGCCGACGCCGTCGCGTACGCGGCCGGGCCCGCGCCCGCCCGCAGTTACGGCTGACGGGGCTCACCGGGGGCCGGGGCCTAGCCGAGGGTCGCCAGTTTGCGGAAGTCCCAGGACGCCACGGCGTCCGGGGTCAGCCGCATCCAGGCGTGCCGCCCGTCGTGCGGCATGCTGTCGAGCCCGAAGTTCTTCCGCGCGAACAGTGCTTCCGGGGCGTCGAGTTCGGGGCAGGGTTCGCCGGTACGGGGTGCCTCGCCGACGAACTCGACGGCGCCCGAGAGCTCCACGCCGCGCAGCTCCCCGTACTCGACCCCGTCGTCCACCACCACCGCGATCCGGGGGGACTTGCGCAGCTCGGCCCAACGGCGGCTGCGGGTGATCGAGTAGAGCCAGAGCGAGGTGCCGTCCCAGGCGAACCAGAGCGCGCTGACGTGCGGGCGGCCGTCCGCCGACACCGTGGCCACCCGGCAGGTGCGCTGTTCGCTGAGGAAGGTGTCGAGCTCTTCCGGGGTCATCATGATCCGGCGTCCACGGCGCTGTGCGACGGTCATCGTCCGCACCCTTCTGGATTTCTGATGGAGTGTCAGAAAGCATGGGCGCTCCGCCGCCGAGGTGCAAGGGCGGCGGGTCGGCGGAGCCGTGACCCGTGGGAGGAACCATGACGCGCGAGGACGGACAGCAGGACCGGCAGGGGCCGGCGGCGCGGGACCGGGGCCCGGACCGCCGACTGGCCCGGCTCGGCGAGCAGCTCACCCCCGACGGCACCGTGCTGCTCACCGTCGAATGCCAGCAGGGCGTCGTCGGCGCCGACAGCTCGCTGCCCGAACTCGCCGCTTCCGCCCGTGAGTCGGGCGCCCTGGAGAACGTGGCCAGGCTCGTCGCCGCCGCCCACGCCACCGGCGTCCAGGTGCTGCACGCCGTCGCCGAACGGCGCCCCGACGGACGCGGCGCCAACCGCAACGCCCGGCTGTTCCGGGCCGCCGCCCGGCTCCCCGTGCAGCAGCACCCCGGCAGCGCCGCCGTGCGGATCGCCCCGCCCATCGAGGTGACCGAGGCGGACCTGGTGGTCCGGCGGCTGCACGGCCTGTCCCCGATCGCCGGGACCGACGTGGACGCGCTCCTTCGCAACCTGGGCTGCCGGACCCTGGTGGTCACCGGCGTCTCCGCCAACGTGGCCGTGCCCAACGCCGTGTTCGACGCCGTCAACCTCGGCTACGAGGTGGTCGTGCCGAGCGACGCCGTCGCCGGGGTGCCGGCCGACTACACCCCGCTGCTCATCCGCCACTCGCTCGCGCTGGTCGCCACCGTCGCCACCACCGACGAGGTGCTGGCCTGCTGGCAGAAGCCCTGAAACGCTCCTGCGGCGGTCCGGTCAGCCGAGGCGGATCTCCTCGCCCGTCACCTCGATCGGCGTCGGCTCCAGCGGCTGCGTCGCCGGGCCCTGCTTGACGCTGCCGTCCGAGGCGTCGAAACGGCTGTGGTGGCAGGGGCAGGCGATGATGCCCTGGGTCACGGTGCTCACGGTGCAGCCCTGGTGGGTGCAGCGGGCCGAGAACGCCTTGAACTCGCCCTGCTTCGGCTGGGTGATCACGATGCCCTGGTCGGCGAGCACCTTGCCGCCGCCGACCGGGATGTCCCCGGTCCGGGCAAGGGCCGCGCCCTGCTGACCGCCGCTGCCGTCACCACCGCCCGTACCGCCGTCACCGCCGCCCGGCGTCTTCTCGTCGGCCGCGCCACAGGCGGTGAGGGCGACCGTCAACCCCGCTCCGCCCGCCGCCGCGACGACCGTCCTGCGCGCCACACCGCTCATCCCGCACCGCTCCTTCGTTCCCGTCCGTGTCCCCGTCCGTGTCCGCGCCATCGTGTCGGATCGCACGGCACGGCGCTACGGCGCTACGGTCACGGACCATGCACGCCTCGCACGCCTCTCCCGCGGATCGTCCCGAACCGGTCGCGGTCGTCCTGTTCACCTCCGACCTCCGGCTGCACGACCATCCGCCGCTGCGCGCGGCGACGGCCGAAGGACGGGCGGTCGTGCCGCTGTTCGTCCGCGACCCGGCCGTGGACCGCGCCGGGTTCGCCGCCCCCAACCGGCTCGCGTTCCTCGCCGACTGCCTCACCGATCTCGACGAGGGGTTGCGCGAGCGCGGCGGCGCCCTGGTGGTACGCGCCGGGGACACCGTCGCCGAAGTGTGCGCCGTGGTCCGGGCGACCGGCGCCGACGAGGTGCATCTGGCCGCCGGATGCTCGGCGTTCGCCCGGGCCAGGGAGGAGCGGCTGCGGCGGGCGCTGGCGGCGGAAGGGTGCGCGCTGCGCGTCCATGACGCCGTGATCACCGCCGTACCGCCCGGCGAGGTCACCCCGCAGGGCTCCGACCACTTCGCCGTCTTCACCCCCTACCTGCGGCGCTGGGCCGCCGAACCGCTGCGCGCGCCGCTCGCCGCGCCCCGCGCCGTACGGCTGCCCGAGGGCCTCGGGGAGTCGGTGCCCTCGGCCGGGCTGCCGCGCCGCGCCGAGGTCGCCGGGGTGTCCGAGGGACTCGCGACCGGTGGTGAGCGGGCCGGGCGGGAGCGGCTGCGCAGGTGGCTGGCCGGGCACTGCGACACGTACGAGGAGGGGCACGACGACCTGGCGGGTGACGTCACCTCGCGGCTGTCGCCGTATCTGCACTTCGGCGCGGTCTCCGCGACCGAGGCCGTGCACCGGGCGCGCGGGCGCGGCGGGGCCGGGGCGGAGGCGTTCGTCCGGCAGCTGTGCTGGCGCGACTTCCACCACCAGGTGCTCGCCGCCCGGCCGGACGCGAGTGGCGCGGACTACCGGCCCCGGTACCGGCGGTGGCGGCACGGCCCCGCCGCGGCGGCCGACCTGCGGGCCTGGCAGGCGGGCCGCACCGGCTATCCGCTGGTCGACGCGGCCATGCGGCAGCTCGCCCACGAGGGCTGGATGCACAACCGGGGCCGGATGGTCGTCGCCTCCTTCCTCACCAAGACGCTGTACATCGACTGGCGCGAGGGCGCCCGGCACTTCCTGTCGCTGCTCGTCGACGGCGACATCGCCAACAACCAGCTCAACTGGCAGTGGACGGCGGGCACCGGCACGGACACCCGGCCGAACCGGGTGCTCAACCCGGTCCGGCAGGGGCTCCGGTACGACCCGGACGGGGCGTACGTACGCCGCTGGGTGCCCGAACTCGCCGGGCTCGGGCGTCCGTTCGTGCACGAGCCCTGGCGGCTCGTCGGTCTGGAGCGGGCGGCGTACGCCGACTACCCGGAGCCGATCGTGGACCTCGCCGAGGGCCTCGCCCGGTTCCGGGCCGAGCAGGACTGAGCGGGGCCCGGTGCCGTACGGGGCGGCGGCGCCCGGTAGGCCGGGGCCCATGTCCCGTACCGCCCGGGGGAGTTACGGGTGCGCCGCCCGCTCCCGTACCGTCGTCGTCCACACCGGCTCCGGCTCCGGCTCGCCCGCGCCCGGCGACTCGGCGGCGCGGCGGCCGCCCCGGGCGAAGAAGTCGGCCAGCGGGAGGATCGCGGCGCCGATGGTGACGGCCTCCGGGCCGAGGGTGCCGAGGCCGATGGTGACCCGGGCGGCCGGGTAGCGCAGCGCGTACGCGCGGGCGTGCTCGCGGACCGCGTCCAGGAAGCGCTCGCCGAGCTGGAGCCCGGCCCAGCCGCCGACCAGGATGCGCTCCGGCTGGAACAGGTTGATCAGGTCGGCGAAGCCCGCGCCCAGATACTCGGCGGTCTCCTCCAGGACGGCCAGCGCGGTCGCGTCCGCCGGTCCGGCGTCCGCCCCGGCCCCGGATCCGGCCGCCCCGGCCGCTGTCCCGGCCGCCGGGTAGGCGGCGGCCAGCATCGCGGTCAGCGCCGTCTCCTCGTCGGCGCCCGCCGGGGGACGCCCGCCCGCCTCGCGCCAGCGGTCGAGCAGCGCCTCGGCCCCCGCGTACGCCTCCAGACAGCCGCGCGCGCCGCACCGGCAGCGCCGCCCCCTGACCCGTACCGTCAGATGCCCCCACTCCAGGGCGCGGCCGGGACCCATCGGATCGGTGGCGACACAGGCGCCCACGCCCGAGCCGAAGAGCACGAAGACGGCGCTGTGCGCGCCGCGCCCGGCGCCGAACCACAGCTCGGCCTGGCCGAGGGTGCGGGCGCCGTTGTCGATCCAGTACGGGACGGCCGCGGGCAGCGCGACCGTGCGGCGCAGCAGCCGCTCCAGCGGGACCGCGTCCCAGCCGATGGTCTGGCCGTGCACCACCGCGCCGTCCGGGCCGCCGTGCGCGACGATGCCCGGGACGCCGACCCCGACGCCGAGCAGCCGGTCCGGGTCCATCGCGGCGGCCCGCAGCACTTCGGCGATGCCGTCGCGGATGTGGCCGACCACCACGCCGACCTCGTACCGCTCGTGCCGCTCGTGGCGCTCCGGTCCCTCGACCGCCAACGCCCGCTCGGTGCGGGCAAGTTCGGTGAGCGCCAGGTCGAACAGCTCGACTCTGACCCGGGTCTCGCCGACGTCGACGCCGATCATGCAGCCGCTGCCGGGGCTGACCCGGAGCAGGGTGCGCGGGCGTCCGCCTGCCGAGTCGACGCTGCCGGCCTCCTCGACCAGGCCGTCGGCGGCGAGTTCGGCGACGACGTTGCTGACCGAGCCCGAGCTGAGCCCGGTCGCCGGGCCGAGCGCGAAGCGGCTCATCGGGCCGTCGAAATAGAGCCGCCGCAGCACCGCCGTGCGGTTCTCCCTGCGCAGGTCACGCACCGTGCGGCCACTGGTCGCTCGCACCCCAACCCCCCGTTCTCCCAAGGATGTTCCGCAAGATACACCCGGCGCGAAGCCTTGACGCGCCTTTCCCTTGCAGTTTAACTCACGTCCTAAATTAAGCCTCACTCGAAAGGGTCCCGAGGAGTCATGCGCAGAATCAGAGCCGCGGTCACCGGCGCCGTCGCCCTCTCCCTCGCCCTCACCGCGACCGCCTGCGGCGGTGGTTCGGCAGACGGCTCGGGCGGTTCGGACTCGCAGCCGAAGACGCTCACCTACTGGGCCTCCAACCAGGGCCCCAACGTCGAGGCGGACAAGAAGATCCTCCAGCCCGAACTCGACAGGTTCGAGAAGGAGACCGGCATCAAGGTCAAGCTGGAGGTGGTGCCCTGGTCCGATCTGCTCAACCGGATCCTCACCGCCACCACCTCGGGCCAGGGTCCCGACGTCCTCAACATCGGCAACACCTGGAGCGCCTCCCTCCAGGCCAGCGGCGCCCTGCTGCCCTGGGACGGGCAGAACTTCGGCGCCATCGGCGGCAAGGAGCGGTTCGTCGACTCCGCGCTCGGCTCCACCGGCGCTCCCGGCAAGGACCCGGCCGCCGTGCCGCTCTACTCCATGGCGTACGCGCTCTACTACAACAAGAAGATGTTCGCCGACGCCGGGATCACCAAGCCCCCGGCCACCTGGGCCGAGTTGGAGGCGGCCGGGAAGAAGATCGCCAAGGACGGGAAGTCCGCGATCGGCGTCGAGGGCGGCAACCTCGCCAACAACATCCACCAGGTCTTCGTGCTCGGCAAGCAGCACGGCGCCGACTTCTTCACCCCCGAGGGCAAGGCCGACTTCACCTCCGACGGCGCCGTCGCCGCCGTCAAGCAGTACGTCGACCTGATGGCCGCCCAGAAGATCGTCCAGCCCGGCAACGCCGAGTACGCGCAGAACCAGTCGCTCGCCGACTTCGCCAACGACCGTACGGCGATGGTGCTGTGGCAGACCGCCGCGCAGACCTTCGCCGCCCAGGGCATGAAGCCCGACGAGTGGGGCGTCGCCCCCGCGCCCGTACCGTCCGGCACGCCCGGGCAGGGCGCCCAGGTCAACTCCATGGTCGCCGGGATCAACATCGCCGTCTTCAAGAACACCAAGAACCGCCAAGGCGCCCTGAAGTTCGTGAAGTTCATGACCGGCGACACCGAGCAGAAGACCCTCAACGCGGCCTACGGCTCCGTCCCGCCGGTCAAGGCCGCACAGTCGGACCCCGCCTTCGCCGGGCCCGCGCTCGCCGTCATCCGCGACACCCTCGCCACGAGCGCCAGCGCGCTGCCGCAGGTGCCCGAGGAGTCCCAGTTCGAGACCGTCGTCGGCACCGCCGTGAAGGAGCTCTTCGCCGACGCCGCCGCCGGCCGCCCGGTCACCACCGAGTCCGTGAAGGCCAAGCTCGACAAGGCCCAGCAGCAGATGCCCAAGAGCTAGGTGCGACCGCAGACATGACCGTCACCGCCACCCCCGGTACGGGACCGGGACCGGGCACGGGTCCGGGGGCCGCCATCGGCGCGGCTCCCGCGCCGCCCGGGACCACCGGAGCCCGCAAGGCGCCCACCGGCCCCGCCCGGCGCGGTCGCACCGCGCTCCCGTACCTGCTCCTGCTGCCCGCCCTGCTCCTCGAACTCCTCGTCCATCTGGTGCCGATGGTCATCGGCGCCGTCATGAGCTTCAAGGAACTCACCCAGTTCTACATCCGCGACTGGGGCACCGCCCCCTGGGCCGGGTTCGACAACTTCTCCGTCGCGGTCGACTTCGACGCCCCCGTCGGCGCCGCCCTCCTCAAGTCCTTCGGCACCACCTGCCTGTTCACCCTGGCGTCCGTCGGCCTGTGCTGGCTGCTCGGCACCACCGCCGCCCTCTACCTCCAGGACAGCTTCCGCGGCCGGGGTCTGCTGCGCACCCTGTTCCTCGTCCCGTACGCGCTGCCCGTCTACGCCGCCGTCATCACCTGGGCGTTCATGTTCCAGCGCGACAACGGCCTGATCAACCACGTCCTGCACGACCAGCTCGGCATCGGCGAAAGCCCCGCCTTCTGGCTGATCGGCGACAACAGCTTCTGGGCGCTGCTCACCGTCTCCGTCTGGAAGGGCTGGCCGTTCGCCTTCCTCACCGTGATGGCCGGACTCCAGAACATCCCCCGCGACCTCTACGAGGCCGCCGCCCTCGACGGCGCCGGAATGTGGCGGCAACTGCGGCACATCACCCTGCCGTCGCTGCGCCCCGTCAACCAGGTCCTGGTCCTCGTGCTCTTCCTGTGGACCTTCAACGACTTCAACACGCCCTTCGTACTGTTCGGGAAGGCCGCACCCGAGGCCGCCGACCTGATCTCCCTGCACATCTACCAGTCCTCGTTCCAGACCTGGAACTTCGGCACCGGATCGGCCATGTCCGTGCTCCTGCTGCTCTTCCTGCTCGTCGTCACCGGGGTCTACCTCGCCGTCACCTCACGCGGACGGAGGGCCGGACGTGCCTAGCCACCGCTCACCCACCGCCCCGCCCCGCTCCTTCCTGTGGAGCCGCCGGATCGTCCTCACCCTGCTCACCGGCTTCGTGCTGCTCCCGGTGTACGTGATGGTGTCCAGCTCCCTGAAACCGCTGGCGGACGTGTCGGGGAAGTTCCGCTGGTGGCCCAGCGGCCTCACCCTGCGTCCCTACGCCGACATCTGGCGCACCGTCCCGCTCGCCGACTACTTCGTGAACTCGGTGGTCGTCGCGGGCGCCGCCACCGTCTGCTCGGTCACCGTCGCCGTATTCGCCGCCTACGCGGTCAGCCGCTACGACTTCCGCGGCCGCCGGGTCTTCACCGTCACCGTGCTCTCCACCCAGATGTTCCCCGGCATCCTCTTCCTGCTGCCGCTGTTCCTCATCTACGTCAACATCGGCAACGCCACCGGCATCGCCCTGTTCGGCTCCCGCGGCGGCCTGATCCTCACCTACCTCACCTTCTCGCTGCCCTTCTCCATCTGGATGCTGGTCGGCTACCTCGACTCGATCCCGCGCGACCTCGACGAGGCCGCCAAGGTCGACGGCTGCGGACCGGTCGGCGCCCTCTTCCGGGTGATCATCCCGGCCGCGCTGCCCGGCATCGTCGCGGTCGCCATCTACGCCTTCATGACCGCCTGGGGCGAGGTCCTCTTCGCCTCCGTCATGACGAACGACACGACCCGCACCCTCGCCGTCGGCCTGCAGGGCTACGCCACCCAGAACGACGTCTACTGGAACCAGGTGATGGCCGCGTCCCTGGTGGTCAGCGCCCCGGTCGTGGCCGGCTTCCTGCTCCTCCAGCGCTACCTCGTCGCCGGTCTCACCGCGGGCGCGGTCAAGTGACGCCGGTGACCACTCCCCAACCACCCACCGAGGAAAGGCCCTTCGTGTCCGACGACCGCACCGACCGCACCGACCGCACCCAGCACACCGAGAGCACCGCACCCCTCGACCTCGGCGCCTTCCCGGCCGGCTTCTCCTGGGGCACGGCCACCTCCGCGTACCAGATCGAGGGCGCCGTCGCCGAGGACGGCCGCGCCCCCTCCATCTGGGACACCTACACCCGGGTCCCCGGCGCCATCGACAACGGCGACGACGGCGACACCGCCTGCGACCACTACC
Organism: Streptomyces sp. NPDC090025; assembly: GCF_044748125.1. Lineage (NCBI taxonomy): Bacteria > Bacillati > Actinomycetota > Actinomycetes > Kitasatosporales > Streptomycetaceae > Streptomyces > Streptomyces sp. NPDC090025. Next base: position 3,550 of record NZ_JBIVFL010000027.1, on the reverse strand, counting down.
ACCGCTGGCCCGAGGACGTCGCCCTGATGAGGGAGCTCGGCACCGACGCGTACCGGCTCTCGATCTCCTGGCCCCGGGTGCTCCCCGAGGGCGACGGCCCGGTCAACACCGCCGGGCTCGACTTCTACGACCGGCTGGTCGACGGACTGCTCGCCGCCGGCATCGACCCCAGCGTCACCCTCTACCACTGGGACCTGCCGCAGGCCCTGCAGGACCGGACCGCCGACAGCCGCGGCGGCTGGACCGAGCGCGCCACCGCCGAACACTTCGCCCGGTACGCCTCCGTCGTCGGCGCCCGGCTCGGCGACCGCGTCACCCGGTGGGCCACCCTCAACGAGCCGCTCTGCTCCGCCTGGATCGGCCACCTCGAAGGCCGGATGGCCCCCGGCTGGACCGACCTCACCGCCGCCGTCCGCGCCTCCTACCACCTGCTCCTCGCCCACGGCCTCGGCGCGTCGGCCCTGCGCGCCGCCGCCCCGGGCGCCCAGGTCGGCCTGGTCACCAACCACTCCACCTTCGAACCCGCGAGCAGCAGGCCCGAGGACCTCGCCGCCGCCGTCCGCGCCGACGGCCACGGCAACCGCTGGTGGCTCGACCCGGTGTACGGCCGCGGCTTCCCCTCCGACCTGCGCGAACTGTACGAGCGGCACGGCGCCGCACTGCCCGAGCGCCCCGGCGACGCCGGGACCGTCGCGGCCCCGCTCGACTGGCACGGACTCAACTACTACTTCCCGGTCACCGTCGCCGACGACCCCACCGGACCCGTCCCGCACGCCCGCGAGGTCCGGCTGCCCGACGTGCCGCGCACCGGCATGGACTGGCAGATCGACGCCGGGGGCCTGGAATCGCTGCTGCTGCGGCTCACCGAGGACTACGGGGCCCAAAGGCTGTACGTCACCGAGAACGGCTCCGCCTTCCCCGACACCGTCGGCCCGGACGGACGGATCGACGACCCGGAGCGCGCCCGCTACCTGGAAGCCCACCTCGCGGCCTGCGCCCGCGCCCTGCGCAAGGGCGCGCCGCTGGCCGGGTACTACGCCTGGTCCCTGCTCGACAACTTCGAGTGGGCCTACGGCTACGACAAGCGGTTCGGCCTGGTGCACGTGGACTACGCGACCCAGCGCCGGACGGTCAAGGCGAGCGGCCGGCGCTACGCGGAGCTCATCCGCGCCCACCGGGCGCAGGCCGGCTGACCCGCACCAGCACCCCCACCCCACAAGGAGCCGCCATGTTCCGTCATGCGACACGCACGGCCCCGCCCCGACCCCGAACCCGCCCCCGCACCCGGCAGCGGACCCGGGTGCTCGGGCTCGTCACCGCCCTCATCGGCGGACTGCTCGCGCTCGCCCCGGCGACCGCCGCCCAGGCCGCGCCGACCCTGCTCTCGCAGGGCCGGCCGGCCACCGCCTCCAGCCAGGAGAACGCCGGCACGCCCGCCGCCGCGGCCGTCGACGGCGACCCCGGCACCCGCTGGTCCAGCGCCTTTGCCGACCCCCAGTGGATCCAGGTCGACCTCGGCGCCCCCGCCACGCTCAGCCGGGTCGACCTGCGCTGGGAGACCGCCTACGGCCGGGCCTACCGGATCGAGACCTCCCTCGACGGCACCGCCTGGAGCACCGCGTACAGCACCACGAACGGACCGGGCGGGACCGAGTCGCTCCCGGTCTCCGGCACCGCCCGCTTCGTCCGTGTGCACGGCCTGACCCGGGCCACCGCCTGGGGCTATTCGCTGTGGGAGTTCCAGGTGTACGGGACCACCGGCGGCGGCACCCAGCTGCCCGGCGGCGGTGACCTCGGCCCCAATGTGCACATCGTCGACCCGTCGACCCCGAACATCCAGGCGCAGCTCGACGACGTGTTCCGGCAGCAGGAGTCGGCCCAGTTCGGCACCGGCCGCCACGCGTTCCTGTTCAAGCCCGGCACCTACAACGGGCTCAACGCCCAGCTCGGCTTCTACACCCAGATCGCCGGACTCGGCCTGCGCCCCGACGACACCACCATCAACGGTGACGTGACCGTCGACGCGGGCTGGTTCAACGGCAACGCCACCCAGAACTTCTGGCGTTCGGCGGAGAACCTGGCGCTCGCCCCGGTCAGCGGCACCGACCGGTGGGCCGTCGCCCAGGCGTCCTCGTTCCGCCGGATGCACGTCAAGGGCGGCCTCAACCTCGCGCCCAACGGCTACGGCTGGGCCAGCGGCGGCTACATCGCCGACAGCCGGATCGACGGCCAGATCGGCAACTACTCGCAGCAGCAGTGGTACACCCGCGACAGTGCCATCGGCGGCTGGTCCAACTCGGTCTGGAACCAGGTGTTCTCGGGCGTCGAAGGCGCCCCCGCCACCAGTTTCCCCGAGCCCCGCTACACGACCCTCGACACCACCCCGATCTCCCGCGAGAAGCCGTTCCTCATCTACGAGGGCGGCGCGTTCAAGGTGTTCGTCCCGGCCAAGCGCACCGGCGCCCGCGGCGTCAGCTGGGCCGGCACCCCGCAGGGCCAGACCCTGCCGCTCAGCTCCTTCTACGTGGTCAAGCCCGGCACCACCGCCGCCACCATGAACCAGGCCGTGGCACAGGGCCTGCACCTGCTGTTCACCCCCGGCGTCTACCACGTCGACCGCACGGTGGAGATCAACCGGCCGGGCACCGTCGTGCTCGGTCTCGGCCTCGCCACCCTGATCCCGGACAACGGGGTCACCGCGATGCGGGTCGGCGACGTCGACGGCGTCCGGCTCGCCGGACTGCTCATCGACGCGGGCCCGGTGAACTCGCCGAGCCTCCTGGAGATCGGTCCGCAGGGCGCGTCCGCCGACCACGCGGCCGACCCCACCACCGTCCAGGACGTCTATCTGCGGATCGGCGGCGCGGGCCCCGGCCTGGCCACCAGCGCCATGGTGATCAACAACGACGACACCATCGTCGACCACACCTGGGTGTGGCGCGCCGACCACGGCGACGGCGTCGGCTGGGAGACCAACCGCTCCGACTACGGCGTCCGGGTGTACGGCGACGACGTCCTCGCCACCGGCCTGTTCGTCGAGCACTTCAACAAGTACGACGTGGAGTGGTACGGCGAGCGGGGCCGCACCATCTTCTTCCAGAACGAGAAGGCGTACGACGCCCCCAACCAGGCCGCCATCCAGAACGGCCCGGTCCAGGGCTACGCCGCGTACCGGGTCGACGACTCCGTCACCACCCACGAGGGCTGGGGACTCGGCAGCTACTGCTTCTACAACGTCGACCCGACGATCCGTCAGGAACACGGCTTCCGGGCGCCGGTGCGGCCGGGCGTCAGGTTCCACAGCCTGCTGGTGATCTCGCTCGGCGGGAAGGGGCAGTACAACCACGTGATCAACGACGTCGGCGCCCCGACCTCGGGCACCGACACCGTCCCTTCGATGGTGGTGAACTATCCGTGACCAGCTGTGATCACTCCCGACTAGCCGTGAGTTGCCTCTAGGTTCTGTCGTCAAATGTCAGGCCCACATCAGGAGTGATGCGAGGGTGACGGCTGCTTCGTAGGACTGTGCGGTCTTGTCGTAGCGGGTGGC
>NZ_JBIVFL010000026.1:0-41196 GCF_044748125.1 Streptomyces sp. NPDC090025 | reverse complement strand
CCACCGCGTACGCCGAGGGGTTCTTCCACACCACCGCCCACACCCGCTGGTACTGGCGGCAGTACCTGGGCCCGGACGGCGACCCGGCCGCCGCCGCCCCCCCCCCCCCCCCCCCCCCCCCCCCCCCCCCCCCCCCCCCCCCGCAACTCCCTCGGCGGGGGCGGGCCCCGGCCCTCCCGGCGGCCTCAGCCGCGGAAGCCCTCGGGGCGCTCCGGCGAGGCGTCCGCCAGGGCCTGGCGGACGGCGTCCACGCCCGCCTGCAGGCCGTAGACCGGGGTGTCGGGCTGCTGACGCCAGGAGTCGTCGATGCCGCCCGCGTCGACCGTGTCGAAGCCCAGCTCGTCGATCAGGGCGCGGACCGTCTTCTTCGCGATCTCGTCGTCGCCCGCGACCGGCAGCGCCATGCGCTCGGGGTCGCCGGCCGGACGGGGCCGCTCCAGGATGTCCACGGCGTACGTGCCGTTGAACGCCTTGACCACCGGGTGGCCCAGGTGGCGTTCGATCCAGCGGCTCTCGGTCAGGCCCTCGTCCTCGATCGCGGCGATCCGGCCGTCCCGCTCGCGCGGATAGTAGTTGTGGGTGTCGATGACGACGAAGCCCTCCGCCGCTCCGTCGAACAGTCCCTCCGGCAGGTCCGGGACCGCCTTCAGGGGCACCGTCACGATCACGATCTCCGCGCCCCGCGCGGCCTCCGTCACCGTGACCGGCGTCGCGCCGGTCTCCTCGGCGAGGGCGGCGAGGGTCTCGGGACCCCGCGAGTTCGCCACCGAGACCTCGTGCCCGAGGGTGGTCAGCCGTCGGGTGAGGTTCCCGCCGATGTTGCCTGCTCCGATGATCCCGATCTTCATCGTGGTTCCTTCCGGCCTTGCGGCGCTGTGCGAGCGGCGGCGCCCATCGCCGTCGTACCAGTCCCCAACCCGCGTCCCCGAAGTGCTATTCCACCCCTCGGAGAACTTTTTCCGGCCCCTCCGCTCTCCCGTCCCGCCGCCGCGCACGCGCGCGCGTGAAGGCTCCGTGGAACCGGCCCCGGCGCCCCGTCGGACGGGTGATGATCATCCCCGGCGCATCGACAGCCGCACGGCGCAAAAGGCGTGACGCAGGCCGCCGGCCACCACAGAAGAGACCGAAGTCACCGAAGTCACCGAACACGCCGAATACGCCGAATACGCCGAAGACACGAATGCACGAATGCACGAAGACACCGAAAGGCCACCCCTCATGGCAGCTCAGGACCACCCCTCCCGCCCCGGGCCGGACTCCGGCACCGGTCACGACGCCGCGCCACCCGGGGGCATCGGCAGACGCCGCTTCCTCGGGTACGTGCTCGCCGCGCCGACCCTCACGGTCGCGGCCGAGCTCGGCGTCCAGGCGCTCGCGCCCACCCCGGCGGCGGCCGCCGTCCCCGCCGCCGCTCCGGCCGTCGCCCCCGCCGTGATCCCGTCGCTCCCCGGGCCCTCCGAGATCCTGGACCTGAACGACCTGCTCACGATCGCCGCCCTGCCCACGGCCAACCTCATCACCATCCGCCTCGACCCGGACGGCACCGCCCACTTCGCGCTGCCCCGCGCCGAGGTCGGCCAGGGCATCACCACCTCCACCGCGATGATCATCGCCGAGGAGCTGGACCTGCCGCTCGACCGGGTCCGGGTGACGCTCGCCGACGCCCGCCCCGAACTGCTCTTCAACCAGATGACCGGCGGCTCCAACACCACCGTCTCCACCTACACCCCGGTCCGGGTCGCCGCCGCCGTCGCCCGCGGCCGGCTGCTGCGGGCCGCCGCCCTCGAACTCGGCGCGGCCGTCTCCACCCTCACCGCCAAGGCCGGTGTCATCACCTCCGCCACCGGAATCAAGCTCGGCTACGGTGAACTCGCCGTCAAGGCAGCGACTCTGACGGACACTCAGGTTTCTGTCACCCTCAAGGACGCCCGCGACTTCCGGGTCATCGGCACCCCGCGGAGCCGGATCGACGCCCTCGACGCCGTCACCGGGCGCAAGAAGTTCGCCATGGACGTCCAGGTCCCCGGCGCCCTGCCCACCATGGTCTGCCGCCCGCCCACCATCAACGGCACCGTCCGCTCCGTCGACAACCGCGCCGAGGTCGCCGCGATGCCCGGCGTCACCGATGTCGCCACCGTCTCCACCGGCGTCGCCGTCCGCGCCCGCACCTTCGGTCAGTGCATCGACGCCGTCCGCGCGCTCAAGGTCACCTGGGGACCCGGCACCGCCGAAGGCGCCTCCGACGCGACCGTACGGGACAAGCTGCGCAAGGCCGAACTCCCGCTCGTCGTGCCCGCGCTCGACCTCCTCACCAAGTCCGTCGACGCCCGCTTCACCTTCCACTTCGCCAGCAACGGCGCCCTGGAGACCAACTGCGCCGTCGCCGACGTGCGCCCCGGCTCCGCCGAGATCTGGGCCAGCCTGAAGTCCCCGATCGTCGCCCAGGAGAAGATCGCGCTGCAGCTCGGCCTCCCGGTCGGCGCCGTGAAGGTCCATGTCACCGAAGGCGGCGGCTCGTTCGGCCGCAAGCTCTTCCACGACGCCGCGGGCGAGGCCGCCGAGATCTCCCGCGCCATGGGCAAGCCGGTCCGGCTGATGTGGCACCGCACCGACGACTTCCGCCAGGGCCGTACCCACCCGATGGCCACCTCGCGGGTGCGCGCCACGTACGCGCTCGGCGAGGTCCTCACGTACGAGCAGCGGCACACCTCGATCGCCACCGACTTCGGGCACGGCGTCGGCGAGATCATCACCTCGGAGGTGGCCAGACTCCCGGTCGCCAACCTCACCTTCTCCGAGACGATGTTCCAGCTCACCGTGTCGAGCCCCTACCACTTCGGGCTGACCACCCAGCTGCTCAACGAGGTCGACCACGGCTTCAACACCGGGTCGATGCGCAACATCTACTCGCCCAACGTGCGCTGCGCCCAGGAGCTCGTCGTCGACGCGATCGCCGACGGGATGGGGCAGGACCCGCTGGCGTTCCGGCGCCGCTTCCTGAAGGACGCCCGCGCCCGGGCCGTGCTCGACAAGGTCGCCGAACTCGGCGACTGGGGGCGGCGGATGGAGCCCGGCACCGCGCAGGGCATCGCGATCCACCCCGAGTACCACTCCTTCGTCGCCGTCCTCGCCGAGATCGACTGCCGCCCGCAGACCACCGGACGCAAGATCCCGGACGCCTGCACGGGCCCCCGGGTCACCAAGGTCGTCTGCGCCGTCGACGTCGGCCTCGCCGTCAACCCCCGTGGCCTGGAAGCCCAGATGATGGGCGGCATCGCCGACGGCATCGCCCTCACCCTGACCTCCAGCCTCCACCTCAAGGACGGCGCGTTCCTGGAGAGCAGCTGGGACAACTACTTCTACACCCGGCAGTGGAACACCCCGCCCGAGCTGGAGATCGTCGTCATGCCGTCCACCGGCGACCAGCCGGGCGGCGCGGGCGAACTCGCCGTCGCCGCCTCCGCGGCCGCCGTCGCCTGTGCCTACGGCCGGGCCACCGGCACCATGCCGACCAGCTTCCCGGTCAACCACACGGCGCCGCTGCCGTTCACGCCGTCCCCGACCGTCCCGCCGATCCCCGCCGCCCCCACCGACGGCCGTGCCCGCGCGCTGTGAGCCGTACCCCCGGCCGTACCCCCTCCCGGGGACCGGCCCGTACCCCCGCCCGGAAGCCCGCGCGCACGTCGGCGCACCGTCCCGCATCCCGCACAGAACCAGGAGCCACCGTGCCCACGCACACCTTCATCCTCAACGGCAAGGCCGTCACCGCGGAGGTCGAGGACGACGTCCGTCTGCTCTGGGTGCTCCGCGACGTCCTCGGCGTCACCGGACCCAAGTACGGCTGCGGCGTCGGCGTCTGCAAAGCCTGTACGAGTCACCTCAACGGAAAGGCGTTCACGCCCTGTTCGGTCCCGGTGAAGGACCTCGCCGACGCCGACGAGGTCACCACCATCGAGGGCCTGCCGGCCACCGTCGGCCAGGACCTGCACCCCATGCAGGAGGCGTGGCTCGACATCGACGTGGCCCAGTGCGGCTACTGCCAGCCCGGCCAGATCATGGCCGCCGTCGCCGCCGTCCGCCGCGCCCACGAGGCGGGGCGGGAGATAGGAGAAGCGGACCTCGACCAGATCCGCAACATCTGCCGCTGCGGCACCTACCACCGGATCCGCGGGGCCATCAAGGAGGGCGCCCGCCGGATGGACTGACCGGCCGAGTACCCCCCCTCGGGCCGCCGGGCCCTGGCCGAAAAGCAAGGTCAGGGCCCGTACCGCTGGTAGCTTGCGGGCGTGGAGCACTTCTCGCATGCCTGGGACGCCCTGCGCGCCACGATCGCCGAACTCCCCGACGAGGACTTCGCCCGGCCCTCCGGCTGCACCGGCTGGCTGGTCCGCGATCTCGTCTGCCATCTGGTCATCGACGCGCAGGACGTACTGATCACCCTCGCCACGCCCGCCGCCGCCCCGCCCACCCGCGACGCCGCGAGCTACTGGACGGTCTCGGACACCCCGCCGACCGGCGACGACCCGCTGGACGCGCTCACCGTGCGGCTCGCCGCCGCCTACCAGGACCCCGGGCTCCTGAAGTTCCACCTCGACGACGTCGGTGCCGCCGCGGGCCGGGCGGCGGCGCTCGCCGACCCGAAGGCGCCGGTCGCCACCCAGGGGGAGGTGCTGCTGGTCGCCGACTACCTGACCGCCTATATCCTGGAGTGGACGCTGCACCACCTGGATCTGGTCGCCCATCTGACGGACGCCCCGGAACCGCCCGCCGAGACCCTGGCGGCGGCCCGCGCCCTCCTGGAGCGGATCGCCGGGGACACCTTCCCCGCCGAACTCTCCGACACCGCCGTCCTGTTGGTCGGAACCGGCCGCCGCGCCCCGAGCGAGGCGGAGAAACGCCTCCTCGAACCGCCGACCGGAGCGCGCGTCCGGTTCCCGCTCTCGCTGGGCTGACCCCGTGCCCGCCCCGCGCCCGGCCACGGGCCGCGGTCACGAGCTGCGGTCACGGGTCGCGGTCACGGGGCCGACCGGTCGTGGTGGTCCCGCGCCCGCCCACCACGAAGGAAGCCCGGACCGATGAACCACTCGCCTGTCCTGACCGCCGACGCCGTCCACGTCGTCCGCGACGGGAACACCCTGCTCGACGACGTCTCGCTCACCGTCCACCCCGGCGAACACTGGGCCCTGCTCGGGCCCAACGGGGCGGGCAAGACCACCCTGCTCAGCCTCCTCGGCGCCCAGGTCCACCCCACCCGGGGCCGGGTCGACGTGCTCGGGCACCGGCTCGGCCGCACCGACCTGCGCGGACTGCGCGCCCACATCGGCCACGTCAACCCCCGCCACCCGCTGCGCTCCGCACCCCGGCTGCGCGACGTCGTCCTCACCGGCCTCACCAACTCCGTGGAACGGCCGCCCCGTTGGCAGCCCACCGAGGAACAGCGCGGGCGGGCCGACGAGCTCATCGCCACCCTCGGCCTGACCGCCCGCGCCGACGCCCGCTGGCCCACCCTCTCGCAGGGTGAACGCGGCCGCGCCCTCATCGCCCGGGCCCTGATGCCCGCACCCCGGCTGCTGCTCCTCGACGAACCCGCCACCGGCCTCGACCTGCCCGGCCGCGAACAGCTCCTCACCGCCCTCGACGCGCTCGCCGCCGCCCATCCCGCGCTCGCGACCGTCCTCGTCACCCACCACATGGAGGAACTGCCCACGGCCACCAGCCACGCCCTCCTCCTGCGCGACGGCCGCGCCCTCGCCCAGGGCCCGGTGGTGGACGTGCTCTCCGCCGAACTCGTCGGCGCCTGCTTCGGGCTGCCGCTCACCCTGGACCGGGCCGACGGGCGCTGGTCGGTACGGGCCCGCCCGCGCGTCCCGGCCCCCTGACCGGCCGCGCGCACCGGACGACACCGAGCACCCGTCATACCTGAGAGCTACCCGTGCGATTGGCTCCCTGGAGGGACGCCGACCACAGCCCGCGATTCCTACTTTCCGTAGCGGAACGAACCCCGCTACGGAAGGACCCGCCCCATGATGCCGCTCACCCGCACCGACCGCACCACCCGCATCACCGGTCCCGCCGCCGCCCGTGCCGAGCGCCGCGCCCCCCGCCTCCGGCGCGCACTGCTCGCCGCCTGCGTGACGGCGGCCGTCGCGCTGCCGCTCGTCGGCGCCGCCCGCCCCGCCGAGGTACCGGCACCCGCACCCCCACCGCTCCCCGCGCTCACCACCACAAGCCCCCGCGACCTCGCCGCCCAGCTCGACGCCCGCTACGCCGCCACCCGCACCGCCGTCACCGCCGCCGAGCGCACCGCCGACACCCACGGGGCCCACCAGCGGGCCCGGGCCCTGCACACCATGGCCGGGCCCGGCAGACACTTCCTCGCCTTCGACGGCCGCGACGGCGGCCGCGCCGCCGAGGTGGTCGGCGACCTCGCCCGCGCCGACCGGATCGCCGTCCTCGTCCCCGGCGCCGACACCGACCTGGACCGCTACGCCCGCTTCCGCTCCGGTGCCCGAGCCCTCCACCACGCCCTCCGCCCGACCCCGCGCGACAGCCTCCCGACCCCCGCCACCTCCGGGACCGGCACCCCCGCCGTCATCGGCTGGCTCGGCTACCGCACCCCCGCCACCGGCAGCGCCGCCTCCCTCACCACCGGCCGCGCCGAACAGGCCGCGCCCGCGCTCCGCGCCTTCGTCACCGAGCTGCGCCGGATCCGCCCCGACGCCCGCATCACGCTGCTCTGCCACTCGTACGGCTCCGTCGTCTGCGCCCGCGCCGCCGCCGGGACGCCCGCAGACGCGATCGTCCTGTACGGCAGCCCCGGCACCGGCTTCGACGACGCGGCGGGACTGCGCACCCGGGCCGCCGTCTGGGCCGGGCGCGCGGACGGCGACTGGATCGGCGGCGTGCCCCATCTCCGCCTGCCGCTGCCGCCGTTCACCACCGGGCCGGGCGAACTCGGCTTCGGTACGGACCCGGTGGACCCGGCCTTCGGCGCCCGGCGCTTCGCCGCGGGCGGCGGCGGCCACAGCGACTACCTCGCGCCCGGCTCCGTACCGCTGCGCAACCTGGCCCGGATCGTCACCGGGCGGCAGCCCACCGACAGTTCGGACCGGCCGCCCGCCGACGCGGCGGGGCGGCAGCCCGTCGACGCCACGGGGCGGGAATCCGCCGACGTCACGGGGCGGGAGCCCACCGATGCGTGAACTCGCCCGCCGCATCGACGCGTCCACCCCGCCCGGCCGCGACCGGGCCCTCGACGCGCTGCGCGCCCTCGCCATCCTCGGCGTGGTCCTCGGCCACTGGCTGGTCACCGCGCTCGTCGCCGACAGCGGCACCCTGCACGTCGAGAGCCCGCTCGGCCACCTGCCCGAACTGACCCCGGTCTCCTGGCTGTTCCAGACCCTCGCCGTCTTCTTCCTGGTCGGCGGCCAGGTCGCCGCCCGCGGTCACGCGGCGGCCCGGGCCCGTGGCGTGAGCGACCGGAGCTGGATCGCCGGCCGCATCGGCCGCCTGTTCCGGCCGGTCGTGCCGCTGCTCGCGGTCTGGGGCGTCGCCACCGTGGTGCTGCTCGGCTGCGGCGTGCCCTGGCGGACCGTGCACACCCTCGGCACCCTGGTGCTCTCCCCGCTGTGGTTCCTGCTGGTGCTCGCCGCGCTCACCGCCGCCACCCCGCTGATCGCCCGGATCCACCCGCTGTGGCCGCTCGCGGTCGTCCTCCACGTCGACCTCGTCCGCTTCGCCCTCGACGGACCGCCCTGGCCCGGGACCTGGCTCGGGTCCTGGATCGGCTGGCTGAACCTGCCGGCCGGCTGGCTCGTCCCGTACTGCCTCGGCACCCTGCTCGCCCGACGCGGCCCGCTCCCGAAACCCGCCGCCTGGGCGCTGCTGCTCGGCGGCGCCACCGCCACCGGACTCCTGGTCGCCTTCGCGGGTTACCCCGGCTCGATGGTCGGCGTGCCCGGCGCGCCGGTCTCCAACCTCAACCCGCCGACCCTCGCCGCCGTCACGTTCGGCCTCGCCCAGTGCGGCGGCGCCCTCCTGCTGCTCGGCCCGCTGCGCCGCGTCCTGCGGCGGCCCGCCGCCTGGGCGGCCGTCGCCCTGCTCAACCTCGTGGCCATGACCGTGTTCCTGTGGCACCAGACGGCGATGATCGCCGTCACCGCCGCCGGACTCCTCGCCGCCGACCGGCGCGGCCACGGCCCGCTCACCGGCCTCCACACCGTCCCGGACGACTACGCCTGGGTGCTCGCCCGGCTCGGCTGGCTGCCGGTGTTCCTGTGCGGGCTGCTGGCCTGCGTCGCCGTCTTCCACCCGTACGAGCGTCCCGCCCGCACCCAGCACGGCGGCGCGGGCGCCCGGCGGCCCGAGCACCGTACGGAGGCACGAGGTGTCTAGGGAGTTGGGCCGGAGCGCCCGCGCACGCGATGATGTGGACACGTACGACAAGATCGAACACGGGGGACGGGGGCAGGGCACGGTGGGGGACCGGGTACGAGGACGGCGCGCGTCGGGCGGCGCCCGGAACACCGCTTCCTGCGAGGGCGGGGGCGAGGGCCAGAGGGATGCGGGCGGTACCCCGCTGGCCGACCGCAGCGGCGGCCACTCCGGCACCGCGCCTTCGGGCCGTGCGCTGCTGCGCACCGCGGCTGCCGTGCTGCGCGCCGACCTGGCGCCCGGCCGCCGCGACCCGCTGCCGCGCCACCGCCACCTCAGCTGGCTCCCGCACGCCCATCTGGCCCTCCTCTGCCTCATCGTCGGGCTGTGGAACCGGAACCTGTACGAACACGCCGTCGGCCCGCTCCCCGGCCTCACCGGCCTCTGCGTGCTCGGCATCGGCGCCGCGCCCGTGCTCGCCCTGGTCCGCCCCGCCGCGGCCTGGTGGCTGTCCACGGCGTCGCTGTGGCTGACCGCGGCCCTCACCGAGCGCGCCTGGGGCGGGTCCTGGCCCTGGTCCGACGCGTCCGTCGCCCTGCACGGTCTTGTGCTGCTCCTGCTCGCCCTGCGGGTCCGGCCGCTCGCCGCCGCGACGGCGCTCGGCGTCACCCTGCTCACCGGCTTCGGCGCGGTGCCGCCGTACGGGGTCCCGCATCCGCCGGTGTTCGCCGTCGGCGCGGTCGTCTTCACCGCCGCCACCCTCGTCGGCTCCGCCCTGCGCGCCACCCGGGTGTCCCGCACCCGCCTGGTCCAGCAGGAGGAACTGACCGCCGAGGAACGCGCCCGGCGCGCCCTCCTGGAGGAACGCGGCCGGATCGCCCGCGAGTTGCACGACGTCGTCGCCCACCACATGTCCGTCATCTCCATCCAGGCGCAGGTCGCCCCGCACCTGGTCGCCGACCCGTCCCCGGAACTCCGCGAGAACCTCGCCGGGATCCGGCAGAACGCCGTCGACGCGCTCACCGAACTCCGGCGCGTGCTGGGCGTGTTGCGGGGTGACACGACGGGCGAGGGGGGCGCGGCCGGTGACCGGGCCGCGGGGGTACGGTACGCCCCGCAGCCCACGCTCGACCGGCTCGGTGAACTCCTCGCCAACGTGCGGGCCGCCGGGCTCGACGTCACCGCCGAACTCATCGGTGAGCGACGCCCGTTGTCGCCGGGCGTCGAGCTCTCCGCGTACCGGATCGTGCAGGAGGCGCTGAGCAACGTGATCCGCCACGCGCCCGGCGCCCGCGCCACCGTCACCGTCCATCACCAGCGGGCCGGACTCACCGTACGGGTCACCAACACCGCCCCGACCCGCGCGCCCGACCGGCCGGGGGCGGCGCGTGCGGCGGGCGAACCGGGCCACGGGCTGCTCGGGATGCGGGAGCGCGCCGCGATGCTCGGTGGCGAACTCGCCGCGGGGCCCACCCCGGACGGCGGCTGGGACGTGACGGCCACCCTGCCCGTACCCGTACCGCGATCCGTACCCGTACCCCCATCCGCCCCCGCGCCCCCGGCGGCCCCCGCCGCCCGCACGCCCACCCACAAGGACGGTTCATGACCGCGCCCATCAGAGTGCTCATCGCCGACGACCAGATGATGGTCCGGCAGGGCTTCACCGTGCTCCTGAACGCGGAACCGGACATCGAGGTCGTCGGCCAGGCGGTCGACGGCGCCGAAGCGATCACCAAGGTCGCCGAACTCGCCCCCGACGTCGTCCTGATGGACATCCGGATGCCCGGGACCGGCGGCATCGAGGCCACCCGCGCCCTCACCGCGGCCGACGGCGGCACCCTCGCGAAGGTGCTCGTGCTCACCACCTTCGACCTCGACGAGTACGTCTACGAGGCGCTGCGCGCGGGCGCCTCCGGCTTCCTCCTCAAGGACGCGTCGGCGGAGGAACTGGCCCAGGCGGTACGGGTGGTGGCGCGCGGCGACGGACTGCTGGCGCCGAACATCACCAAGCGGCTCATCGCCGAGTTCGCCCGGCTCGACACGGCGCCGAGGGCGCCGATGCGGGACCGGGTGGGCACCCTCACCGAGCGGGAGACCGAGGTCCTCACGCTCATCGCGCACGGTCTGTCGAACGCCGAGATCGCGGCGCGCCTGGTCGTCGCCGAGCAGACCGTGAAGACGTATGTGAGCCGGATCCTCACCAAGCTGTCCCTGCGGGACCGCACCCAGGCCGCGGTGCACGCGTACGAGACCGGTCTGGTCCGCCCCGGCGCCCGCTGACCCCGGCCCGTACGGCACGCACGGCACCGGGTGAGGGCGGGCATGCGTCGGCCCCCGCGGCGCGAGGGCTGCGGGGGCCGACAGGGCGCGGGGCCGAGACCCCGGTATCAACCGGCCGTCAGCCGGTCATCGGCGGGACGCCCGTACGGGACGGGCGGCCCGAGCCGCGGGTCAGGATGTAGCCGCCGATGCCCGCGAGGGCGGCGAGCACACCGCCCGCGCCGGTCCACAGCCAGCGGTCGGACCACCAGCCGGACGCCCAGCCGTCCTCGGGCGCCCGCGCCTCCACCGTCTCCGGAGTCGTCGCGCCCGGCACGAGCGGCACCGCGAGGGCGCCGTCCGTCGCGTACGCGCCGCTCATCTCACGGGAGTCGGCGCCGATCCGGGCCGAGAAGGGCTGGCCCGCGTCCTCCTCGGGCAGCCCGGTGACCGTCAGCCGGACGAAGTAGCTGCCCGGCAACGGGTCGTCGGACCAGGCGTCGGCCGCGGCCCGTACCGGCCGCAGCACACAGGCGAGTTCGACCGTCGCCGTCTCCTTCGCCGCCGACCTGGACTGGGTCCCGTACATGCACGGCTGCCGCCTGCGCAGCCCGTCGTACACGTCGATCCGCCACGCCGAGGCACCGTGCCGCTGCGCGCTGTCCGGCAGCGTGACCGTGGCGGTGACCGTCGGCCGCTGGCCGGTGTCGGCCGGGAACACCCAGTACAGGTAGTCACCGGTGGACGCCTGGGCCGTGGCCTGCTGGCCCTGCCGGAAGAACGCGGCGGTACGGAACGACGTACCGGCCTCCGTCGGTCCGGCCTCCGCACCCGAGGTCGCACCGCTGCCGCTCGGGCTCGGCGTCGCCGTGTCGGCCAGGCCGGAGGGGGCGGCCGGGCCGAGCAGCACGGCGCCCGCGAGCGCGAGCGCGCCGGTCACCCGGCCGAGGACACCCGCCGTACGGCCGTTTCGCGTGGTGATCCGCATCAGTTGGTCCTCCAGATCGCGACGCGCCAACGGGACACCCAGCCCCAGATCAGACCGCCGAGGAAACCGGCGAGGACGAGCGCGCCCAGCAGCCACCAGCCGCGGCCGAGCCCGAACGAGGCCACGTCGGACGCCGAGTCAGGACCGTCGACCACGTCGATGGCCAGCTCGATCGGCATACCGGGCGTGGTCTTCACCGACGGCGGCGCCGAGAAGGAGTTGCTGACCTGCAGGCAGACCGTCTCGGCGGCCGGCTTGGTGTCGTCGTCCAGGGCCTCCTGGTCGTCCTTCTTCGGGTAGCGCAGACCCGTCGAGATGACGTCGGTGCGCCCGTCGCCCGCCTCCGAGCCGCGCACGATCTCCCGGCCGTGGGTGGTGACAGCCCGCAGCAGCACGCCGTAGTCGTCGTTCACCGCCCGGTCGGCGGACACGCTGACCGAGGCGCGCAGCTCCTGCCCCGGCAGCACGTCGACCCGGTAGAAGCGGTGCTGCCCGAAGACCTGCCGGTCGGTGTAGAGACCCGGCTCGAGCGCGGGGGCGTCCGCGCAGCGCGCGGCGCCGTCGGTGGCGACCGGGGTGACCACCGGGTCGGCGGCCCGGACCACCAACTGACGTACCCGGCCCGACAGTTCCTCGGTGCGGTGCACGGAGGTGTAGGTACCGCCGGTGGCCTCGGCGATGCACATCAGCTGACGCCGGGTCTTGACGTCCGGCACCAGGCCCAGGGTGTCGATGACCAGATGGATGCCCCGGGCGGCGATGTCACGCGCCACCTCGCACGGGTCCAGCGGGGCGCAGGTGTCCTCGCCGTCCGTGATGAGCACGATCCGCTTGGTCGCCTCGCCGCCCTTCAGGTCCTCCGCCGCCCCGAGCAGCGCGGGGCCGATCGGGGTCCAGCCGGTCGGGGCGAGGGTGGCGACGGCCGTCTTGGCCTCGGTCCGGTCGAGCGGCCCGACCGGGTACAGCTGCCGGGTGTCCTGGCAGCCGCGCTTGCGGTCCTGCCCCGGATAGTCGGCGCCGAGCGTCCGGATGCCGAGCCGCACCTCCTGCGGCACCGCGTCGAGGACCTCGTTGAAGGCCGACTTGGCCGCGGACATCCGGGACTGGCCGTCTATGTCGCGTTTCCGCATCGAGCCGCTGACGTCGAGCACCAGCTCGACCTTCGGGGCCTCCTTGGGCGTCCCCGGCTGGTTGTCGGCGCCGGTGGAACCGTCGGCGGAGGCGGAGGGGCCGGTGTCGGCCCAGGCGGGGGAGAGGGTGGCCGGGCCGAGCCCGACGGTCAGGGCGGCGAGCAGCGCGCAGACACCGGTCGCCCACCGTTTTCTCGTGATCATCGGAGGATCGTAGGGAGGATCCGCCGGAGATCCAAAACGGGGCCGGGGAAGGCGGGTGAGGGGGAGTCAGGCGGGCGGAGGGTGTGCGTCCGCGTGACGTCCGGCGGGCGTCCGGATGGAATCCGGCGGGCGTCGGGAGGGCGTCGGGAGGGCGTCGGGAGAACCTCGGAGAGGCTTCGAGCGCGCCCCGCCCGTCCCCTCGGCGCGGCCTCGGCGTGGCCTCGGCGGGTCCGCGCCCCGTGCCCGGCGTGGGCGCCCGGGCCGCGCTCCGCCACCCACCCGAGGGCGGCCCGGGCCCCACCGCCGCCCCCGTGACCCGCATCGCACCACCCGCGCGCCCGCACCGCCCGCCACGTGGCATAACGTGAGGTGAACGACACAGGAGGACTCATGACCGGGACACGGGAGGCCGAGACCGCCGCACCCGCATCCGAGGGCCGCGGCTGGCTCCGCGACCAGGTCTGCGAAGGGCTGCGTGACCGCATCATCACCGGACGCCTGAAGCCCGGCGACCGGCTGGTGGAGCGGGACGTC
Organism: Streptomyces sp. NPDC090025; assembly: GCF_044748125.1. Classification (NCBI taxonomy): domain Bacteria; kingdom Bacillati; phylum Actinomycetota; class Actinomycetes; order Kitasatosporales; family Streptomycetaceae; genus Streptomyces; species Streptomyces sp. NPDC090025. The sequence continues at coordinate 27,708 of NZ_JBIVFL010000026.1, read as the reverse complement.
GCGGAGGACTTCGGCGTCTCACGGGTGCCGGTGCGCGAGGCCATCCGGATCCTGCTCGGCGAGGGATTCCTGCAGGCGGTGTCGCCGCGCCGGATCGTGGTCCGCGAGATGACCCGCCAGGACGTCGAGAACCTCTTCGACATGCGCGAGGCCCTGGAGGTACTGGCCGTGCGCCGCGCCTCCGAACGGCGCACCCCGGCCGAACTCGCCGCCCTCGCCCTCCTCCTCGCCGAGGCTCGCGCCGCGACCGACGAGGGCGGGCCCGAGCGGCTGTCCCGGGCCAACGCCGCCTTCCACGCGAAGATCGTCCGGATGTCGCGCAACGACCTCCTGGTCAGCTCCCTCGAATCCCTGGAGGGCCGGCTGCGCTGGCTGTTCCAGCAGGTCGACGAGCCCGGCCCGCTCTGGGAGGAACACCGCCTGCTGTACGAGGCGATCGGCGCGGCCGACGCGGACGCGGCCGAACGGCTCGCCCTGCACCACGTCCGCTTCTACCGCGAGGTCGCGCTGCGCCTGCTCTTCGAGAGCTGACGGCGCCGCCGGAACCGTCTCACGACCAGACGAGCCGACCGTCGGCGAACGTGCTCACCGGGGAGCTCCCGGCCGCGATCCTCGTCAGCGTCCGCGCCACGGAGTCGAAGTACTCGGCCATCGACGCGTACTCGCCCGTGACGGTGGGCCCGCCCACGAACCAGCTGCCGACGCGCCCGTCCCGTACATCGACGAACTTTCCCGACCAGCCGTCCCGGTCCGACAGGAACGGGATCCACTCGTTGCGCCAGAACGGATCGTCCGGCTGGTCCGGAGGATCGAATCCGACGGACGTGGCGCGGTTCGCGTAGAGCCGCTCCATCGCCCGGACGCCGAGGAAGAAGCTTCCCTCGTCGGGGAACCCGTCGAAGCCGCAGCACATCACGTCGTCGTCGAAGTCCTCGTCCGGCAGATCCAGACTGTTCTGCGACAGCCAGGTCCGCAGGTCCCCGTGCAGGGCGATCCCCATCCGTTCCTCGGCCGCCGCGAGCATCCGCTCCGAGGCGGGCCCCGGCAGATCCGCGTGATCGGCCGGCGCGTGCTCCCGGAGCAGCCCCATCACGCGCGACCAGCTCTCCGCCACACTCATCGCCCTCGGTCCTCTCCACGGGGATCCCTCCGTCCGCAGGGATGGTACGTCGAGCAGGTGTGCCGCCCTTCTCGCGAGCTGGCCGCCTCCCGGGCCTGCTGGGCCTGCTGGGCCCGCCGGGCCCGTCCCCTCAGCGGTGCTCGGGGTTGGCGAAGTCCGGGCGGCAGCCCGCGTCCCACACCGAGCGCTGGTTGCCGTGCGCCGGGATGCCGCCGGAGCGCTTGAGGAGCGCGCCCAGGTGCATCAGGTTCCAGGCCATGAACGACGTGTTGCGGTTGGTGAAGTCGTTCTCGGGGCCGCCCGAGCCCGGGTCCAGGTACGAGGGTCCGGGCCCCGCCTCGCCGATCCAGCCCGCGTCCGCCTGTGGCGGGATGGAATAGCCCAGGTGCTGGAGGCTGTACAGGACGTTCATCGCGCAGTGCTTGACGCCGTCCTCGTTGCCGGTGATCAGACAGCCGCCGACCCGCCCGTAGTACGCGTACTGGCCCTGCTCGTTGAGCAGCGACGAGCACGCGTACAGCCGCTCGATCACCCGCTTCATCACCGAGCTGTTGTCACCGAGCCAGATCGGCCCGCAAAGCACGAGGATGTCCGCGGCCATCACCTGCTCGTACAGCCCCGGCCAGGCGTCCGACGCCCAGCCGTGCTCGGTCATGTCCGGCCACACCCCGGTCGCGATGTCGTGGTCGACGGCCCGCACCAGCGAGGTCGTCACCCCCTGCGCGGCCATCACCTCACGGCTGCGCTCGATCAGACCCTCCGTGTGGGACACCTCGGGCGAGCGCTTGAGGGTGCAGTTGACGAAGAGGGCGCTGAGATCGTCGTAACGGTACGCGGACGAGTCCATCGGCGGGCTCCTGGGGCGGGGACGTACGCGGGCGCACGGGGGACGGGTGCGGAACCCCTCCACCCTGTACGGGCAGGGCCCGGCGCGCCGGTGCGACACCCCGCACCGGCCCGCCCCCGGACCCCGTCCGGCGCAGCCCGCACCGGTCCCAGCCCACACCACGCCTAGCCCATCAGCGAGCCGGACGTCATTCCGGAAGGTTCCGGATTCCGCGCGGGGTGCCGGGCCGCCTAGCTTCCGAACCGCCCGACACACGACGGCGGACCGGACCGGGCCGCCGCCGACCCTCGCCCCAGGAGGCCACGTTGACCGCGAACCAGCCCACCCGCAGGAGCGTCCTCAGGTCCGCAGGCGGACTCGGCGCCGCGCTCGCCCTCGGCGCGGGCGGTGTGCTCGCCTCGGCGCCCACCGCGTCCGCCGCCGACGACGGCTTCGGCCTGCGCATCGTGGAGCGCAACGAGGCCGACGCCCGCATGTGGTACTACCGCTTCCAGACCTCCGCCATCGGCTGGAACCCGGCCGTGAACGTGCTGCTCCCGGACGACTACCACTGGAGCGGCCGCACCTACCCGGTGCTCTACCTGTTCCACGGCGGCGGCACCGACCAGGACTTCATCACCTTCGACCGCGAGGGCATCCGCGCCTGGACCGCCGGGCGGCCGATCATCGTCGTCATGCCCGACGGCGGCCACGCGGGCTGGTACTCCAACCCGGTCAGCTCCAACACCGGCCCCCGCAACTGGGAGCACTTCCACATCAACCAGCTGCTGCCGTGGGTCGAGGCCAACTTCCGTACCTTCGCGGAGTACGACGGCCGCGCCGTCGCCGGGTTCTCCATGGGCGGCTTCGGCGCGCTCAAGTACGCCGCCAAGTACTACGGCCACTTCGCCTCCGTCAGCGCCCACTCCGGCCCGGCCAGCCTGCGCCGCGACGGCGGCCTCGTCGGCCACTGGGCGAACGCCTCGGCCGGCGCTCTCGACCTCGGCGGCGGCACCATCTACGGCGCGCCGTTCTGGGACGAGGCACGGGTGAACGCCGACAACCCGGTGCAGCGCATCGAGAGCTACCGCAACAAGCGCGTCTTCCTGGTCGCGGGCACCAGCCCCGACCCCGTCAGCTGGTTCGACACCGTCAACGAGACCCAGGTCCTCGCCGGACAGCGCGAGTTCCGCGGCCTGCTCGACCGGGCCGGGATCCCGCACGAGTCGTACGAGGTGCCCGGCGGTCACTTCATCCGCCACGACCTGATGCAGCGCGACATCGACGGCATCATCGGCCGGCTGCGCAAGGCGTGACGGGAGGACACGGACCCATGTCACCGACTTCTCTCCTCGCGAGGCTCGGGCGGCTTCGCGCCCTCAGGGGGCCGCAGGGCCCCCGGGGGCCGCGCGGTGTCCGGCCGCTGATCGCCCTGGCCGGTGTCCTCGGCCTGATCGGTCTCGCCCTGCCGGGCCTCGCCGCACCGGCCGCCGCCGCCCCGGCCCGGGCCGCCGGGTACGCCGCCGCCTGCCCCACCACCGGCATCATCACCCAGTACTACAGCTCGTCGCACAACGGCATCGACATCGCCCACGACCTCGGCACCCCCATCTACGCCGTCGGGGACGGCGAGGTGATCATCTCCGGGTACGAGTCGGGCTACGGCCAGTGGATCCGCATCCTGCACCCGGACGGCACCATCACCGAGTACGGCCACATGTACCGGCGGGACGTCCAGCAGGGCGACCACGTCGTCGCGGGGCAGCAGATCGCGCTCATGGGCAACGAGGGCAACGACACCACCGGGGTCCATCTGCACCTGCGGGTCTGGGGCGACCCGGGCGCGAGCGTCCGCGTCGACCCCATCCCGTACCTCGCGGACCGCGGCATCCCCGAGATGCCCTGCGTCCCGGGCACCGGCCCCGGCCCGCAGCCCGCCCCGCTCACCCACCCGGCCGAGTCCGGCCGTGTCGTGTCGGCGCGTTCGTCCGACGGCCGTCTGGAGGTCTTCGCGGCCGGGGCGGACGGTGTCCACCACGCGTGGCAGCTCAGCCCGAGCGGTGCCTGGTCGGAGTGGGAGCGGCTCGGTGGCCCCGGCGGCGCGGAGCTGGCGATCGGCCCCAACGCGGACGGCCGGCTTGAGCTCTTCGCCATCAACAACGGGACTTTCCAGCACCGTTATCAGCTCCAGCCGTCGGGCGGCTGGTCGGGCTGGGAGGACTTCGGGGGTGGTGGCCGGGACATCGCGGTCGGCAGCAATGGCGACGGACGCCTTGAGGTGTTCGCCTCGGGTCCGGTCGGGGTGTTCCACCGTTACCAGAGCGCGCCGAACGGCGGCTGGGCGGGCTGGGAGCCCGCGGGCGGTGGCCCCGCCAACAGCCGGATCGAGATGGAGAAGTCGCCCGACGGCCGTCTCGAGGTCTTCGCCCTGAACGGTGATGTCTTCCAGCACCTGTTCCAGACGGCGGTCAACGGCGGCTGGTCGGCCTGGGAGGACTTCGGCGGCGGTGGCCGCGATCTGACGGTGGATCACAACCAGGACGGCCGTCTCGAAGTGTTCGCCTCGGGCCCTGTCGGGGTGTTCCACCGCTATCAGACCAACCCGACCACCTGGTCCGGCTGGGAGCCGACCGGCGGTCCCGCCGACGCCCAACTCAGCAGCCAGCGGACGGCGGACGGCCGGGTCGAGGTCTTCGCCATCAACGGCACCGTCGCCCAGCACATGTGGCAGAGCGGCCTCAACGCCCCCTACAGCGACTGGACGTCCTTCGGCACGGGCGGCTCCGAGATCACGGCCGTCGCCAACGCCGACGGCCGTATCGAGGTCTTCGGCAGCAGCTCCGCCGGGGTCTACCACCGCTGGCAGACCGACTTCTCCCACTGGGCCGACTGGGTCTGGCTCAACACCACATCCGGCCCCGCGGTCAGCTGACCGGTCCCGCGGTCAACCGAATCGAACGAGGAGACAGCAGGTGCGCACCACGTTCCGGGCGCTCGGCAGTACGCCCCGCGCCCGCAGAAGCAACCGTCCGCCCGGCGTACGCGGCGGCCGGCGGCCGCTCCGCGCCGTCCTGTCCGGCCTCGCCGCCCTCTGCGTCGCGGCCGGGATCATGACCGGCACCGCCGCCACCCCCGCGTACGCCGCGTCGAGCGACCTCTGCGCGCAGGTCGGCTACCAGGCGGGCTTCCGCGGCGACGGCCTGGTCACCGCCATCGCCGTCGCGCTCGCCGAGTCCAGCTGCAACCCCGGCGCCACCAACGTGACGAACAACACCCCGCCCTCCAGGGACCGCGGGCTCTGGCAGATCAACGACCACTGGCACAGCGAGGTCGACGACGCCTGCGCCTACGACGCGCAGTGCAACGCCGACGCCGCGTTCCGGATCTCCTCCGGCGGCACCGACTGGGACCAGTGGTCCACCTACACCGCCGGTGCGCACTGGCGGCACATGGACGAGGCGCGCGCCGCCGCCGACCGCCTCGGCAACCCCGGACCCGGACCCGGGCCGCTGGTCTTCCCCGGGGAGTCCGGCCGGGTGGTGTCGGCGCGGTCCGCCGACGGCCGTCTTGAGGCGTTCGCGGCCGGGGCGGACGGCATCCACCACGCCTGGCAGCTCAGCCCGAGCGGTGCCTGGTCGGAGTGGGAGCGGCTCGGCGGCCCCGGCGGCGCCGAGCTGGCCATCGGCCCCAACGCCGACGGCCGGCTTGAGCTCTTCGCCATCAACAACAACACCTTCCAGCACCGCTACCAGCTCCAGCCGTCCGGCGGCTGGTCGGGCTGGGAGGACTTCGGCGGCGGTGGCCGGGACATCGCGGTCGGCAGCAACGGCGACGGGCGTCTCGAAGTCTTCGCCTCCGGTCCGGTCGGGGTGTTCCACCGCTACCAGAACGCGCCGAACGGCGGCTGGGCGGGCTGGGAACCGGCCGGTGGCGGCCCGGCCAACAGCCGGATCGAGATGGAGAAGTCGCCCGACGGGCGCCTTGAGGTCTTCGCCCTGAACGGCGATGTCTTCCAGCACCTGTTCCAGACGGCGGTCAACGGCGGCTGGTCGGCGTGGGAGGACTTCGGCGGCGGCGGTCACGACCTCACCGTCGACCACAACCAGGACGGGCGCCTCGAGGTCTTCGCCTCGGGTCCCGTCGGGGTGTTCCACCGCTATCAGACCAACCCGACCACCTGGTCCGGCTGGGAGCCGACCGGCGGCCCCGCCGACGCCCAGCTCGCCAGCCAGCGTTCGCCGGACGGCCGGGTCGAGGTCTTCGCGATCAACGGCACCGTCGCCCAGCACATGTGGCAGAGCGGGGTGAACGCCCCCTACGGGGAGTGGGTCTCCTTCGGCACCGGCGGCACCGAGATCAGCACCGCCGCCAACGCCGACGGCCGCATCGAGGTCTTCGGGACCAGCTCCGCCGGGGTCTACCACCGCTGGCAGACCGACTTCTCCAACTGGTCGGAGTGGGCTTGGCTGAACACCACATCGGGCCCACCCGTCAACTGACCCCACCCGGGTCCCTCCTGGAGCGGAACACCCTGTGCAGCCGATCAGCAGACGGCGTCTGCTGCGCGCGGCCGGAGCGGGAGCCCTCGGGCTCCCGCTCACCGCGCGTGTCCTGGACGCCACCCCCGCCCACGCCACCACCCCCGCCGCCGCGCCCGCCCCCGGCCCGGCCCCCGGACCCGCGGCGGCGACCGGCGCCCCGGCCGCCGCCGCAGCGGCGCCGCATCGATGGTTCGGCGCCGGACCCTTCACCCAGGTGTGCGAGGCGTCCGCCCCCGGCCGCCGCCGCTACTTCAACGACCACTCGCTGATCCGCGCCACCGACGGCGACTGGCACCTGTTCAGCATCGTCGGCGACAGCGCGGAGCCCGGCCGGGCCCCGGACAGCGCCACCGAGATCCACTTCGCCCACGCCTCGGCCCCCACCCTCCAGGGCCCCTGGACCCCGCACCTCGACGCGCTCACCGTCGACGCCGCGTACGGCGCGGGGCAGGGCGGCGGCGAGGAACACCTGTGGGCCCCGCACGTCATCGCGTCCGGCGGCAGATACTGGATGTTCTACGCGGCGGGCGGCCCCGCCGGGAAGGCCGCGATCAACCTCGCCACCTCCACCGACCTCTTCACCTGGACCCGCCACCCCGGCGGCCCGCTGTTCCGGGGCATCGCCGCCCGCGACCCGATGGTCCTGCGGATCGGCGCCGAATGGGTCATGTACTACACGGACGAGACGGCGGACGGACGGCACGTCGTCGCGTACCGGCGGACCACCGACCTGACAGACTGGCGGTCGGATCCGGGCATCGCCTACGCCGACCCGTCGAACCGCGCCGAGGGCGTCTCCGTCACCGAATCGCCCTTCGTCCTGGAACGCGACGGCTGGTACCACCTCTTCGTCGGACCGCGCGGCGGCTACGAGGGCACCGACGTCCTCGCCTCCCGCGACCCGTTCCGGTTCACCCTCGACGGCTGGGCGGGCCACGTGCCCGGTCACGCCTCCGAGGTCGTCACCGACGGGGAACAGACCTGGGTCAGCGCCGCCGGATGGTTCCGCGAAGGACTCGCGCTCGCGCCGCTCGCCATGCGCGACATCCCGCCGTTCTGGCAGAGCCCCGACAACCCGGTCGCCGCCGTCGACGTCCTCGGCCGCCTCACCGTCTTCGCGCTCGCCGCCGGCGACCGGTCGATGCTGGTCCGGACCCAGACCGACCCCGGCACCGACACCTGGGGCGACTGGCAACCGTTCGGCGGCCCCGCCGGGGCCGTCCCCACCCTCGGCCGCAACGCCGACGGCCGCCTCGAACTGTTCTCGCTCGCCCCCGACGGCGCCGCCCTCCACCACCGGGTGCAGCGCCAGGACGGCGGCTGGGGCGAATGGGAGTGGTTCGGCAGCGAGGCCGGGTCCGCGCCCGCCGTCGTCCGCAACGCCGACGGCCGCCTGGAGGTCTTCGCCCTCGGCCCGGCCGGCACCCGGCTCGCCCGCCGCCGCCAGACCGCGCCCGGCGCTGCCACCTGGGAGCCCTGGGAGGGCGACTTCGGCCTCGGCCCGGTCGGCGCCCCGCCCGTCGTCGGCGTCAACGCCGACGGCCGTCTCGAAGCCTTCGCGCTCGCCCCCGGCGGCGCCGAGCTCCGGCACCGCTGGCAGGCCACCCCGGGCGGCGCCTGGAGCGCCTGGACACGGTTCGGCACCGCCGCGGGCGCCGCCCCGCGGATCGGCCGCGACGGTACGGGACGGCTCGACGTCAGCGCCGTCGCCCCGTCCGGAACGGGCGCCTTCCACCGCCGTCAGTCCGCGCCCAGCGGCGGCTGGGACGGGTGGGAGCCGCTCCTGGACTGGTCGACCGCCGCCCCGCTGCTCGTGCCCAGCGCCGACGGCCGCCTGGAGGCGTTCACCCTCTCCCCGGGCGGCGAACGCCTCGGCCACCGCTGGCAGGCCACCCCCGGCGGCGCCTGGTCGCCCACCGGCACCTTCGGCGAGGACTTCGGCGAACCCGGCGTCCGCTACGCGGGCCCGCCGTCCGCCACCGCCGACGCCACCGGCCGGATCCACCTCTTCGCCGTCACCGCCGAGGGCCGGATACGCACCCGGTTCCAGGTCCGGCCCAGCGCGGGCTGGCAGCCCTGGGCCGCCTTCGGCGACGTGGCCGTCGCACCCCTGCGAGCGGGGGCCGTCACGTACTGAGCGGCGGCCCGCCGGGCCCACCCGCGTCCTCCTTCCGCACCCTCCTTTTTCAGCCGAAGCGGCCGAGGCCGCTCGGTGCGTCGCCGTGCCCCGGCGGTAACGTGCGGGGCTGCGAAAGAAGGACGGACACGGGACGGGGGAGCGGTGCGCGGGATAGTCGTCCATCTTCCGGAGGGCCACGGCACCGACGCCGTCACCCTCCGCCTCGGGCCGGGCGAGCGGGTGCGGTTCGGCCGCGGCTCGGCGGCCACCCCGGTCGGACTCCGCCTCGACGACGAGGCGGTGTCCCGGCTCGCCGGAGAGATCCGCGCGACCGACGACCACTGGCAGCTGACCAACCTCTCCGCCACCCACGGCTACCTGGTGGAGAACCCGGAGGGCGCGGGCGAGTACCTGCGGGTGCCGCCGCGCCGCGTCGGCGCGCCCATCCCCTTCGAGTTCTCCCGGGTGGTGCTGCCGTCCCGCCGCGAACCCCCGGTGTCCTTCCAGGTGTTCGCGCCCGACCACGTCTACCTGGACCCGCACGCCACCGGCGGCTCCTGGGAGAGCCGTACCCTCACCGCCTACTCCCTGGACGAGACCGCCACGTACTTCCTGGTCCTCGTCGCCCTCTGCGAACCCTGGCTGCGCGACGAGTCGCCCGTCGCCGTGCCGACCACACCGCAGGTCGTGGACCGGCTGCGCGGCCACCCGGGCTGCGCCAGGCTCACCGCCCGCGCGGTGAGTTCGCACCTCGACTACCTCGCCGACGAGAAGCTCCGGATCGGCGCGCCCGCCCCCGACCCGGCGGCCCGCGCGGACCGGCGCAGCGGCAAGCGGGAGGCCGTCGTCGGCGTCGCGCTGAAGTTCGGCATCGTCCGCGAGGAACACCTGGCGCTGCTGCCCGCCAGGACCGCGGAGAGCCCGGGCGCCGCCGAACCCGCGACGGGAAGTGCCGAGCCCGGACGGCAGGCGTGACCCCGGTGGCGTCGGACCGGACCGCCTCCTGGGCGGGTGAGGAGACCCAACTGCTGCCGCCCGGCCACCGGGTGGGCGACTGGATCGTCACCGAGCCCATCGGCAGCGGCGGTTGGGCGACGGTGTACGCGGCCCGCGCGGCGGACGGCCCCGGTGAAGGGTCCACGGGCGGCGCCGCCGAAGGGCCCGCCGAGGCCGCCCTCAAGGTCCTGCCGACCGCCGGACTCGGCCCGCACCAGGCCCGCAAGGTCGCCGAGGCCGCCCGCCGCGAGGTCGCGCTCGCCCGCACCGCCCCGCACCCCCGGCTCGTGCGGCTCCTGGACACCCTGGTTCTCGCCGCCCCCGGACTCCCCGCCCTGGACGGCGCGATCGTCCTCGTCATGGAACGCGCCCGGTGCAGCCTGCGGGAGTTGCTGCACACCGGCATCGACGCGGCGCGGGGCGCCCGGATCGTCACCGGGATCTGCGAGGGCCTCGCCCATCTGCACGGCTCCGGCTGGGTGCACACCGACCTCAAACCGGAGAACGTGCTCGTCGGCGACGACGGCGAGGTCCGGCTCTCCGACTTCGGCTTCGCCATCGAACTCACCGGCACCCACGGCTACGCCGCCCCGATGGGCACCCTCGACTACCTGCCGCCGGAGCGCTGGAAGGAACCGCTCGGCGAGCACGGCGTCCGGATCAGACCGACCGCCGACATCTGGGCGCTCGGCATCGTGATCCACGAGGTGTTCGCCGCCGGGGCCTCCCCGTTCCCCGGCGCCACCCCCACCCAGCGCGGGGCGGCCGTCCAGGAGTACGCCGAGGGCCGCGCCGCACTGCGTATGGACCACGCCCTGCCGGAGTTCTGGCGCGCCCTGGCCGCCGACTGCCTGGCCCCCGGCCACACCGCCCGGGCGCCGCACACCGCCGACAGCCTGCTGGCCCGGATCCGTACCGAACAGCCCGCCGCCCCGCCGCGCCGACGCCGCGGGACGCGCGCCGCGCTGCTCACCCTCGTCGGCTGTCTGCTCGCGGGCGGCGGCGGCGCGCTCTGGTGGTACGCGGCGGACGCCTCCGGCACCCATGGTCCGGGGCGCGGCGCCCCGGCCGCCGGGCCGGCCGGCATCCGGGTGTTCAACGCCGAGCGCGGCTGCCAGGGCCGTACGGACCGGGAACCGCAGTGCAGCCTCGGCCTCGCCGTCGACCCGCGCCGCGCGTACACGGCGGAGAACGTGGTGCCGACCCGGGTCTGGCACGGCGACGTCCTCGACGCCGAGTGCCGGCTCGCCCGGGGCAAGCCGATCATCGACGAGGAGGACCTGACCTCCACGGTCTGGTACCGGGTGCGGCTGCCGGGGCCCGACCGGGCGGCGACCGCCTGGCTGCCCGCCGTCCGCACCAAGGACCGCCCGGACCTGCCGCCCTGTCCCTGAAGCGGTGCCGTCGCTTCGGTCCGGGGACAGGGCGCGGGTCCGGGCGGGGCGCTGTCTACCAGATCGCCTCGACCCACTCCGGGTGGTCGATGAACGGGTTCCGGTTGCCCTGGTACGACGTGTAGATGACGTCGTTGCGCCGCTCCTCGAACGCGCTCGGCGGGTCCTGCTCGTTCCACTGCTTCAGGACCGAGAGCCGCCCGTGCCACGGCACGCTCCCGTTGCTGGTCGACTCGTTGGGCTCCAGGTCGGCGAACGCGTCGTCGCCCTCGTACCGCACGGCCATGTAGAGGATCATGCGGGCCACGTCGCCCTTGTCCGCGTCGCGCGGCTCGAAGGAGTTGCTGTCCGTGTAGCTGCCCGGCGCGCCGCTCACGGGGCTGCCGCCGTTGTCGAAGTCCTTGTTGCCGCGGATGCTGTTGACCTGGACGTCGGCGGCGCGCAGATGGTGCAGATCGGTGCCGGGACCGGCCGAGGTGCCGAAGTTCCCGTGCGACTGGGCCCACACGTGCTCACGGTTCCAGTCGCCGACGTCACCGCCGTTGAGGCTCTTGGCGCGCGAGGTGCCGCTGTAGAGCAGCACCACGTTGTTGGTGTTGTTCGGGTCCTGGTCGGTGGTCTTCAGGGCGTTCCAGACCGCGTCGTACGAGATCCTGGTCTGCTTGCCGATGATGGTGTGCAGCGCGGACTTGAGGCTCGGACCGGTCTTGCCGACGGCGTTCTTGTAGTACGTGCTGTCGTAGGCCGTGGTCGTGGCGTCGGCGGGAGTCGCGGTGACCGTGGGGAGCACGAGGGCGGCCAGGACGGCGGGTATCGCCGCCCAGAGCTGCCATCTGCCTCTCTGTGCAACGGACATGGGGGCCCTTTCCCGGGAACGGCACGCGGACAGAACCCCGCGGCAGGCTCAATGCCCCTGGGGATCTACGCGTGTTGACGTGATGACACCGGGAGGGTGGCACGGCCGGAAGACCGGGTGTGTGACGCGGAGAAGGATTTTCCGTGACGGTCTCGCACAGGAGGCAACCGGAACGCCCGACTTGCCGTTAGGGGGCCCGTTCGTCCCCTGCGACGGGCCGCTCAGCGGTCGACGGGCAGACCGTGCGGCTCCTTGACGCGCTTCATGATGATCTGCGAGTTCACCTCGGTGACCCCGGCGAGCGTGGTCAGCCGCTCGATCCACAGCCGCTCGTACGCCGTGAGGTCGGCCACCGCGATCCGCAGCAGGCAGCCGGGGCTGCCGAACAGCCGGTACGCCTCGATCACATCCGGGATCTCCTGGAGCGCCGACTCGAACGCCTCCACCGTCTCGCGGTCCCGCTTCACCTCGACCGAGACCAGCACCTCGAAGCCGCGGCCGACCGCCGCCGGATCGATCACCGCGCGATACCCCTGGATCACCCCGTCCTGCTCCAGCTGGCGGACCCGCCGCAGACAGGGGGACGGGCTCAGGCCCACCCGCTGGGCCAGCTCCTGATTGCTCAGCCGGCCGTCCGCCTGAAGCTCACGCAAGATGTGGAGATCGATTCGGTCCATGACGCAATTATCCACCACGGAATTCATAAGTCCGGGCCAGATTGGCAATCGTATTGCGCGAAGATCGGCCTATCGTTGCGACGTACACCCGAAGGAAGGACAGCACGTCATGAAGTGGACGCGTGACAACCGGCCGCGCCGCATCGTGGTCATCAGCACCGGCGGCACGATCGCCAGCCGCTGGAACGGCAGCGGCTACACCGCCGACGCCTCCGGCGACGACGTCATGGCCACCGCCGCGCTCCCCGACAACGTGCTGGTCGAGGTCCGTGACCTCTTCAACGTCAACAGCTCCCGGATGACCACCGACCGGCAGCTCGCGCTGCTGCGCGCCGTCCACGAGACGCTCGCCGACCCCGGCGTCGACGGCATCGTCGTCACCCACGGCACCGACACCCTCGAGGAGTCGGCCTTCTTCCTCGACCTGCACCACGACGACCCCCGCACGGTGGTCCTCACCGGCGCCCAGCGGCCCTTCGGCACCGGGGACGGCGACGGCCCCGGCAACCTGTACGACGCCCTCCAGGTCGCCGCCACCGTGCACGGCCTCGGCGTCCTCGTCGTCTTCGACGGCCTGGTCCACGCCGCCCGCGGCACCGTCAAGACCAAGACCCTCGACGCCGACCCGTTCGCCGACCCGTCGGGCCGCCGCGTCGGCCGCCTCGGCTTCGGCCAGGTCGACATCGAGCGGGAACCCGAGCGCCCGGCCGCCCTGCCGCTGCCCGCGCCCGGCCGCCCCGCGCCCCGCGTCGACATCGTGACGCACCACTCCGACGCCGACCCGGTCCTCTTCGAGGCCGCCGTCTCCGCCGGAGCCCGTGGCATCGTCCTGGTCGGCACCGGGGCGGGCAACGCCACCCCGGAGATCGCCGACGCGGTCGCCCGCGCCGTCGACCAGGGCGTCCACGTCGTCCTCTCCACCCGGGTCGCCTCAGGGCCCGTCGCCGAGGTCTACACCGGCGGCGGCGCCGTCGACCTGGCCGCCGCGGGCGCCGTCCTGGCCGGCACCCTGCGCCCCGGCCAGGCCCGGATCGCGCTGCTGTCCGCGCTGCTCGCCGACATCCCGTCGTACGAGCGCCGCACCCAGCTGCTCCGCGGCCTCCTCGACGGCCCGGTGCGCGCCGAGCCCGCGCTCGCCGTCACCCACTGAGCCGCTGCCCACCGGGCCGCCGCCCACCGAGCCGCCCCCACCGAGCCGCCGCCCCGGCACCCGTACGCCCGCCGTTCCCGCCGTCCTCCCCGCACCAGGCAAGGCAGACCGACACGTGAACCACGCACCGGCCACCCTCCCCGCTCCCGCCCACGCCGGTGTGCGGCGCGAGCACGACCTGCTCGGCGACCGTGACGTCCCCGCCGACGCCTACTGGGGCGTGCACACCCTGCGCGCCACGGAGAACTTCGCCATCACCGGCATCCCGATCTCCGTCTACCCGCAGCTGATCGGCGCGCTCGCCGCCGTGAAGGAGGCCGCCGCCCTCGCCAACGAGGAACTGGGCCTGCTGCCCGCCGCCAAGGCCCGGGCCATCGTCGACGCCTGCCGGGAGATCCGGGGCGGCGCGCTGCACGCCGAGTTCGTCGTCGACGTCGTGCAGGGCGGCGCGGGCACCTCCACCAACATGAACGCCAACGAGGTCGTCGCCAACCGCGCCCTCGAACTCCTCGGCCACGCCAAGGGCGACTACACCCACCTCCACCCCAACGAGGACGTCAACCTCGGCCAGTCCACCAACGACGTCTACCCGACCGCCATCCGCATCGCCGCGATCGGCGCCGCCCGCGAACTGCTGCGCGCCATGGCCGTGCTCCAGGACGCCTTCGCGGAGAAGGCCGTCGAGTTCGGCACGGTCGTCAAGATGGGCCGCACCCAGCTCCAGGACGCCGTGCCGATGACCCTCGGCCAGGAGTTCTCCACGTACGCCGTGATGCTGGAGGAGGACCGCGGCAGGCTCGCCGAGGCGATCGAGCTGATCCACGAGATCAACCTCGGCGCCACCGCCATCGGCACCGGCCTCAACGCGGCCCCCGGCTACGCCGAGACCGCCCGCCGCCGGCTGGCCGAGATCACCGGCCTGCCCCTGGTGACCTCCGCCAACCTGATCGAGGCCACCCAGGACTGCGGCGCCTTCGTCCAGCTCTCCGGCGTCCTCAAGCGGATCGCCGTCAAGCTCTCCAAGACCTGTAACGACCTGCGCCTGCTGTCCTCGGGCCCGCGCGCCGGGTTCGGCGAGATCAACCTGCCGCCGGTGCAGGCCGGTTCGAGCATCATGCCCGGCAAGGTCAACCCGGTCATCCCCGAGGTCGTCAACCAGGTCGCCTTCGAGGTCATCGGCAACGACATGACCATCACCATGGCGGCGGAAGGCGGCCAGCTCCAGCTGAACGCCTTCGAACCGGTCATCTTCCACGCCCTGTCGAAGAGCCTGACCTCCCTCAAGGCGGCCTGCCTCACCCTCGCCGAGCGCTGCGTCACCGGCATCACCGCCAACACCGAGACCCTGCGGGCGAGCGTCGAGAACTCCATCGGCCTCGCCACCGCCCTCAACCCGCACCTCGGCTACACGGCGGCCACCGCCATCGCGCAGGAAGCCCTCGCCACCGGCCGCTCGGTCGCCGAACTCACCCTGGAGAAGGGCCTCCTGCCGCCCGAGCGGCTCGCGGAACTGCTCACCCCGGAGTACCTGACGGGCACCGACGGCGGCGTGCTGCGCCCCTGAACCTCAGGCCCGCGGGGCTTTCAGGCCCGCGGCAGCGCGAAGTTGAACTCGCCCGAGCCGAACGTGCCGTACAGGCGCAGCCACAGCGGGAGCACCTGCTCCACGGCCCGCGCGGCCGTGAGGTCCCCGAGGTCGACGACGCGGTGGATCGGCCAGCCGAAGGCGGTCAGGAGGGTCGTGACGACCTCCTTCGCCTCGGCGTCGTCGCCGCACACGAAGACCACGTGCTCGCCCGGCACCCGGGCCGGGTCGACCATCACCGTGTTCGTCATCGTGTTGAGGGTCTTCACCACCCGCGCCGCCGGGAACGCCGCCTGCAGCTGCTCCGCCACACTGCCCTCCGGCGGCGGCAGCACGCGCGGCGCGCCCGTCGAGAAGTCGAGCGCGTTCGCCACGTCGACGAGCACCTTGCCCGCCAGGTTCGCCTCGCCCGCCGCCCGCAGCGCGGCGAGCGACACCAGGCCGCCGGTCGCGTTCACCACCAGCTCGGCCCCCGCCGCGGCCGACTCGAAGGTGCCGTGCGCCGCGTCGTGCGCCGCCGCCCACTCCTTCGCGCCGGGGTGGTCCGCGGACCGCGACCCCAGGATCACCTCGTGGCCGACCTCGACCAGCTTGCTCGCGAGTCTCCGGCCGACCTCACCGGTGCCGAGTACGGCGATTCTCATGTGCTGTGCTCCATCCGTGGGTTCAGGTGCGCGCCGCCGTGCGGCACGCCGTCCGGGTCGAACCGTACGGCCCCGCCCGTTGTTCCCGGCACCGGCCGGGCCGAAGGTCCCGGGCTTTCGTCCCACGACCCGTGACCAATGCCGGACACCACAGCCGCCCCACGGGTCTCTCATGGAAGGAGAAGAGGGACGAGGTGGGTCATGGCAGAGCACGAGAACGACGCCCGGCGTACGGAGAAGCGCGGATTCTGCACCCTGTGCAAGTCGCGCTGCGCCGCCGTCTACACCGTCACCGACGGCCGCATCACCGATGTCCGCCCCGACCCCGACCACCCCAACGGAGCAGCCCTCTGCCCCAAGGGCCGCGCCGCCCCCGAGCTGGCCCACGGCACCGGACGCCTCACCACACCACTGCGCCGCACCCGCCCCAAGGGCGACCCGGACCCCGGCTGGCAGCCGGTCTCCTGGGACGAGGCCCTGGCCGAGATCGCCCGCAGGATGCGGGAGATCGCCGCCGAGACCGGCCCCGAGTCCGTGGCCTTCGCCGTCGCCACGCCCAGCGGCACCGGCGTCGCCGACGCGACCGAGTGGATCGAGCGGCTGATCCGCGGCTTCGGCAGCCCCAACACCGTCTACAGCGCCGAGATCTGCAACTGGCACAAGGACGGCGCCCACCTCTACACCTTCGGCGGCCCGCTGCCGCCGCCCGACTGGGCGCACACCGACCTCGCGCTGCTCTGGGGCTTCGATCCGGCCAAGACCTGGCTCTCCCAGTCCGCCGCCCTCGCCGCCGCCCAGGCCAGGGGCGCCCGGCTCGCCGTCGTCGACCCCCGCCGCTCCACCAGCGCCCGCACCGCCGACCGCTGGCTGCGGATCCGCCCCGGCACCGACGCGGCCCTCGCCCTCGGCATCGCCCACCTGCTCATCGAACAGGGAGGCTACGACGAGGAGTTCGTCCGCGCCTGGACCAACGCCCCACTGCTCGTACGGGCGGACAACGGCAAGCTGCTGCGCGCCGCCGAGCTGCCGCCGGAGCTGCTCGGCACGGACGGTGAACCCGCCGACGGGGCCGAGGGGTTCGTCGTCTGGGACGAGCGGGCCGGGCGCCCGGAGCCGTACGACACCCGGCGCGCCGCCGACCGCCCCGAGCGCTTCGCGCTCACGGCGGCGGGCACCGGCGGCGCTACCGGCCGGACCACCCTCACCGTCCCCACCCGCACCGAAGGCCCGGTCGCCTGCGTGCCCGCCTTCCAGCGCTACGCCGAAGCCTGCGCCGCCTGGCCGGCCGACCGGGCCGCCCGCACCACCTGGGTCCCCGAGCGGGAGATCCGCGCCCTCGCCGCCGACATCGCCGCCGCGGGCTCCGTCGCCTACTACGGCTGGACCGGCGTCGCCCAGAGCGCCAACGCCGCCCAGACCGAACGCGCCCTCGCCTGCCTGCGCGCCCTCACCGGCTCCCACGACGCCCCCGGCGGCAACCTGGTCGCGCCCCCGCCGCCGTACCGCTCGGCGACCGGGCTCGACCACTTCCCGCCAGGACAGCGCGAGAAGGCCCTCGGCCTGGACCGGCACCCGCTCGGCCCGCAGGCATCCGGGTACGTGGCCATGGCCGACGTGGCCCGCGCCGCCGAGGAGGGCGCGCCCTACCCCGTACGCGCCCTGATCGCCTTCGGCTCCAACCTGGTCGTCGCCCAGCCCGACTCCGACCGCACCGCCCGCGCCCTGCGCGCCCTGGACTTCCAGGTGCACCTGGACCTCCACCTCACCCCGACCGCCGACAGTGCCGACCTGGTCCTGCCGGTCAACAGCCCGTACGAGCGCGAGGCGCTGCGCTTCGGCTTCGAGTCCAGCCGCCGCGCCCAGGAACAGGTCCAGCTGCGGCCCCGGATCGTCGCGCCGCAGGGCGAGTCCCGCTCCGACCTGGAGGTGGTCTTCGACCTCGCGGTACGGCTCGGCCTGGGCGACCGGTTCTTCGACGGGGACATCGAGGCCGCCTGGAACTGGCAGCTCGCCCCGCTCGGCCTCACCACGGACCAGTTGCGCGCCGCTCCGGGCGGGGTCCGGGTCCCGCGCGCCCCCGGTCACCGGGGCTACGCCGAGCCCGCCGCCGCGTCCGGTGCCGGACCGGCCGAGGGGCCCGCCGCCGTGACCGGCTTCGCCACCCCCACCCGCCGCGTCGAGCTGTACTCCGAGCGGCTGCTCGACCACGGCTACCCGCCGGTGCCCGAGCACCGCGACCCGCTCGCCCCGGACGCCGCCCACCCCCTGGTCCTCACCTCCGCCAAGCACGGCTCCTTCGTGCACAGCCAGCACCGCGGGATCGGCTCGCTGCGCCGCCGGTCCGCCGACCCCGCGCTCCACCTCCACCCGGAGACCGCCGCCGCGCGCGGGATCGCCGAGGGCGCCTGGACAGAGCTCGCCACCCCGCTAGGCTCGGTCCGGCTGCGGGCCCGCTTCGACGACTCGCTGCACCCGGGGGTCGTCTCCGCCGAGTACGGCTGGTGGCAGGCGGCCCCCGACCTCGGGCAGCCCGGCGCCGACCCGCTCACGGCGGGCGGCTCCAACGTCAACCGGCTCGTCGACGCCTCCGTCACCGACCCGCTGAGCGGCTCGGTGCCGCTGCGCGAGGCGGTCTGCCAGGTGCGCCGCGCACCGGAGGACCACAGCTGGGCGGGCACCCGTACGTTCACCGTCGTCGCGCTCGGCACCGACGGGCGCGGGGTACGGCGGGTCCGCCTCGCCCCGGCCGACGGCGGCCCGCTCCCGGACCACCTGCCAGGTCAGCACGTCACCGTCCGCGCCGAGGACGCCCTGCCCGGCGTGGTCCGCTCCTACTCCCTGACCGGACCCGCGCGCACGCCCGGCGGACAGGAGCGGTCGCACTACGACCTGGCGGTGCGGCACGAGCCGGACGGCGTCTTCTCCGGCCACGTCCACCAACGGCTCCGGGTCGGCGACCGGCTCGAACTCACCGCACCCGCAGGCGTGTTCTGCCTCCCCACCGACATCGAGGCGCCCGTGGTGCTGTGCGCGGGCGGCATCGGCATCACCCCGTTCCTCAGCCAGCTGGAGACCCTGGCCGCGACCGGCGGCACCGTCCCCGAGGTCGTGCTCCACTACGGCAACGCCACCCCCGAGACCGCCGCCTTCCGCGCCCGCCTCCGCGAACTCGCCTCCCGGCTGCCGCAGTTGACCGTGGTCGACCACCTCGGCCCGATCCCGCTCGACACGGTCGCCACCCCCGACCTGCTCGCCCGCCGGGCCCGCTTCTACCTCTGCGGACCCGAGCCCATGCTCGCCGCCCTGACCGAGGGCCTGCGGGAACGGGGCGTGCCGCGCTTCGAGATCTTCAGCGAGCGCTTCCGTGCGGAGCGGCGCGCCGTCGACGTCCCCGAGGGCGCCGAGTTCACCGTCCGGTTCGCCCGCTCCGACCGCGAGACGGTCTGGCGCGCTGGGGACGGCGCCACCCTCCTCGACCTGGGCGAACGCGCCGGTGTCCGGCTGCCCAGCGGCTGCCGGGTCGGCCAGTGCGAGAGCTGCGCCTGCCGGGTGACGAAGGGCGCCGTGGCCCACCTGGTCACCCCGTCCGACGACCTCCCGGATGACCAGGCGCTGACCTGTCAGGCGGTGCCGATGTCGGACCTGGTGATCGACGCCTGAGGTTCCTCCCGCGGTGGCGCGGCGCGGTGGGCGGGGGGCCTCACCGCGCCGGCGGGGCGCACGGTAGATTGAACGCGTTCAAAGTTCGATGGACGGGGGAGAGTGTGATGAACGGCGACGCGGGCGGTCTACGTGAGCTGGGGCGCGTGTTCGGGCGGATGGGGTGGTGCGTGCTGCTGTATGTCGCGTTGCACGCGGCGGCGTGGCTCGCCGTCTCGCAGACCGTCGGGTGGGGCGAGACCTTCCTGGGGATCATGGCGACGGGCCGGGACCTGTTCCCGTTCGTCGGGATCCCGACCCTGCTGATCGGGGTGTGCGCGGCATCGGTGCACCAGCGCATGGATCCCGTCAGGTTCCGCATCGTCCTGGGCCTGTCGCTCGTCCCCTGGGTGTGGCCGCTCCTCGCGAGCAGTTCGGCGGAGCCGCTGCTCTTTCAGGTCCTCGCGCAGCTCGCCTTCGCCGCGCTGATCCCGGCGCCCCTCTTCCCGGAGCGCTGGGCCGGTGCGGCGCGTGGCGGTGGCCGGTAGGAGGGCGGGTCCGGCGAGGGGGCCGGTGAGTCGGGCGCACTCACGCTTCAACTGGACAAAGCCGACGTTCACCACAAAGTGGTAGTCGTGCACCACGGCGGTGCACGAGGAACCGGCCTCCAGGGAGCAGCCTCCATGCCCACCACCGCCCGCCACGCCGCCACCGCCGAACCGGCCGCACCCGACACCCCGGAGGCGATCGACAGCCCGGACGCGCTCGACCTGGCCGCCGCCCGGCTGCTCGACACCGCCGCCTGGCAGGAGATCGTGGGCCGGTGGACGGAGTCGGCGCCGGGACCGGCGGGCCCGGGCGCCCCGGGCGGGGCGGGCGGGGCGGACGACTGGCGGCGGCTGCTCTCGGTACCCGTCGAGCAGTTGGTCGCCGACGCGCTGGACGCCGTGGAGCGCGCGCGCCGACGGGAGGCCGCGGGCCCGGCACCGTACCCCGGAGCGGCCCCGCTGCCCGGGTGGATCGGCGCGATCCTGCCCGACCGGCTGCACACCTGGCGCCGGATCGGCCGCGCCGACGTGCTCCCGTCGGCGCATCTCGCCCACGCCCGGCGGGTCCTGACGGAATGGGGCTGGCAGAACACCCCCTACCGGCTCCGCGACCGGCGCGGCGCCCGCTGCGTCTGCGGCGCGATGCTCGCCGCGCACCGGCTCGGCCACGGCAGCGCCGCCACCATGAACGAGGCCGGGGCCTGGATGCTCGAAGAGCTCCGCTCACGCGGCTGGCACCAGCTCATCGGCCCCTGGAACCGCGCCCCGGGCCGCACGGCCACCGACGCCCTCGCCCTGGTGGACGCGACCATCGCCCGCGCGACCCGGGCGGGTCGCTAGGCCCTCGCCGTACACGGCACGCCGTACACGACACGCCGTACACGACACGCCGTACGGCGAGGGCCCGGCGGCCGTGCTACGGCCGGAAGCCCGGCACCCGGGCGTCCAGCGGCTGCGGCACCGTCGCGCGCGCCGGGGCCGTGCCCCGGGCGGCGGGTGCCGACGGCGCGGCGGGCGCCGGCGCCTTCGCGGCACCGGCCAGCGCCCCGTCCACATGCGCGACCAGCGCCTCGGTGATGGGATCCGGCAGCCACTGGCCACTGGCCTCGTCGAACCGCTGGTACTTCATCAGGTTGTAGCCGATCGACACCTGACGGCGGCCGTCCTCGCTCGCGAGCGACCAGGTGCCCGCCCCGAACACGCCGCCGTCGTGGCCCCACGCCCAGTTCCCGCTCGGCATCCGCAGCGTGTACAGGCCGAGGCCGTACCGCATCGACTCCGGCACGCCGGGCACCGGTTCGGCGGTCGGCACGGTGGTCTTCATCGCGCGCAGCGAGGCGGGGGAGAGCAGCTTCCCGCCGAGCAGCGCGCGGTAGAAGGTGTTGAGGTCGTCCATCGTCGACACCATCGCGCCCGCCGTGCCCGCCCACGACATGTCGTACGTGCTGTAGTCGCGCGGCGGATCGATGTAGCCGTAGAACGACTCGTACATCCCCGCGTGCGGGCCCTTGACGGCCGCCGTCGACGGGAAGTAGGTATGGCGCAGACCGGCCTTGCGGATGACCTGGCGCGTGATGTAGCGCTCGGCATTCTCACCGGTCACCCGCTCCAGGATCAGCCCGGCGAGCACATAGTTGGTGTTCGAGTACGACCAGGTGCCGCGCTCCACCACCGGCGGGGCGGCCAGGCCGAGCCGGGCCAGTTCGCGCGGGTCGACGCGCCGGAACCGCTGGGCGTCGAGCGCCTTCCCGGGGTCCTGGAGAATGCCGGGGAACGCCGGGACGATGTAGTCCGGGATGCCACTGGTGTGGTTGAGCAGCATCCGTACGGTGACCTTCGCGCCGCGCTCGCCGTCGACCAGGTCCGGCAGATAGCGGCCGACCGGCGCGTCCAGGTCGATCCGGCCGCGCTCCACCTCCTTCAGGACCGCGACGGCCGTGAAGGTCTTGGTGATGCTGCCGATCCGGTGTTCGAAGCCCGGGGCCATCGGCCGCCCGGTGGCCGGATCGGCCACGCCGGTCGCGCCGCGCCAGCGCTGCGAGCCGTCCCGGACGGCCGAGTAGGCGCCGTACATCCCGGCGTCCCGGAAGGCGTCGAGCGAGCCGCGCAGCGCGGCCCGGTCGAGCCCGGGACGGTGCTGGCGGTCGGCAGAGGACGTGGTGGCGCTCGTGGCGGCGCCCGGGCGGGCGGTGGCGGCCTGCGCGGGCAGCACCCCGAGCGAGAGCGCGAACAGGGCGGTGGTGGCCACGGCCGTGGTGCGGGCCGAGGCCGAGCGGCCCGGGCGGGCCGGACCCGTCAGGTCGTCCCGGCGGGCCGGACCCGTCAGGTCGTCCCGGCGGGCCGGGCCGTCAAGGCCGTCCTTGCGGTCCGGGCCTGCGGTGCGCGGGAGGCGCATGCGGAGTTCCCCCTCCGTCGATCGTCCGTGCACGCTCCGTGCACGCTCCGTGCACGGACCGTCCATCCTCGCCGGACACCGCCGCTCACCGCGTCCTCCCCGGGAACGATCATGATCGTCGGAACGCATGAGCCCAGGCCCCCTACTCTGGGTGTAGGGGTCCGGGTCGTGCCAGGGGCCCAGGGGGCCGTTGCCCGCCCGCACGGGCAGGAAGCCGGTGGACATGTTCTTCACCGACCGAGTCGACGCCGGCCGGCAGCTCGCCGCGCTGCTCGTGCACCTCAAGGGGCACGATCCGGTGGTGCTCGGGCTGCCGCGCGGCGGGGTGCCCGTCGCCGCCGAGGTCGCCGACGCGCTCGACGCGCCCCTGGACATCTGCCTCGTCCGCAAGCTCGGCGTGCCCTACCAGCCGGAACTGGCCATGGGCGCCATCGGCGAGGACGGCGTCCGGGTCCGCAACGACCGGGTGATCGCCGACACCGGCGTCACCGAGCACGACCTCGCCGAGGCCGAGCACCGCGAGCGGGCGGTCCTCGCCGAACGGGCCCGCCGCTACCGGGGCGCCCGCGAGCCCGCCGTCCTCACCGGCCGCACCGCGGTGATCGTCGACGACGGCTTCGCGACCGGCGCCACCGCCCTCGCCGCCTGCCAGGTGGTACGCGCCAGGGGCGCCGCCCGGATCGTGCTCGCCGTCCCGGTCGCCCCGCAGGGCTGGGTGGCCCGGGTCGCGGACGTCGTCGACGAGACGGTGTGCGTGCGCGAGCCGTACTTCTTCCACGCCATCGGGCAGTTCTACGGCGACTTCAGCCAGACCCCCGACGACGACGTGGTCGCCGCACTCCGGCTGCGCCGCGGCGCCCGGGGCGCGGGCGGCATCGGCGGCGCGGGCACCGGCGGCGGGACGGAGACGGCCGTACGGGTGCCCCTCGGCGGCCCCGAGGCCGACGCGGTGCTCACCGTGCCCGAGGGCGCCACCGGCATCGTGCTCTTCGCCCACGGCAGCGGCAGCGGCCGCCGCAGCCCCCGCAACCGGGCGGTCGCCGCCACCCTGCGCCGCGCCGGGCTCGGCACCCTGCTCCTGGACCTGCTGACCGAGTCCGAGGCCACCGACCGCGCCCATGTCTTCGACACCCCGCTGCTCGCCGAACGCCTCACCCGGGCGGCCGACTGGCTGGCCCGCCGCCCCGGCACCCACGGGCTGCGGATCGGCTGCTTCGGCGCCAGCACCGGCGCCGCCGCCGCGCTCTGGGCCGCCGCCGAACCCGGCAGCACGATCGCCGCGATCGTCTCCCGGGGCGGCCGCCCCGACCTTGCCGAGGAGCGGCTGCCCGAGGTGACCGCGCCCACCCTGCTCGTCGTCGGCGGCGCCGATCCGCTGGTCCTCGACCTCAACCGGCGCGCCGAACGGCTGCTGCGCTGCGAGCACCGGCTCGTCGTGGTGCCCGGCGCGGGCCACCTCTTCGAGGAGCCGGGCGTCCTGGCCCAGGTGGGCACGCTGGCCGCGGCCTGGTTCGCCGACCGGCTGTGACGGGCGGGGCGTGAGGGGCGGGGGCGTGACGGGTGGGGCGCGACGGGTGGGGCCGGCCACCCGAACGGCGCAACGGCGGGCCGCGGATCCCGCCCGGTCCGGCCGGGTCCCGCCCGGGTGCGGCCCGATCCCGCCCGGTCCTCCGCTCAGGCCGCCGGGGACCCGCCCACGATCCGTTCCACCGCTGCCGCGATCAGCGCGTCCCGCTCCTCCTCCGAGAACACCTCGGGGAGGGTCAGGAGCTCCACGATCAGCCAGTTGAAGGCGAGCATCAGCAGCTTCACGGCGGTCGCGTCACCCGGGAGTCCGGAACCCTCGTGGTATGTGACATTGGCGTCGACGTCGGCCCGGACCCGCGCGGTGAGCACGGCCCGCAGCGCGGGCCGCCGGGTCGCCTCGAGACGGAGTTCGAGCAGCGCCAGATAGCCGGTCCGGAAGGAACTGACCCGCCCGACCAGCTCGCGCATCAGCTGGGTGTACGTGGCGAGGTCCGGGCTCGCGGTGCGCTGGCGCTCGATCGTCGCCTCGTCCGGCCGGAGCCGTTCGTAGACCCGCGCGCCCGCCTGCGTCAGCAGGTCGTCACGGTTGGCGAAGTAGTTGGACGCGGTGCCGGGCGGGACCGCGGCCTCGGTGTCCACCGCGCGGAACGTCAGCCCTCGGGCGCCCTCCCGGGCCAGCACCTCGATCGCCGCGTCCACCAGCGCCGCCCGCCGCTCCGGGTTCCGCCTCGCCACCGTCGTCACTCCTGTCGCCCGGTCCATCGTCCATCGTCCGTCGGTCCGGTACGTCCCCGCGCATCCGGCTCCGCGGCCGTGCCCGCACCAGCTCCCGGGGGAGCGTACTGCGTGCACCCACGAAGGGACGAAACGCGCGTCTCGACCGCCCGCGCGGCCCACCGGCCGCCCCCGGGTGCGGGGACGGCCGGGCGTGCGCACACGGTCCTGCGCGGTGCGGTACGCGCCCGGGGGCGGGCCGGCCCACACCGGCCCGTGCCGGGCGTGTGCTCACGGTGGAGTAGACCAATGCGGTGCGTCAAGGTGCGGGCGGCGGACCTGACGTACGCGTTGACGCAAAGGTCCGGACCAATTACCTTGCGGATGGCCCTCGTTCGGCGGACCCACAGCCGCAACTCCGAACCCGGGCCGCGACACCTGGAACACCCCGAACACCACACGGTCCCGCGACGCGCCCCGCTCCCGCACTCCTCACCGCGTCAAGGGAGTCCCATGGACACCAGAAAGCGCACCTCCCGCACCCTCCGCGCTCCTCGTACCTCCCGCACCGGCGGCCTCCGCCGCCTGCTCGGCCTGCTCAGCGCGTTCCTGCTCCTCCCGCTCGCCGCGCTCACCGCCCTCACCGGGCCCGCCGCCACGCCCGCGCACGCCGCGGGCGCCGTCACCGCGACCTTCAGTGCCGAGAACAACGGCAGCTGGTGGCGCGGGATCTACGTCATCCGCAACGGCACCACCACGCCCGTCAACGGCTGGACCCTCGAATTCGACCTGCCGGCCGGGGTGGCGATCAGCTCCCACTACAACGGCGATGCCACCGTCACCGGCAGCCATGTCACCGTCCGCAACGCCCACTACAACGGCACCGTCGCGGCGGGCGCCTCCACCGAGCCGTACAGCTACTGGTTCGTGGCCTCCGGCCCGATGACCGCGCCGGGCCGCTGCACGGTCAACGGCGGCAAGTGCGACGGCAGCCCCGACGTGCCGCCGGGCGCCCCCGGCGCCCCGCGCGCCACCGTCGTCACCACCCGCACCGTCGGTCTCGACTGGACCCCGGCCGCCGCGGGCGACCACCCCGTGACCGGCTACGAGGTGCTGTCCAAGGGCGCCGTGGTCGCGACCGCGACCTCCACCTCGGCGAGCGTCACCGGGCTCACCCCGGCCACCGCGTACAGCTTCACCGTCCGCGCCAAGGACGCCCGCGGCAACCTCGGGCCCGAGAGCGCGCCCGTCGCCGTCACCACCATCGACCCGGCGAGCGACCCCAACCCGCCCACCGCGCCCGGCGGTCTGCGCGCGACCGCCGTCACCTCCTCCAGCGTCGCCCTGGCCTGGAACGCGGCCACCGACGACCAGGGCGTCGTCGCCTACGACGTCTACCAGGGCGGCGTCCTCGCCCGCACGGTCCCGGCCGCCGCGACCTCGGTCACCGTCAGCGGCCTCGGCCCGGCCAACCCGTACACCTTCACCGTCCGCGCCCGCGACGCCGCCGACAACGCCTCGCCGCCGTCCGCCGCGCTCACCGTCACCACCGCCGACCTGGCGCCGGGCCGCCACCTCAAGGTCGGCTACTTCGCCCAGTGGGGCATCTACGGCCGCCAGTACTTCGTGAAGAACCTCGACACCTCGGGCGCCGCCGCCTCCCTCGACGTCGTCAACTACGCCTTCGAGAACATCGACCCGGTCAACCTCACCTGCCTCGCGGGCGTCACCAAGGGCGTCACGGGCAACCCGCAGGACCCTGACCAGGGCACCGGCGCGGGCGACGCCGACGCCGACTACGCCCGTCCGTTCAGCGCGGCCCAGTCCGTCGACGGCGTCGCCGACGACGGCTGGGGCAAACTGCGCGGCAACCTCAACCAGTTGAAGAAGCTCAAGGCCAAGCACCCGAACCTCAAGGTCGTCGTCTCGCTCGGCGGCTGGACCTACTCCAAGTACTTCTCCGACGTCGCCGCCACCGACGCCTCCCGGCAGAAGTTCGTCCGCTCCTGCATCGACGTGTGGATCAAGGGCAACCTGCCCGCCTACAACGGCGCGGGCGGTGAGGGCGTCGCCGCCGGGATCTTCGACGGCATCGACCTCGACTGGGAGTGGCCCGGCTCGCCCGACGGCCACCCCGGCAACCACTACGGCCCCCAGGACAAGGCCAACAACGCCGCCCTGGTCGCCGAGTTCCGCAAGCAGCTCGACGAACTCGGCGGCCCGCACCGCCTGCTGACCGCGTTCACGCCCGCCGACCCGGTCAAGATCGGCCAGGGCTGGGACCTTTCCAGGATCGGCTCCGCCCTCGACTACTTCATGGTCCAGGGCTACGACTTCCACGGCGCGGGCAGCGACAACTCCTGGGAACCCAACCGCACCGGCCACCAGGCCAACCTCGTCACCGACACCCAGGACCCGTACGGCTTCCACTTCAGCGTCGAGGAGTCGGTCAAGCCGTACCTGGCCGCCGGGATCAACCCGCGCAAGCTCACCATCGGCATCCCGTTCTACGGCCGCGGCTGGCAGGGCGTGACCGACGGTGGCGCGGCGGGCGAGTGGCAGAGCGCGACCGGCGCGGCGCCCGGCCAGTTCGCCGAGGAGGCGGGCGTACGGGGCTACTCCAACCTCATCGCCTCGGTGCCCAACCTCACCGTCCGCCACGACGAACAGTCCGGCGCCACCTCCGGCTACACCGGCCCCGGCGGCCAGTGGTGGAGCTTCGACGACACCTGGTCCATCGGCCGCAAGACCACCTGGCTGAAGTCGCAGGGCCTGCTCGGCGTCTTCATCTGGGAGATGTCCGGGGACACCGCCAACGGCACCCTGATGGGCGCCCTGCGCACCGGCCTCGGCTGATTCCTCCAGCGGTGGGGGGGGGCCCCCCGCCCCCCCCCCCCCCCCCCCCCCCCCCCCCCCCCGCCCCCCCCCCGCCGGGGCGGGCCCCGCCCCCCCCCCCCCCCCGCCCCCCCCCCCCGGG
>NZ_JBIVFL010000025.1:0-45901 GCF_044748125.1 Streptomyces sp. NPDC090025 | reverse complement strand
TGGAAGCCCAGTAATGGGTGGAGCTGACCGGTACTAATAGGCCGAGGGCTTGTCCTCAGTTGCTCGCGTCCACTGTGTTTGTTCTGAAGCAACGAACAGTTGCTGGTATGAGAGCAGAACACAACTTTAAAGTGTGCTTGTTCGCTCGAAACCGATAGGGTTTCGGTGGCCATAGCGTTAGGGAAACGCCCGGTAACATTTCGAACCCGGAAGCTAAGCCTTTCAGCGCCGATGGTACTGCAGGGGGGACCCTGTGGGAGAGTAGGACGCCGCCGAACAATCTTTCAGGACCCCTGGTCCCAGCGTTCACGCTGGGACCAGGGGTCCTTTTGTTTTTCCTTGAAATTGCTGAAAGCGCGCCGCGGTGCCGGCTGCGCGAGAATGATGTAGTACCCGAAGACAGGAGTCACGTCGATGTCCACCAACTCTCCCGACGACCGCCCCGAGCGCGAGCCGCGCCGCCGGGACGGTGGCGAGCGGGGCGGCTTCCGTGGCCCGCGTCGTGACGACAGCCGCGGCGACAACCGTGGTGGCGGCGGCTACGGCGGCGGTGGCGGCGGTTACCGTGGCCGCGATGACCGCGGTGGCGACAGCCGTGGCGGCGACCGTCCCTCGTACCCCCGTCGTGACGACAACCGCGGTGGTGGCGGCGGCTTCCGCCGTGACGACCGTGGTGGCGACAACCGTGGTGGCGGCGGCTACGGCGGTGGCGGCGGCGGTTACCGTGGCCGCGATGACCGTGGTGGCGACAGCCGTGGCGGCGACCGCCCGTCGTACCCCCGTCGCGATGACCGTGGTGGCGACAACCGTGGTGGCGGCGGCTACGGCGGCGGTGGCGGCGGTTACCGAGGCCGTGACGACCGGGGTGGCGACCGCCCGTCGTACCCGCGCCGCGATGACAACCGTGGCGGCGGCGGTGGCTACCGTGGCCGCGACGACCGGGGCGGCGACCGTCCCTCGTACCCGCGCCGTGACGACCGTCCGGACTTCCGCCGCGACGACCGCCGTGACGACCGTGGTGGCGACCGTCCGTCGTACCCCCGTCGCGACGACCGTGGTGACCGGGGCGACCGCCCGTCGTACCCGCGCCGTGACGACAACCGTGGCGGCGGCGGTGGCTACCGTGGCCGCGACGACCGGGGCGGTGACCGTCCCTCGTACCCCCGTCGCGACGACCGTGGCGGCGACAACCGCGGTGGTGGCGGTGGCTTCCGCCGTGACGACCGGGGTGACCGTCCCTCGTACCCGCGCCGTGACGACCGTCCGTCCTACCCGCGTCGCGACGACCGCGGTGACCGGGGTGACCGTCCCTCGTACCCGCGTCGTGACGACCGTGGTGGCGACAGCCGTGGTGGCGACCGTCCCTCGTACCCCCGTCGCGACGACCGTCCGGACTTCCGTCGCGACGAGCGTCGTGACGACCGTGGTGGCGACCGTCCGTCGTACCCCCGTCGTGACGACCGTGGTGACCGTCCCTCGTACCCGCGCCGTGACGACAACCGTGGCGGCGGCGGTGGCTACCGTGGCCGCGACGACCGGGGCGGCGACCGCCCGTCGTACCCGCGTCGCGACGACCGTGGTGACCGGGGCGACCGGGGCGACCGTCCCTCGTACCCCCGTCGTGACGACCGTGGTGGCGACAGCCGTGGTGGCGGCTACGGCGGCGGGTTCCGTGGGCGGGACGACCGTGGGGGTCGTGACGACCGCGGTGGCGACCGTCGGTTCTCGGACCGGCCGCCGATCAAGCGGCTGCCGATCCCGCCGGAGGTCACCGGTGAGGAGATCGACCAGGACGTGCGGCAGGAGCTCCTGAGCCTGCCCAAGACGCTGGCCGAGGACGTCGCCCGCAACCTCGTCATGGTCGCCCAGCTGATCGACGAGGAGCCGGAGAAGGCGTACGAGTACTCCCGCGTCGCGCTGCGGCTCGCGTCCCGCGTCGCCGCCGTCCGCGAGGCGGCCGGCTTCGCCGCGTACGCCACGCAGAAGTACTCCGAGGCCCTGGCCGAGTTCCGGGCCGCCCGCCGGATGACCGGTGGCGTGGAGCTGTGGCCGGTCATGGCCGACTGCGAGCGCGGTCTCGGCCGTCCGGAGCGGGCCCTGGCCATGGCCGGTGAGCCCGAGGTGCAGAAGCTGGACAAGGCCGGGCAGGTCGAGATGCGGCTCGTCGCCGCCGGTGCCCGCCGGGACATGGGGCAGCTCGAGGCCGCCATCGTGACCCTGCAGAGCCCCGAGCTGGCGTCCAGCGCCAACCACCCGTGGACCGCGCGACTGCGCTACGCCTACGCGGACGCGCTGCTCGCGGCCGGCCGTGACGGCGAGGCCCGTGAGTGGTTCGCCAAGGCCCTGGAGGCCGACAAGGACGGGTCCACGGACGCGTCCGACCGGCTCGCCGAGATGGACGGGGTCGAGTTCGTCGACGCCTTCGACGACGAGGACGAGGCCGACGACGCCGAGGACGCCATCGAGGCGGAGGAGGCCGCGGCCGAGGCCCGGCTCGACGCCGAGGCCGACGACCGTGACCGCGACGACGACCTGGACGAGGACGACGACGCGGACGACCTCGACGACATCGACGCCGATGACGACGTCGACGGTGCCGACAAGCGCTGATCGCTGAGCGACGCATGACGCACGAAGGGCGCCACCCCCACCGGGGGTGGCGCCCTTCGGCGTTCGTGGGCTCGTTTCCGGGCCCACTGGGCTCAGTCGAGCGCGAGGCTGCGCAGCACCAGGCCGGTCGCCGGCTTCGGGCCGAACGACGTCGACTTGCGCGGCATGGTGACGCCCTGCCGGGCCAGGTCGCGCACGACCTCCTCCTTCACCGGGTGCATCAGGACCGCCGTACCGCCGCGCCGCTCGGCCTGCTCGACGGCGGCGCGGGTGTCGTGGATGTAGCTGATGTCCTCGGGGGCGTCCGGGATGCCCCAGACGTGGTCCAGGAGGGTGGCGTGCAGCACGGTCGCGTCCAGGGTGCGCCATGCCTCGGGGCGGTCGGTGCGGACGGTACGGGCGAGCAGCGCCGGGTCCGGGCGGTCGAGCAGGTGGTACGTGCCGTCGCCCGCGAGCAGGAACGCGTTGCCCTCGGCGCTGGCGGCGGCCAGGGCCTCCTGGGCGGCCGCGAGCGGGCCCTCGACGCGGGTGACCCGGAAGGCGTCGCCGACGGCGGCGAGCGCGTCGGCGACCGGGAGCCTGCCCAGCAGCCGGTGGATGGCGCGGACCCGCAGCGGATAGCGGGCGGTGTCGATGAGCAGCACCAGGCCGTAGTTCCAGGGGCCCGGCACGGTGTGCTCGTCGCGCAGCCGCAGGTAGGTGGCCCAGCGGTGGTGGCCGTCGGCGATGAGGGCCTGGTGGCGGGCGAGCTCGGTGGCCACGGCCGTCAGGTCGGCCGGGTTGGTCACCGCCCACAGCCGGTGCTGGAAGCCGTCCTCGGTGGTCGTGGTGAGCAGCGGCTCGCGCTGGACGACCCGGTCGACGACGGCGCCCGCGCCGTCGCCGTCGCCGCGGTAGGTCAGGAGCAGCGGCTCCAGGTTGGCGGCGGTGGTGCGCATCAGGTCGGCGCGGTCCTCGACGACGTGCGGCATGACGTCCTCGTGGGGGAGCACGATGCCCTCGGCGGGGGTGGACAGCTCCAGGGCGCCGATCAGGCCGCGTTGCAGGATGCCGTCGCCGCGCTGCTCGTACACGTAGATCGCGGGGTCGGGGTCCGGGGCGAGGACGCCGTCGGCGAGCCAGCGGTCGAGGGTGACGGCGGCCTTGCGGTGCCGGGTGCCCGCGGTGATCGCCTGCGGCAGGATCAGCCGGACGATGTTGTGCGGGTCGGCGGACTCCAGCTCGAGCAGGCCGTCGGGCCGGACGACGACGTCGTACGGCGGGGAGGTCACGGCGGCCAGGCTGCCGACCCGTTCGGGGACGTAGCGGAGCCCCCGGAAGGGGCTCAGCCGGAGACCGGGGGCGCGGACGTCGTCGGCCGCGTGACCTGAGGTGTTCATCTCGTCATCGTAGGTGGCGGAGGGGCATGAGAGATGATCGGGGGAGCGGTGGAACAGCTGTGAGCGACGTGAGGAGTGCACGACATGACGGGATTCGGCCACGGGCGGCAGGTCAGGACTCGGCCGGATGCCAGTGAGCGGCCGTTGAGCGAGGCGTACGACACCGCCCTGCTCGATCTGGACGGGGTCGTGTACTACGCGGGCGGGAGCGCGATCGCGCACGCCGTGGACGCGCTCGGCGCGGCCCGCGCGGGCGGGATGCACCTGGCTTACGTCACCAACAACGCGCTGCGCCCGCCGGGGGTCGTCGCGGAGCATCTGACCGAGCTGGGGGTGCCGACCGGGCCCGCCGACGTGATCACCTCGGCGCAGGCGGTGGCCCGGCTGATCGCCGACGAGGTGCCGGCCGGTTCGCGGATCCTGCTGATCGGCGGTGAGGGGCTGCGGGTGGCGCTGCGCGAGCGCGGTCTGGTGCCGGTGGAGTCGCTGGACGACGACCCGGTCGCGGTGGTGCAGGGGTACGGCGGTCCCGAGCTGCCGTGGGGGCGGTTCGCGGAGGCGGCGTACGCGATCGGGCGCGGGCTGCCCTGGTACGCGTCGAACACCGATCTGACCATTCCGAGTGCCCGGGGCATCGGCCCGGGCAACGGGGCGGCGGTGGAAGTCGTCCGGATCGCGACGGGCGCCGAGCCGAAGGTCGCGGGCAAGCCGTTGCCCCCGATGCACCGTGAGACGGTGCTGCGGACCGGTGCGCGGCGGCCGCTGGTGGTCGGGGACCGGCTGGACACGGACATCGAGGGCGCGTTCAACGGTGAGGTGGACTCGCTCCTTGTGTTCACCGGGGTGACCGATGTGCGGCGGCTGCTCGCGGCGGTGCCGGAGCACCGGCCGACGTATGTGGCGGCGGATCTGCGCGGGCTGCTCACGCCGCAGCCCGGGGTGTCGGAGACCGCCGCCGGTCCGCACACCGGGTTCGCGTGCGGCGGCTGGACGGGCTTCGTGCGGGGCGGCGCGCTCGGTGTCGAGACGGACGGGGACGGGAGCGTGGCCGGGCTCGACCCGATGGACGGGGTACGGGCGCTGTGCGCGGCGGCCTGGTCGTACGCGGGGGAGGGGTCGTGCGACCTGGACCCGGGGAAGGCGCTGGCCCGGCTGGGGCTGAACTAGGGCGGGTGTCGAGCGCTGGGGCCCGGTGGAGCGGGCGGGGCCGTGGGGCGGCAGGCCCGGGGCCCGGCCAGCGGGCCCGTGCCAGGGGATCGATCACCTCTGGGAGGGTAGGCTAACCTAACCTGGTGTTGGTCGAGAGTCCCACCCGTGCGAGCGCGGAGCCGAGCGGTCCTGCCCAGAAGCCGACGCGCCGCGATTCGCTGCGTGCCGTCGGACTGGTCGCGGCCGTCGGTGTCCTGCTGCTGATCTGTGTCCTCAGCATCATGATCGGTGCCAAACCGGTGCCGCTCGGCGATGTCTGGCACGGCCTCTTCCAGAACAGCGGCATCCGCAACGACGTCGTCATCCACGACGTCCGGGTGCCCCGCACCCTCCTCGGCCTCCTCGTCGGCATCGCCCTCGGCCTGTCCGGCGCCGTGATGCAGGGCCTCACCCGCAACCCGCTCGCCGAGCCCGGACTGCTCGGCGTCAACGCGGGCGCGGCCGCCGCCGTCGTCACCGGCATCGCGTTCTTCGGCGTCACCGACGCCTCCTCGTACGTCTGGTACGCCTTCGTCGGCGCGGCCGTCGTCTCCGTGGTGGTCTATCTGCTCGGCGGCAGCCGCAGCGCCACCCCGGTCCGGCTCGCGCTCGCCGGCACCGCGGCCACCGCCGCCCTGTACGGCTACGTCAACGCCGTACAGCTGCTGAACTCGGCCGCCCTGGACCGGCTGCGGTTCTGGACGGTCGGCTCGCTCGCCGACGCCAACATGGACACGGTGGGGCGGGTCGCCCCGTTCATCCTGGTCGGCGCCGTCCTCGCGCTGCTCATCGCCCGGCCGCTGAACGCCATGGAGATGGGCGACGACACCGCCACGTCGCTCGGCGCGAACCTCAACAGGACCCGGGTGATCGCGATGGCCGCCGTCACCCTGATGTGCGGCGCCGCGACCGCCGCCTGCGGCCCGATCGTGTTCGTCGGCCTGATGGTCCCGTACATGGTGCGCGCGATCACCGGCCCCGACATGCGCTGGATCCTGCCGTACGCCGCCGTCCTGTCGCCGGTGCTGCTGCTCGGCTCCGACGTCATCGGCCGGGTCGTGGCCCGCCCCTCCGAACTCCAGGTCGGCATCGTCACCGCGCTCATCGGCGGGCCCGTCTTCATCCGTCTCGTCCGTCGCAAGAGGATGGCCCAGCTGTGAGCACCAAGTCCCTGCGGACCGCGGGCGGCCTGTCGATACGGTACGAGCCGCGCGCCCTCCTGTCCGTCCTC
This sequence comes from Streptomyces sp. NPDC090025, assembly GCF_044748125.1. Taxonomy (NCBI): domain Bacteria; kingdom Bacillati; phylum Actinomycetota; class Actinomycetes; order Kitasatosporales; family Streptomycetaceae; genus Streptomyces; species Streptomyces sp. NPDC090025. The sequence goes on along the minus strand of NZ_JBIVFL010000025.1, from coordinate 39,493 downwards.
GGCCTGCTGGTGGCCGCGCTCGCCACCGCCGTCGTCCTCATCGGCAGCGGCGACTTCCCGATGAGCCCCGGCGACGTCGTCACCACCCTGCTCGGCAACGGCACCGAGGTGCAGAAGTTCGCCGTCATGGACCTGCGGCTGCCGCGCGTCCTGGTCGCCGTGTTCGTCGGCGCCGCGCTCGGCATCGGCGGCGCCGTGTTCCAGTCGATCTCCCGCAACCCGCTCGGCAGCCCCGACATCATCGGCTTCGGCCAGGGCTCCAGCGTCGGCGCGCTGCTCGTCATCGTGCTGTTCCAGGGCAGCGCGGCGGCGACCGCGGGCGGCGCCGTCGTCGGCGGACTCGTCACCGGCACCGTGATCTACCTGCTCGCCTGGAAGCGCGGGGTGCACGGCTACCGCCTCGTCCTCATCGGCATCGGCGCCGCCGCCATGCTCACCGCCGTCATCCACTACCTGATCACCAAGGCGCAGCTGGTCGACGCGACCCGCGCCGTGGTGTGGATGACCGGCTCGCTCGAAGGCCGGGACTGGGCGCAGTTCTGGCCCTTGTTCGCGGTCTGCTGCCTGCTGATCCCGCTGGTGCTCGGGCACGGCCGGGCGCTGCGGATGCTGGAGATGGGCGACGACGCCGCGTACGCGCTCGGCGTCAAGGTCGAGCGGACCCGGATCGTCCTGATGGCCTCGGCGGTGCTGCTCGTGGCCGTCGCCACCGCCGCGGCGGGCCCGATCGTCTTCGTGTCGCTGAGCGCGCCGCAGCTGGCCCGCCGCCTCACCCGCTCGCCCGGACCCAATCTGGCGGCCTCCGCGATGATGGGCACCGCGCTGCTCCTGATCGCCGACTGGACCGCGACCAACGCCTTCGGCGAGCGCCAGCTGCCCGTCGGTGTCGTGACCGGCATCCTCGGCGGCTGCTACCTGCTGTGGCTGCTCGTCAGCGAGCGCAAGGCGGGCCGCCTGTGACCGCCGTCGCCCACGACCACGGCCAGATCCACGGCCAAAGCCACAGCCACGACCGCACACGACCTGAAGGAAACGGGAGCAGGGGCATGAAGACCGCGCAGGGTACGAACCGGCAGCAGCAGGGTCAGCGGCTCGGCGCCGAGTCGGTCACGCTCGCCTACGACCAGCGGGTCATCGCCCGCGACCTCAGCGTCGAGATCCCCGACAACTCCTTCACGGTCATCGTCGGCCCCAACGCCTGCGGCAAGTCCACCCTGCTGCGCGCGCTGTCCCGGATGCTCAAGCCCACCCAGGGCCGGGTGCTGCTCGACGGGCAGTCCATCCACTCCATGCCCGCCAAGAAGGTCGCCAAGACCCTCGGGCTGCTCCCGCAGTCGTCCATCGCGCCCGACGGCATCACCGTCGCCGACCTGGTCGCCCGCGGCCGCTACCCGCACCAGGGCCTGCTGCGCCAGTGGTCGCCGGAGGACGAGCGGGTGGTCCAGGAGTCGATGGCCGCGACCGGGGTCGCCGAACTGGCCGAGCGGTACGTCGACGAACTGTCCGGCGGTCAGCGCCAGCGGGTCTGGATCGCCATGGCCCTCGCCCAGCAGACGCCGCTGCTGCTGCTCGACGAGCCGACCACCTTCCTCGACATCCAGCACCAGATCGACATCCTCGACCTGTGCGCCGAGCTCCACGAGAACCAGGGCCGGACCCTGGTCGCCGTGCTGCACGACCTCAACCACGCGGCCCGCTACGCCACCCATCTGATCGCCTGCCGCGACGGCGAGGTCGTCGCCGAGGGCCCGCCGGGCGAGGTCGTCACCGCCGAGCTGGTGGAGCGGGTCTTCGGGGTGCGCTGCCAGGTCATCGACGACCCGGAGACCGGCACCCCGCTGGTCGTCCCGGCGGGCCGCCAGGCGCGCCGGAAGCCGGCCGCCGCCCCGGCCGGGGCCGAGGCCGCCGACGGGACCGCCGCCGGTACCGACGCGGGGATACGGGACGGGCTCGTCGTGCCGGAGCCGGCGCGGGCCTCGTAAGGGCCTCGTACGGGCGCTCGCGGCGCGGGCCTCGTAGGGGCGCCCCCAGGCCCCGGCCCGTACCGCCGGGCCCCGGCCCGTACCGCTGTCGTCGGCGTCGCTAGAGCAGCGCGCGCAGGCGCAGCAGGTCGCGGAAGCCGGCCTCCAGGCCGACCCGGCCGGAGGCCCACGCCTTCGCGAAGTTCAGCTCGCCGCCGACCATCGCCACCAGGTCGTCGCCGGTCATCCGCAGCCGGATCTGGGCCTTCTCCGGGGGCGGGCCCGCGACTGTGTCGCGCACCTCGATCCGGCCGTCGACGAGACGGCCGGTGAAGGTGGTGTCCAGGTCGGTGATGTGGCAGCTCAGCGTGCGGTCGAGGGCGGCGGCGCCGCGCACCTCGCCGTCCGCGCGGGCCAGGTTGTCGGAGAGCTTGTCGAGTGCGGCACGGCACTCCGTGATCGTTGCCATCGGGGTCGACCGTACCCCACCCCTTCGCGGTAGCGTCGTGGCATGAACGACGCGCATCCGCAGGCCGCGGCGGCCGGGACCCCGGACCAGGGCACGCTCCCGGACGCGGCCGCGCCCCCGGCCGGGGAACCGGTGCGGGACCTGCTGCCCGTCGCCTCGGAGGACCCGGCGCACGACCCGTACGAGGCCGCCGGGCCCGCGCCGCTCGGCGTCGTCCGGGTGCTCACCGGACGCCCGGCCGTGGACGCGCTGCTCGACCGGCTCGGCGACGCCGACCACCTGACGGCGGACGGACACCTCGACGTGTACGAGGATGTACACCGAGGGCTGCGCGCCGAGCTGACCGCGCTCGACGCACCGCAAGGCCCCCGTCCGTACGACAACAGGAGCTGAACCGAACGTGGCAGGACCGGCACGCCGCCGTCTCGACGCCGAGCTGGTACGGCGCAAGCTCGCGCGCTCGCGCGAGCACGCCAGCCAGCTGATCGCCGCGGGGCGGGTGAGCGTCGGCAAGACCGTCGCCACCAAGCCCGCGACCCAGGTCGAGACCGCCGCGGCCATCGTGGTCGCCGACGACGACAGCGACCCCGACTACGTGTCGCGCGGCGGCCACAAGCTGGCCGGGGCGTTCGCCGCGTTCGTGCCGCTGGGGCTGCGCGTCGAAGGGCGGCGGGCGCTCGACGCGGGCGCCTCCACCGGCGGCTTCACCGATGTCCTGCTGCGCGCCGGAGCCGCCCATGTCGTCGCCGTCGACGTCGGCTACGGGCAGCTCGCCTGGTCGCTGCAGAGCGACGAGCGGGTCACCGTCAAGGACCGCACCAACGTGCGCGAGATGACCCTCGACGCCATCGACGGCATCCCCGTCGACCTGGTCGTCGGCGACCTGTCCTTCATCCCGCTCGGCCTGGTGCTGCCCGCCCTGGTCGCCTGCACCGCGCCCGACGCCGACCTGGTCCTGATGGTCAAGCCGCAGTTCGAGGTCGGCAAGGAACGCCTCGGCACCGGCGGCGTGGTGCGCAGCGCCGAGCTGCGCGCCGACACCGTCAAGAACGTGGCCCGGCAGGCCGCGGACCTCGGGCTCGGTGTCCTCGGGGTCACCGCGAGCCCGCTGCCCGGCCCGTCGGGGAACGTCGAGTACTTTCTGTGGCTGCGGGCCGGGGCGCCCGCACTTGATCCGTCGGAAGTCGACCGCGCCGTGGCGGAAGGACCTCGTTGAGCACTGGTTCGAGCACGTCCAACGAAAGCAGCCGCACCGTATTCCTGCTCGCGCACACCGGCAGACCCGCCGCCGTGCGCAGCGCCGAACTCGTCGTCCTCGGGCTGCTGCGCAGCGGCATCGGGGTGCGGGTGCTCGCGGCGGAGGCGGCCGACCTGCCGCTGCCGCCCGCCGTCGAGCGGGTCCCGGACGGCTGCGCCGACGCGCTCGACGGCTGCGAGCTGCTGATCGTCCTCGGCGGCGACGGCACCCTGCTGCGCGGCTCGGAGTTCTCCCGGGCCTCCGGGGTGCCGATGCTCGGCGTCAACCTGGGCCGGGTCGGCTTCCTCGCCGAGGCCGAGCGCGACGACCTCGACAAGGTCGTGGACCGGGTGGTCACCCGCGCCTACGAGGTCGAGGAGCGGATGACGCTCGACGTCACCGTCTACCAGAACGGCGACGTGCTGCACCGGGACTGGGCGCTCAACGAGGCGGCCGTGCAGAAGGTGTCGCCGGAGCGGATGCTGGAGGTCGTGCTCGCCATCGACGGGCGGCCGGTGACCGGCTTCGGCTGCGACGGGGTGATCTGCGCGACGCCGACCGGCTCCACCGCGTACGCGTTCTCCGCCGGGGGCCCGGTGATCTGGCCCGAGGTGGAGGCGCTGCTCATGGTGCCGATCGGGGCGCACGCGCTGTTCGCGAAGCCGCTGGTCACCACGCCCGAATCGGTGCTTGAGGTGGAGGTCGAGCCGCACACCCCGAGCGGGGTGCTGTGGTGCGACGGCCGCCGCACGGTCGAGCTGCCCGCCGGGGCCCGGGTCGAGGTGCGGCGCGGTGCCGTGCCGGTCCGGCTCGCCCGGCTGCACCACGCCTCCTTCACCGACCGGCTGGTCGCGAAGTTCGCGCTGCCGGTGTCCGGCTGGCGCGGCGCCCCGCACTGACCCCGGCCGCGGAGCCGGTCCGCCGGGCCGTCCGCGGCACCTCGCGTCAACGCGCCGCCGACCCGTCCCACGGCGCCCCGGAGGGGGCGACGTGGCACCGGGTGGGGAAAACCTCGTATGGTCTGGGGCGTGCTGGAGGAGATGCGGATACGGTCGCTGGGTGTCATCGACGACGCCGTCGTCGAGCTGTCACCCGGTTTCACCGCCGTGACCGGCGAGACCGGTGCGGGCAAGACCATGGTGGTGACCAGCCTCGGGCTGCTGCTCGGCGGGCGCGCCGACCCGGCCCTGGTACGGATCGGGGCGGGCTCCGCCGTGGTCGAGGGGCGCATCACGCTGCCCCCCGGCGCGGCCGTTGTCGCGCGCGCCGAGGAGGCGGGCGCCGAACTCGACGAGGGCGCGCTGCTGGTCAGTCGTACCGTCTCGGCCGAGGGCCGGTCCCGCGCGCACCTCGGCGGGCGTTCGGTGCCGGTCGGGCTGCTCGCCGAGCTGGCCGACGAACTCGTCGCCGTGCACGGCCAGACCGACCAGCAGGGCCTGCTGAAGCCCGCCCGGCAGCGCGGCGCGCTCGACCGGTACGCGGGCGACGCCGTCGCCGTGCCGCTCGCCGCCTACGGCGAGGCGTACCGGCGGCTGCGGGCCGTCGCCGTCGAGCTGGAGGAGATCACCACCCGGGCCCGGGAGCGGGCCCAGGAGGCCGATCTGCTGCGGTTCGGGCTCGGCGAGGTCGAGGCCGTCGAGCCGCGCGCGGGCGAGGACGCCGAGCTGGCCGCCGAGGCGGAGCGGCTCGGGCACGCCGAGTCCCTGGCCTCCGCCGCCGCGCTCGCGCACGCCGCGCTCGCGGGCCAGCCGGAGGACCCGGAGGCGGTGGACGCGACGACGCTCGTCGCGGGCGCCGGCCGGGCCCTGGAGGCCGTACGGGCGCACGACCCGGCGCTCGCGGCGCTCGCCGACCGGATGGGGGAGATCTCCATCCTGTTGTCCGACGTGGCCGGTGAACTCGCCGGGTACGCCGACGACCTGGACGCCGACCCGCTGCGGCTGGCCGCCGTCGAGGAGCGGCGGGCGGCGCTGACCCAGCTGATCCGCAAGTACGGCGAGGCCGGTGCGGGCACGGCGGGCGTGCTCGACTGGGCCGAGCGGAGCGCCGCCCGGCTGACCGAGCTGGACGGCGACGACGACCGGGTCGGGGAGCTGACCGCCGAGCGCGACCGGCTGCGCGACGAGCTGTCGGTGCTGGCCCAGCGGCTCACCGACGCCCGGATGGAGGCGGCCGACCGGTTCGCCTCGGCGGTCACCGCCGAGCTGGCGTCGCTCGCGATGCCGCACGCGCGCGTGTCGTTCGCGGTCCGGCAGACCGAGGACCCCGAGGGCGTGGAGGTCGGCGGTCGCCGGGTGGCCTGCGGTCCGTCCGGCGCCGACGAGGTCGAGCTGCTGCTCGCCCCGCACCCCGGCGCCCCGCCGCGGCCGATCGCCAAGGGCGCGTCCGGTGGTGAGCTGTCCCGGGTGATGCTCGCCGTGGAGGTCGTGTTCGCCGGCACCGACCCGGTGCCGACCTATCTCTTCGACGAGGTCGACGCGGGTGTCGGCGGCAAGGCGGCGGTCGAGATCGGCCGCAGGCTCGCCAAGCTGGCCAGGACCGCGCAGGTCGTGGTCGTCACCCATCTGCCGCAGGTGGCGGCCTTCGCCGACCGGCAGCTGCTGGTCGAGAAGACCAACGACGGCTCGGTCACCCGCTCCGGCGTCACCGTCCTGGAGGGCGAGGACCGGGTGCGGGAGCTGTCCCGGATGCTCGCGGGCCAGGAGGACTCCGAGACGGCGCGGGCGCACGCCGAGGAGCTCCTCGCGACGGCCAGGGCGGACGCCTGACGGACCCCGGCCGTACGGGAGCGTGAAACCGTTTCCGTACGGGGGCGGTGCGCCGTCCCGTACGGGAGCCTCCGGGTCGTCCGTACGGCGGGAGCGAGCCGTTCCGTACCGGAGGGGCGCGTGGCGCGAGGCGGCGCGCGCTCACCCGTGTGGGTGATCCCGGGCGGTGAGTTGCGGCGACGCCGACGGCAACGGGGCCTCTTCGGTGCCGGAACGTGCGTACGGACTGGCATCCTTGGGCGCGTGACACAGCTCCGTACGGTCCAAGTGCTGGGCGGCGGCAGCGCGGGCGGCAGCGCGCACGTCAGATCGCTGGCCTCGGGGCTCGTGGCGAGGGGCGTGCGGGTGACCGTCTGCGCACCGCCCGAACTCGACCAGGTCTACGACTTCCAGGGCGCGGGCGCCCGGCTCGTCCCGGTGCCGCCCCGCGGCGGCACCGCGGGCGTCGCGCTGCTCCGCAACGTCTTCATCGGCGCCGACGTGGTGCACGCGCACGGCCTCGACGCCTCCGTGCGGGCCTCGCTCGCGCTGTCCGGCGGCGCCGGGCCGCGCACCCCGCTGGTCACCACCTGGCACACCCGCAGCCAGGTCAGCGGCGCCCGCGGCGGTCTGGTCCGGCTCCTCGAACGGCGGACCGTGCGGGCGGCGGCCGTCGTCCTCGGCACCTCGTCCGAACTCGTCGACCGGGCCCGCAGGCGCGGCGCCCGCGACGCCCGGCTCGGCCCGGTCACGGTGCCCGCCTCGCGCGCCCCCGTCTGCCTCCACGACGGCAAGGCCAGGGCCGAACTCGGCGCCGTCGACCGGCCGTTGCTGATGGCGGTCGGCGCGCTCGAAGCGGGCCGCGGGTACGGCATGCTGCTCGACGCGGCCCGGGTCTGGCGGGACCTCGATCCGCAGCCGCTGCTCGTCATCGCGGGCGAGGGCCCGCAGCGCCCGCGGCTGCAGCGGCGGATCCAGGACGAAGGGCTCGCGGTCCGGCTCATCGGCCGCCGCGACGACGTCGCCGAACTCCTCGCCGCCGCCGACATCGCGGTCCTGCCGTCCCGCTGGGAGGCCCGCTCGCTGCTCGCCCAGGAGGCCCTGCGGCTCGGCGTGCCGCTGGTCGCCACCGCCGTCGGCGGCGTGCCCGAACTCGTCGGCAAGGCCGCCGAACTCGTCGAGCACGGCGACGCCGAGGGCCTCGCCGCCACCGTGTGCGCCCTGCTCGACGACACCGACCGGCGCCTCGACCTGGCGGCGGCCGGCCGGGTGCAGGCGGGCACCTGGCCCACCGAGGACGAAACGATCGCGCACGTCCTCAGCGTCTACGACGAGCTGTCCGACCGGGCCAGACCGGCTCCGGCTCCGTAGCGCCGGTCCCGCCCGGACACTCCGCCCGGCTACTCCGTGTGCCGCCGGGCCCGCAGCGCGAGGGACAGCGCGAGCACCGTCTGCGGGTCGTCCAGGTCGGTGCCGAGCAGCTCGGCGATCCGGCCGAGCCGGTTGTACAGCGTCTGCCGGTTCAGATGCAGCTCGCGCGCGGTCTCCGCCTTGCGGCCCGCGTGCGCCAGATAGGTCTCCAGGGTCGGCAGCAGCGGCGGCCGCGAGGTGCGGTCGTGCTCCCGCAGCGGGCCGATCGCCCGGTCCACGAACGCCGCCAGATCGGCGTGACCGCCCGGCTGGTGGCGCATCCGCCACAGCAGCAGATCGGTGTCGAGCCGCCGGGCGTCGTACCAGGGCAGGTCCGTCAGGCCCTGCGCGGCCGTCGCCGTCTCCGCCGCGTGCCGCAGGCCCGCCGAGGCCGCCGCCCAACTGCCCGCCACGCCCACCACGACCACCGGCGGGTGCGCGCCCGCCCGTTCCAGACCGGCCCGCTCCACCCCGGCCCGCAGCGCCGCCGCGACCCGGTCGGCGACCGCCGTCCGCTCGGTCTCGGACCGCAGCCCGAGCAGCAGCGGCACCCGGCCCTCCACCGGCCGCACCCCGAGCAGCACCGGCACGCCCACCGAGGACAGCTCCTCCAGGACCGCCCGGGCCAGCAGCGCCCAGTTGCCGGAGGGGGAGAGCTCGGAGGCCAGCCGCATCACCACCGGGAGCAGCGGTCCGTCGCCCGGCCGGAAGCCGAGCACCCGGGCCTGCGCCGGGGCGTCCTCGGCGCCGATCCGGCCCTCGGCGAGATCGCTGAGGAAGTCGCCGCGGCCGCGCGCGGCCAGCTCCTCCTCCTGCCGGGCCTGCATCAGGACCACCGCGAGCAGCCCGGCCGCCCGCTCGGCCGCCATCCGGTGCACCGGGGACAGCGGCGACGACACCGCGAGCAGCACCAGCCGGGCCCGGACCGAGGCGCTGCCGGGGCCGCCGCCGGGCACGTCGACCAGGACCGCGCCGGTCGGCGGGCCGGACTCGCGGGCCGCCCGCTGGCCGCGCAGCCCGTCCCACACCTGGAGCGGGTCGGCCGGTTCGGACTCGGTGCCCGCCGCGTACAGGAGCTGTCCGTCGGGGGTCTCCAGGAACACCGGGTTCAGCGCGAAGTCCGCCAGGATCCGCAGCACCTGCGGCACCCCGCCGCCGCCGAGCAGCGCCTCGGTGCACTGCCGGTGCACCTCCTCGGCCTGCCGGAGCAGCGCGTAGTGCCCGTTGACGATCTCGGTGTGGATCTCCTCGGTGACGGCGACGAACGGCACCTCGCGGTGCAGCTGCACCAGCGGAAGACCGGTGGCCCTCGCGGTCTCCACTATCGTCGCGGGCAGCCGGGCGAAGCGCGGGCCGAGCTCGACCACCAGGGCGGCGATGCCGCGTTCGGCGAGCCGCCGGACGAACGCCCGCTGCTCGGCGGGCCGGGTGCCGAGGCCGAGACCGGTGGTGAGGAGCAGTTCGCCGCCCTTGAGCAGCGACGCGATGTTCGGGACCTCGCCCGCGTGCACCCAGCGCACGGTGCGGTGCAGCCTGTCGGCGCCCGCCACGACCTCGGGGAGTCCGCCGCGCAGACCCGGCAGTTCGAGGGCGCGCTGGACGGTGATCCCGCCCTGACTTTCCATGGACATGGAGCCGGACGCTACCTCCCATAAGGGGTTTCTGGACATGGCCCGGGCATCACCCGGGCCGACACCTCGTCCGCCCGGGTAGACAACTCGTCGCCCCCCGGCGTCACTTGCGCGGCTGTCCGTCGAGTGTGTGCTGCGTCACGCGGCGGCGTGCGCGGCCGGGGCGATGTTGTGGTTGAAGCGGAACACGTTGTCGGGGTCGTACGCGGCCTTCACCTCGGCGAGCCGCCGCCGGTTGGCCTCGCCGAAGCCCTCGGCGACCCGCTGCGCGCCCTCGGCGCCGATGAAGTTCAGATAGACCGCGCCGGTCGACCAGGGCATGGCGTCGGCCCGTACGTCCTTCACCCAGCCGATCGCCCGCTCGTCGTCGGCGGGGTCGTCCCACACCGCGAACGGGTGGACCGCCCACGGCGCCGTCCGCCACGGCACCGGGTAGTCGGCGGGGCCGTTCGCCACCTGCCCGCCCAGCGGGAACATCACGTGCTGCATCGCCGACGGCACGACCATCCCGGCGGCGCGGGCGCAGAACACGTCGACGGCGGTGTCGGGGAACTCCGCCAGATACTCGGCGGACCAGTAGTTCCGCATCCCCGGCGGGTCGTCGAGCATGCACTGGAAGTCGGCGTACGGCACGTCCATCACCATCTCGACGGCCGGGCCGAGCGCGAACAGCGGCGCCGCCAGCTCACGGGCCCCGTCGACCGGACCGGCGTACGTCACCAGGGCGCCGCTCAGCAGGGTGCCCCGCAGCTCCGCCGGTACGAACTCCTCCGGCGGCCCGGTCAGATAGATCCCGCCGCCGCCCGCCTCGTCCGGGGCGCCCTCGGCCAGGTCGCGGAAGGCCCGGATCACCTCGGGTCCGGCCGCCGCCGGGTAGAGCAGCATCGCGATGGAGAAGTCCGGCAGCGGATGCACCCGCAGGGTCATCGAGGTCGCCACGCCGAAGTTGCCGCCGCCGCCGTGCAGCGCCCAGAACAGCTCCGGGTTCTCCTCGTCGTCCGCGTGCACCGAGCGGCCCGCGGCCGTCACCAGGTCCACGGCCAGCAGGTTGTCGCAGGCGAGCCCGAACTTGCGCTCCAGCCAGCCGGAGCCGCCGCCGAGGGTGAAGCCGCCGACGCCGGTGGTGGACGCCCGTCCGCCGGTCACCGCGACCTGGAACGGCTGGCAGGCCCGGTCCAGATCGCTCATGGTGGCGCCGCCCTCGACCCGGGCCGTCATGTTCTCCGGGTCGACGACCACCGTGTTCATCCGCCGCAGGTCGACCACCAGACCGCCGTCGTTGAGCGCCGAACCGGCCACGCTGTGCCCGCCGCCGCGGACCGCGATCGGCAGCTCGGTCTCCCGGCCGAACAGCACGGCGTGGGTGACGTCGGCGGCGGTCTCGCACTGGGCGATCACCGCGGGCCGCCGGTCGATCATCGCGTTGAAGACGACCCTGGCCTCGTCGTAGCCCGGATCACCGGGCACGTACACCGGTCCCGCGAGATCCTCGCGGAGTCCGGCGAGCGCGCTGTCCGAAGGGGTGTGCTGGGGAGCCATGGGATGCCCCCCTTCCGTGCGGGGGACGGGACACCTTCATCGTAGGTCCGGGTCCCGTCCCCGTCGTGCGCTGCGGCGGCCGCGCGGGTACGGCGCGGGGTCAGCCGCCGTACGCGCCCGAGGCGGTGAGCCGCAGCGCCGTGTCGATCAGCGGGACGTGGCTGAACGCCTGGGGGAAGTTGCCCACCTGGCGCTGCAGCCGCGGGTCCCACTCCTCGGCCAGCAGACCGAGGTCGTTGCGGAGCGCGAGCAGCTTCTCGAACAGCCGCCGGGCCTCGTCGACCCGGCCGATCATCGCCAGGTCGTCGGCCAGCCAGAACGAGCAGGCCAGGAACGCGCCCTCGTCGCCCTCCAGACCGTCCACGCCCGCCTCGGCGCCCGAGGTCGGGTAGCGCAGCACGAACCCGTCCTCGGTGGACAGCTCCCGCTGGATCGCCTCGATCGTGCCGATCACCCGCTTGTCGTCCGGCGGCAGGAAGCCCATCTGCGGAATGAGCAGCAGCGAGGCGTCGAGTTCCCGCGAGCCGTAGGACTGGGTGAAGGTGTTGCGTTCCTTGTCGTAGCCCTTCTCGCAGACGTCCCGGTGGATCTCGTCGCGCAGCTCGCGCCAGCGCTCCAGGGGTCCGTCGGCGTCGCCGGACTCGATCAGCTTGATCGTGCGGTCCACCGCGACCCACGCCATCACCTTGGAGTGCACGAAGTGCCGGCGCGGCCCGCGGACCTCCCAGATGCCCTCGTCGGGCTGGTCCCAGTGGGTCTCCAGGTAGCGGATCAGCTTCAGCTGGAGCAGCGAGGCGTAGTCGTTGCGGGACAGGCCCGTCATGTGCGCCAGGTGCAGCGCCTCGGTGACCTCGCCGTACACGTCGAGCTGGAGCTGGTTCGCGGCGCCGTTGCCGACCCGGACCGGGCCGGAGTTCTCGTACCCCGGGAGCCAGTCCAGCTCCGCCTCGCCGAGCTCGCGCTCGCCCGCGATGCCGTACATGATCTGCAGGTTCTCCGGGTCGCCCGCGACCGCCCGGAGCAGCCAGTCCCGCCAGGCGCGGGCCTCCTCGCGGTAGCCGGTGCGCAGCATCGAGGAGAGGGTGATGGCCGCGTCCCGCAGCCAGGTGTAGCGGTAGTCCCAGTTGCGGACGCCGCCGATCTCCTCCGGCAGCGAGGTGGTCGGCGCGGCGACGATCCCGCCGGTCGGCGCGTAGGTGAGCGCCTTCAGCGTGATGAGGGAGCGGACCACCGCCTCCCGGTAGGGGCCGTGGTACGTGCAGTGCTCGACCCATTCGCGCCAGAACTCGGCGGTCGCGTCCAGCGAGCCCTGCGGGTCGGGCAGCGACGGCGGCTCCCTGTGCGAGGGCTGCCAGGACAGCGTGAAGGTCACCTTGTCACCGGGGGTGACGGTGAACTCCGAGTAGGTGGTGAGGTCCTTGCCGTGGGTCTCGGCGTCGGTGTCCAGCCAGACCGAGTCGGGGCCCGCGACGGCCACCGTGCGGTCGCCGACCTTGTGCACCCAGGGCACCACCCGGCCGTAGCTGAACCGCATCCGCAGCGAGGAGCGCATCGGCACCCGGCCGCTGACCCCTTCCACCACGCGGATCAGCTGGGGAGCCCCGTCGCGCGGGGGCATGAAATCGGTCACCCGGACCGTGCCGCGTGGGGTGTCCCACTCGGACTCCAGGATGAGCGAGTCGCCTCGGTAGCGGCGCCGGTCGGCGTGCGGAGCGGGGGCGTCGGGCGGGACGGCGGGACCGACCCGCCAGAACCCGTGTTCCTCCGTGCCGAGCAGCGCCGCGAACACGGCGTGCGAATCGAAGCGGGGCAGGCAGAGCCAGTCGACACTGCCGTCCCGGCAGACCAGGGCGGCGGTCTGCATGTCTCCGATGAGTGCGTAATCCTCGATGCGCCCGGCCACGTGCTTCACTCCAGATCGAACGGCTCCGTCACCCAGCGGGGCGACGGTTACTGGTCAGCGGTCAAGGGATCGTTGACGAGCTCATGTACCGGTTGACAGCGGGGGTGGTGCCGTGCCGGTCCGGCTCGGCAGCGCGTGTCCGAGCAGAATACGACGCACCCTAGTGATCGACCGCGCCGATCTTGTAACGGCGCTGAGCCGATCGGGTGAACGGGTCTTGACCTCGGCCGAGAAGCGTCGGCACGGCGTCGTCACCCGCCCCCGCGGCCACCCGCGGTCCCCGCCGGGCACCGGCCGGGTCCCGGCGCAGGCCGGACCCGTGCCCGGCCCACGAGCCCCACCGGCGCACCCGGTCGCCGACCGTGTGCACCCGACTGCCCCGTGTGGCCGGAAGCGGTCTCCCGATGTCGCTGATACCCTGGTACCCCGTGGACCGGTGGGAAACGGCGACAGCCGAAGACCCCGAAACCGCAGCGACGGCACCCCCCGATTCTTCCCGAGGGGCCGCCGGAACGCACCTCCAGAACGCGACCACGGGAGCCCCCTCTTGGCGATGCCGCCCAATTCCACGACGACCAAGCACATCTTCGTCACCGGGGGTGTCGCTTCCTCCCTCGGCAAGGGCCTGACCGCCTCGAGCCTGGGTGCCCTGCTCAAGGCGCGGGGCCTGCGGGTCACGATGCAGAAGCTCGACCCGTACCTGAACGTCGACCCCGGCACGATGAACCCGTTCCAGCACGGCGAGGTGTTCGTCACCAACGACGGCGCCGAGACCGACCTGGACATCGGCCACTACGAGCGCTTCCTCGACGTCGACCTCGACGGCTCGGCCAACGTCACCACCGGCCAGGTCTACTCGCAGGTCATCGCCAAGGAGCGGCGCGGCGAGTACCTGGGCGACACCGTGCAGGTCATCCCGCACATCACCAACGAGATCAAGTCCCGGATCCGCCGGATGGCCACCGACGACGTCGACGTCGTCATCACCGAGGTCGGCGGCACCGTCGGCGACATCGAGTCGCTGCCCTTCCTGGAGACGGTCCGCCAGGTCCGCCACGAGGTCGGCCGCGACAACGTCTTCGTCGTGCACATCTCGCTGCTGCCGTACATCGGCCCGTCCGGCGAGCTGAAGACCAAGCCGACCCAGCACTCCGTCGCCGCGCTGCGCAACATCGGCATCCAGCCCGACGCGATCGTGCTGCGCGCCGACCGCGAGGTCCCGACCGCCATCAAGCGCAAGATCTCGCTGATGTGCGACGTCGACGAGGCCGCCGTGGTCGCCGCCATCGACGCCAAGTCGATCTACGACATCCCGAAGGTGCTGCACTCCGAGGGCCTGGACGCCTATGTCGTCCGCAAGCTCGACCTGCCCTTCCGCGACGTGGACTGGACCGTCTGGGAGGACCTGCTCGACCGCGTCCACAACCCCGACCACGAGGTCACCGTCGCGCTCGTCGGCAAGTACATCGACCTGCCCGACGCCTACCTGTCGGTCACCGAGGCCATGCGCGCCGGCGGCTTCGCCAACAAGGCCCGGGTCAAGGTCAAGTGGGTCACCTCCGACGAGTGCAAGACCCCGGCCGGTGCCGAGAAGCAGCTCGGCGACGTCGACGCCATCCTCATCCCCGGCGGATTCGGCGACCGCGGTGTGGCCGGCAAGGTCGGCGCGATCCGCTACGCCCGCGAGAACAAGGTGCCGCTGCTCGGCATCTGCCTGGGCCTGCAGTGCATCGTGATCGAGGCCGCGCGCAACCTGGCCGACATCCCCGAGGCCAACTCCACCGAGTTCGACCCGGCCACCGCCCACCCCGTCGTCTCGACGATGGAGGAGCAGCTGGCGTACGTCGAGGGCGCGGGCGACCTGGGCGGAACGATGCGCCTCGGGCTCTACCCGGCGAAGCTCGCCGAGGGCTCCGTGGTCCGCGAGACCTACGGCGACGAGCCGTACGTCGAGGAGCGCCACCGCCACCGCTACGAGGTGAACAACTCCTACCGCGCGGAGCTGGAGAAGAAGGCCGGTCTGGTCTTCTCCGGCACCTCCCCGGACAACAAGCTCGTCGAGTACGTCGAGTACCCGCGCGAGGTGCACCCCTACCTGGTCGCCACCCAGGCGCACCCGGAGCTGAAGTCCCGCCCGACCCGCCCCCACCCGCTGTTCGCGGGCCTGGTCAAGGCGGCCGTCGAGCGCAAGACGGCCAAGTAGTACGGCGCGTTAACGTAGCCGGGGTACGGGTCCTGCGACAGGACCCGTACCCCGGTTTTTTCGTCTGTGGGAGGACTTCTGATGCAGGTGCAGGACACCCCGGAGGAGTGGCAGGTCGTCGCCACCGTCACCCCCTTCACGGGGAACAAGACGAGTGTCCGCACGGACGACGTGGTGATGCCGGACGGCGCGGTCGTCCGCCGCGACTACCAGGTGCACCCCGGCTCGGTGGCGGTCGTCGCCCTCGACGACCAGGACCGGGTGCTGCTGCTCAAGCAGTACCGCCACCCGGTGCGGCAGAAGCTGTGGGAGATCCCGGCCGGACTGCTCGACGTGCCCGGTGAGAACCCGCTGCACGCGGCGCAGCGCGAGCTGTACGAGGAGGCGCACGTCAAGGCCGAGGACTGGCGGGTGCTGACCGACGTCTACACCACACCCGGCGGCTGCGACGAGGCCGTACGGATCTTCCTGGCCCGCGATCTGTCCGAGGCGGAGGGCGAGCGCTACGAGGTCTCCGAGGAGGAGGCCGACCTGGAGTACGCGCGGGTCCCGCTGGCCGAGCTGATCCGCGGCGTCCTCGCGGGCGAGCTGCACAACAACTGCCTGGTGGTGGGCGTGCTCTCGCTGGCCGCCGCACGCTCCGGCGACGGCCTCGACGCGCTGCGCCCGGCGGACGCGGAGTGGCCGGCCCGGCCGTTCCAGGTCTGAGCGTCCCCGGCGGCCCGGGCGGGTACGGGCGGGGCTCGGCGCGCGGGGGTGCGCCGGGCCCCGGCCCCGTACCCGGGGCGCCCGGTCCGACAATCCAGTGATCCGATCGGGGGATCCCTCCGCCGCGCTCCGCCCGGTCCGCCCCGTTCGCTGAACTACGCTCGGGATCGCCCGTGCGGAGCCCCCCGCGGGATCGTCGTGCGCAGCTGTGTGCGCAGGTGGACGGGAGCGTGGCCCGTGACGGATCAGGCGGTGGCAGCGGTCGGCACCGTGCGGTTCTACGGCCGTCAGCGGGAGCTGAAGGCGCTGCGGGCCGACATCGAACGCACCGGCCTCGACACCCTGACCGGCCGCAAGGCGCCCCGCGCCCGGGTGCTCCTGATCGCGGGCAAGCCCGGCTCGGGCCGCACCGCGCTCGCCGAGGAACTGGCCCTGCGGCTCGCCGACGGCTACCCCGACGGGATGTTCCGGGTCCGGCTCACCGAACCCGGCGGCGACCCGGTGCCCACCGGCCGCGCCGCGCGGGAACTGCTCGCCGCGCTCGGCGTCGCCGAACCGCCGGGCGCCGCCGAGGACGAACTGTCCGCCCTGGTGCGCGGCGCCTTCACCGGCCGCAGGGCGCTGCTGCTGCTCGACGACGCCGTCGACGCCGAACAGGTCGACCCGCTGCTCCCGGACAACCCCGACGCGCTGGTGGTCGGGGTGGCCAGGGGGCCGCTCACCGGGATCCCCGACGTCCGGCCGTGCACGGTCGGCGGGCTCGACGCCAAGTCGGCCATCGAACTGCTCACCACCTTCACCGGCTCCGTACGGGTCACCGTCGACCCGCAGGCCGCCGAGAGCCTGGCCGAGGAGTGCGGCGGCCAGCCCGGCGCGCTCGTGCTCGCCGGGGGCTGGCTGGCGGCCCGCCCCAAGTCGTCGGTCGCCGATCTCACCAAGCGGCTGCGCGGGCTCACCGGCAGCCCGGTCGAGCGGACGTTCGCGCTGGTCCACGAGTCGCTGCCGCAGCCCGCCGCGCGGATACTGCGACACCTGAGCCTGGCCCCGCTGGGCCGGGCCGACGCCCACACCGCCTCCGCGCTCGCGGGCTGCTCGGTCTCCGCCGCCGCGACCACCCTCGCCGACTTCGCCGCGCTCGGACTCGTCCGGGAGGTGCCGCAGTCGCGGCCCGTGACGGACGGCGACGGGCCCTGCGGCGACGGGCAGTACGAGGTGCCCGGGTATCTGATGCCGCTGCTGCGGGCCGAGCTGACCGAGCGGGACCGGCCGGCCGAGGTGCAGCTGGCCCGGGCCCGGATGCTGGAGCGGACGGTCCGGCTGCTGCAGTCCAGCCGCGCGGTCACCGAGCCCGAGGGCTCCGCCGCCCGCCGCCGCCTGGCCGGGCTGCCGCGCGCGCTGCGCTTCCCGAACGCCGCCACCGCCGCCGCCTGGCTGGACAGCCGCCGCCCGGTGCTGCTCGCCGCGGCCCGGCTCGCGGTCGCCGACGGGGAGCTGGACACCCTGGCCCGGCGGCTGATCGCCGCGCTGGTACGCGCGCTCGCCGCGCACCGCGGCCCGGCGGCCGCCGCCCCCGACCTCTATGGGCTGCACCGGCTCGTCCTGGACGTCGCCGAGCGGCGCGGGCTGCACCGGGAGCGGGCCGCGGCCCTCCTGAACCTGGCCGACCTGGATGCGTCCACCGGGCGCACCGAGGACGCTCTGCAACGATATCGGTTGGCTTTGGAGGCTGGACGCGCAGCAAATGACCCGTACGCCACCGGTCGCGCAATGGAATCCGTAGGTGGCGCCTATCAGGAGCTGGGCGACTGGCAGCGTGCGGGGGACTGGTACGGCCGGGCCCTCGCCCAGCGGCTGGCCCGCGACGAGCGGCCCGATCAGGCCCGGCTCTACGCCCGGCTCGGCGCCGTGCACACCTACGCCGGGCGCTACGGCGAGGCGCTGCGGAACTGGCGCGCGGCGGCCTCCGGCTACCGGCGGCTCGACGATCTCCCGGGCCACGCACGGGCGTTGAGCGAGGCCGCCCGGGTCCAGGAATACGCCGGACGCCCCGAGGAGAGCCTGCGGACCTGCGAGGAAGCGGTCGAGTGGGCCCGCCGCGCCAGGGACGGACGGCTGCAGGCCGCGCTGCAGCTCAGGCTGGCCGACACCCTCGACCGGCTCGGCGATCCGGCCGCCGCCCGGCTGCACCGGTCCGCGGCGGAACGGCTGCTCGGGGACGAACTTCTCGGATCGGAGCCCTCCGCCTACGAAATCCGTAGTGGTTCTGGCGAAGATTAGTACTTTGAAAGGCTAGACAGCGGGAAGTCCTTCATTAGACTGGGTTCGCCGCGTTCGAACGTGGTGTGTCCCGGTGCGCCGCAGTGCATCCGGGTATGTATGGCTATGTCACGTCTTTCGGCCGTGTCATGGCCGCTGCCGTGCCGCAGCGCCCCCAGCTATCCCCCCGATTCAAGGACCGTGATCGACGATGAAGGTCGGCATCCCCCGCGAGGTCAAGAACAACGAGTTCCGCGTGGCCATCACCCCTGCCGGTGTCCACGAGCTCGTCCGCCACGGCCACCAGGTCTTCGTCGAGCAGAACGCCGGTGTCGGCTCCTCGATCACGGACGAGGAGTACGTCGCCGCGGGCGCCGCGATCCTCGCCACCGCCGACGAGGTCTGGGCCACCGCCGACCTGCTGCTCAAGGTCAAGGAGCCGATCGCGGAGGAGTACCACCGCCTCCGCAAGGACCAGACGGTCTTCACCTACCTGCACCTCGCCGCCTCCAAGGAGTGCACCGACGCGCTCCTGGAGTCCGGCACCACCGCCATCGCCTACGAGACGGTCGAGACCGCGAACCGCGCGCTCCCGCTGCTCGCCCCGATGTCCGAGGTCGCGGGCCGCCTCGCCCCGCAGGTCGGCGCCTACCACCTGATGCGCTCGGCCGGCGGCCGCGGCGTGCTCCCCGGCGGCGTCCCCGGCACCGCCGCGGGCAAGGCCGTCGTCATCGGCGGCGGCGTCTCCGGCTGGAACGCCACCCAGATCGCCGTCGGCATGGGCTTCCACGTGACCCTGCTCGACAAGGACATCAACAAGCTCCGCGAGGCCGACAAGGTCTTCGGCACCCAGGTGCAGACGATCGTCTCCAACGCCTTCGAGCTGGAGAAGGCCGTCGTCGAGGCCGACCTCGTCATCGGCGCCGTCCTCATCCCGGGCGCCAAGGCCCCGAAGCTGGTCACCAACGAGCTCGTCGCCAAGATGAAGCCCGGAAGTGTCCTTGTCGACATTGCGATCGACCAGGGCGGCTGCTTCGAGGACTCCCACCCGACCACCCACGCCGAGCCGACCTTCATGGTCCACAACTCGGTCTTCTACTGCGTCGCCAACATGCCGGGCGCGGTCCCGAACACCTCCACCTACGCCCTCACCAACGCCACGCTGCCCTACATCGTGTCGCTGGCGAACAACGGCTGGGTCGAGGCGCTGCGCCGCGACGCCGCGCTCGCCAAGGGGCTCAACACCCATGACGGCAAGGTGGTTTACAAGGAGGTCGCCGAGGCGCACGGCTACGACCACGTCGAGCTGAGCAGCCTCCTCGGCTGACCCTCGGGCTCCTCATGACGGCCTGGGGTCAACCCCCGTCGTCAACCCCACGCACCGGGCCGGACCTTGATGAGCAAGGTCCGGCCCGATGTGTGTCCGGCCACCTCCGGGCCCCCGGTCAACTCGCCTCGAACGTAACTCTTTAACCGTTTCGCGCACCCCTGAAACGTGCGGTTCCATGCCTGCGCACCCTTGACAGCGAGGTGTTCGGTTGCCGACACATCGTGCCGGGTCCGGCGGATTGTGTTGCTGCGGAGCGGTGACACGCCATAGAGTCGCCAACCGTCGGCATGGTGCCACGCTGACCTATCGATAAATGTTCCTGGCCACATTCAAGGAGGTAAGACGACTTGTGAATGAGTCGACATTTACTCCCGAGGGTGGCGAGCCAGGGGCTCCGATCGGCTCCGTCGCGGTGCGGACCTTCGCGACGCACCAGCCCATGACGCCAGCCCATACGATGAAGATGACGGACGGCCTACACGTGAACGCCACGGCCGGCAACGAGATGGGCCGAGAGTCCACCCACTTCGCCGCCTATGACGAGGTGCCCGAGGGGCACTTCTACGACCCCGACGCCGAGTACGAGCCCGACCCCGAGTACGCGGCCACCCTCGCACCCGACGCTGCCCGCCAGCGCCGCGAGCGGATCGGCCCCACCGGACGGCCGCTGCCGTACTTCCCGATCCCGGGCCCGCTGACCGACCACGGCCCCGCGAAGATCATCGCGATGTGCAACCAGAAGGGCGGCGTCGGCAAGACCACGTCGACCATCAACCTGGGTGCCGCGCTCGCCGAGTACGGACGACGGGTGCTGCTCGTCGACTTCGACCCGCAGGGTGCCCTGTCGGTCGGGCTCGGCGTGAACCCGATGGAGCTCGACCTCACCGTCTACAACCTGCTCATGGAGCGGGGCATGTCGGCGGACGAGGTGCTGCTCAAGACCGCCGTGCCCAACATGGACCTGCTGCCGAGCAACATCGACCTGTCGGCGGCCGAGGTCCAGCTGGTCAGCGAGGTCGCGCGCGAGTCCACGCTGCAGCGTGCGCTCAAGCCGCTGATGAACGACTACGACTACATCGTGATCGACTGTCAGCCCTCGCTCGGCCTGCTCACCGTGAACGCCCTGACGGCGGCTCACAAGGTCATCGTGCCGCTGGAATGCGAGTTCTTCGCGCTGCGCGGCGTGGCCCTGCTGACCGAGACCATCGAGAAGGTCCAGGAGCGGCTCAACCCCGAGCTGGAGCTCGACGGCATCCTCGCCACCATGTACGACTCGCGCACCGTGCACTCGCGCGAGGTCCTCGCGCGCGTGGTCGAGGCGTTCGACGACCACGTCTACCACACGGTGATCGGCCGGACCGTGCGCTTCCCCGAGACCACGGTCGCGGGCGAGCCCATCACCACGTACGCGTCGAACTCCGTGGGCGCCGCCGCCTACCGTCAGCTCGCCAGGGAGGTGCTCGCCCGGTGTCACGCCGAGTGAGTCTGCCCGGCGCCGACGAGCTGTTCCGTACGACCGGGGGGATGGCGCTGCAGTCCTCCTCGCCGCGCAGGACCGTACCGGCACCCGCGGGGGAGAGCGACCCGGTGGCGTCCGCGGACGCCGGCGCCGAGCACTCCGCCGCGGCCGCGGAGGAGGCGGCGGAGCCGCGCGCCCGGACGGCGGAGGCACCCGCCGCCCCCGCGCCCGCACCGGTGCCCGCACCCGCCGCCGGGCGGCGGCGGGGCGGCGGCCACGGCGCCAACCGGCGCCCCAGCGGCCGCGAACGGCACGACGAGAAGATCACGGTCTATGTCTCCGCCGAGGAGCTGATGGACCTGGAGCACGCCCGCCTGGTGCTCCGCGGTGAGCACGGTCTGGCGGTCGACCGGGGCCGTATCGTCCGCGAGGCGGTCGCGGTGGTCCTCGCCGACCTGGAATCCCGTGGCGACGCGAGCATCCTCGTCCGCCGCCTGCGCGGCCGCTGACGATAGCCTGCGCCGAACCGCCTTCCCCCGCTCCACCAGGATCCCTCTTGCCCCTCCCCCCTGACGAAACGTCCCGCCCGGCCCGCAGACGAGCCCTGGGGAGGGGCCCGGGGGCGGACCTGCCGGAGGCGCCGGTCGTGCCGGAGCCGACCCCTGAGCCCGAACCGGACCCGGCCGCGGAGCCGGTCCCGGTCCACGCACCTGCCCCGGAGCCCGAACCGGACCCGGCCCCGGCCCCGGAGCCCGCACCGGACCCGGTCCCGGAGCCGACGCCCGAGGCCCCCGGCGACGGCCGCTTCACCGTCCGGCTCGCCAACTTCGAGGGGCCCTTCGACCTGCTCCTCCAGCTCATCTCGAAGCACAAGCTCGACGTCACCGAGGTCGCGCTGTCCAAGGTCACCGACGAGTTCATGGCGCACATCCGGGCCATGGGGCCCGAGTGGGACCTCGACCAGACGACCGAGTTCCTGGTGGTGGCCGCGACGCTGCTCGACCTGAAGGCGGCCCGGCTGCTGCCGACCGCCGAGGTGGAGGACGAGGCGGACCTGGCGCTCCTGGAGGCGCGGGACCTGCTGTTCGCGCGGCTGCTCCAGTACCGGGCGTACAAACGGATCGCGGAGATCTTCAGCGAGCGGTGGGAGTCCGAGGGGCGCCGGTACCCCAGGACCGTCGGCCTGGAGCCGCAGCACGCCGAGCTGCTGCCCGAGGTGGTGATCTCGATCGGCGCCGAGGGCTTCGCGCGGCTCGCCGTGCGGGCGATGCAGCCGAAGGCCAAGCCGCAGGTGTACGTCGACCACATCCACGCCCCGCTGGTCAGCGTCCGCGAGCAGGCCGGGATCGTGGTCGCCCTGCTGCGCGAGCGCGGCACGCTGGGCTTCCGGGAGCTGGTGGAGGGCGCCCCCGACACCCTCACGGTGGTCGCCCGCTTCCTCGCGCTCCTGGAGCTCTACCGGGAGAAGGCGGTCGCCCTCGACCAGGAGACCGCTCTCGGCGAGCTCACCGTCTCCTGGACCGGCGGCGCGGACGTGAGTTCCGCCACGGCCGCCGTCACCGACGAGTTCGACCAGGAAGACCGAGCGGACCGGGAGGACACCGCACGATGAGCGATCCCACGTTGAAGCCCGCCCTCGAAGCCGTCCTCATGGTCGTCGACGAGCCCGCCACCGAGGCCCACCTCGCCAAGGTCCTCGACCGTGCCCCCCGCGAGGTCGGGGACGCCCTGCGGGAGCTGGCCGACGAGTACACCGCCCAGGGCCGCGGCTTCGAGCTGCGGCTCGTCGCCGGGGGCTGGCGCTTCTACACCCGGGCCGAGCACGCCGCCGCCGTCGAGGCGTTCGTCCTGGACGGCCAGCAGGCCCGGCTCACCCAGGCGGCCCTGGAGACCCTCGCGGTCGTCGCGTACCGCCAGCCGGTCAGCCGTTCCCGGGTCTCCGCCGTGCGCGGGGTGAACTGCGACGGGGTCATGCGCACCCTTCTGCAGCGCGGTCTGGTGGCGGAGGCGGGCGCGGAACCCGAAACAGGTGCGATCCTGTACAGGACGACGAACTACTTCCTGGAGCGGATGGGCCTGCGCGGCCTGGACGAGCTTCCGGAGCTCGCGCCCTTCCTCCCCGAGGCGGAGGCGGTCGAACCGGAGAGCCTGGAAGGAGTCCCGTCGTTCGATCCCGACGCAGACGAGAACGAGAAGACGACGGAAGTTTGATGCGAAGCAGCAGCGGCAGGAACAGCGGAAACAACGGCGGGAGCCGTGGTGCCAAGAGCGGCGGCCGCGGCAACAACTACCGGGGAGCCGGCAACGGCCGCGACGACCGCGGTCAGGGCCAGGGCCGTGGTGGCCAGGGTCAGGGCGGCGGCCAGGGCCGTGGTGGCCAGGGCGGCGGTCAGGGTCAGGGCCGTGGCGGCCAGGGCCAGGGCGCCGCGAGCCCGCGCCGGCCCCGCCCGGAGGACCGCTCCTATGACGTGGCGATGCCCTCCGACGGCCCCGGCGGTCCCCGCCGCGGCCGGGGCGACACCGCCCGTGGCGGCGCCAAGGGCGGCCCCAGGCAGTCCCCGAAGCGTGGCGGCGGCTGGACCGCCCCCGCCCGTTCGCGCGAGTACGACGCCCGTACCGAGGAGCGCAACCGGGAGCGCTACGCGAACAAGCCCGAGATCAAGACCCCGAAGACCTTCCCGGGCGCCGAGCAGGAGGGCGAGCGGCTGCAGAAGGTGCTGGCCCGCGCCGGTTACGGCTCGCGCCGTGCCTGCGAGGAGCTGGTCGAGCAGGCCCGTGTCGAGGTCAACGGCGAGATCGTCCTTGAGCAGGGCCTCCGGGTCGACCCGGAGAACGACGAGATCAGGGTCGACGGTCTGACCGTCGCCACCCAGTCGTACCAGTTCTTCGCGCTGAACAAGCCGGCCGGTGTCGTCTCCACCATGGAGGACCCGGACGGCCGCCAGTGCCTCGGTGACTACGTCACCAACCGTGAGACCCGGCTGTTCCACGTCGGCCGGCTCGACACGGAGACCGAGGGCATCATCCTGCTCACCAACCACGGCGAGCTGGCCCACCGTCTCACCCACCCCAAGTACGGCGTGAAGAAGACCTACCTGGCGGCCATCACGGGCCCGCTGCCCCGCGAGGTCGGCAAGCGGCTCAAGGACGGCATCCAGCTGGAGGACGGCTACGCCCGCGCCGACCACTTCCGGGTGGTCGAGCAGACCGGCAAGAACTACCTGGTCGAGGTCGTGCTGCACGAGGGCCGCAAGCACATCGTGCGCCGGATGCTCGCCGAGGCGGGCTTCCCGGTGGAGAAGCTGGTCCGCACCGCCTTCGGCCCGATCGGCCTGGGCGACCAGAAGTCGGGCTGGCTGCGCCGGCTCAGCAACACCGAGGTCGGCATGCTGATGAAGGAGGTCGGCCTGTAGGGCCGACAGCCTCCGGCCGAGCAGGGCCCGTGACCGCCGTATCCCGGCGGTCACGGGCCTTTTTCGTACTTGTGGTCGACCCGCTCCGCCATTTATAGTCAGGATGACTCTTAAAGGGGGAGGCGGGGATGAGTCTCGCGAACGTCCTGGAGCCGCTGCAGCGTCCGCTGTTCACGCTCCTCGACACACCGGTCAGCTGGACCGAGGTGCTCGGCTTCGGCAGCGGCGCGCTGTGCGTCTGGCTCGTCGCCAGGCAGCACCTCGCCAACTGGCCCCTCGGCATCGCCAACAACCTGTTCTTCGTCCTGCTCTTCACCCAGAGCGGGCTCTACGCCGATGCCGGCCTCCAGATCGTCTTCATCGCCCTCGCCGCGTACGGCTGGTGGACCTGGACCCACGGGGGTGGCCCAGGCTCCGACACCCTGCCGGTACGGCGCACCAGCCGTACCGAATGGACCTGGCTGCTCGCGGCGGGGGCGGTGGGGACCCTCCTGCTCACCCTGCTCCTCGACCGGGCCACCGACTCCACCGTGCCCTTCTGGGACGCGCTGACCACCGCCCTGTCGCTGGCCGCCACCTACGGGCAGTGCCGCAAGCGGCTGGAGTCCTGGTGGCTGTGGATCGCCGCCGACGTCGTGTACGTCCCGCTCTACGCGTACAAGCAGCTCTACCTGACCTCGCTGCTCTACGTCGGCTTCCTGACGCTGTGCGTCGTCGGCCTGCGCGGCTGGACCCGCGACCTGGCCGCCGGACGGCCCGCCCGCACCCTGGAGACGGCGGCATGAGCGGCACCCGCTACGGCCACGGCCTCGTGCTCGGCAAGTTCTATCCGCCGCACGCCGGCCACCACCACCTCGTCCGCACCGCCCGCGAGCGCTGCGACCGGCTCACCGTGCTGGTCTGCGCCTCCGCCGTGGAGTCCGTGCCGCTCGCCGACCGGGTCGCCTGGATGCGCGAGGTCCACCCCGACGCGCTCGTCGTCGGCACCGTCGACGACGTCCCCGTCGACCTGCACGACCCCGACATCTGGGACGCCCACATGGCGATCTTCCGGGCCGCCGTGCCCGAGCCCGTCGACGCCGTCTTCACCTCGGAGCCGTACGGGGACGAGCTGGCCCGCAGATTCGGCGCCGCCGCCGTCTCGGTGGACCCCGGACGGATCCGGCACCCGGTCTCCGGCACCGCCGTACGGGCCGACCCGATCGGCTCCTGGCAGCACCTGGCGGCGCCCGTACGGGCCGCCCTCACCCGCCGGATCGTCGTCCTCGGCGCCGAGTCCACCGGCACCACCACCATGGCCCGCGCCCTCGCCGCGCACTACCGGGCGCGCGGCGGCGTCTGGGCGGACACCCGCTGGGTGCCCGAGTACGGGCGGGAGTACAGCGCAATGAAGCTCGCCGAGCTGCGGGCCGAGCGCCCCGGCGCCGACTGGTCCGACGTCAGCTTCCACTCCGCCGACTTCCCGGTCATCGCGCTGCGCCAGGCCGAACTGGAGGAGGAGGCCGCCAGGACCGGATCCCCGGTCCTCATCTGCGACACCGACGCCTTCGCCACCACCATCTGGCACGAGCGCTACATGGGCAGCAGCAGCCCCGGCACCGGCGAGATCGCCGCCCGCGGCCGCCAGCACCTGTGGCTGCTCACCGACCACCGGGGCGTCGCCTTCGAGGACGACGGACTGCGCGACGGCGAGCACCTGCGGCCCTGGATGACCGCCCGCTTCCTCACCCAGCTCGCCCACACCGGCCGCCGCACGGTGGTCCTCACCGGCCCGCACGAGGAACGCCTGGCGACCGCCGTCGCCGCCGTGGACGCGCTGCTCGCCGAGGGCTGGGCCTTCACCGCCCCTCTTCCGGAGCGCCGATGACCAGCACCACCGCCCCACCGGTCCCCGGGTACGACAAGTACGCCTTCGAGCCCTTCGCGCTCACCGCCGACCTCGCCGTCCTCACCGTCCGCGAGGAACGCCTGCACGTCCTGCTCGTCGAACGCGGCCAGGAGCCGTACGCCGGAGCCTGGGCGCTGCCCGGCGGCTTCGTGCTCCCGCACGAGTCCGCCGAACAGGCCGCCCGCCGCGAACTCGCCGAGGAGACCGGCCTGTCCGGCGCCATCGCCGCCCGGCTGCACCTCGAACAACTGCGCACCTACAGCGACCCGGACCGCGACCCCCGGATGCGGGTGGTGTCCGTGGCGTTCACCGCGCTCGTCCCCGACCTGCCCGAGCCGCGCGGCGGCGGCGACGCCGCCCAGGCCCGCTGGCTGCCGTACGAGGACGCGCGCGGCCTCGCCTTCGACCACGACCGGATCCTCGCCGACGCCCGCGAACGGGTCGGCGCCAAGCTGGAGTACAGCTGCCTGGCCACCGCGTTCTGCCCGCCCGAGTTCACCCTCGGCGAGCTGCGCCAGGTGTACGAGACGGTGTGGGGCGTCGCGCTCGACCGCCCCAACTTCCGGCGCAAGGTCCTCGCCACACCCGGCTTCGTCCGGCCCGTCGAGGGCCCGCCGCGCCGCACCGGCGGCCGCGGGAAACCGGCCGCGCTGTACCGGGCGGGCGAGGCGACGGCCCTCCACCCGCCGCTGCTGCGCCCCGAGGCCCGCGCCGAACCGGAACCCGGCCGCCCTGACACCCCAGCGGAAGGATCGAACGCATGAGCCACGGAACGACCAAGCAGGCCGCGACCGGCGCGCTCATCGGGCTCGCCCTCGGGGACGCCCTCGGCTTCCCCACCGAGTTCCACGACGTGCCGCGGATCCTCGCGACGTTCGGCCCGTGGCGCGAGATGCCGCTGCCGGTGCGCGGCGGCACGGCGTACATCACCGACGACACCCAGATGACCCTCGCCCTCGCCCGGGCCCTGCGGACCACCCTCGACGAGGGCCCGTTGACCCCGTCGCGCCTCGCCCGGACGGCCCGCGCGGAGTACGTCGACTGGTACCACGCGCCCGACAACAACCGGGCCCCCGGCCGCACCTGCCTGCTCGCCGCCCGGCTCCTGGACAGCGACCGGGCCTGGCAGGACGCCAGCCAGATCGGCTCCAAGGGCTGCGGCGCCAACATGCGGGTCGCGCCGGTCGGCCTGGTGCCCGGGCTCAGCGACGAGCAACGGTCCGGCGCCGCCCAGCTCCAGGCCGCCCTCACCCACGGCCACCCCACCGGCCTCGCCGCCGCCGACCTCACCGCGCACGCCGTGCACCTGCTCGCGCGGGGCGCCGACCCGGCCGGACTCGTCGGGCGGCTCCGCTCGTACGCCCTCGACCACCGCTCCACCTACGACGCGCACTGGCTCGGCGAGCTGTGGACCCGCTCCCAGGACCCCGACCCCGTGCACTTCGCCCGGCGCGGCTGGGACGAGTGCCTGGCCGTCCTGGAACGCCTGGACGCGGCCCAGCGCACCGCGGACCCGGAACTCGACCCCTGCCTCTCCACCGGCGACGGCTGGGTCGCCGAGGAAGCCCTCGCCACCGGCCTGCTCGCCTTCCTGCAGTTCCCCGACGCCCCGCTCACCGCGCTGCGCAGGGCCGCTTGCACCCGCGGCGACTCCGACTCCATCGCCGCCCTCACCGGCGCCTTCGCGGGCGCCCACCTGGGCGCCGCCGCCTGGCCCGACAGCTGGGCCGCCCCACTCGAACACCACGACGAACTGCGCGCCTTCGGCGCGCTCTGGGACCTGTGATCCACTGATGCCGCTCTCGCCCAAGCTCCTGCCCGCCCCCGTGCCCGGCCTCGCGCCCGGAGGCGTTCTCGGGGACGTACCGGACGTCGACCTGTCCGCCGTCGTCGCCGACCAGCCCGACCCGGTGCTCTTCGCCACCGTCTCCGGCGCCCACCTCTACGGCTTCCCGTCCCGGGACTCCGACGTCGACCTGCGCGGCGTCCATCTGCTGCCCGCCGCCGCCCTGGTGGGCCTGCGCGAGCCCGAGGAGACCCGGACCCGGATGTGGGACCAGGACGGCGTCGAGATGGACCTCGTCACGCACGACCTGCGGAAGTTCGCCCGCCTGATGCTGCGGCCCAACGGCTATGTCCTCGAACAGCTCACCTCGCCGCTGGTCGCCCACACCACCGACGCCCACGCCGAGCTGCGCGCCCTGGTGCCCGACGTGCTCACCTCGCACCACGCCCACCACTACCGGGGCTTCGCGGGCACCCAGTGGCGCCTGTTCGGGAAGACCGGTGAGCTCAAGCCGCTGCTCTACACCTACCGGGCGCTGCTCACCGGCATCCACCTGATGCGCGCCGGCGAGATCCAGGCCCATCTGCCGACCCTGGCCGGCGAGGTGCCCGAGGCCCCGGCGCGGCTGCCCGGGCTGATCGCGGTCAAGGCCGATGCCGAGCACGGGGCGGCCGACGTGCCGCTCGACGCGGTGACGGCCGAGATTGAGCGGCTGCACCAGGTGCTCGACGCGGCGCAGCAGGCGTCAGCGCTGCGCGCCGAGGCCCCGGTGGCCGACGCGCTGCACGACCTCGTCGTCCGCGTCCGGCTCGCGCACGCCGAGGGCTGACGCCGCCGACGCCCGGCGGGCGCGGGTCAGGAAGTCCTCGATCCGCGCCGTGTCCGGGACGTCGGGGAGCGGGCTGCCGGTGTGGGCGCGGTCGGCCTCGTCCTGGAGGAGGTTCATCCAGCGCTCCACCTCCGCCCAGGACAGCTCGCCGCGCTTCACCGCGAGCAGCCGGTCGCGTTCCTCGCCGACCTCGATGCGCAGCTCGCCGGTGCGCAGCAGATCGCGGCAGCTGGTCAGCAGCCGCAGCAGGTGCATCGCGTGCTTCCAGCGCGGGGCGCCGTGGGTGCGGACGTCCGCCTCCAGCTTGCGGCGCTGGCCGCCCGCGTAGCGGACGAAGGTGCCGTGCGCCTGCCGGGACAGGAACGCCGAGCGGAGCGAGAGCAGTTCGCGCCCGGTCGCGTCCGCCCGCTCCACCAGCGGCGAGTGCAGACACTCCAGGACGTTGGGGTTGTTGCGCAGGGCCAGCTCGCAGAAGCGTTCCAGCTCCCAGCTGAACTGCTCGTCGGCCGGGCCCTCCACATGCGCCGGGGGCTTGTCGAAGCGCCAGAACAGCGGCGTCGGCGCGAGGAACACCCCGCGCCGGTCGGTGTCGCTGTCCTCGGTCGCCAGACCGAACGCGCGCGACCCCATCACACAGGAGTAGATCGTGTGGTCGCGCACCAGTTCCTCGGGAGTCATGCGGCCAATCTAGGCCCCCCGATCCGGGAGCCCTAGGTGAGGGTGATCTCACCGGCCGAGACATTGATCCGCTCCGCGGGCAGCGGGCGCGGCGCCGGGCCCGCCGCCACCGAGCCGTCCGCGATGCGGTAGCGGGAGCCGTGGCAGGGGCAGTCGATGGTGCCGTCGGCGACCTTGTCCACCAGGCAGCCCTGATGGGTGCAGACCGCCGAGAACGCCTTGAACTCGCCCTCCTTGGGCTGGGTCACCACGACCTTCCGGTCGGTGAAGACCTTGCCGCCGCCGACCGGGATGTCCTCGGTCCGCGCCAGCGCCGACGCCGACGCCGACGCCGTGCCGGGGGAGGAGGGGGAGGGCGAGGAACTGGTTCCGGAGTCGGAGCCCGAGCCCGAGCCGCAGCCCGCCGCCAGGACCAGGCTCGCCAGCAGCGTCGAGCGACGGGACAGGGCGGCGAGCGGGGGAACGGTGGCTGGCGGGGCGTCGGCGGACGCGGCAGCAGTCATGGCGCCCAGCTTGGCCAGGCCCGCCGCCCGCGCGCCGCGACACGCCTACGCCCAGGGCGTCAGCTCCCTCGCACGGCCGTCCGCGTCCCGGCCCACCTCCAGGACGGCGACCACGGCCGCGCGCTCGATCGGCCCGTACACATGCGGGAAGACCATGTCCTCCGAGCCCTCCCAGCGGACCTCGCCGGACAGCCGGGACTCGTCGATCACCAGGACGAGCAGCGGCCCGTGCGCGTCGCGGTAGTGGGCGTCCGCGATCGCGAGGGCGGTCGGCTCGTCCGGCGAGCAGTGCACGAAGCCCTCGGCGGCGAGGGACGGCGGGGCGTAGGGGAGGCCCGGGTCGGCGGACCATTCGTCGAGCGGTACGACATGCAGCAGCATGCCGACAGTTGTACCGCGCGAGCGGCGGGCCCGGGACGGCCGCCCGGCGGGGCTCCGCTACCCCGAGTGGCGGAAGGTCCCGGTCTGGGTGACATTGACCGTGTTCCGTACCGGAAGAAAGGCGTGATCATGGCAGGAAACGATCTCGGAAGTCTGCTCGGCGGCCTGCTCGGCGGTGCCCAGGGCGGCCAGGGCGGCGGTGGCGGCGCCGGCAACATCCTCGGCTCCCTCCTCTCCGCCCTGACCAGCGGCAAGGGCGGTGCGGGCGGCGCCGCAGGCGGCGGCAACCCGCTCGGCGGCCTCCTCGACATGCTCACCAAGTCCGGTCTTGTCGACCAGGCCCAGTCCTGGGTCGGCTCCGGCGAGAACCAGTCCGTCAGCGGCGGCCAGATCGCCCAGGCCCTGCCCGACGAGACGCTGCAGCAGGTCGCCCAGGAGGCCGGGGTCACCCCGCAGCAGGCCGCCGACGAGATCGCCCAGTCGCTGCCGCAGGTCGTCGACAAGCTCACCCCGCAGGGCCAGGTGCCCGCCGGTTCCCTGGAGGACATCATCCGGCAGCAGCAGCTCTGAGCCCGCTGCCCGGCGCGTGCCGCCCGTCTCGGCAGACGGGCGGCACGGCGCTGCCCCCGGACGGCTGACTAGGCTGGCCGGAGCAGTGCAGCGGGTGAAGCCGGGCGAAGGAGTGGTGGACGACGTGGCGGTACGAGCGGTCCGAGGCGCCGTCCAGTTGGAACGGGACGACGCCGGACACATGCGCGAGCAGGTCGAGGAGCTGCTCGGCGCCGTGCTGAGCCGCAACGGGCTGACCTCCGACGACCTCATCAGCCTCTGGTTCACGGCCACCCCCGATCTGCGCAGCGACTTCCCGGCCGCCGCCGTCCGCGACGCCGGGATAGTGGACGTTCCGCTGCTCTGCGCCCAGGAGCTCGACATCGAGGGCGCGATGCCGAGGGTCGTACGGCTCCTCGCGCACGTCGAGTCGGATCTGCCCAAGTCCCGGATCGCGCACGTCTACCTCGGTGCCGCGGCCGCCCTGCGCAAGGACATCGCCCAGTGAGAACCGCCCTCGTCATCGGAACCGGCCTGATCGGCACCTCGGCGGCGCTCGCCCTGGCCGGCCGCGGTGTCGCCGTCCACCTCCGCGACCACGACCCGGCCCGGGCCCGGACGGCCGCCGCGCTCGGCGCGGGCACCGACGAGGCGCCCGCGGGACCGGTGGACCTGGTCCTGGTCGCCGTACCGCCCGCGCACGTGGCCGGCA
This sequence comes from Streptomyces sp. NPDC090025, assembly GCF_044748125.1. Lineage (NCBI taxonomy): Bacteria > Bacillati > Actinomycetota > Actinomycetes > Kitasatosporales > Streptomycetaceae > Streptomyces > Streptomyces sp. NPDC090025. The sequence goes on along the minus strand of NZ_JBIVFL010000025.1, from coordinate 7,901 downwards.
CCCTCGCCGAGGCGATGCGGGCCGGGCTCGGCCGCGGCTACCTCGACGTGGCGAGCGTCAAGGGCGGACCGAAGCGGGAGCTCGAGGAGCTGGGGCTCGACCTCACCACCTACCTCGGCACCCACCCGATGTCCGGCAAGGAGCGCTCCGGGCCGCTCGCCGCCACCGCCGACCTCTTCGAGGGCCGCCCGTGGGTGCTCACGCCCACCCGGGACACCGACACCGAGGTCCTCAACCTCGCCCTCGAACTGGTCGCGCTGTGCCGCGCGGTGCCCGTAGTCATGGACGCCGACGCCCACGACCGCGCGGTCGCGCTGGTCTCGCACACCCCGCAGCTGGTGTCGTCGATGGTCGCGGCCCGCCTGGAGAGCGCGGACGAGACGGCGGTACGGCTGTGCGGCCAGGGCATCCGGGACGTCACCCGGATCGCCGCGTCCGACCCCCGGATGTGGGTGGAGATCCTGTCCGCCAACCCCGGACCCGTCGCCGACGTGCTCGCGGGCGTGGCGGCCGACCTGGACGAGACGGTACGGGCGCTGCGCTCGCTGGAGTCCGGCGACGACGCGAAGCGCCGGGCGGGCGCGTCGGGCGTCGAGGACGTGCTGCGCCGCGGCAACGCGGGCCGCGCCCGGGTCCCCGGCAAGCACGGCGCCGCCCCCGCCAGCTACGACACCGTCGTCGTCCTCATCAGCGACCAGCCGGGGGAGCTCGCCCGCATCTTCGCGGACGCGGGCCGCGCGGGCGTCAACATCGAGGACGTCCGCATCGAGCACGCCACCGGCCAACAGGCGGGCCTCGTCCAGCTGATGGTCGAACCCTCCGCCGCCCCGGGCCTCGCCGAGTTCCTGCGGGACAGGGGCTGGGCGCTGCGGCAGAGCTGACGTCCTCCTGGCAGGACGCCGGGCCCCGACCCCACGCCGGGTGGCAGCGGCGCGAGGTGCTGGGACACCCTTCCGTCCCGGCTGTGATTCACGTCACTGTCGGTGGCTCGGTGCAGCACCCGGCCCCGTTCCGCCGTCATGGGGGCAGTGATCGGGACGGGATGAGGAAAGGGGGTCGGCGGGTGAGGTTTCGCAGGAGCGGTCCGGGCAACGGATTCACGGAGTTCGTCGCACAGCGGTCAAGAGCGTTGTTCCGCACCGCGTATGCGCTGACCGGTGACGTGCACGTGGCCGAGGATCTGGTGCAGGAGGCGCTGGAGCGGGCGTGCCGACACTGGCGGAAGGTCGAGGTGGCGGACTCGCCGGAGGCGTACGTGCGCAAAGTGCTGGTCAACCTGGCCAACGACCGCTGGCGGCGGCTGTCGCGCCTGGGCGAGCGCCCCGGGCTGTCGGGGGTGCCCGAGACGGCCGACCCCCGGGACCGGTTCGGGCAGGTGGAACTGCGCGCGGAACTGATCGAGGCACTGCTCGGGCTGCCGATGGGCATGCGCAGCGTGGTGGTCCTGTACTACCTGCACGATCTGGACGCCCGGCAGATCGCCGGCGTCCTGGACATCTCTTCGAGTGCGGTGAGGTCCCAGCTCGCCCGCGGCCTGGCCAAGCTGCGCGATTCCGTATCGGGCGCCCAGGCGCCGCACACCCCGTCGGCCGCTTTCGGAGGTACGAAGTGAGGAACACGTCGTCGGGACCCGCCCCGTTCGAGCCGGGCCTCGAAGCCGAGCTGCGTGCCGCGGTGGCCTCCTTCGCCGACGGGCCGACGGCGCCGGTCGTCGACGCGGCCGCGATCGAGCGAGCCGTCAGCCGCAGCCGCACCCGCCGGGCGCTCCTCGGCACCGCTGCGGCGTGCGGCGTGCTGGCGTGCACCACGGTGGGGTTCTTCGCGCTGAAGCCCGTGCCGCCCGCGCCCGGCGCCTCCCCGTCCCTGTCCCCATCGGCGAGCGGGGCGTGCGCCCCGCTCGCCACCGGAGCCCCCAGGAGCGGAAGCGCCGATGCGACTCCGACACGGGGGCAGGAGCGGACCGGGGGAGCGGGCGTCGCGCTGCCGGACCTGGCCGGCATGCCGGTCGAACAGGCCGGAAGTCTGCTGCGCGGACTCGGACTGAGCTGCACGATCATGCGGCACACGGACTGGAACGCTCCCGCCGGGCAGGTGATCAGCAGTGCCCCCCGGGGCGGCGCGGAACCGGTGGCACCGGGCTCGTCCGTCCTCCTGCTGGTCTCGACGGGCAAACCCGGCAGGACCTGAGCGACCGGGCCCTTCGGCTCGCGCACCGGCAGGACGGCGCCCCGTCCTGCCGGGCAGGGGAGCCACCCGGAGCGGGGGACCGGCTGCGGGTGGCGGGCTCCGGTGCCGTCAGCCGCGCGGTTCGCCCGGCATCGTCCTCGGGTTGCGGAGGTCCTGCCCGAGGCGGCGGCCCCGACCGCACCGCCAGGGCCCCTCGGCGGGGCTCTCGGGGGCCGCTGGGCCGAACGGGGGTGGGGGACTCGGTAACCTTGTGGGGTCCCCCGTACATTCGCCGGGGGCCTGCCGCTCATCCAGGAAGGCGTTCCCCACCGTGGAAACCGTGATCGTCGCCATCGACGGCCCCTCCGGCACGGGCAAGTCGAGCACCTCGAAGGCGGTGGCCGCCAAGCTGGGGCTGAGCTACCTCGACACCGGCGCTCAGTACCGGGCCATCACCTGGTGGATGATCAGCAACGGGGTCGACGTCCACGACGCCGACGCCGTCGCCAACGCCGCCGCCAAGCCGGTCATCGTCTCCGGCACCGACCCGGCCCGCCCGACCATCACGGTCGACGGACTCGACGCCTCCGGACCGATCAGGACCGAGGAGGTCACCTCCAAGGTCAGCGCCGTCAGCGCCGTCCCCGAGGTCCGCGCCCTCATCACCGAGCTGCAGCGGTCCATCGCCCGCGGCGCCGAGCAGGGCATCGTCGTCGAGGGCCGGGACATCGGCACCACCGTGCTGCCCGACGCCGACCTCAAGGTCTTCCTCACCGCCTCCCCGGAGGCCCGCGCCGCCCGCCGCTCCGGCGAGCTCAAGGGCGCCGACGTGGCCGCCACCCAGCAGGCCCTGGTCAAGCGGGACGCGGCCGACTCCAGCCGCAAGACCTCCCCGCTCGCCAAGGCCGACGACGCCGTCGAGGTCGACACCACCGAGCTCACCCTCGACCAGGTCATCGAGTGCGTCGTCACCCTGGTGGAGGAGAAGCGGAGTCCCGAGCAGCGGGCGGCCGCCCGGTGACCGAGCCCTCCCTGAAGGGCGCCGCCGTCGGCCGCCGCATCGGCATCGGACTGATGTACGGCCTCTGGAAGCCGCGCGTCCTCGGCGCCTGGCGGGTACCGGCCGCAGGCCCCGTCATCCTCGCCGTCAACCACGCGCACAACCTCGACGGCCCCATGCTCATGGGCACCGCCCCGCGGCCCGTGCAATTCCTCATCAAGAAGGAGGCGTTCGTCGGCCCGCTCGGCAGCTTCCTGGAAGGCATCGGGCAGCTCAAGGTCGACCGGCACTCCACCGACCGCGGCGCGATCGGCAACGCCCTCGCCGTCCTGGAGCACGGCGGCGTCCTCGGGATCTTCCCCGAGGGCACCCGGGGCGAGGGCGACTTCGCCTCGCTCCGCGCCGGACTCGCCTACTTCGCGGTCCGCAGCGGCGCCCCGATCGTCCCGGTCGCCGTCCTCGGCAGCACCGAGCGCCCGGGCCGCCTGGTCAAGGCGCTGCCCCGGCTCCGTACCCGCGTCGACGTCGTCTTCGGCGACGCCTTCGAAGCGGGCGACGGCAGCGGCCGGCGCACCCGCAAGGCGCTGGACGAGGCGACCGTCCGCATCCAGGAGCGGCTGACCGACCACCTGAAAAACGCCAGGCGCCTCACCGGGCGCTGAGCGACACTCTGAGTAGTGGGCCTCGGCGACGGGGACCCACCGACCACGAATGATCAAGGAACGGACTTCATGAACGACCAGCACGACCACGGGGCACTTGGCGACGCCGAGTACGCGGAGTTCATGGAGCTCGCCGCGGAAGAGGGCTTCGACGTCGAGGACGTCGAGGGCGCGATCGAGGAGGCCGGACACGGCCCGCTCCCCGTCCTCGCCGTCGTCGGCCGCCCCAACGTCGGCAAGTCGACCCTGGTGAACCGGATCATCGGCCGCCGCGAGGCCGTCGTCGAGGACAAGCCCGGCGTCACCCGTGACCGCGTCACCTACGAGGCCGAATGGGCCGGGCGCCGCTTCAAGGTCGTCGACACCGGCGGCTGGGAGCAGGACGTCCTCGGCATCGACGCCTCCGTCGCCGCCCAGGCGGAGTACGCCATCGAGGCCGCCGACGCCTGCCTGTTCGTCGTGGACGCCACCGTGGGCGCCACCGACACCGACGAGGCCGTCGTCCGGCTGCTGCGCCGCGCGGGCAAGCCCGTCGTCCTCGCCGCCAACAAGGTCGACGGCCAGTCCGGCGAGGCCGACGCCGCCGCGCTGTGGTCGCTCGGTCTCGGCGAGCCGTTCCCGGTCTCCTCGCTGCACGGCCGCGGCACCGGCGACCTCCTCGACGAGGTCCTCAAGGCGCTGCCCGAGGCCCCCGAGCAGCGCTTCGGCAACCCGGTCGGCGGACCGCGCCGGATCGCCCTCATCGGCCGCCCCAACGTCGGCAAGTCCTCCCTGCTCAACAAGGTCGCCAACGAGGACCGGGTCGTCGTCAACGAGCTGGCCGGCACCACCCGTGACCCGGTCGACGAGCTGATCGAGCTCGGCGGCGTCACCTGGAAGTTCGTCGACACCGCCGGTATCCGCAAGAAGGTGCACCTGCAGGAGGGCGCGGACTACTACGCCTCGCTGCGCACCGCCGCCGCCGTGGAGAAGGCCGAGGTGGCGGTCATCCTGATCGACACCACCGACCACATCTCGGTGCAGGACCAGCGGATCATCACCATGGCCGTCGAGTCCGGCCGCGCGATCGTCATCGCGTACAACAAGTGGGACGAGCTGGACGAGGAGCGGCGCTACTACCTGGAGCGCGAGATCGAGACCGAGATGCAGCAGGTCTCCTGGGCGCCCCGGGTCAACGTCTCCGCGAAGACCGGCCGCCACATGGAGAAGCTGGTCCCGGCGATCGAGACCGCGCTCGCCGGCTGGGAGACCCGCGTCCCCACCGGCCGCCTGAACGCCTTCCTCGGTGAGCTGGTCGCCGCCCACCCGCACCCGATCCGCGGCGGCAAGCAGCCCCGCATCCTCTTCGGCACCCAGGCGGGCACCAAGCCGCCCCGCTTCGTGCTCTTCTCCTCCGGCTTCCTGGAGGCGGGCTACCGGCGCTTCGTCGAGCGCCGGCTGCGCGAGGAGTTCGGTTTCGAGGGCACCCCGATCCACATCTCGGTGCGGGTGCGCGAGAAGCGCGGCCGCAAGAAGTAACCGCGGCAGCGCGCCGACGGGACGGACACGGCCGGGGGGGGGGGGGGGGGGGCGCCCGGCCCCCCCCCCCCCCCCCCGGGAGGACCCCCGCCGCGGCGGGGGCGGCGGGGGGCGGGGGGGGGGGGGGGGGGGGGGGGGCCCCCCCCCCCCCCGGGGGGGGGGGGGGCGGCCGCCCCGCCCCCCCCCACCCCCCCGCCCGGGGGGGGGGCCGCGGCGCCCCGCCCGGGGGGGGGGGGGGGGCCCCCCCCCCCCCCCCCCCCCCCCCCGGCCGTTGTCATCCTGACCTGGCAGGACGGCTCAGATGCTGTGCCGGGTGCCCGGCGGCAGCGCGTACGCCGACCCCGCCGACCCCGCCGAGCCCCCCGTTCCCCAGTTCGTCCAGCCCGTGTACGGGGAGGGGGACGGGGACGGCTGCGGGCGCGGCGACGCGAAGCCCTGCGATCCGAAACCCTGCGATCCGAAGCCTTGAGTGCTGAAGCCCTGCGCACCGAAACCGTGGGAGCCGAAGCCCTGCGAGCCGAAACCGTGCGACGGGGCGAACCCCCGGAAGTCCAGATCCTCCTCGCCGCTGCGGTCGCCCGGCAGCGTACGGAACGACCTGCGGTACTCGGAGTACAGCGCGTCGTAGATCGGGGTGGCCGAGAGGCCCGCCGCACCGTCCTGCGCCGGGCGCATCGCCGGGATCGGACTCGCTGCCGCGGCCGGGATCGGCACCGGAGCAGGACTCTGGCTCGGATACTGCTGGCGGAATGGGTCATATGCGTGCACGTAGGTGCCAACGACCCCGCCGTCCGTCGGATGCGGGCGCTGCCCCTCGGAAAGCGGCGCCCGGGGGCGCGGCACGGTCGGCGCCCCCGGGACCCGGGCCGGCCCTATGCCGGGACGGGCGTCATCCATCACGTGCCGGCCAGCGGCATCGCGGCGGCCACGAGCCGCCCGTTGGCCGCGGCCTTCTCCAGCGCGTCCCGCAGCAGGTCCTCGCGCGGCTGCTGGCCGATCGAGCCGACCGGCGCCGCGAACACGAGCACCGTGTGCGACTTGTTCGCCGCGGCCCGCCAGCCGTCGGTCACCTGGAGCGGCTGGTGCGCCTGCCACCAGGCCGCCTGGCCGGTGCCACCGGCCCCCGGCTGGAGCACCGAGTGCAGCTGGCCCATCGCGACCAGGACCGACCAGCCGGGCAGCACGGCCGGCTTGGCGTCGAGGTCGGGGAGCGGCTGGAAGCCCTGCTCGGCCAGGAGCGGCAGGAACTCGTCGGTCAGGCCGTCCGAACCCGGGCGGGCGACCGGCGCCGTCGGCTCCACGACCAGCGCCGGGTGCAGCTCGCCGTCGATCAGGACCAGACCGCTGGTCACCCCGAGCACGGCCTGCTGCGGGTGGGCGGCGGCGAGCGAGTCGGCGGCGTCGGCCGCCGCGATGGACGCGACGGCGCCCTGCAGCTGCTCCTCGGCGACCCGCACCACCTGGGACGGGATGCAGGTGGCGTGGGCGAAGGCGAGGACGGCCGTCTCGTCGCCGACGAACAGCACCGTGCTGGTGCGCTCCTGGTCGGAGTCGCCAGGGGTCCGGCAGGAGGTGCAGTCGTAGCTGCCCGGGGCGTTGTCGCCGGCCAGCAGCCGGTCGGCTTCTTCGTCGCCGATCTCGGCGCGTACGTCCTCGCTGACGTCGAGCATGCGCGGCACGGGGGGCTCCCTGGACTCGGTGCGTGCGACGCCGGGCGGTTCCCGGTCGTCTCATGCCGAGTTCAACGGGGAAGGCTCGGCCGGGGTCACGCGCGGAGGGCGGGCAACTTGGCCGACGGCATGTGACAACGCCGCTCGGCCGCGCCCCTGGCGGGCTCCCGGCGCGCGTGACTCCGACCGGGTGGCATGTGAACGGTGTTCCGCGCGGCACCCGCCCGGCCCCACGGGCCGCTGCCTAGCCTGCCGTGATGATGATCCGATCGTGGGCCCGCGGGTGGACGACGGGCCTCGTCCTGGCCTCGGCCGCGCTGCTGGCCCCCGAGGCCGCCGCCGCGGCCGCCGCGCCCGCCGCGCCCAGCCCCGTCGAACCCTGCGCGCGCGACCAGTGGCCGTGGGGCTGCGTCGCCGCCTGCGAGAGCGACGGCGACTGGCGGGCCAACACCGGCAACGGCTTCTACGGCGGACTGCAGTTCTGGCAGCCGACCTGGGACGAGTTCGGCGGCCGCCGCTACGCCCGGCGCGCCGACCTCGCCACCCGGGCGCAGCAGATCATGGTCGCCGAGGACGTGCTCCGGGTGCAGGGCTGGTCGGCCTGGCCGGTGTGCGCGCGGCGGTACGGGCTGAGCGGCCGGGCCCATGTCGTCCAGGCCGGGGACACCCTCACCTCGATCGCCCGCCGGTTCGCGGTCAAGGGCGGCTGGGAGGCGCTGTACGCGGCGAACCGGGCCGCGATCGGCCCCGACCCGAACCGGCTGATGCTCGGCACGATGCTGCGGCTGCCCTAGGTTCTGTCGTCAAATGTCAGGCCCACATCAGGAGTGATGCGAGGGTGACGGCTGCTTCGTAGGACTGTGCGGTCTTGTCGTAGCGGGTGGC
>NZ_JBIVFL010000024.1:0-72987 GCF_044748125.1 Streptomyces sp. NPDC090025 | reverse complement strand
GGGGGGGGGGGGGGGGGGCGGGGGGGGGGGGGGGCCCGGGGGGGGCCCCCCCCCCCCCCCCCCTTTCCCCCCCCCCCCCCCCCCCCCCCACTCCGACCCCGACCCCCTCCCCGCCGTCGTACCGGGTCAGCTCACGGCCGGGTCAGGAACGCCAGCCGTGCCCGCTTCTCCGGGATGAAGACCTCCGGCAGGTCCACCTCCGGCAGCGTCACCTCGGGGCCGAGCTCGAAACCGGCCTTGGCCAGCCGGGCGATCGCCTTGTCGTTGGCGGCGTCCGGCTCGCCGACCACCCGGGTCTTCCCCGCGAGCGCGAACGTCACCAGGGCGGTGAGCAGCCCCTCCGTGAAGCCCCGCTCGGGCGCCGCGTCCGAGGGCGCCACGAACAGGTGCACGCCGATGTCGCCGGGCAGCGCCTCGTAGCACTCCGAGACCCGGTCGGCCTCGGGGTCGTACGTCTGGAAGATCGCCACCGGCACCCCGTCGCGGTGCACCAGGAAGCCGTGGTGGGTGGTGAGCGAGTCGAGGTGCGCGTAGATCTCCCGCACCTGCTCCAGGGTGGTGCCGTTCATGCCCCAGAAGCGGGCCCGCTCCTCGTTCACCCAGGCGTGGATGAGCGGTGCGTCGGCCTCGGGGTCGATCCGGTCGATCCGGACCGTGCCGAAGCCCTCGACGTCCTGGGTGTGCTCGGTTCTGCGCATGGTCATGCTCCTGATTCCTGCTCTTCCTTCACGAGACGGGTCCACTCGGTGACGACGGGGGCGAGTTCGCCCCGCACCCACAGGGCGAGCTGGTCGCGGTGGTGCGGGTCGCCGGGGACGCCGGAGGCGCCGAACGGCACGATCCAGCGGCTGCGTTCGCGGTCGGCGAGGTCCCAGACGTAGCGGGCGGCGGACGACCGGGCGCTGAGGTCGGTGTAGCCGGGCACGCTGGACGTCGACAGGACGCAGTCGTGGTCGCCGCCGAGCCCCGGCCAGCCCTCCTCGGGGTCGCCGCCCGGCAGCGCCTGCCAGGGCACCAGCCGGTGGGTCTCGCCCCACGCGCCCGGCGCGTCCCCGGCGGCCACCGCCGCGCCCGTCTCCTCCAGCGCCTCCCGCACCAGCCTGGCCCGGTCGGCGGGCGGCACGGGACCCGTCACGAGCAGCGTCTCCAGGGCGAACGCGACCCGCCCGCCGAGCGCCAGCCAGGGCTGGAACACCGCCGGGTACGGGGCGGGCTCGCGCAGCTCCGCGAAGGCCGGGTGGGCGGCGAAGCGGCGGACCACCGCGCCGCGCACCGCCGCGTACAGACCGGCGTCCACGCTGTCCGCGTCCATCCGGCGGTCCCAGCCGAGCAGCGTGGCGCGCACGGTACGGGCGGCGGGCGCGAGCGCGGCCGGGTCGACGGCCCGGACGGCGTCGAGCAGCCGCCGCGCGGCGGGGTTGGCGGTGTCGGTGTGCACGGCGGCCGTGTTCTCGGGCGTCCAGTCGGCCGAGGCGCCGAGCAGCTCGGCGATCCGCTCCGCCCGGTGCGGCGGCGCGAACTCCACGCCCAACGGGCCCGCCAGACCACGGGCGTTGGCCATCACGGCGTACGGTCCCACGGCGGCGCGCGGCAGCGGCGCGGGCGCGTCGGCCCAGGCGTGCCGGGCGTCCCAGGCGGGCACCACGCGCAGCCGGTTGGCCGCGTCGCGGACCGGCACGTGCCCGGCCACCCGGTGCAGCAGGCCGCCGTCCACGTCGGCGGCCTGCACCACGTTCACCGGCTCGACCCAGCGGTCGAGCGCCCGGTCGACGTCCGCGACGGACCGGGCCCGCAGCAGCGCGGGCAGCGCGGCGAAGCCCAGTTCGCCGGTGACGCGCGGCGGATGGCGCAGGCTGACGGCCTCCCAGATGTCGCCGTCAGCGGCCGGGGAGCTGTTGTCGCCGTCCGTGCCCGCGCCCATGGCCGGGGAGCCGTCGCCGTCGGCCGCGGCCGGGGTGCCGTCGCACGGGCCCGCCGCGCCGATGATCACCGGGCCGCGGGCGGTCTCGACGACCTCGACCCGTACCGGTTCGGCCACGTCCTTCACCCGGACCGACTCGGTGTGCGCGGTGGCGGGCTCCCAGCCGTCCGGGCCGAACGCCTCGATCCGGCCGTCGGGCAGCCGGCGCAGCCGCTCGCGGTAGAGGTCCTGGTAGTCGGCCATGGCGTTGGTGATGGCCCAGGCGACCCGCCCGGTGTGCCCGAAGTGGGCGAGTCCGGGGACGCCGGGCACCGCGAGGCCGACCACGTCGTGGTCGGGGCAGGCGAGCCGGATCTGCTGGTAGACGCCGGGCGCCTCGATGAAGCGGTGCGGGTCGCCCGCGACGAGCGGGGCGCCGCTCGCGGTCCGCGCGCCGGACAGCAGCCAGCCGTTGGACCCTGCGGTGCCGGGGCCGTCGGTGGCGAACAGCTCGGTCCACCGCTCGCCGAGCCGGGCGGCCACCCGGTCCCGCCACAGCTTGGTGGGGAACCCGGCGAACAGGATGTGGGTGGAGAGCCAGACGGCTAGCGGTGTCCACGGCTCCCAGCGGCCGGGCTCAAGACCGGTGGCGGCGAACTCGGGGGCCCGCCGGGCACCGTCGGCGAGGCCCTCGTTGACCCCGTCCACATAGGCGCGCACCCAGGCGGCCGTCTCCGGGTCGAGCCGGTCGTGGCAGCGGCGCGCGGTGTCGGCCAGCCTGGCCTGCCGGACGAAGGTGTCCCAGCCGGTCTCGGTGGCGCCGAGGAACGCGGCCGTGGTGCCCTGCGCCCGGTGCCGTTCGACCTCCAGCTGCCAGGCCCGGTCCCGGGCGGTCACCAGGCCCTGCGCGCGGGCGAGTTCGCGTGGATCGGCGGCGCGCAGATGCGGCACGCCGAAGGCGTCCCGGAAGACCTCGATGCTCACGCGTACGACCCCGATCAGATCACGATTCTTAGGTTAGGCTGGCCTAAATTAATCTACAGGACCTCAGGGGAGGGGATCACGGTGGGTGGTACCGGTCATGGCTGGGAGGGCGTCGTCCTCAAGCTGTTCCGCGGCAAGGACTTCACGTTCACGGTGACCGGCGCGGAGCAGGTCACCGAGCACTACCGCAGGGTGCGGTGCACGGACGGCGGGCTGCTCGCGGCCGCGGGCGTGCACCCCACCATGTGGGTGCGGCTCTGGTTCACCAGCGGGGGCAAGCCCCATCAGCGCGCCTACACGCTCGTCGACCCGGACCCGGCGACCGGCACCTTCGCCCTTGAGTTCGCGCTCCACGACGGCCCCGCCAGCGACTGGGCCCGCACCTGCGCCGTGGGCGACACCGTCGACGCCACCCTCCAGGGCACCGGCTTCACCGCCCCCGAGCCCAAGCCCGGACGCCTTTTCGTGGTCGGCGACGCGGCCTCGCTGCCCGCGATCAACTCGCTGCTCGGCGCCTTCCCCGGCACTCCCGCCACCCTCTGGTTCGAGACCGCGCACGCCTCCGACGAGGACCTGCCGCTGCGCCTCGACGGTGACCTGCACGAGGTGCGCCGGGTGCCCCGCGCGGACGCCGGGGCCGCACTGGCAGCCCGGGTCCGCGAGGAGCTGCCCGCGCTCGTGGCCGCCACCGCCGACCCGTACGTCTGGATCGCCTGCGACACCGCCACCACCCGCACCCTCGCCGGGTTCGCGCGCAAGGAGCTCGCGCTGCCCAAGGAACGGCTGCACGCCCTCGGCTACTGGCGCCCGACCCGCGAGCGCGCCGCCGTCTGAGCCGCGCCGTCTGAGCCGCGCCGTGTGAGCCGCGCCGAGTGAGTCACGCCGTCTGAACCGCTCGGCCGGTTCGGCCGGTTCGGCCGACGACGACGCCCCGGAGGGACTTCCCCCGGGGCGTCGTCGTGTTGACGATCCGTTACCCCGACCCGGCGCGCATCGTTCTCAACCCTCCCTCGGACGCGCCCTGGCGCCCGCGCGCGCCGTCACCCGCGGGGCGCGCGGGGCTGGCGGGAACGCCTGTGCCGAAAGATTCGAATATGGGCACGGAAACCACCCTTTGGAGTGAACTCACTTCAGGTGTCTGCCAGTTCACCCACAGTGCGTAAAGATTCCGGTGTCTCAAGTCGCCCGCGCCGCGTCGACCCACAGTCCCCGTGGTGAGCGGCCGGCGACGCCATGTCTCTTGTGGGGGTTCCACCGCCTTGAACAGCAACACCTTCCGCCTGCCCGCACGCCGTACCGCCGCCGCGGCCGCCGTCGCCGCCCTCGCCGCGGGCCCGCTGGCCCTCGCCGTCCCCGCCCACGCCACCGGCGGCACCGGAGCGGGCGGCGAAGGCCACGCCACCGCCGTCGTGCTGCGCGCGGGCCTCGATGTCAATCTGCTCAACAAGGCCGTGAACGTGCCGCTGCGCGCCTCCCTCAACGAGGTCGAGGCCCCGGCCAGTGCCGAGAAGACCGCGCTCAGCGTCCGGGTCGACGGCGCCGAGAACGGCAAGCCGGTCTCCGTGCTCAAGGCCGACGTCGCCACCTCCGAGGCGACCGTCGAGGGCGGCACCGCCAAGGGATACGTGAACCTGGTCAAGGCCCGCGTCCATGTGCCGGGGCTGCCGCTGCTCTCCCTGGTCGAGATCGAGAAGGTCACCTCCAAGGCGGTCTGCGAGGCGGGCAAGCGGCCGGTCGCCGAGTCCAACCTGCTCGGGCACATCACCGTCCTCGGCAAGAAGACCACCCTGTCGACGGGCGGCCAGACCAAGGTGAGCGTGCCCGGCGTCGGCGAGGTCGTGCTCGACCTCTCCCGCACCTCCACCACCTCGCGCACCGCCGCCGCCACCGCCCTCGAACTCTCCGTCGAGGTCAACCCGCTGCACCTCAACGTCGCCGAGGTCAAGGGCAAGGTCACCCTCGCCGAGGCCACCTGCACCACCCCGCGCGGCGAGAAGCCGCCCACCAAGCCGACCGAGCGGCCCACCCAGAAGCCCAGCGAGCAGCCCTCGCAGCGGCCGTCGAGCGAGCCCAGCCACGCCACCGGCATCAAGACCGACAACGGCGGCACCACCCCGACCCAGCACCTCGCCGAGACCGGCGGCAGCTCCATGACGCCGTACCTCGCGGGCGGCGCCCTGCTGCTCGTCGGCGTGGGCGGCGGCGCCCTGGTCCTGGCCCGCGGCCGGGCCCGCGCCCGCGGCTGACCCGCCCGAGGGGATCGGAAAGGCCGCAGAAGGCCGCAGGGGGAAGCGAAGGGGACGAAAGGGGGGTGGTGCCGGACGGCACCACCCCCTGGGGCTTCCCGCCGCAGAGCCGCCGACACTCGGCCGCCGGCTACGGGCCGGCCCTCAGCCGGCCGCCCTCAGCCCAGCATCAGCAACGCCTGGTCCAGCGCCTGCAGGAAGCGGTTCGTCGTCACCCGGTCCCGCACCGCGAGCCGCAGCCAGTGCCGGTCCAGGCCCGGGAAGGTGTCCCCGCGCCGGGCCGCGAAGCCCAGCGCCCGCAGCCGCTCCCGTACCGCGTCCGCGTTCTCGATCCGCACCAGGACGAACGGGCCCTCGGCCGCCGCCACCGCCGTGACCTCGTCGAACTCCGCGAGGCCCGCCAGCAGATGGGCCCGCTCCACACCGATCCGGTGCGCCGCGTGCTCCGCCTCCGCGAGCGCCGCCCGCGACATGCACGCCTCCGCCGCCACCAGCGCCGGGGTCGACACCGGCCACAGCGGCTGGACCCGCTCCAGGGCCTCGACCGTCTCCGGCGCCGCCAGCACGTAGCCGATCCGCAGCCCCGCCAGACCCCAGGTCTTGGTCAGGCTCCGCAGCACCACCAGGCCCGGCACATCGGTCCGCGAGGCCAGCGACTCGCGCTCGCCCGGCACCGCGTCCATGAACGCCTCGTCGACCACCAGGGTCCGGCCCGGCCGGGCCAGCGTGGTGATCGTCTCCGCCGGATGCAGCACCGAGGTCGGGTTGGTGGGATTGCCGATCACGACCAGATCCGCGTCCTCGGGGACCGCCGCCGGATCGAGCCGGAAACCGTCCGCGGCGCGCAGCAGCACCCGGTCCACCGGGTGCCCGGCGTCCCGCAGGGCCGCCTCCGGCTCGGTGAACTGCGGATGCACCACCACCGGCCGCCGCACCGGCAGCGCCCGCGCGAGCAGCACGAACGCCTCCGCCGCGCCCGCCGTGAGCAGCACCCGCCGGGCCGGCAGGTCGTGCCGCTCGGCCACCGCCGCCCGGGCCGCCCGCCCGTCGGGATAGGCCGCGAGCCCGGTCAGCGAATCGGCGATCCGCTCCCGCAGCCAGGCGGGCGGGGTGTTGGTCCGTACGTTGACCGCGAGGTCGGTCAGCTTCTCGTCCCTGACCTCGGCGTCGCCGTGGTGTCTCAGGTCGTGCACATCGGGTTCCGCGGGAGTGTGGATGTCCATGGCCGCCGTCACGTGGGGGGTGGTGGGGGTGGGGGTGGGGAGGGTGTGCGTGGGGGGAGCGGGGGGAACGGGGGGAGCCGGGGGCTCGTCACCGAGATACCCGTGGGTACGGGGCAACAACCGTACGTCTCGGGCCACTTCGTTCGACCCGTCCGGCGAAACGGGCGGAACGGGTGAAACAGGGGGTACGGGCGAGGCCACCGCGCACGTCGCCCGCCGGGTCTTCCGCTTCGGCACGAGCAGCACCGCGCCAGGCCCCGCCGCCCGCAGCGCCGCCGCCTCCGCCACCGAAGCCGTCCCGGCCGCCGCGCGCACCACCGCCGAAGGACCCGGCACGGGCACGGGCGCGAGCTCCGCGCCCGGGAAGCCCCGCACCGGCACCCGCAGCCGGGCCGCCGTCTCCACCACGCCCGGATCGGCCGCCCGCACGTCGAGCGTCGCAAGCGCGAGCACGTCCCCGGGCGTCCGCCCGGCCTCGGCCAGGGCCGCGCCGATCAGCCCGAGCAGCTCCGCGGCCGTCGTCCCGGGCCGGGCGCCGACCCCCACCACGACGGCCGACGGCCGCTGCCCGAGGTGCGCGGACACACCGTCATCGGATAGCAAAGGGCCATGGCTGTCGTCGTCGCGCTCGGCGCGTTCCTCATGACGCTGTTCGGCGGCTGGACCGCCCAGCGCGTCACCGACCGGCGCCATCTCGTCCTCGGCCTGGCCGGCGGACTGATGCTCGGCGTCGTCGGGCTCGACCTGCTGCCCGAGGCGATGGAGGCGGCGGGCACGAAGGTGTTCGGCGTCCCGCAGGCCCTGCTGCTGTTCGTCGGCGGCTTCCTCTTCGCCCATGTGGTGGAGCGGCTGCTGGCCGTCCGGCAGGCCGCGCACGGCAGCGAGACCGGCGGCCGGGTCCCGCAGGTCGGCCTCACCGCGGCCGGCGCCATGGTGCTGCACAGCCTGATGGACGGCGTCGCGCTCGGCGCCGCCTTCCAGGTCAGCGGCGGCATGGGCGCCACCGTCGCGCTCGCCGTCATCACCCACGACTTCGCCGACGGCTTCAACACGTACACGCTCACCAGCCTGTACGGCAACGCCCGGCGCAAGGCCGTCGCCATGCTCGTCGCCGACGCGGTCGCCCCGGTCGTCGGCGCCGCGTCCACCCTGCTGTTCACCCTTCCGGAGGAACTCCTCGGCAGCTATCTCGGGTTCTTCGGCGGCGCCCTGCTCTACCTCGCCGCCGCCGAGATCCTGCCCGAGGCCCACCACGACCACCCGGCCCTGACCACCCTGCTCTGCACGGTCGCGGGCGTGGCCTTCATCTGGCTGGTGGTGGGCCTGTCCGGCGGCTGAACCCGGGCCCCCGGCCGAGCTCACGCGGCGGGTCCGCCCGCGCAGTGCGCGACGAACCGTTCCGCCGCGCCCGGCGCCCCGGCCCAGTGGGTGTGCACATAGCTGGCGTGCACCCCGCCCTGGACGAAGCCCTCCACCCGGGTCTCCGGCTGCCGCAGCCCCCAGGCCGCCGTCGCCCCGGCGCCCGGCTCGATCACCGTCCGGTGGAACTCGTGCCCCCGCATCCGGGTGCCCGCCGCCGCCAGGACGCTGTCGTTGACGGCCACCGCGTCCCGGTAGCCGAGGGTGAGCCGCGGCGACATCCGGGCCTCCGCGTCGAGCACCCCGCACATCGGCCGCCCGTCGAGCGACCGGGCCAGATAGAGCAGCCCCGCGCACTCGGCGGCGATCGGCGCCCCGGCCGCGGCGAGCTCCGCCACCGCCGCCCGCAGCGGCTCGTTGGCGGACAGCTCCGCCCCGTACACCTCGGGGAACCCACCCCCGACGACCAGTCCGCCCGTCCCGGCGGGCAGCTTCTCGTCGCGCAGCGGGTCGAAGACGACGACCTCCGCGCCGGCCGCCCGCAGCAGTTCGGTGTGCTCGGCGTACGAGAAGGTGAACGCGGCCCCGCCCGCGACCGCCACCACCGGGGTCCGCCCCGCCGTCGCGGCGGGCGGCCGGACCACCGCCCCGGCCGACCAGGGCGCCGACCGCAGCGGCGGCGCCGAGCGCGCGAGGGCGAGCAGCGCGTCCAGATCGCACCCGGCCCGCACCTGCTCGGCCTGCGCCGCCACCGCCTCGACGGCCGCCGACTGCCGCTCGGCGACCGGCACCAGGCCGAGGTGCCGCGACGGCGTCTCCACCGCGGGCGCCCGCCGCAGCACCCCGAGCACCGGCACCCCGGACTCCTCCAGGGCCTCCCGGAGCAGCGCCTCGTGCCGGTCGGTGGCCACCTTGTTGAGGATCACCCCGCCGAGCCGCACCTCCGGGTCCCAGGACGCGAAGCCGTGCACCAGGGCCGCCACCGAACGGGACTGCGAGGAGGCGTCCACCACCAGCACCACCGGCGCCCGCAGCAGCTTCGCCACCTGCGCCGTGGACGCCAGCTCGCCCTGGCCCGCGGCCCCGTCGTACAGGCCCATCACGCCCTCGACGACGGCCAGTTCGCAGCCCCGCGCGCCGTGCGCGAACAGCGGCTCGACCAGATCCGTACCGCACATGTACGCGTCGAGGTTGCGGCCCGGGCGGCCGGTGGCGAGCGCGTGGTAGCCCGGGTCGATGTAGTCCGGGCCCACCTTGTGCGGGGACACCGCCATGCCACGGCCGGCGAACGCGGCCATCAGACCGGTCGCGACCGTGGTCTTGCCCGCGCCGGAGGACGGCGCGGCGATGACGAGACGTGCTACCACTCGATGCCCCGCTGGCCCTTCTGACCCGCGTCCATGGGGTGCTTCACCTTCGACATGTCGGTGACCAGATCCGCGAAGTCCATCAGCTCCTGCGGCGCGTTGCGGCCGGTGATGACCACATGCTGCTGCCCGGGCCGGTTCCGCAGCACCTCGATCACCTCGGCGGTGTCGATCCAGCCCCAGTGCAGCAGGTAGGCGAACTCGTCGAGGACGTAGAAGCCGTACGTCTGCGCCGCCAGGTCCCGCTTGACCTGCTCCCAGCCCTCGCGCGCCTTGTCCTCGTGGGACTGCTCGCCCTCGGCGACCTCGCGCTGGATCCAGGACCAGCCCTCGCCCATCTTGTTCCAGACGACCGTGCCGCCCTTGCCGGTCTCGCCGAGCGCCACCAGGGCGTTCTCCTCGCCGACCCGCCACTTGGCGGACTTCACGAACTGGAACACCCCGATCGGCCAGCCCTGGTTCCAGGCGCGCAGCGCCATCCCGAAGGCGGCCGTCGACTTCCCCTTGCCGACGCCGGTGTGCACCATCACCAGCGCGCGGTTGCGACGCTGACGGGTGGTCAGACCGTCGTCCGGTACGACGGTCGGCTGTCCCTTAGGCATTACGCGGCCCTCCTGGTGCCCGAGCGGTTCCCTTGTGTTCCCTGTACGTCCCTGACCAGCCCGGCGATCGAGTCCGCCCGCAGCTCGTCCAGGGTGACGGCGGTGCCGCCGAGTTCCCCGGCCAGCTTCCCGGCCAGACCGAGCCGCACCGGGCCCGTCTCGCAGTCCACGACGACCGCTGCGGTGCCGCCGGCGGCGTGCAGCCCCGCCGCCCGGGCGGCGAGCGCCGCCGGGTCGGCGCCGCCGCCGGTCGCCCGGCCGTCGGTCACCACCACGAGCAGCGGCCGCCGCGAGGGGTCCCGCAGCCGCTCCACCCGCAGCACGTCGTGCGCCTTCAGCAGGCCCGCCGCCAGCGGCGTCCGGCCGCCCGTCGGCAGCTGCTCCAGGCGCGCCGCCGCCGCGTCCACCGACGAGGTCGGCGGCAGCGCGAGGTCGGCGGCCCGGCCCCGGAAGGTGACAAGCCCGACCTTGTCGCGCCGCTGGTAGGCGTCGAGCAGCAGCGAGAGCACCGCGCCCTTCACCGCGCCCATCCGCCGCCGGGCCGCCATCGACCCCGAGGCGTCCACCACGAACAGGACCAGATTGCCCTCCCGGCCCTCCCGGGTCGCCTGCCGCAGATCGTCCCTGCGCACCACCAGACCCCGGCCGCTGCGCCCGCGCTCCTTCTGGTGCGGGGCGGCGGCCCGTACGGTCGCGGACAGGTGCAGCTTGGTCAGGGTGCCGCGCGGGCGGACCGAACCGGTCGTCCTGCCGTGCTCGGTACGGGCCCGGGAGCGGCGCCCGGCCGCGCCCTCGCCGAGTCCGGGCACGCTGAGCACCTTCGTACGGAACGGCTCGGCGGCCGGTACGGCGGCCCGCTCACCGGCACCGGCGGAGCCCTGCCGGGGGGCGGGCTCGGGGGCGTTCTCCGGGGCGGGCGTCTCCTGCGGTACGTCCTGCGGGGTCTCGGCCGACTCCTGCGCGGGTCCTTCCGGCTGCGGCGGGACGCCCCCGCCGGGACCGCCGTCCGGGCCGCCGTCGCCAGGGCCGTCCGGCTCCGGGTCGTCGTCCGGCGCCGGGTCCTCGCCCTTGAACCGCTCCAGGGTCTCGTCCAGCTTGTCCTCGTCGAGGCCCGGCGCGTCGAAGGGGTTGCGGCGGCGCCGGTGCGGCAGCGCGAGCAGCGCGGCCTGCCGGACGTCGTCCGAGGTCACCTCGGTCCGCCCGGCCCACGCGGCGAGCGCCGTCGCGGTCCTGGCCATCACGATGTCGGCGCGCATGCCGTCCACCTCGAACGCGGCGCAGGTCGCCGCGATCTGCAGCAGCACGGCGTCCCCGAGCGTCACCTTCGGCAGCAACTCCCGCGCCGCCACGACCCGTTCGCGCAGCGCCCGCTCCTCGTCGGCCCAGCGCGCGGCGAACCCGGCCGGGTCGTCCTCGAACGCGAGCCGCCGCCGCACCACTTCCACCCGCTGCTCGGGCACCCGGGAGGCCGCGACCTCCACGGTGAGCCCGAACCGGTCGAGCAGCTGCGGCCGCAGCTCGCCCTCCTCCGGGTTCATGGTGCCGACCAGCAGGAACCGGGCCGCGTGCCGCACCGAGACGCCCTCGCGCTCGACGTACGACGAACCCATCGCGGCGGCGTCGAGCAGCAGGTCGATCAGGTGGTCGTGGAGCAGGTTGACCTCGTCGACGTAGAGGATGCCCCGGTGCGCGTCGGCGAGCAGCCCCGGCTCGAACGCCTTCACGCCGTCGGCCAGCGCCTTCTCGATGTCGAGCGCGCCGACCAGCCGGTCCTCGGAGGCGCCGACCGGCAGCTCGACCATCCGCGCGGGCCTGCCCTCCCCAGGGCCGTGCGCATGCGGCCCGTCCGGGCAGCCCGGGTCCTGGGCCGCCGGGTCGCAGGAGAAGCGGCAGCCCGCGACGACCGCGACCTCGGGCAGCAGCTCGGCGAGCGCCCGTACGGCCGTCGACTTCGCGGTGCCCTTCTCGCCGCGCACCAGGACGCCGCCGACGGCCGGACTGACCGCGTTCAGCAGCAGCGCGAGCCGCAGATCGTCCATGCCCACGACGGCCGTGAACGGAAAGCGGGTGCTCATCGGGTGCTCGCTCCTTCGGTCGGTACGGAAGTCGGTACGGAAGTCGGTACGGAGGTTGTCTCAAGGGTTCCCGGGGCGGGCCCGGGCGGGGCGCTCACGGCGCGCCCGGTGGCACGAACGGCAGCCCCGGCGGCGGGCCCTGCTCGATCAGCTTCCACAGCGCGTCGGTGTCGGCGTGCTCCTCGATCAGATCGCCGAGCCGGTCGAGCTGCTCCTCGCGCAGCGCGCCGAACGAGGTGTCGGGCGCCGGGACGAACCGCCGTCCGGCCGCCGCCGCCACCTCGCGCAGGAACGCCCGCCGGAATCCGTCGCTCTCCAGCGAGCCGTGCCAGTGGGTGCCCCACACCGCGCCCACCCGGCAGCCGTCCAGGAACGGCTCGCCGCCCCGCACGTCGGCGACGCCGTGGTGGATCTCGTACCCCTCGACCCGCTCGCCGAGCGCCTCGCCGACCGGCCGGGCAAGCGTCTTCCCGGCCGCGAACCTGACCCGTACGGGCAGCAGTCCGAGCCCGTCGACGGCGCCCGCCTTCGACTCGATCTCGTCCTCGATGTGTTCGCCGAGCGCCTGGAACCCGCCGCAGATCCCGAGCACCGGGCGGCCCTCGGCGGCCCGCCGGACCAGCGCGTCGGCCAGGCCCCGCTCGCGCAGCCAGGCCAGGGCCTTGACCGTGCCCCGGGTGCCGGGCACCACCGCCAGGTCGGCGTCGGCCAGCTCCTCGGGCCGGTCGACGAAGCGGACGATCACGCCCGGCTCGGCGGCCAGCGCGTCCACGTCGGTGAAGTTCGACATCAGCGGCACCGCGCAGACCGCGACCCGCAGCACGTCCGCGCCGACCGGCGGCGCCACCACCGACTCGCGCACCGCGCCCCGCAGCGACACCCGCAGGCCGTCCTCCTCGTCGATGCCGAGCCCGTGGGCGTACGGCAGCACCCCGAAGGTGCGCCGCCCGGTCAGCCCGAGCAGCATGCCGAGGCCCGGTTCGAGCAGCGTCACGTCACCGCGGAACTTGTTGACGAGATAGCCCGCGACCAGCTCCTGGTCCTCCGGCGCGAGCAGCGCCGTGGTGCCGAAGAACTGCGCGAAGACCCCGCCCCTGTCGATGTCGCCGACCACCACGACGGGCAGCCGCGCGGCCCGTGCGATCCCCATGTTGACGATGTCGGTGCGCCGCAGATTGATCTCGGCGGGGCTGCCCGCGCCCTCGCAGATCACCGCGTCGTACGTGCTGCGCAGCTCCTCCAGGCAGCTCATCACCGGCTCGAACAGCTCCTGCTGCCGGTTCCCGTGGTAGCCGCGGGCGCTCATCTCGCCGATCGGCCGGCCCATCAGGACGACCTGGCTCGAGCGGTCGCTGCCCGGCTTGAGCAGCACCGGGTTCATCAGCGCGGTCGGCTCGACCCGGGCGGCCTGCGCCTGCATGGCCTGGGCGCGGCCGATCTCGGCACCCTCGTGGGTGACGAAGGAGTTGAGGGACATGTTCTGTCCCTTGAACGGGGCGACCTTGACGCCCTGCCGGACCAGCCACCGGCAGATCCCGGCGGTGACCACGCTCTTGCCCGCGTCCGAGGTCGTCCCGGCGACGAGCAGTCCGCCACCCCTCACGTCGTCCTCCGCTTCCGCGCCGTGCGCTTGTGTGCCGTGAGCTTGTGTGCCGTGCTCATCAGGGTCCGGCCGCCCACGCAGACGGCCAGGGTCAGCCAGGTCACCCGGCGGGACAGCCGGACCGCCCGCTCGATGTCGGCCACCTCGACGGCCCGGCCGCGGCCGTTCAGGACCGGCCGGTGCTCGACCCGGCCGCCGTACGCGAGGGTGCCCCCGAGCCGTACTCCGAGCGCCCCGGCGAACGCGGCCTCCACCGGGCCCGCGTTGGGGCTGGGGTGCCGGGCGGCGTCGGTGCGCCAGGCGCGCAGCGCGCCGCGCGGGTCGTCGCCCGCGACCGCGGCGAGCACGGCGGTGAGCCGGGCGCCGGGCGCGCCGACCAGGTCGTCGAGCCGGGCGGAGGCCCAGCCGAAGCGCAGATGGCGCGGTGAGCGGTGGCCGACCATGGCGTCCAGGGTGTTGACGGCGCGGAAGCCGAGCAGCCCGGGCACTCCGGCGACGGCGCCCCAGACGAGGGCGCCGACGACCGCGTCGGAGGTGTTCTCGGCGACCGACTCGACGACGGCGCGGGCCATCGCGGGGCCGTCCAGGGCCTGCGGGTCACGGCCGCACAGGTGCGGGATGCGCTCCCGGGCCACCTCCTCGTCGCCTGCGGCGAGCGCCCCGCCGATGGCGCGGGCCTCCCGGCCGAGGGTGGTGCCGCCGACCACGGCCCAGACGGCGGCGGCGGTCACGGCGACAGTGGCGGCACGGCTGCCGCGCGCGGTCCGGGCGGCGAGCGCGCCGAGGGCCACGGCGGATCCGGCGCAGACGGCGGTGTGCAGGGCGCCCCAGCCGCGGTGGTCGCGGTGCAGTCGGCGTTCGACGGCGTTCGCGGCCCGGCCGAAGGCGGCGACGGGGTGGCCGCGGCGCGGATCGCCGATCAGCCGGTCGACGGCGAGACCGGCGGCCGCTCCGTACGCGAAGAGGGTGCTGGCGGAGGCGGAGGCGGGTCTGGGGCCGCGGCCGGGCATGGCGCAGTGTCCTCACTCAGGGTCCGCGCCCTGGCTCGACGTGACCGGCGGCAGAGTTCCTGACTCCCGGCGCCAGGGGTGTCCCCGAGGCCGGTCACAGTGGCGGGACCGCGCCGGAATCGCACCGGACTTCCTCTTCATGCCGCCGTAAATGGCCCCGGCAGTCCACCACGCTGTGCGAACAGCCGTCAACTCACCCTTGACCTGCGAGGAGTCGCTGTGCGGAGCGCCACAGACACGGCGGACGGCGGGCACCGTGGGGTGCCGGCCGTCCGCCGTGGTGTGCGTGCGCCTAGGGTGATCAGGCGACGATCAGATAGATGCCGTACGACACGGCCGCCGCGCAGAGCGCGAAGCAGACGTAGGCGCCGGTGCGGGCCAGTGCGGCGGAGCCGCCGCTCGCGGCGGCCTCCTCCTGCTTGGCGAGGCCGACGATGCCCAGGGTGAACAGGCCCACGAGGGCGACGGTCGCCACGAGGCTGACTCCGAAGACGGAGCCGAGAGCTGCCCAGTCGATCTTCATGTGTGGTTCCAGTTCCTCAGACCGCGGCGGCGGGGGCCGGGGGAGCGGCGGGGTCCGCGGGGTTCGGGGTGGGGATGGTGGTCCGCAGGTCCTGGCCGGTGACCGCGGCGAAGGTGCCGGCCGGGGGCGGCGGGGTGACGGCCGCGATGGCGGTGGTCACGACGCCCGCGGGCTCGGCGGCCGGGGCCGGGGCGCCCGGGTGGTCGAGGTCGTCGGCGGTGACGTTGTGCTGGTCCACCGGCTTGCGGCGGGACAGCGACCAGATGACGCCGGAACCGGCGACGAGCAGGATCGCGACGGCGACGATGCCCCAGGTGCCCTGCTTGGTCAGGAACTCGGCGGCGGCGCCGACCAGACCGGCGGCCGGGAGGGTGAGGCCCCAGGCGACGAACATCCGGGTGGCGGTGGACCAGCGGACCACACCGCCCTTGCGGCCGAGCCCGGCGCCCATCACGGCACCCGAGCAGGACTGGGTGGTGGAGAGCGAGAAGCCGAGGTGCGAGGAGGCCAGGATGACCGTGGCGGCACTGGTCTGGGCGGCGAAGCCCTGCTGCGGCTGGAGGTCGGTGAGGCCCTTGCCCATGGTGCGGATGATGCGCCAGCCGCCGAGGTAGGTGCCGAGCGCGATGGCCACACCGGCCGAGA
The DNA here is from genome assembly GCF_044748125.1 of Streptomyces sp. NPDC090025. Taxonomy (NCBI): domain Bacteria; kingdom Bacillati; phylum Actinomycetota; class Actinomycetes; order Kitasatosporales; family Streptomycetaceae; genus Streptomyces; species Streptomyces sp. NPDC090025. The sequence continues at coordinate 57,450 of NZ_JBIVFL010000024.1, read as the reverse complement.
CGATGACCCAGAGCGGGGGGTTCGCGCCGGGCGCGACGACGCCCTGGGTGACCAGCGCGAGGGTGATGATGCCCATCGTCTTCTGGGCGTCGTTGGTGCCGTGGGCGAGCGAGACCAGACCGGCGGAGGCGATCTGCCCGGCCCGGAAGCCCTTGGCGGTCGCCCTGGCCTCGGGGTTGGCCTTGATCTTGTACGTCAGCTTGGTCGCCGCCATGGCGGCAAGACCGGCGACGATCGGCGCGGCGACGGCCGGGATGAGGACCTTGGTGACGATGGTCGGGCCGTTGACGGCGGACCAGCCGGCCGACATCACCGCGGCGCCGATCAGACCGCCGAAGAGTGCGTGGGAGGAGCTCGACGGGAGGCCGAGCAGCCAGGTCAGCAGATTCCAGAGGATGGCGCCGACAAGCGCCGCGAAGATCACCTCGGTGCGGATGCCCTCTTCGTTGATGATGCCGCCGGAGATCGTCTTGGCGACCTCCACGGAGAGGAACGCGCCGACGAGGTTGAGCACGGCGGACATGGCCACCGCCGTCTTGGGCTTGAGAGCACCGGTCGAGATGGTCGTCGCCATCGCGTTGGCGGTGTCGTGGAAACCGTTCGTGAAATCGAACACGAGAGCTGTCACGACCACAATCGCGAGCAGCAGCGTGATGTGTTCCATTTACCCAGGCAATCGTTTGACGTCAGTGGCGCGTTGAACGTAGGCAACCTGGGTGAACGGAAGATGAACTGAGCCGGGCGGTGGGGTTGCCCGATCCAGGCTTGGCTCATTCCGCTTCCTCTCCTCCGTCCCCTCGGGCGCGCGCGGGTGTCCGCCCGCTGTCCACGATGCGAACAGGTGCGACCCCGGGTAATACCGGCGAATACCGGACACCGCACTCCAGGACCGACTTCGCCACCGCCGTCCCGTATCACCCCATGGACGCCACGGCCTGCCGGGCCGCCCCGGCGCGGGCCCCCGGACGACCCCCCGACGGCTCCCGGGGGGAGACGCACGTCACCCCGGGCGGGCCCGCCCGGTGGCAGGCCGACGGTCCGCTGCCGACACTGGGAGCGTGCGCCCGGCTACAGCGACGGCAGCGGCCGTCACCACAGTGATAGGTCTCGGCGCGGCCGCGGTGGCGGCCGGCCGGTACGCCAGCGACGTCGCCCTCGCGGTGCCGTCCGGACGCCCCTTCCCCGGGGACCCCCGGCTCACCGTGCACGCCACGGCACCCGGCCGGATCACCCTCACCCGCAGCATCGCCGCGCTGCGCCCCGGCACGTACGGGATCGAGGGCACCGATCTGCACGCGGTGATCGGCCCCGTCCTCGACCGGGTGCCGCACACCGCCGACACCGTCGTCCGCCGCCTCGAACGGGTCGAGCTCGGCACCCCGGGCCCCGGCGCCCGGGTCCGGCTCACCCCCCAGCTGCACCGCGGCACCCCCGGCACCGCCCTCGCGCTGCCCTACGAGGACGTCGAGATCCTCGGCGAGCTCGGCCCGCTGCCCGGCTGGCTCGTGCCCGGCGCCCGCACCACCTGGGTGATCGCCCTGCACGGCCTCGGCACCACCCGCGAGCACCCGCTCAACGTGCTCCCCTTCCTCCACGCCCGGCAGATCCCGGTCCTCGTCCCCGCCTACCGCGGCGACCCCGGGGCGCCCGCCGCACCCGACGGCCTCGCCCATCTCGGCGACTCCGAATGGCGCGATGTCGACGCCGCGATCCGCTTCGCCGTCGGCCGCGGCGCCCGCACCGTCGTCCTGCACGGCTGGGGCACCGGCGCCGCGATGGCCCTGCACGCCGCCGCGAGCTCCGGCGTCCGCGACCGGATCGGCGGCCTGGTCCTCGACTCGCCCGTGCTCGACTGGGAAGGCACCCTGCGCAACCTCGCCGCCGCCCGCCGGGTGCCAGGACCGCTGCTCCCGCTCGCCGTCCGGGCCGCCCAGGGCCGCACCGGACTGCACGGCGACCGCCTCCAGGAGGCCGCCGACCCCGACGCCCTGCGCGTCCCCGTCCTCCTGCTGCACGGCCCGGACGACACCATCGCCTCCTACGACCACTCCCGGCGGCTCGCCGAACTCCGCCCCGACCTCGTCACCCTCACCACCGTCCGGCAGGCCCCGCACGCGGCGATGTGGAACGCCGACCCGCTGCGCTACGAGGAGGCGCTGCGCCGCTTCCTCACCCCGCTGGTCTGACGCCTCCCCGGCACCGGCCGGGCGCCGCCCCGGCGCCGCCCGGGGGAAAGGGCTTGCGGCCCGCCCGCGCGGTGCCCCGGGACCCGGCCGGCCGGGCGAAGCCGGGGGCGTGGCGGCGGCGTTGCCGATTCCGATTGGGCTTTCGGGCCGTCAGCGGGAAGACTGCCCTCCGTGACGTCTCGACAGCCCGATGAATCCATCGCGCGGGGCTCCAGACTCCGCCTCGTCCGGCCGGGGGCCCTCGCCACCGCCCGCAAGGCCGTGACGGCCCGGCGCACCCGCCCGGCCCCCCGGCCGCCCGAGGGCACCCCGCCCCGCGCGGAGCTCGCCGCCCACGCCAGGGCGGTGCTCGCCGACGCCGTCCGGATCGCCCGCTGGGCGGCCGTCGACCGGCCCGCCGGGCACACCGGACACACCGGCTTCCCCGGCCAGGACGGTGAACGCGCCGCCGCCGCCCTCGGTCTGACCCCGGCCCAGGTCGGCGCGGGCTGGGACCGGGCCAGGCTGGCCGGACTGATCGAGCTGCACGGCGACACCGCACGCCCCGGCTGGCGGCTGCACGCCTGGGACCGGGACGACTCCGCCGTGCTGCGCGGCTGGGTCGCCCTCTTCGACGCCTGGTCCCTGGTCCACCCGGCCCCGGCCGACACCGCGCCCGGCGCCGTCGCCGAGGTCGTCGAGGCCGTGCCCCAGGTCCTCTCGCTGCTCCAGCTCTCCGCCGGACCGGTGGCCGTGGCCGGGCTCCTCGACCTGCTCGGCCAGCGCGTGGACGAGCTCCGCGAGGAGCGCTGCGAGGTCCCGCCGCCCGGCACCGCACCCCAGGCACCCGGCACCGCGACCGCTTCCGCTCCCGCCCCGGGTTCCGCTTCCGCTTCCGACCCCGCGACCGGCCCCGGGCTGCCCACGCTGCTCGACTGGGCCCTGGCCGGACTCGCCGCCGTCGGCGCGCTCACCCTGGCCACCGCGCCCGACGGACGGCACGCCACCCTCACCCCGCTCGGCAACTGGGCGGTCTGGGTCAAGCTGGAGCAGATCTGCGTCGCCGCGCAGAGCCCGGCGGGCAACATCGAGCAGTCCGCCGAGGACATGCTGCGCGGCTGCGCCCGGCTCACCCCCGGCCCGGCCCGCGACGAGTACCGCGCCTGGCTGGCCGCCCGCACGCTGTCCAGCGCCGTCGCCGAACTCCTCGCCGTCGCCCGCGGCGAGGACGCCCTGCTGCGCGGCCTCGCCTTCGAGGCCCTGCGGGTGGTCGGCGCCCCCGCCGAACCCGAGGTCCGGGCCGCCCGCACGGAACCCCCGCTCCGCCCGTACGCGCTGCTCTGGCTCGCCGAGTACGAGGGCGCCGACCCGGAGGAGGCGCCCGAGGTGCTCACCCGCGAGGAGGCGACCTGGCTCTGGGTGGACACCGCGGCCGCCGTCGCCGACCACGGCGAGAGCACCCTGCTGGTCCGCCACCTCGACTCGGCCGTCCAGGGCACCGTCCCGGCGCTCCTCGACGAGATCCGCGCGATCGGCCATCCCCGTACCGTCCAGGTCCTGGTCGCGCTGGCCGCCGCCCACCCCGACCCGGCCCTGGCCAAGGCGGTCCGCCGGGCCGCCTTCCAGGTCCACACCGGCGGCGCCTGACCCGGCCCCATGGCCGCCGCGACCGACCCGGCGGGCCGGTGGGTCAGCCGGTGGCGCCGGGGGCGTACGTCCCGAAGCTCCAGACGTTGCCCTCGGCGTCCCGGGCCATGTAGTCCCGGGAGCCGTAGTCCTGGTCGGTGGGCGGCATGACGATCTCCATGCCGTGCGCCACGGCGCGGGCGTGGTGGTCGTCGACGTCGGTCACATGGACGTAGACGCCCACCGGGCCCGCCTCGGCCATCAGCTTGTCGTAGGTGCTCCCGGTGCCCGAGCTGCCGAGCATCACCATGCCGTTGCCGTAGGTCAGCTCGGCGTGCATCACGCGCCCGTCCTCGCCCTCGTACACGGCGTGGGCGGTGAAGCCGAACGCCTCCGTCAGCTGCTTGATCGCGGCCTTGGCGTCCTCGTAGCGCAGGGTGGGGCAGATGTCGGGTGCCTCGGTCATCCCGATCACTTCCTCTCGACGCGGCTCGAATGTGACCTGGGTCTCATTGTCCCAGGCGCCACCGACAACGAGCCGGACCCGCCGACGAGTCACCGGAAGGTGTTGCACTGCGCCATGTCGCCGGTGCGGTAGCCCTGGTAGAACCACTGCTGGCGCTGGGCCGCCGAGCCGTGCGTCCAGTTCTCCGGGGTGACCCGGCCCTGGAAGCGCTCCTGGATCCGGTCGTCGCCGACCGCCGCCGCCGCGTCCAGGCCGTCGCGGATGTCCTGGTCGGTGAGCTTCTTCAGCAGCGGGCGGCCGGTCTTGTCGTCCGGGGTGGTCGTCGCGTGCCGCGCCCACACCCCCGCGTAGCAGTCGGCCTGCAGCTCCACCTTGACCGCGTTGGAGTCGGCGCCGGTCCGGCCGTCCTGCGACTTCGACAGGGTGCCGAGCAGGTTCTGCACATGGTGGCCGTACTCGTGGGCCACCACGTACGCCTGCGCGAAGGGGCCGCCGGACGAGCCGAACTTGCTGCGCAGCTCGTCGAAGAAGCCCAGGTCCAGATAGACCTGCCGGTCGCCGGGGCAGTAGAAGGGGCCGACCGCCGAGGTGGCGTTGCCGCAGGCGGTGGGCACCCGCTGGCTGAACAGCACCGTGCGGGCGTCCGTGTAGCGGCCGCCGCGCCGGGCGTACTCGGACCGCCAGAAGTCCTGCACGCTGTTGACGACCGCCACGATCCGGCAGTCCTGCCGGGCGTTCGCGTCGCTGCCCGACTTGCAGGTCTGCTCCACCTGGGCGGCGGAGGAGGAGCTGGCGGCCGGTTCGTCGCCGCCCGAGGAGAGCCCGAGCTGTTCGGGGCCGACCCCGAACAGGACGCCCAGGATCAGCGCGATGAAGCCGATGATCCCGCCGCCGACGGTGGCCTTGCCGCCGGGGATGCGGCTGCCCCGGACGTCCTTGACCTCCGAGGTGTCCAGATCGGCGTCGTCGTCGAACTGCATGGCCACCACCCTCCGCGTCGCGGGCGGCCGCGGCCTGTCGCCGCCCTGCGCCGAGTATTGACCAGTTTGGTGACCTTCACCCCTTTTTGGGTGCCGGGCGGGGGTGCCCCGGACACCCGACGGCCCTCGGTGGTGTCGGCCGGAGCGGGCCCCGGGGCGGCTCCGGGGCGGCCCCGGGCGGGGCGGAGCCGGGCCTTCCGGCCCGGTCGTACCCCCGGCGGCGCCCCCGCCCGTACTCCTGGCGACGTCCCGGCGTGGCCGAAAACCAGTTGCAGGCGCCCGTTAGACTGGCCCTTATGGCCATTCTCCCCGTGCACTAGCGGCGTCGAAGCCCTCACCCAGCCGTCCTCCGCCGTTTCCCACCGCCCTGGAGTCTGTCCGTGATCACCGCCACCGGCATCGAGCTGCGCGCCGGCGCCCGCGTCCTCCTCGAGTCCGCTTCCTTCCGCGTCGCCAAGGGCGACCGCATCGGTCTCGTCGGCCGCAACGGAGCGGGCAAGACCACGCTCACCAAGTGCCTGGCCGGTGAGGGCCAGCCCGCCGCGGGCACCATCGCCCGCTCCGGCGAGGTCGGCTACCTCCCGCAGGACCCGCGCACCGGCGACCTCGACGTGCTCGCCCGCGACCGCGTGCTCTCCGCCCGCGGCCTGGACGTGCTGATCCGCAAGATGCGCCAGAACGAGGAGCGCATCGCCACCGGCGCCGGGGCCACCCGCGAGAAGGCCCTCAAGCAGTACGAGCGCCAGGAGACCGAGTTCCTCACCAAGGGCGGGTACGCGGCCGAGGCCGAGGCGGCCACCATCGCCGCCGCCCTCGGGCTGCCCGACCGGGTGCTCGGCCAGCCGCTGCACACCCTCTCCGGCGGTCAGCGCCGTCGCATCGAGCTCGCCCGGATCCTCTTCTCGGACGCCGACACCCTGCTCCTCGACGAGCCCACGAACCACCTCGACGCCGACTCCATCGTCTGGCTGCGCGACTACCTGAAGACCTACCGCGGCGGCTTCATCGTGATCTCCCACGATGTGGACCTGGTCGAGACCGTCGTCAACAAGGTCTTCTACCTGGACGCCAACCGCTCGGTCATCGACGTCTACAACATGGGCTGGAAGCTCTACCAGCAGCAGCGCGAGGCCGACGAGAAGCGCCGCAAGCGCGAGCGCCAGAACGCCGAGAAGAAGGCCGCCGCCCTCAACTCGCAGGCCGACAAGATGCGCGCCAAGGCCACCAAGACGGTCGCCGCGCAGAACATGGCCAAGCGCGCCGAGCGCCTGCTGTCCGGCCTTGAGGCGGTCCGCGTCTCCGACAAGGTCGCCAAGCTGCGTTTCCCGGAGCCCGCGCCCTGCGGCAAGACCCCGCTCACCGCCGAGGGCCTGTCGAAGTCCTACGGCTCGCTCGAGATCTTCACCGACGTCGACCTCGCCATCGACAAGGGCTCGCGCGTGGTCATCCTCGGCCTCAACGGCGCGGGCAAGACCACCCTGCTCCGCCTCCTCGGCGGCGTCGAGCAGCCCGACACCGGCGAGGTCACCCCCGGCCACGGCCTCAAGCTCGGCTACTACGCCCAGGAGCACGAGACCCTGGACCCGGAGCGCAGCGTCCTGGAGAACATGCGCTCCGCCGCCCCCGACCTGGACCTGGTCGAGGTCCGCAAGGTGCTGGGCTCCTTCCTGTTCTCCGGCGACGACGTCGACAAGCCGGCCGGGGTGCTCTCCGGCGGCGAGAAGACCCGGCTCGCGCTCGCGACCCTGGTCGTCTCCTCGGCGAACGTGCTGCTGCTCGACGAGCCCACCAACAACCTCGACCCGGCCAGCCGCGAGGAGATCCTCGGCGCGCTGCGCACGTACAAGGGCGCGGTCGTGCTCGTCACCCACGACGAGGGCGCCGTCGAGGCGCTCGACCCGGAGCGGATCATCCTGCTCCCGGACGGTGTCGAGGACCTGTGGGGCCCGGATTACGCGGACCTGGTCGCGCTGGCCTGACCCGGTCCCCACGGTTGGATCATGGTGGCCTGGATCATTCGGCTGATGGGTGATCCTTCATCTGAGTGAGACGGTCTCGTACTCCTGGTGCGGGCCCTGCGGAATCCTTCCGCCTGGGTCCGCACCGTCGTGTTTCCGGTGCACCCGCGCTGACCTGCTGATTCCTCGGCCCTGACGTTTTCGGCGAGCGCGCGGGCCGTTCGGAACGATCAATTCCAGTCGTGTCGTCCGCTTCCGCTCGGCCCAAGGTCTTGGCACGGACCTTGTCGAATGGGTGGCCAGGACGTCCGAGAGGGGTGATCATGAGAAGTCCAGAGCGCACTTCCCATGAGGAGGCACGGGTGGCCGAGACTCTGAAGAAGGGCAGCCGGGTGACCGGCGCCGCGCGCGACAAGCTCGCGGCAGACCTGAAGAAGAAGTACGACTCCGGTGCGAGCATCCGGGCGCTGGCCGAGGAAACCGGCCGCTCCTACGGATTCGTCCACCGGATGCTCAGTGAATCCGGAGTCACGCTGCGCGGACGCGGCGGAGCGACCCGGGGCAAGAAGGCGGCCTCGGCCTGACAGGGGCGGCTCGATCGGTCCACCGGTTCCCTCGGTGGCCACCCGGTCGACCGTAGGGTCGACCGGGTGGTTACTGTGCAGTCACTTAGCATCGGCAGCTGATGCCGATACCCGTGCTGCACCGTGACCGGGAGGCGCCCCATGACGACGCTCGACAACTCCGAGCACAACGATTCCGAGCCCACTGTGCTCGTTCTCGACAAGGACGGTGTACGGCTCACCGTCGAGGACGCCATTGCCACGGTGACCCTGACCAACCCGGCGAAGCGCAACGCCCAGTCTCCCGCTCTGTGGCGGGCGTTGACGGAGGCCGGTAGGTCAGTGCCGGGCAACGTGCGGATCGTGATCCTGCGGGGCGAGGGCAAGTCCTTCTCCGCCGGTCTCGACCGCCAGGCGTTCACGCCCGAGGGCTTCGACGGAGAGCCGTCCTTCCTCGACCTCGCGCGCGGTTCGGACGCGGACCTCGACGCGGTCATCTCCGAGTACCAGGAGGCGTTCACCTGGTGGCGCCGCAGCGACCTCGTGTCGATCGCGGCCGTCCAGGGCCACGCCATCGGCGCGGGCTTCCAGCTCGCGCTCGCCTGCGACCTGCGGGTCGTCGCCGACGACGTGCAGTTCGCCATGCGCGAGACCAGCCTGGGTCTGGTCCCCGATCTCACCGGGACCCACCCGCTCGTCTCCCTGGTCGGCTACGCCCGGGCGCTGGAGATCTGCGCCACCGGGCGCTTCGTGCATGCCGAGGAGGCCGAGCGCACCGGCCTCGCCAACCTCGCCGTGCCCGTCACCGACCTCGACAGCGCGGTACGGGACCTCGCCGCCGCCCTGCTCGCCGCGCCGCGCGACGCCCTCATCGAGACCAAGGCCCTGCTCCAGGGCGCCGGTGACCGCACCTACGAGGCCCAGCGCACCGCCGAGCGCGCCGCCCAGGCCCGCCGCCTGCGCGACCTCGCGGGCCTCGGCGACTAGCCGTCGACTCAAGGCTCAGCGCAGCTCCGACACCACCACCGTGACCGTCGTCGCCTCCGGGGCGGCGGCGGTCACGGCCGTGCGCAGGGCACGGGTCACGTCCAGGAGACGGCGGCCGGCCGTCACCGCCACCTCGATCCGCAGACCGCCGTCCGGCGGGCGGTGCAGCGGCGGCCCGAAGGTGTCGGTCAGGCCCGCGACGCCCGGCACCGCGAGGGCGGCCAGGGCTGCGGGGTGACCGGGGGCGGGCGGCAGGGTTCGCCCGGGCGGCCCAGCGGGGTCCGCCGGATTCCCGGCCGGGTCCACCGAAGGGGCGGCCGACGGATCGGCCGAGGGGCCCGCCGCCCCGTCCTGGCCCGGGTCGAGCAGCTCCGTCACCCGCAGGTCCACCTCCGCCACCACCAGGCCCAGCACCCCCTCCGCCGCGCCCCGCAGCGCCGCCCGTACCCGGTCCGCGAGCTCCGGCAGCGGCCGCCCGGCCACCGCCGCGAAGTCCAGGGCCACCCGCAGCGGCCCCGGCGGCAACCCGCCCGGCGGTACGGGGAAGGGCGCCGTCCCGCCGTCGCCCGCCGCGTCCTCGGCGAGCCGGAACCGCGGCCGCTCGGCCCGCACCCCCGGCACCCCACGGGCCGCCGCCCCCAGTACCGCCCGCGCCACCCGCTCCGCGAGCCACGCGCCGTCCGCCGCCTCACCGAGCGGCAACAACCGGTCCGTCGTCATGGCGCAAGCCTGCCGCATCCCCGGCGCGAGACCGGGCAAGCGGCCTTAATGTGAGCGAATGAGCTGAAAACCCACAGAAGGGACGGGTGGCGATGGCTGACAACGCGCACTCCGACCAGAAGTCCGGCCCGGGTCAGGGCCAGGAACGCTCCCCGGTGACCCGGCGCGGCGGCGGCGACCCCGCCTCCCGCGGCCGTACCACCATCGCCGACGGCGTCGTCGAGAAGATCGCCGGGCTCGCCGCCCGTGACGTGGTCGGCGTGCACGCCATGGGCAGCGGTTTCTCCCGCACCCTCGGCGCCGTCCGGGACCGGGTCCCCGGCGGTGGCGGCGGCAAGTCCGGCGTGACCCGGGGCGTCAAGGCCGAGGTCGGCGAGGTGCAGACCGCGCTCGACCTGGAGATCGTCGTCGACTACGGCGTCTCCATCGCCGATGTCGCGGCCGCCGTGCGGGAGAACGTGGTCGCCGCCGTCGAGCGGATGACCGGCCTCGAAGTCGTCGAGGTCAACATCGCGGTCAGCGACGTCAAGCTGCCCGACGACGAGGAGGACGAACCGGAGTCGCGGCTCCAGTAGCCGACAGCCCCCGGTACGAGCGGTACGAGCGAGCGGAGAGGACGCAGCATGAGCATGGCGGTGGTCGGCCTGGTGGCCGGCATGGCGCTCGGCTTCGCCGGGTACTTCGGCGGCTTCGGTGCCTTCCTGCTGGTCGCGGCCCTGGGCGCGATCGGCTTCGTGGCGGGGCGGTTCCTCGACGGCGACCTGGAGGCGGGCGACCTCTTCCGGGGCCGTGAGCGCGGCGACCGGCGGCGGTGACCCGGGTGCCGGACCTGGCGAAGCACCCGGGGGCCCGGCGCCCCGCCCCCGGCACCCGGGGTGAACGGGTGGGCGCGGCCGAACGCGGCGCGACCACCATCGCCGACCGGGTGGTGGCCAAGATCGCGGCCCGGGCCGCCCGCGAGGCGATCGGCACGGTCCCGGACGGGGGCCAGCCGCCGCACGCCACCGTGGTGGTGCACCGGGACAGCGCCCGGGTCTCGGTCAGCCTCGAACTCGCCTACCCGTCCGACATCGGCCGCCAGTGCGGCGCCGTCCGCGGCCGGGTCCGCCACCGGGTGGAGACCCTGGCGGGCCTCGACGTGCACGAGGTCGCCGTCCACGTCGAGAAACTCCACTCGCCGCTGACCGCGCACGACCACGACAAGCGGGGGCACCTGCGATGACCACAGGACCGCCCCCCGGACCCACCGGCGGACCGGTGCCCGTGCTCGGCGACCCGGACCGGCCGGACCGCCACGACAGCCACCACCGCCCCGAACCCGCCCCCGGCACCCCGCCCGTGCGCCGGTTCTGGGCCGTGCGCCGGATCCCGGCCGCCCTGGTCGGCGTCGTCCTGCTCGGCGCCGCCGGGCTGCTCCTCTACGACGTCGCCGCCGTCCGCGCCGACCACTCCGCGATGTCCTGGCGCCGCTCCCTCGCCGACGAGCTGGCCACCCGGCCGCTCGACAACACCTGGGTGCTGACCGCCGCCGCCGTCGCCATGCTGCTCGGCCTCTGGCTCGCGCTGCTCGCCCTCACCCCGGGGCTGCGCGCGGTGCTGCCGATGCGCCGCGAACACCCCGACGTCCGCGCCGGACTCGACCGGGAGGCCGCCGCCCTCGCCCTGCGCGACCGGGCCATGGAGGTCTCCGGCGTGCAGTCGGTACGGGTCAGGATGGGCCGCGCCAAGGTCGGCGTCCGGGCCCTGTCGCACTTCCGCGAACTCGACGAGGTCCGCGCCGACCTGGAGACCGTCCTGGCCGGCGGCATCGACGAACTCGGCCTCGCCTTCCCGCCGGCGCTGACCGTACGGGTGGCCAGGCCGCCCAGGAAGGGGTGAGGCGGTGACGGTGCTGCTTCGGCGCGTCAACCGGATCGTGCTCGGCCTCGCCGGGCTCGTGCTGTTCCTCGGCGGCGGCGCCGTCCTCGCCGCCGGACTCGGCCTTGCCGTGCCGTCCTGGTGGCCCTGGTCGGACGCCGACGACGTGCTGCTCACCCGCTCCCAGCGGCAGCACTGGCGGGCCGAGAGCTGGTGGTGGCCCGCGGTCATCGCCCTGCTCGGGCTCGTGGTGCTGCTCACCCTGTGGTGGCTGGTCGTCCAGTTCCGCCGGGCCCGGCTCGCCGAGGTCGTGGTGGACAGCGGCGACGGCGACGCGGCCCTGCTGCGCGGCCGCGCCCTGGAGGCCGTCGTCGAGGCCGACGCGGCGGCCCAGGAGGGCGTCGCCCGGGCCCGGGTGATGCTGCACGGGCGGCGCACCGCCCCCCGTACCCGGGTCGCGCTGCTCCTGGAGCCGTACGCCTCCCCGGCGGACGCGCTGACCACGCTCGCGACCGAGGCGCTCGGCAACGCCCGTACCGCCACCGGCCTTTCCGCGCTGCCCACCGAGGCCCGGCTGCGCGCGGTCAAGCACCGGGCCCGCCGGGTGACCTGAGCCCACCGGCCGGGCCCACGGCCTGCCCGGGCGTCAGAAGCCGCCGCGCGCGCCGCCGTCCACCGGCAGCATCACACCGGTCAGGTACGAGGCGGCGGGGGAGAGCAGGAACGCGGCGGTACGGCCGAACTCGTCCGGGGTGCCGTAGCGGCGCAGCGGGATCCCCGCCTCGTTCGCCGCCTTGGCCGCCTCCGCGTCGCCGGACAGCGCGTCGAGCGAGCGCACCCGGTCGGTGTCGATCCGGTTCGGCAGCAGCCCGACCACCCGGATGCCGCGCGGGCCCAGGTCGTTGGCGAGCGACTTGGCGAAGCCCGCGAGACCCGGGCGCAGCCCGTTGGAGATCGTGAGGCCGGAGATCGGCTCGTGCACCGAGGCGGACAGCACGAAGCCGATCACCCCGCCCTCCGGCAGCGCCTCGGCCGCCGCCCTGGCCAGCCGTACCGCGCCCAGGAACACCGTGTCGAAGGCGCTCGACCACTGCTCGTCGGTGTTGTCGGCGGCGAAGCCGGGCGCGGGGCCGCCCACGCTGATCAGCACCCCGTCGAACGCGCCGAACCGGGACCGCGCCTCGGCGATCAGCCGCCCGGGCGTCGCCGGGTCGGCGTTGTCGGCGGCGACGCCCGCCGCGTCCGGGCCGAGCGCGGCCGCCGCCTCCGCGACCGTCTCCTCCTCGCGCCCGGTCAGCAGCACCTTCGCGCCCTCGGCGAGCAGCGCCTCGGCGGAGGCCCGGCCGAGCCCGCGGGTCGCGCCGGTCACCACGTACACACGGTCCTTCAGTCCAAGATCCATGGCCCTATCCTGCCGCGTCGTCCTCCTCGGCGGCCAGCGCGAACGCCGTGCCGACCAGGCCGATGTGGCTGAACGCCTGCGGGAAGTTCCCCAGCTGGCGGCCCGTCACCGGGTCGTACTCCTCGGCGAGCAGCCCCACGTCGCTGCACAGTCCGACCAGCCGCTCGAACAGCTCCCTGGCCTCCTTCACCCGGCCGGTCAGCCGCAGCGCGTCCGCCAGCCAGAACGAGCAGACCAGGAAGGTGCCCTCCTCGCCGGGCAGCCCGTCCACCGAGACGCCCTCCGTCGAGTAGCGGCGCACCAGGCCGTCGTGGGTGAGCTCGGCCCGTACCGCGTCGACCGTCCCGACCACCCGGGGGTCGTCCGGCGGCAGAAAGCCGACCTGCGGGATCAGCAGGGTCGCCGCGTCCAGCTCGCGCGAGCCGTACGACTGCGTGAAGGTGTTCCGCACCGGGTCGAAGGCCCGCGCGCAGACCTCCGCGTGGATCTCGTCGCGCATCGCCCGCCAGCGGGCCGGGTCGCCCGGCAGCGAGGGATCGTCCTCCAGGGTGCGCACCGCCCGGTCGGCCGCCACCCAGGCCATCACCTTGGAGTGGGTGAAGTGCCGCCGCCCGCCGCGCACCTCCCACAGCCCCTCGTCGGGCTCCCGCCAGGTCGACTCCAGGAAGCCGAGCAGGCTCAGCTGGAGGTTCCAGGCGTGCCGTTCGGCCGGGATCCCGGCGTCCCTGGCCCGGAACAGCGAGTCGAGCACCTCGCCGTAGACGTCGAGCTGGAGCTGTTCGACGGCCGCGTTCCCGGTGCGCACCGGGGCCGAGTCGGCGTAGCCGCGCAGCCAGGGCAGTGCCGACTCGGGCAGCCGCCGCTCGCCCGCCGGGCCGTACATGATCTGGAGGTCGGCGGGATCGCCCGCCACCGCGCGCAGCAGCCAGTCCCGCCAGGCCGCCGCCTCCTCGACGTACCCGGCGGACAGCAGCGCGCCGAGGGTGAGCGAGGAGTCGCGCAGCCAGCAGGCCCGGTAGTCCCAGTTGCGCACCCCGCCGATCTCCTCGGGCAGCGAGGTGGTGGGCGCGGCGACGATGCCGCCGGTCGGCGCGTAGGTGAGTGCCTTCAGGGTGATCAGGGAGCGCATCACGGCGTCCCGGTAGGGCCCCTGGTAGCCGCAGCGGGCGGACCAGTCGCGCCAGTCGGCGACCGACTGCTCCAGCGCCTCGAAGGGGTCGACGAGGTCGGGGCGCGGTTCGTGCGAAGGGTGCCAGGTGAGCACGAAGGCCACCTTCTGGCCCGCGCTCACGGTGAACGCCGAGCAGGTGGAGAACTGCTGGCCCCAGGTCTTCACCTGCGGCTCGCTGCGCAGCCAGACCGCGTCGGGTCCGGCGATCGCCACCCGGTGGCCGTCGTTGCGGCGCATCCAGGGCACGATCGAGCCGTAGTCGAAGCGCAGCCGCAGCACCGAGCTCATGTCGACGGTGCCGCTGACGCCCTCCACGATCCGCATCAGATCGGGGGCGCGGTCGCGCTGCGGCATGAAGTCGACGACCTTGACGGTGCCGGTGCGGGTCTCCCAGAAGGTCTCCAGGACCAGGGTGTCCTCGACGTAGCGACGTGTGGTGCAGCGGCCGGCGCCCTTGGGGGCGATCCGCCACATCCCGTTGTCCTCGTCCCCGAGCAGGGCGGCGAAACAGGCGGCGGAGTCGAAGCGTGGCAGACAGAGCCAGTCGACCGAGCCGTCGCGGCCGACGAGCGCGGCGGTCTGCAGATCGCCGATCAGGGCATAGTCGTCGATACGTTGCGTCACGCTTTGGGCTGTTCCCGCAAGTGGCGACGGTCAATCAGATCAGGCGGTCGCCCCGGCCGGCTCCGCGGCCCCGTCGGCCCCTTCGGCCCCGTCGGTGTCGGCGGCGGCGGTCTCGGCGGCGGCCTGCCGGTCGCGCTTCTCGCGCCGCACCAGGATCACCCAGCCCACCGGGACACCGGCGGTGAACAGCCACCACTGGACCGCGTACGCCATGTGCGCGCCGATCGAGTCGTGGTCCGGGTCCGGGATCAGCTCGGGCGAGCCGCCGGGGGAGTCCGGCGCGGTCTGCTCCAGATAGCCGCCGAGCACCGGGCGGCCGATCAGCGCCGCCTGCTGGGCGCTGCTGATCAGCATGACCTGACGGTCGGGCAGGCCCTTGAGGTCCTTGATGCCGCTGGCGCCGGTGGTCTCGTCGGCCATCAGGCGGCCGGTCACGGTGATCTCGCCCTTGGGCGCGGGCGGCACGTCGGGGAAGTCGCGCTGGTTGCCGGACTGCGGGATCCAGCCCCGGTTGACCAGGACGATCCCGCCGTCCTTCAGGACCAGCGGGGTGAGCACGTGCACGCCGACCCGCTCGTCCGCGGCGACCCGGCGGCGCACCACGACCTCGTGCTCGGTGTCGAAGGTGCCGGTGGCGGTGACGTGCCGCCAGTAGTCGGCGCGCGGGACGGTGTGCCCGGGGGAGGTGAGCCGCTCGACCGGGACCGGCTTCGCCGCGAGGTTGTCCGCGATCAGGGTGTTCTGGGCGACCCGGCGCTCGTGCCGGTGGAACTGCCAGAACCCCAGCTCGATCATCACGGGGATGAGGACGAGGGCGATGAGGGTGAGGATCACCCACTGCCGGGACAACAGGAAGCGGTACACCCCATGACCGTACAACTCGGTCGTGGGACGGTGGCACGGGGGTCGGCCCAGCGGGCCCGGACCCCGCGCTCACACCTTGTCGACGATCCCCACCCGCCCCTCGGCGCGGGCGCAGTGCGCCCCGCAGTACCAGCTGCCCTGGACCTCGACGCCCTGGCCGATGATCTGGACCCGGCAGTGCTCGCAGATGGGCGCCATGCGGTGGATGGCGCAGGCGAAGCAGTCGAAGACGTGCACCGCGCCCTGCGCGTGCACCTCGAAGGACATGCCGTAATCGTTTCCGCAGACCTCACAACGTGCCATGCGCCACAGGGTGGTGCCAGGCCGGGGCGCGGCCCGGACGGCGCGCCCTGTGCCGCAGGGCCGTCACCCGTCTGCCGCCGCCACGTCCCGCAGCAGCTGGGTGTACGCGGCCTCGTCGATCACCGGCGTGCCGTAGGCGGCCGCCTTCTGGGTCTTGGAGGTGGCGGCGTCCGGGTCGTTGGTGACGAGCAGGCTGGTGAGCCGCGACACGCTCGACGCCACGTGCAGCCCGGCCTCGACCGTGCGGTCCTCCAGGAGCTCGCGGTCGATGGAGGTGTCCCCGGAGAACGCCACCCGCATGCCCTGCTTGAGCGGTTTGTCCGTCTCGTACCGTCCCGGGTTCGGGTACGGGCACGGCGGCCGCTTCCGGGCCGGACGCCAGGTGTTCGGGCGGTACGAAGCCTGGTAGCCGATCCGCGGGCGCTCGGGCGCCGACGCCCACTCGGTCAGCGGGCGGCACTCCAGGAGCGGCAGCCGTACGCCCCGCTCGGCGGCGGCGTGCAGGCTCGGCCGGAACGCCTCGGCGAGCACCCGGGCGTCGTCGAGCGCGTTGTGCGCGCGCTGCTGCACCACGCCGAAGTGCGCGGCCAGCGACTCCAGCTTGTGGTTGGGCAGCGGCAGTGACAGCTCCTTGGACAGCGCGATGGTGCACAGCCGCTGCCGCACCGGCGCGGTCGCCTCGGCGCGCGCGTACTCGCGGGCGATCATCTGCCAGTCGAACATCGCGTTGTGCGCGACGAGCACCCGGCCGTCGAGCCGCGCCGAGAACTCCGCGGCGATCTCCGGGAACAGCGGCGCGCCCTCCAGGAGGTCGCTGGTGAGCCCGTGGATCCACACCGGTCCCGGGTCCCGCTCGGGGTTGACCAGGGTGTACCAGTGGTCCTCGACGTTGCCCTGGGCGTCGAGCCGGTAGACGGCGGCCGACACTATCCGGTCGTCGCGGGCGAGACCGGTGGTCTCCACGTCGACGACCGCGTACCCCTGTGGGTACGCGGCCGGCCAGGTCGCTGCGGTCGTGCGGTCGTCGAGCATGGTCACTGAGAATACGGGCCGGGACGGACACTCGGACGCGCGGTGCCGTTCCGCGCGGCCGGAATCGTCTCCACGGCACCGGTCGCGGCCGCCCCGGACCGCCCGTCCGGGCGCCCCGGCGGGGCCGCGGTTCACCCCAACAGGCCGGTCACCAGCGCCCGTACACCCAGCACGAAGAGGTGTTCCGTGTCCACCGGCTCGGCCAGCGTCCGGGCGAGCTCCGGATCGGCCTCGGTGGCCTGGGCGGTGACCGGATCGGTCGCCCACAGCTCGGTCTCGGCCGGGGACTGGGCGGGGGAGCGCTCCCGGTTGCGTTCCACCAGGACATGGCCGACCACCTGGAACTGCACCGCGCGGACCAGCTCGGCGGCCCGCCCGCCGCGCAGCCCGGCCGCGTGCGCCTCGTGGATCAGGGCCCGCTGCGCGGGCAGGAACATGCGTTCCGTGAGGCCCCGTTCGTGCACCATGGCGACCAGGTGCGGCCGGTCGCGCAGCGCGCGGCGCAGCAGCAGGGCCACCGAGACGATCCGCTCGGCCGGGTCGGCGCCGTGCGGGCGCAGCGTGCCGAGGTCGGCCACGGTGCGCTCGACGAGGGCGTCGAGCAGCTGCTCGCGGTTGCCGACGTGCCAGTAGATCGAGGTGACGGCGGTGCCCAGCTCGGCGGCCAGCCGCCGCATGGTGAGGGCGGCCGGGCCGTGCTCCCTGACCAGGGCGGCCGCCGTGTCCAGGACCCCGTCGCGGGTCAGTGCGCTGCGTGCCATCGGTTTCCGGTCTCCCCCAACTCTCGTCCGTGCACGGCTCTTTACCCCGCCGGGCCACCGGTGTAACTGTGTTACAGGCCGATACCTTCCCGACCTTTCCGAAGGGTGGTACGTCATGGCACGAGTACGGTACGGGGCGCGCACCGAGGCGGAGATCGCCGCCACACGCGCCAAGAGCGCCAAGATCCCCGACATCTGGTCCACCGGCGTCGTCGCCGTCTGGGAGACCGACCCGGACGTCATCGCGGCCGTCCTGCCGCCGCCGCTCAAACCGGCCGGACGCCCACTGGTCCGCGCCAACATCAGCAAGGTCGACCTGCCCGGCTACCCGCTCGGCGCGGGCTCCGTCGCGGTCGCCGCCGCCCACGGCGCCCAGGAGGGCTGGTACCCGCTGGTCATGCCGATGACCCACGAGCGCGCCCTGACCGGCGGCCGGGAGGTCTTCGGCGAACCGAAGAAGCTCGGCGAGGTCACCGTCGAACGCGAGGGCCTCGTCGTCACCGCCCGGCTCGCCCGGCACGGCATCGCCTTCGTCGAGGTGCGCGGCGCCGTCTCCGAGGAACTGACCCCGCCCGAGCCCACCGAGAAGACCGACTTCTACTTCAAGTTCCTGCCCGCCGTCGACGGCTCCGGCTTCGACGGCGACCCGGTCCTGGTGCACTGCGTGCGCAACGAGAAGGTCCGCAAGCTGGAGCGGATCACCGGCGACGTGGTGCTCCGCGAGTCGATGTACGACCCGGTCGCCGACCTCCCGGTGCGCCGCCTGGTCGAGATCACCATCGGCGAGAAGACCACCGACCAGAAGGGCCGGGTGGTCGAGCGGATCGACCCCAGCGCCCTGCTGCCCTTCCTCCACCAGCGCTACGACGACCCGCAGCAGGCGCTCGACGCCCCGCCCGAGGGGAGCGCCGGCTGATGGAACTCCGAGAGGGACAGGTCGCCGTCGTCACCGGCGCCGCCAGCGGCATCGGCCTCGCCATGGCCCGCAGGTTCGCCGCCGAAGGGCTCTCCGTCGTCCTCGGCGACGTCGAGGAGGCTCCGCTCGCCAAGGCCGCCGAGGAACTGATGGCGGACGGCGCGCAGATCCTCGCCCGGACGGTCGACGTCAGCGACGCCGACTCCGTACGGGCCTTCGCCGACGCCGCGTACGACACCTTCGGCGCCGTCCACGTGCTCTGCAACAACGCGGGCGTCGGCTCCGGCGCCGAGGGCCGGATGTGGGAGCACGAGCCCAACGACTGGAAGTGGGCCTTCGCGGTCAACGTGTGGGGCGTCTTCCACGGCATCCAGGCGTTCGTGCCCCGGATGATCGCGGGCGGCGAACCCGGCCACATCGTCAACACCTCATCCGGCGACGGCGGCATCGCACCGCTGCCCACCGCCTCCGTCTACGCGGTCACCAAGTCCGCCGTCGTCACCATGACCGAGTCGCTCTACGCCCACCTCAAGGCCGAACGCGCCCAGGTGACCGCCTCGGTGCTGTTCCCCGGCCCGCACATGCTGCGCACCGGCCTGTGGGAGTCGCACCGCAACCGGCCCGACCGGTTCGCCAAGGAGCGCCCGCGCCGCACCCCGTACCGCAGTCTCGACCAGTGGGAGACGGCGATGAAGGAGGCCGGGCACGAGGTCGCCTTCACCCCCGTGGAGGAGGTCGCCGGGCACGTCGTCGACGGCATCAGGGCCGACCGGTTCTGGATGCTCCCGGCGAGCGAGCACAGCGACCGGCAGATCAGGGCGCGCTCGCAGTCGATGCTCGACCGCGCCGCCCCGTCGTACCTGGAGAGCTTCATCCTCGACTGAGAGGGCCTGGCCATGAGCCACGAGGACCCGTATCTGATCATCTCGTCCGACTGTCACGCCGGGCTCCCCACCGAGGAGTACCGGCCCTATCTCGACTCCCGCTTCCACCGCGCCTTCGACGACTTCCTCGCCGGGCGGGACGCCCGCCGCGAGGCCATGACCCGGCTCGGGGTGCGCAACGAGGCATTCGCCGACAAGTGGTTCAGCGACAACGAGGAAGGGCTGCGCGGCGGCTGGGACACCGCGCAGCGCATCAAGGAACTCGACGGCGACGGCGTCGCCGCCGAGGTGGTCTTCCCCGACGCGGACGCCGTCGACAGCCAGACCGCCGCGCCCTTCGGCGTCGGCCTCGGCCTCTCCGGCGACCAGGACCCCGAGCTCGGCATGGCGGGCGCCAAGGCGCACAACCGCTGGCTCGCCGAGTTCGTGGCACAGAACCCGGAACGCCACTGCGGGGTGGCGCTGCTGCCGGTGACCGCCGACCCCAAGGAGGTCGTCGCGGAGATCCACCGGGCCAAGGAGTCCGGGCTCGGCGCGCTGATGATCCCCTCCATGTGGGTGGACAAGGCGCCCTACCACGACCGCCGTTACGACCCGGTGTGGGCGGCCGCCGCCGAGACCGCGATGCCCGTGGTCACCCACTCGGGCGCCGCACCGCGCGAGGAGTACGGCGACCACCTCGGCATCTACGTCTCCGAGGTCACCTTCTGGCCGGCCCGCCCGCTGTGGTTCCTGCTCTGGTCCGGCGTGTTCGAGCGGCACCCCGGCCTGAAGTTCGGCGTCGCCGAATCCGGCTGCTGGTGGCTGCCGAACCTGCTGTGGTTCATGGACCGGCTCTACCTCGGCGCGCACGGCGGCAAGAAGCTCTCGCCGTTCGCCGAGCTGAAGCGCCCGCCCAGCGAGTACCTGGACCGGCAGATGTTCATCTGCGCCACCAACACCAAGCGCAGGGAACTCGCCCAGCGCTACGAGATCGGCGTCGACAACATCCTGTGGGGCTCCGACTTCCCGCACCCCGAGGGCACCTGGCCGCGCACCCGCGGGTGGCTGCGGGACACCTTCCACGACATCCCGGTCGAGGAGACCCGGCGGATGCTCGGCCTCGCCGCCGCCGAGGTGTTCGGCTTCGACACCGGGAAACTGGCCCCGATCGCCCGGCGGATCGGACCCACCCCCGCCGAACTCGGCCAGAGCGCCGACCAGGCCGCCGTCGAGGCGTCCTGGGCCCGCTCCCGCGAGGTCGGCCGCCACTGGCTCACCGACCACGACTTCCCGGCCCTGGGAGTGACGCCGTGACCGACCGCTACACCGTCGTCTCCGCCGACTGCCACGCCGGCGCCGACCTCCTGGACTACAAGCCGTACCTGGAGAAGAAGCACCACGACGACTTCGACGCCTGGGCGGCGACCTACGTCAACCCGTACGAGGACCTGCTCGCCGACACCGCCGACCGCAACTGGAACTCGCAGCGCAGGCTGCGCGAACTGGAGGCGGACGGCATCGTCGCCGAGGTCGTCTTCCCCAACACCATCCCGCCGTTCTTCCCCAAGGCGTCGCTGATGGCGCAGCCGCCGACCCGCGCCGAGTACGCGCAGCGCTGGGCCGGACTCCAGGCGCACAACCGCTGGCTGGCCGACTTCTGCGCCGACGCCCCCGGACGCCGGGCGGGCGTGACACAGATCCTGCTCAACGACGTCGACGCGGCCGTCGCCGAGATCCGCAGGACCCGCGAGGCCGGACTCACCGGCGGCATCCTGCTGCCGGGCGTCCCGCCGGGCTCACCGGTGCCGGAGCTGTACTCGGAGGCGTACGACCCGATCTGGGCGGTCTGCGCGGAACTCGACGTCCCGGTCAACCACCACGGCGGCTCCGCGTCACCGCCGCTCGGCGACGAACCGGCCGCCCGGG
Organism: Streptomyces sp. NPDC090025; assembly: GCF_044748125.1. Taxonomy (NCBI): domain Bacteria; kingdom Bacillati; phylum Actinomycetota; class Actinomycetes; order Kitasatosporales; family Streptomycetaceae; genus Streptomyces; species Streptomyces sp. NPDC090025. The sequence goes on along the minus strand of NZ_JBIVFL010000024.1, from coordinate 36,263 downwards.
CGGTGTTCATGGTGGAGACCACCTGGTTCTCGCACCGGGCGCTGTGGCACCTGATCTTCGGCGGCGCCTTCCGCCGCCACCCCGGTCTCAAACTGGTCCTCACCGAGCAGGGCTCCGGCTGGATCCCCGGCGTGCTGCAGATGCTGGACTACTACCACGGGCGGCTGGTCGCGGCCTCGGCGAAGGCGGCCACCGCCGAGTCCAAGTTCGGCGCCGGACTCGCCGAGGCGATGGGCAAGGGCCCCGGCGAGGTGTGGCGGGACAACTGCTTCGTCGGCGCCAGCTTCATGCGCCCGCACGAGGTGCCGCTGCGCGACCGGATCGGCCTCGACAAGATCATGTGGGGCGCCGACTACCCGCACGACGAGGGCACCACGCCGTACTCCCGGGAGGGCCTGCGGATCGCCTACGCCGGACTGCCCCGGGAGGAGGTCGCCGCCATGGTCGGCGGCAACGCGGCCCGCGTGTACGGCTTCGACCTCGCCCTCCTGGACGCGCTCGCCGCCGTCCACGGGCCGACCGTCGAGGAGATCGCCCGGCCGCTGACGGAGGTCCCGGCGGGCGCCACCAGCCCGGCCTTCGCACCGGGCGGGTCGGTGCGCGTCTGGTGAGGCCACGGGTGCGACGCTCGAAGGATGACTGAAGCGCCCGTGCCCGCACCCGTACACGACGAGGCCCACGGCGGCGGCCTCGGCTCCCGGCTCAGCTGGCTCCGGGCCGCCGTGCTCGGAGCCAACGACGGAGTCGTCTCCACCGCGGGCCTCGTCGTCGGCGTGGCGGGCGCCACCGGCTCCCGCTCCGCGCTGCTCACCGCGGGCCTCGCCGGGCTGCTCGCCGGATCCATGTCGATGGCGGCGGGGGAGTACGTCTCCGTCTCCACCCAGCGCGACTCGGAGAAGGCGGCGCTCGCCACCGAACGCCGCGAACTGCGCGAGCAGCCGGAGGCCGAACTCACCGAACTCACCGAGCTGCTGGCCGCCCGCGGCCTCACCCCGGACGTCGCCCGCGAGGCCGCCGAACAGCTCACCGCCCGCGACGCCCTGCGCGCCCACGCGCGCGTGGAGCTCGGCATCGACCCGGACGACCTCACCAACCCCTGGCACGCGGCCGTCGCCAGCTTCCTCGCCTTCACGGTCGGCGCCCTCCTCCCCCTCCTCGCGATCGTCCTCCCCTCTCCCGCCCACCGCCTCTGGATCACCGTCCTCTCGGTCCTCGCCGCCCTCACCCTCACCGGCTGGACCTCGGCCCGCCTGGGCGCGGCCCCGGTTCCCCGGGCGCTGCTCCGCAACGTGGGCGGCGGGGCGCTGGCGATGGCGGTGACGTACGGGGCGGGGTCGTTGCTGGGGGCGGTGGGGGTGTGACGGCCCGTTAGTGTGTGACGCCGCGAACGCCCCCGGCCGGTCAGGAGCCCGCCATGCCCCCGAAGATGAAGCTCTCCGCCATCAACCTCGACTGCCCGGACCCGCTGGCACTGGCCGCCTTCTACCAGCGGGCCACCGGCCTCGTCCCGCACCCGAAGTCCGACGCCGACTTCGCCGGTCTCCAGGGCGAGGACGGGCTCCTCATAGGCTTCCAGCGGGTCGACGACTACCGCGCTCCCCGCTGGCCCGACCAGACCGTTCCCCAGCAGTTCCACTTCGACTTCGACGTCGACGACCTGGACGAGGCCGAGGCATGGCTCCTGGAACTGGGCGCGGGCAAGCCGGAGCACCAGCCCGAGGAAGACCGCTGGCGGGTCCTGACCGATCCGGCCGGGCACCCGTTCTGCCTGTCGGCCCGCGGCTGAGAATCGCTCCGAGCGATGTACGGTGAATGTCGTACCACCGTGGTCCGCGCCGCCACCCCCTGAGCGCGGACCATCGGCTCCCGACCCCCCGAGCATCCCCGAGCACCAGCACAGCGAGGAACGTCCGCCCATGCGCGCCACCACCATCCACGCCCCCTTCGACCTGCGCGTGGAGGACGTGCCCGACCCGGTCGTCAAGGAGACCACCGACGTCGTCGTCCGGGTGCTGCGCGCCTGCGTCTGCGGCAGCGACCTGTGGGCCTACCGCGGCGAGTCCGCCCGCCAGCCCGGCCAGCGGATCGGCCACGAGTTCCTCGGCATCGTCGAGGAGACCGGCCAGGACGTCCGCGGCTTCGCCAAGGGCGACCTCGTCGTCGCCCCCTTCGTCTGGTCCGACGGCTCCTGCGACTACTGCGCCGAGGGCCTCCAGACCTCCTGCCCCAACGGCGGCTTCTGGGGCGGCACCGTCGGCTCCGACGGCGGCCAGGGCGAGGCCGTCCGGGTCCCCTACGCCGACGGCACCCTGGTCAAGCTGCCCGCCGACGCCGCATCCGACGACCACCTGCTCACCGCCCTGCTCGCGCTCTCCGACGTCCTCGGCACCGGCCACCACGCCGCCCTCGGCGCCGGGGTGAAGCCCGGCTCCACCGTCGCCGTCGTCGGCGACGGCGCCGTCGGCCTGTGCGGCGTCCTCGCCGCCAAGCGGCTCGGCGCCGAGCGGATCATCGCGCTCGGCCGGCACACCGCCCGCACCGACATCGCCCGCCGCTTCGGCGCCACCGACGTCGTCGCCGAGCGCGGCGAGGCCGCCGAGGCCGCCGTCTGCGAGCTCACCGGCGGCCAGGGCGCCCACGCCGTCATCGAGGCCGTCGGCACCGAGCAGTCCATGCGCACCGCCGTCGCCATCACCCGCGACGGCGGCGCCATCGGCTACGTCGGTGTCCCGCACGGCAGCGGCACCGGCCTGGACCTCTCCGTGATGTTCGACCGCAACATCGCCCTGCGCGGCGGCGTCGCCCCGGTCCGCGCCTACATCCCCGAGCTGCTCCCCGACGTCCTCGACGGCACCGTCGACCCCTCCCCGGTCTTCGACCTCACCGTGGACCTCGACGGCGTCCCCGGCGGCTACCGCGCCATGGACGAGCGCACCGCCCTCAAGGTCCTCGTCAAGCCGTAAGTCAGGGCGGGCCCTCGGGCCCGGTCAGAGCCACCCCGGGGCGTCCGCGCCCCACCGGCCCGGCGGCCGCGACCAGTCCGCCGGGCCACCCTCGTACGCCACCGGGGAGCGGGCGTACCGCAGCCGCCCCAGCGGCCCGTCCGACGCGGCGAGGTACCGCTCCGGCTCGTACCGGGGCAGCCCGTGGCTCAGCCAGTGCCCGGTCTGCGCGAGCGCGAGCCGCACCAGTCGGCTGCCGCCCTCCCGGTCCTGCTCGGTCAGCGCGCGCAGCACCGCCGCCGCCAGCAGATAACCGGTGCCGTGGTCCAGGGCCTGCGCCGGGAGCGCGCCCGGCTCGGCCGCCGAACCCTCCGTCACCGCGAGCCCCGTCGCCACCTGCACCAGGCTGTCGAAGCCGCGCCGCTCGCCCCACGGGCCGTAGTCGCCCCAGGCGGACAGCCGCGCGACCACCAGACCCGGCCGCGTGCCGCCAGGGCCCCCGAGGTCGTCCCCGAGGCCGAAGCGGTCGAGCGCGCCCGGCCGGTAGCCGGTCACCAGGACGTCGGCCGTGTCGAGGAGTTCACCGAAGGTGCGGCGGTCCGAGGGGCGCGCCAGGTCGAGCGAGACCGTCCGCTTCCCGATGTCCGTGTCGGCGTGCTGGTCCGGCAGTTCCGGGCGGCCCGGCGGGTCCACCCGCAGCACGTCCGCGCCGAGCAGCGCCAGGGTCCGGGTGGCGACCGGGCCCGCGATCACCCGGGTCAGGTCGAGCACCCGCAACCGGCCCGACCGGGCGCGCGGCGCCGCCTCGTCGAGCCGTTCCCGGGCGAGCAGCGGACGCGCGGCGACCGCCCGGCCCTGCTCGTGCCCGGCCCACTCCTCGGGCGTCCGCAGCGCCACCGCGAGGCCCCCGGCCCCGTACACCGCCGTCTCGACGTCCACGGCCGTCCGCTCGGCGATCGCCGCCGCCACCGCGTCCACCGCGTCCCCGGTGCCGAGCGCGGCGAGCAACGCGGCTTTGTGGTGGGGGTAGTTGGCGTGGGTGCGGACCCAGCCGTCGGCCGCCCGCCAGAACCGTGACAGCGGCGCGAAGGACTCCGGTGCCCGGCCGTCCACCCGGAGGTGCCGCTCGCTCACGAAGGCGGTGGCCACCGCCCCGTCGTCGACCCGTACCGGCCCCGGCAGCCCGGCCCGCTCCGCCGCCGCCAGCGCGCACACCGCGACCGTCGCCCGCGCCAGGTCCATCACCGGCAGCCGGGCGGGCAGCAGACCGGAGACCCCGCCGTACCCGACCCGGCCGAGCAGCGCCGGATCGCCGCCCAGCAGCGACCACAACGACGCCGTACCCGTACCCGTACCCGTACCCGTACCCGTACGGACCGTGCCTTCGTGCACCGAGTGCACGTGATCCACGTCTTCCATGGGCCCACTATGGACGCACGAACCGCCCGTGGCACCAGGTGCCACGGGCGGTCCTTGTGGTGCCGGGACTACCTGCGGACCGCGTCCAGCGCGTCCACGATCCCGGCCCCGTAGAAGCCGTTCTTGTGCTTGCCGCCCTCGCACACCGCGTCGACCGTGCCGTTGCCGTCGATGTCGTACGGGTTGGTGCAGGCGCGGTCGTCCGCCTGGGCGTAGAGCATCGCCTTCAGCGCCGCCGGGCTCGCCTTCGGGTGGGTCGACTTCAGCAGCGCGAGGACGCCCGCCACGTGCGGCGACGCCATCGACGTACCGGCCTTGTAGTTGTAGCCGCCGTTGACCGTGGTCGACAGGATCAGACCGTTGGTCGCGGGCGCCTGCGGCGGCTGGTACGCGGTGCGGTCGCCGCCCGGCGCCGCCACGTCGATGACCCCGAGGCCGTAGTTCGAGTACGACGCCTTCAGGTCCTTCGCGCCGGTCGCCGAGACCGTCACCACACCCGGCAGCATCGCCGGGTAGTCGAGGCACTTCTTCGGGTCGATGACCCGGTGCCCCGGAGTGGTGTCGTTCGGGCTGCTGTCGTCCACGATCGAGTCGGCCGCCAGGTCGAACGCCGAGTTGCCCGCCGCCGCCACATTGACCGTGCCCTTGCGCTCGGCGTACCGGGTGGCCCGGGTGACCGCCTCGATGAGCGCCTTCTGGTCCGCGTCGTCCTTGCACGCGAACATCCACGGGTCGGTGTAGTAGCTGTTGTTCGTGACGTCGACACCGTGCTCGGCCGCCCACATGAAGCCGCAGACCACGGCCTCGGTGTAGAAGAAGCCGTCCGGGGTGGAGACCTTGATGCCCGCCAGCTTCACGCCCGGCGCGACACCGGTGACGCCGACGCCGTTCTTGGCGGCGCCGATGGTGCCCGCGACGTGCGTGCCGTGGTCGCTCTCGCCCGGCTTCGGACGCCACGAACCCGGCGTCGTGTCGGCCTTGCCGCTGACACAGTTCGCGGACGCGGCGGCGTTGAAGTTCGGCGCCAGGTCCGGGTGGGTGTCGTCCACACCGGTGTCGATGATGCCGACGGTGACCCGCTTGCTGCCCAGGGTCTTCTGGTGCGCCTTGTCGGCCTTGATGGCCGGCAGGTCCCACTGCAACGGCTCCAGCGGGTCCTGGTCGTCCGACGCGGCGGCCGCGGCGGCCTTCACCTCGGCCGGGGTCAGCGCCTGCGCGGCGCCGCCCACCGAGTCGTCGGCGAACGCGGACTGGGCGGAGAGCGGAGCCGTCCGGGTCGCGCCCGCCGACACCACGCCACGGGCCTTGCGTATGACGGGCGCGAAGTCGGGGTTCTTCGAGTGGACGACGATGACGCCGATCCGGTCGTACGAGACGAGCACCTCGCCGCCCGCGGCGGCGATCGCCTTCTTCACCGAGCGGGCGGTCCTGTCCCCGCCCGCGATGTTCACGACATAGCTGAGCTGCGGTCCCTCGGTGACCGCCGCGGCCTTCGGCGCGCCGCTCGCCTCGGCGGCGGAGGCCGCGCCGGAGGGCAGGAATCCGAGTGAAGCCGTGAGCGCGAGTCCGACGGGCAGAGCGAGTACTCGGCCGCGCCGCGATCCCAGATGAGCCATGGGTTCTCCACATCATCCGTACGTCTGTACTGCCCGGCACGGAGCGTGCGCGGGCAGGTGCATGACGAGCGAAGTTATCGCTGATCTTCCCCGCCCATCAATGAGTTGAGAAGACTTCATGAAGATCGGGCGAAAGAAAACCACTCTCGTGAACCACTTCGCACCGCGCTCCGTGCCGTTGAGCAGGGGAGGAGCTCCACACCGGACTCCGGTCCCCTTTCCCCAGCGAGGCCCCTTTTGTCCATGCCCACCGCATCCGCGTCCCCTGGATCGCACGGATCGCAAGGATCTCGAGGAGAGACCGTGGCCACCGACGCACCGCCGCCACCCAGAAGCAGTACGGAAGGCGCCGCACCCGCCCGGCCCACGACGGAGGAGTTCGTCGAGGTGCAGCAGAGCGCCGAGTTCGGCGAGCTGCGGCGCACCTACCGCTCCTTCGCCTTCCCCCTGACCGTCGCCTTCATCGCCTGGTACCTGCTGTACGTGCTGCTGTCCAACTACGCGGGCGGCTTCATGGGCACCAAGGTCGTCGGGAACATCAACGTCGCCCTCGTCCTCGGGCTCGGCCAGTTCCTGACCACCTTCCTCATCGCCTGGCTGTACTCGCGGCACGCGGCGAACCGTCTCGACCCGCAGGCCGAGGCCATCAAGCAGGAGATGGAATCCCGTACGGAGGCCGGCGCATGACCCTCGCCCATGACGCGGCGTACGACGGCGGCCCCTGGCTGCTCCAGGCGGCCAACGCGACCACCGAGCACCGCCCGCTGATCATCAGCCTCTTCGCGGCCTTCGTGGTCGCCACCCTCGCCATCACCGTGTGGGCCGGCCGGCAGACCAAGAGCGCCGCCGACTTCTACGCGGGCGGCCGCCAGTTCACCGGCTTCCAGAACGGCCTGGCGATCTCCGGCGACTACATGTCCGCCGCGTCCTTCCTCGGCATCGCGGGCGCCATCGCGCTGTTCGGCTACGACGGCTTCCTCTACTCCATCGGCTTCCTGGTGGCCTGGCTGGTCGCCCTGCTCCTGGTCGCCGAGCCGCTGCGCAACTCCGGCCGCTTCACCATGGGCGACGTCCTCGCCTACCGGATGCGCCAGCGCCCGGTCCGTACCGCCGCCGGCACCTCCACCATCGTCGTCTCGATCTTCTACCTGCTCGCCCAGATGGCGGGCGCGGGCGTCCTCGTCTCGCTGCTGCTCGGCATCACCAGCGACGGCGGCAAGGTCGCGATCGTCGCCCTGGTCGGCCTGCTGATGATCGTGTACGTGACCATCGGCGGCATGAAGGGCACCACCTGGGTCCAGATGGTCAAGGCCGTGCTGCTCATCGCGGGCACCCTCCTGATCACCTTCCTGATCCTGCTGAAGTTCCACTTCAACGTCTCGGAGCTGCTCGGCGCCGCCGCCACCAACAGCGGCAAGGGCGACGCCTTCCTCAAGCCCGGCCTGAAGTACGGCGCCACCGGCACCTCGAAGCTGGACTTCCTGTCCCTCGGCATCGCGCTCGTCCTCGGCACCGCCGGACTCCCGCACATCCTGATCCGCTTCTACACGGTGCCGACCGCGAAGGCCGCCCGTAAGTCGGTCAACTGGGCCATCGGCATCATCGGCGCCTTCTACCTGATGACGATCGTCCTCGGCTTCGGTGCCGCCGCGCTCCTGAAGAACAGCGACATCATCGCCTCCAACAAGGCGGGCAACACGGCGGCCCCGCTCGCCGCCCTGGAGATCGGCGGCGGCGCGGGCTCCACCGGCGGCTCGATCCTGCTCGCGGTGATCTCGGCGGTCGCCTTCGCGACCATCCTCGCCGTCGTCGCCGGACTCACCCTCGCCTCGTCGTCGTCCTTCGCGCACGACATCTACGCGAACGTGATCCGGCGCGGCCAGGCCACCGAGAAGGAAGAGGTACGGGCCGCCCGCTGGGCCACCGTCCTCATCGGCGTCGTCTCGATCGCGCTCGGCGCCCTCGCCCGCGACCTCAACGTCGCCGGTCTCGTCGCCCTCGCCTTCGCGGTCGCCGCCTCCGCCAACCTGCCGACGATCCTCTACAGCCTCTTCTGGAAGCGCTTCACCACCACCGGCGCGCTCTGGTCGATCTACGGCGGCCTGATCTCGGCGGTCGTCCTGGTGCTGTTCTCGCCGGTCGTCTCCGGCAAGCCCACCTCGATGTTCAAGAGCGTGGACTTCTACTGGTTCCCGCTGGAGAACCCCGGCCTGGTCTCCATCCCGCTCGGCTTCCTGCTCGGCTGGCTCGGCTCGGTCCTCTCCAAGGAAAAGCCGGACGCGGGCAAGTACGCGGAGCTGGAGGTCAAGTCCCTCACCGGCGTCGGAGCGCACTGACCCGCACACGTTCCGCAATCCTCCGGCAGTACGGCACCGGCCGCGTCGTATGGTTCTACGACGCGGCCGGTGCCGTCCTCGTGACAATCGGCCCGTGCCCGATGTCATACGGGTCACGTAGGCTCGAACACGAGGCGAAGAAACCGGACGCCGGACGCCGGACGCCGGAAGAGAAGGGGGAGGGGTCCCATGCTCATCGACACCTACGGCCGCGTCGCGACGGACCTGCGGGTCTCCCTCACCGACCGGTGCAATCTGCGCTGCACCTACTGCATGCCCGAGGAGGGCCTGCAGTGGCTGGCCAAGCCCGATCTGCTGACCGACGACGAGATCGTCCGGCTGGTCCGGATCGCGGTCACCGAGCTCGGTGTCACCGAGGTCCGCTTCACCGGCGGTGAGCCGCTGCTGCGCCCCGGCCTGGTCGGCATCGTGGAGCGCTGCGCCGCCCTCGAACCCCGCCCGAAGCTGTCCCTCACCACCAACGGCATCGGACTCAAGCGCACCGCCGTCGCCCTGAAGGCGGCCGGTCTCGACCGGGTCAACGTCTCCCTCGACACCCTGCGCCCCGAGGTCTTCAAGACCCTCACCCGCCGCGACCGCCACCAGGACGTGCTCGACGGCATGGCCGCCGCGCGCGAAGCGGGCCTCACCCCGGTCAAGGTCAACGCCGTCCTGATGCCCGGGCTCAACGAGGACGAGGCCCCCGACCTGCTGGCCTGGGCGGTGGAGCAGGAGTACGAGCTCCGCTTCATCGAGCAGATGCCGCTGGACGCCCAGCACGGCTGGAAGCGCGACGGCATGATCACCGCCGGGGACATCCTGGAGTCGCTGCGCACCCGCTTCACCCTCACCGCCGAGGGCGAGGGCGAGCGCGGCTCCGCGCCCGCCGAGCGCTGGCTGGTCGACGGCGGCCCGGCCACCGTCGGCGTGATCGCCTCGGTGACCCGGCCGTTCTGCCGGGCCTGCGACCGGACCCGGCTCACCGCCGACGGCCAGGTGCGCAACTGCCTGTTCGCCACCGAGGAGACCGACCTGCGGGCCACGCTGCGCTCGGACGCGCCGGACGCGGTGGTCGCGGAGATCTGGCGGAAGGCGATGTGGGGCAAGAAGGCCGGCTCGGGCCTCGACGACCCGAGCTTCCTCCAGCCCGACCGCCCGATGTCGGCGATCGGCGGCTGAGGGCTCCCGCTCGGACGGTGGTCAGCGGGCGCCCGGTCGACGTCGGCCCCCGGCGCTCAGTCGGCGGTGCCGGGCTCTTCCCACTCGGCGAGCGGGACGACGTCCTTCAGGAAACCCCGTACACCCAGGAACTGGGAGAGGTGCTCGCGGTGCTCGTCGCACGCGAGCCACGTCTTGCGCCGCTCCGGCGTGTGCAGTTTGGGGTTGTTCCAGGCGAGGACCCAGACGGCATCCGCCCGGCAGCCCTTCGCGGAACAGATCGGCTTCTCTTCGCTCACGCTCTCTGGACCCAGGATCACCTGATCATTGTCCAGCAAGGGCGATGCCGAGCAGCCACGGGGGGAGCTGCCCGGCATCGGTCCGTCGCTCCGACGGGGGATGCGGAGCGCGTAGGCAGTATGTCACGGCGAATGGGGTGCGGTGCACCGGAACTTCATGATTGATCTGAGCTTTTCGTGAGCTCGACGCTCACCCAGCGTGATCGCCCCGGAGGTACGCGCTTTCCGTATGGTATTCCGTATCGCCCCGCTCGCCCGCCGCTTCCCGGCCCGTGCCGAGGGCCGGCCGCACCGGCGCGGTGAGGTAGGTCGACGGCAGCGAAGGGGCGTTCTCCCGGCCCGCGTTGGCGATCACCACCGCGACGTAGGGGAGCAGCGCGCCCACCACCAGGGCCACGATCGCCACCGGTCGCTGCACGTTCCAGAGCGAGGCCGCGGCGATCACCGACAGGGTGCGGACCGACATCGAGATCACGTACCGGCGCTGTCTGCCCCGGACGTCGTCGGCGAGCCCCTGCCGGGCACCGGTGATCCGGAAGACCTCGGTACCGCCATGCTTCCGCATCACATTCCACCACCCGACTGCGCCGGACTCTCCCCGGTCCGGACCTCCTGCCACGGTACGCCCGCCGCCCCGGCCCGGGGAGGCCGGGGCACGTATGGAGTCGTCCGACATGCGCCGTATGGCCGATGGGCCGAGACTGGGCACACATGCGCACGAGGAGGCGACGATGGGTTGGTTGTGGGCGATCATTGTGGGCTTCGTCCTGGGTCTGATCGCGAAGGCGATCCTGCCGGGCAAGCAGCAGATCCCGCTCTGGCTGACGACCGTGTTCGGCATTCTGGGCAGTGTGCTCGGCAACGCGATCGCGACCTGGATCGGAGTCAATGACACGAAGGGCATCGACTGGACCCGGCACCTCCTCCAGCTGATCGGCGCGATCGCCGTGGTGGGCGTGGGGGACATGGTCTGGGCGGCGATGCGCGGCAACAAACAGCGCACCTGAGCCCCCGCACGGCACACGCGCGGCACACACACCGCATACACCGGAGGCCCGGTACGGCGCTCGCGCGCGTACCGGGCCTCCGGTGGGTGTACGGGTCGCTCAGCCCGCGACGACCTCGATCGCCGCCAGGTTCTTCTTGCCCCGGCGCAGCACCAGCCAGCGGCCGTGCAGCAGCTGGTCCGCCGACACCTGGGCGTCCTCGGCGGTCACCTTGACGTTGTTCACGTAGGCGCCGCCCTCCTTCACCGTGCGGCGGGCCGCCGACTTGCTCGGCGCCAGACCGACCTCGGCGAACAGGTCGACGACCAGGCCGGGCTCCGCCACCTGGGCGCGCGGCAGCTCGGACAGCGCGGCGGCCAGCGTCGGCGCGTCGAGGTCGGCCAGCTCGCCCTGGCCGAACAGCGCCTTGGAGGCGTCGATCACGGCCCGGCACTGGTCGGCGCCGTGCACCAGCGTGGTCAGCTCCTCGGCCAGCGCGCGCTGCGCCGCCCGGGCCTGCGGCCGCTCGGCCGTCACCTTCTCCAGCTCCTCCAGCTCCTCGCGGGACTGGAAGGACAGGATCCGCATGTACGTCGAGATGTCCCGGTCGTCCACGTTCAGCCAGAACTGGTAGAACGCGTACGGCGTCGTCATCTCCGGGTCCAGCCAGACCGCGCCGCCCTCGGTCTTGCCGAACTTGGTGCCGTCGGCCTTGACCATCAGCGGCGTCGCCAGCGCGTGGGCGTGCGCCTCCGGCTCCAGCCGGTGGATCAGGTCGAGCCCGGCCACCAGGTTGCCCCACTGGTCCGAGCCGCCCTGCTGGAGCGTGCAGCCGTACCGCCGGTACAGCTCGAGGAAGTCCATGCCCTGCAGCAGCTGGTAGCTGAACTCGGTGTAGCTGATGCCCTGCTCGGACTCCAGGCGGCGGGCCACGGAGTCCTTGGTCAGCATCTTGTTGACCCGGAAGTGCTTGCCGATGTCCCGCAGGAACTCGATCGCCGACATTCCGGCGGTCCAGTCCAGGTTGTTCACCATGACCGCCGCGTTCTCGCCCTCGAAGGACAGGAACGGCTCGATCTGCGTCCGCAGCCGGTTCACCCAGTTCGCGACCGTCTCCGGGTCGTTCAGGGTGCGCTCGGCGGTCGGCCGCGGGTCACCGATCTGACCGGTGGCCCCGCCGACCAGCGCCAGCGGCCGGTGCCCGGCCTGCTGGAGCCGGCGGACGGTGAGGACCTGGACCAGGTGCCCGACGTGGAGACTGGCCGCGGTCGGGTCGAAACCGCAATAGAACGTGACGGGACCGTCCGCGAGCGCCTTGCGCAGGGCCTCTTCGTCGGTGGACTGGGCGAAGAGCCCACGCCACTTCAGCTCGTCGACGATGTCGGTCACGATCGTCAGTCTCCTCGGTGAGGTTTGGCTTGAACGGTTGTCCTGGCCAGTCTAGGCGGGTCAGACGCCCTTGCTGACCGAGCTCATGTTGAAGTCCGGCACCCGCAGCGCGGGCATCGCCGCCCTGGTGAACCAGTCGTTCCACTCGCGCGGCAGCGTCTTCTCGGTGACACCCGCCTCGGAGGCCCGCGACAGCAGGTCGACCGGCGACTCGTTGAAGCGGAAGTTGTTCACCTCGCCGACCACCTCGCCGTTCTCCACCAGGTAGACGCCGTCCCGGGTGAGACCGGTGAGCAGCAGCGTCGCCGGGTCGACCTCGCGGATGTACCAGAGGCAGGTCAGCAGCAGCCCGCGCTCGGTCGCCGCGACCATCTCGTCCAGGGTGCGCTCGCCACCGGCGTCCAGGATCAGGTTCCCGGCCTCCGGCGCCACCGGCAGCCCGGTGAGCCCCGCCGAGTGCCGGGTGGTGACCAGCCGGTCGAGGCTGCCGTCCTTGATCCAGTCGACCGGGGGGACCGGCAGACCGTTGTCGAAGACGGAGGACGTGTCGCCCGAGCTGTGCGCGATCACGAACGGCGCGGACTCCAGGCCCGGCGCGTGCGGGTCGCTGCGCAGGGTCAGCGGCAGCGCCGACAGCTTCTCGCCGACCCGGGTGCCGCCGCCGGGCTTGGAGAAGACCGTGCGGCCCTCCGCCGCGTCCCGCGCGGACGCCGACCACTGCTGGTAGATCAGCAGGTCGGCGACGGCGGTCGGCGGCAGCAGCGTCTCGTACCGCCCGGCGGGCAGCTCGATCCGGCGCTCCGCCCAGCCGAGCCGGACCGCGAGCTCGGCGTCGAGCGCGGCCGGGTCGATGTCCAGGAAGTCCCGGGTGGCCCGCCCGGCCCACGCGGAGCGGCTGCGGTCCGGCGTCTTGGCGTTCAGCTCCAGCTTGCCGTTGGGCTGGTCGTGCCGCAGCCGCACCCCGGTCGAGGTGCCCAGGTAGCTGGACGTCATTTCATGCAGGGCGAAGCCGTACAGCTCACGGCCGCCCGCCCGGGCCCGGGCGAACGCCTCGCCGAGCGCGGGCGCGAACGCGTCGAAGACGGCCGACGAGGTCTCGGCCGGCGCCTCCGTGAAGTCGGCCGACACCGGCCCGCCCTGGACCAGCGGCTGCGCGTCCTCGGCCGGTCCGGCCGCCCGCGCGGCCGCCTCGGCGGCCCGTACCAGCGGCTCCAGGTCGTCGGCGGTCACGGCCGAACGCGACACCACACCGGAGGCGGTGCCCTGGGCGCCGTCCACGGTGGCGATCACGGTCAGGGTGCGGCCCCGGGTGACACCGTTGGTGGTCAGGGCGTTGCCCGCCCAGCGCAGATTCGCCGAGGACTCCTCGTCGGCGATGACGACACACCCGTCCGCGCGGGACAGCTCAAGGGTCCGCTCGACGAGCTCGTACGGCTTGCTGACGCGGCTCATCGACCGGCCTCCTGCGTCGTGTTCAGAATGTTGACGCCCCGGAAAAGGGCGGAAGGGCAGCCGTGCGACACCGCGGCGACCTGGCCCGGCTGGGCCTTGCCGCAGTTGAACGCGCCGCCGAGGACGTACGTCTGGGGGCCGCCGACCTGCTCCATCGAGCCCCAGAAGTCGGTGGTCGTGGCCTGGTAGGCGACGTCCCGCAGCTGGCCCGCGAGCCGCCCGTTCTCGATCCGGAAGAAGCGCTGGCCGGTGAACTGGAAGTTGTAGCGCTGCATGTCGATCGACCAGGAACGGTCGCCGACCACGTAGATCCCGCGCTCCACGCCGCCGATCAGGTCCTCGGTGCCGAGCCCGCCCGGGTCCGGCTGCAGCGACACGTTCGCCATCCGCTGCACCGGCACATGGCCGGGGGAGTCGGCGAACGCGCAGCCGTTGGACCGGCCGAGGCCGGTGAGCTTCGCGATCCGGCGGTCCAGCTGGTAGCCGACGAGCGTGCCGCCGCTCACCAGGTCCCAGGACTGCCCCTGGACGCCCTCGTCGTCGTAGCCGATGGTCGCGAGCCCGTGCTCGGCGGTGCGGTCGCCCGTCACGTTCATCACCGAGGAGCCGTACGCCAGCTTGCCCAGCTGGTCGAAGGTGGCGAACGAGGTGCCCGCGTAGGCCGCCTCGTAGCCGAGCGCCCGGTCCAGCTCGGTGGCGTGCCCGATCGACTCGTGGATGGTCAGCCACAGATTGGACGGGTCGACCACCAGGTCGTACCGCCCGGCCTCGACGCTCGGCGCCCGCATCTTCTCGGCGAGCAGCGAGGGGATCTCCTCCAGCTCCCGGTCCCAGTCCCAGCCGGTGCCCGTCAGATACTCCCAGCCCCGGCCGACCGGCGGCGCCAGCGTCCGCATCGAGTCGAACTCACCGGTCGTCGCGTCCACCGCGACCGCCGTGAGCTCCGGGTGCAGCCGGACCCGCTGCTGGGTGGTGACGGTGCCGGCGGTGTCCGCGTAGAACTTGTTCTCGAACACCGTGAGCAGCGAGGCGTCCACGTGCGCCACCCCGTCGGCGCGCAGCAGCCGCGCACTCCAGTCGGCGAGCAGCCCGCTCTTCTCCTCGGCGGACACCGAGAACGGGTCGATCTCGTACGACGAGACCCACACCTTGTCCGCGTGCACCGGCTCGTCCGCCAGCTCCACCCGCTCGTCGGAGCCCGCCGCCGCGATCACCTTCGCCGACAGCTTGGCCATCGCCACCGCCTGCGAGGCGACCCGCGCGGCGGCGTCCATGCTCAGGTCCACCCCGGACGCGAACCCCCACGCCCCGCCGTGCACCACCCGCACCGCGTAGCCCAGGTCCGTGGTGTCCGAGGACCCGGCCGACCTGGCGTCCCGCAGCCGCCAGGAGGCACTGCGCACCCGCTCCAGGCGGAAATCGGCATGCTCGGCCCCGAGCGCGCGGGCCCGCGCGAGCGCCGCGTCGGCGAGCGCGCGCAACGGCAGCTCGGTGAAGCCCTCGTCGATGGAATGGGTCCCAGATTGCACAGCTGTCTCCTGTCGATTGAGACCGGTCGTCCCAGATCATGTCGTGTTTTCGGCGACGGTGCCCAGGTCTTTATGTAGGGACCCGACAGCAAGGCCCGCAAGCCACTGTCAGGGCTCGATTCTCCGTATCGCGGAACGGACCGATAGGTTTTCGGCATACCAGACCGCTATCGAAAGGGTGATCCGTTGAGCCGCTCGGTTCTCGTCACCGGAGGAAACCGGGGCATCGGCCTCGCCATCGCCCGCGCGTTCGCCGAGGCGGGGGACAAGGTCGCGTTCACCTACCGCTCGGGCGAGCCGCCGGCGGAGCTCGCCGAGCTCGGCTGTCTCGCCGTCCGGTGCGACATCACCGACGGCGAGCAGGTGGAGCAGGCGTACAAGGAGATCGAGGAGAAGCACGGTCCGGTCGAGGTGCTGGTGGCCAACGCCGGCGTGACCAAGGACCAGCTCCTCATGCGCATGTCCGAGGAGGACTTCACGTCCGTCCTCGACACCAACCTCACCGGCACCTTCCGGGTCGTGAAGCGCGCCAACCGCGGCATGCTGCGCGCCAAGAAGGGCCGCGTCGTGCTGATCTCCTCGGTCGTCGGCCTGCTCGGCTCGGCGGGCCAGGCGAACTACGCCGCGTCGAAGGCCGGCCTGGTCGGCTTCGCGCGCTCCCTCGCCCGTGAGCTCGGCTCGCGCAACATCACCTTCAACGTCGTCGCCCCCGGCTTCGTCGACACCGACATGACGGCCGTCCTCACCGACGACCAGCGCGCCGGGATCGTCTCCCAGGTGCCGCTGGGCCGCTACGCGCAGCCCGGCGAGATCGCCGCCGCGGTGCGGTTCCTCGCGTCCGACGACGCCTCGTACATCACTGGAGCCGTCATCCCGGTTGACGGCGGATTGGGCATGGGTCACTGATCACATGAGCGGAATCCTCGAGGGCAAGCGCATCCTGATCACGGGTGTGCTGATGGAGTCCTCCATCGCCTTCCACACCGCGAAGCTGGCCCAGGAGCAGGGCGCGGAGATCATCCTCACCGCGTGGCCGCGTCCGACGCTGACCGAGCGCATCGCCAAGAAGCTCCCCAACCCGGACGCCGTCAAGGTGCTGGAGCTCGACGTCTCCAACGACGAGCACCTCGCCCGCCTGGAGGGCCAGGTCCGTGAGCACCTGGGCGACCGGCTCGACGGTGTCGTGCACTCCATCGGCTTCGCCCCGCAGGACGCGCTCGGCGGCAACTTCCTGAACACGCCGTTCGAGTCCGTCGCCACCGCCATGCACGTCTCGGCCTTCTCGCTGAAGTCCCTGACCATGGCGCTGCTGCCGCTGATGCACCAGGGCGGTTCGGTCGTCGGCCTCACCTTCGACGCGCAGTTCGCCTGGCCGCAGTACGACTGGATGGGCCCGGCCAAGGCCGCCCTCGAGGCCACCAACCGCTACATGGCGCGTGACCTGGGCGAGCGGGACATCCGCTGCAACCTGATCTCGGCGGGCCCGATCGGCTCGATGGCCGCGAAGTCGATCCCCGGCTTCAGCGAGCTTGCGGCGGTCTGGGACGACCGTTCCCCGCTGAAGTGGGACCTCGCCGACCCGGAGCCGGCCGGCCGCGGTGTCGTCGCGCTGCTCTCCGACTGGTTCCCGAAGACGACGGGCGAGATCGTCCACGTCGACGGCGGTCTGCACGCGATCGGCGCCTGACGCGTCCCGTACGTACCCCGTACGCACAGGGGCCGGGCGCCCGCCTCCACGGCGGGTGTCCGGCCCCTGCGTCGTACCCGGGGTACGGCTCCCCGAGTCGAAAAGTCCGGCGGATCACCCCAGACTGGGTCAGAGCGTGACGTTCAGCGTGACATTCCGGCTGCTGACTGGGGAGGAGGTACGGACATGCGCACGCCCCCGCGTCCCCGCACCCCCGCGCTCGTCACGGCCGCCGCGCTCCTCGCGGGCCTGGCGGGACTCGCCGTCGCCGCCGAGGTCGGGGCCGCTCCGGCGCCCGCCCCCGACGCCACCTCGGGTGCCGTGCGAGTGGAGCCCGCCGAGCGGGCGACGGCCGAGAAGGTGTCCGCCGACGACTTCGCGGCCTCCTGCCGCACCCTGGTCCAGGGCTCCACCGTCACCGCCCACTGCCAGAACCCCTACCCCCGCACCGACCGGATCCGGCTGCACGTCGAGTGCGCCCGCTGGTGGGACGTGGACACCGACAGCGCCGCCGTCGAGGTCGGCCCCGCCGACTACGCCCAGGTGACCGGACGCTGCTGGAAAGAGGTCCGGTCGGCCTGGCTCACCCACGAACCGGCGGCTGCTGGCTCCTGAGACACAGGAACGGATAGCTCGCCGCCTCCGCCGCCGCCCGCTCCGCGTCGCCCTCCCGGATCGCCGCCACCAGGCGCGCGTGGTCCATGTGGTTCTCCGGCCGCAGCTCACCGCCCACGTCGCCGAGCAGCCAGGCCCGCATCACATGGCCCAGGTCGGCGTACATCTCGGTCAGCACCTCGTTGTGCGAGGCCACCACCACCGCGTGGTGGAAGGCCGCGTCCGCCGTCACGAACTCCTCCGCGTCCCCGGTCGCCCACACCTCCTCGCGGCGCGCCAGCAGCCCGTCCAGCTGCTTCAGATCCCGGTCGGTGCGCCGCTGGGCGGCCAGCCGCGCCGCCGACGACTCCAGGGTCGAGCGCAGCTCGGCCACGTCCCGCGGGTCGGAGTCGGCGAACCTGCGGTGCATCACCCCGGCCAGCTCGCTGGTGGCCACGACATAGGTGCCGGAACCCTGCCGGATGTCGAGCAGCCCGTTGTGGGCGAGCGCCCGGACCGCCTCGCGGACGGTGTTACGGGCCACCCCCAGCTGCTCCACCAGCTCGGGTTCGGTCGGGATCCGGGTGCCCACCGGCCACTCGCCCGAGGTGATCTGGTTCCGCAGCTCCGCGATCACCTGGTCCGAGAGCCCGCTGCGCCGCGGATGTCCGAGAGCCATGTGCGCACCACACCTTCCGTTCGGTCCCGTTGTCCTGCCCTGCCCTGCCCCGCCCTGCCCGGCCGTCGGTGACCCGTCGGACCGTCTGTTCACGGCTGGACAACCAATCATCCCATGATTCTATGATGGTCCCATGTCAGACGAGCAGCGGACACTCGACCCCGCCACCAGGAACCAGCAGCCCACCCGCAGCAGCGCGGGCACCGCTGCTCCCGCACCCGCAGGACCCGCCCGCTGGGTCGGCGGGCTCGTCGCCGTCGGGCTCGTCGTCACGGCGCTCAACCTCCGCCCCGCCATCACCAGTCTCGGCGCCCTGCTCAAGGAGGTCAGCGCCGGGCTGCACATGAGCGGCAGCGTGGCCGGCGTGCTCACCTCCGTGCCCCCGCTGTGCTTCGCCGTCTTCGGCATCGCCGCACCCCGGCTTGCCCGCCGCTTCGGCCCCGCCGCCGTGGTCTGCGCGGGCATGGCGGCCATCCTGGCGGGCCTGGTGCTGCGCGCCTTCGCCGGGAACACCGTCTCCTTCCTCGCCGCCAGCGCCCTCGCCCTCGTCGGCATCGCGCTCAGCAACGTGCTGATGCCGGTCATCGTGAAGAAGTACTTCCCGGACCGCATCGGCAGCATGACCGGCCTCTACTCGATGGCCCTCGCCATGGGCACCTCGGTGGCCGCCGCCGCGACCGTGCCCATGACCGAGGCGCTGGGCGGCAGTTGGCGGCTGGGCCTCGGCATCTGGGCGGCCCTCGCGGCCGTCGCCGTGCTGCCGTGGCTGCCGCTGATCCGCGACCGTGGCATGACCGGCCCCTCGACGGCGGGCACCCCGACGCCGGGCACCCCCGCGACCGGCACCCCCGCGACCGGCACCCCGGCGACCGGCCCGGCCGAGCCCTCCACCGCCGCCGCCACCGCTTCCGCCCCCGCCGCGAAGACCCCCCGGGTCGCCCGCAGCCGCACCGCCTGGGCGCTCGCCTGCTTCTTCGGCCTCCAGGCCACCGGCGCGTACATCACCATGGGCTGGATGCCGCAGATCTTCCGCGACGCGGGCGTCCCGGCCTCCACCGCGGGCGTGCTGCTCGCCGTCACCATGGTCATGGGCGTCCCGCTGGCCTTCGTCATCCCCGGCCTCGCCACCCGGATGCGCAACCAGGGCCCGATCGTCGTCGTCCTCGCCCTGTGCGGACTCGGCGGCTACACCGGCCTCTACTTCGCCCCGGCCGGCGGCGCCTGGGCCTGGGCGCTGCTGCTCGGCATATCCAACTGCGCCTTCCCGCTCGCCCTCACCATGATCGGCATGCGGTCCCGCACCGGCGCCGGAGTGGTCAAGCTGTCCGCCTTCGCGCAGAGCGTCGGCTACCTCATCTCCATCCCCGGACCCCTCCTCGTCGGCGTGCTCTACCAGCACAGCGGCGGCTGGGGCCTGCCGATCGCCCTGATGGGCGGCCTGATGATCCCGCAGATGATCGTCGGCACCCTCGCCGGACGGGACCGGACGTTCGAGGACGAATGCTGAGATGCGAGACTGAGCCCATGCCCGTACTCGAACCGAACCCCCCGAACGGCCAGAAGAAGCTCCTCATCGTCTTCGGCGCGATGATCGGCATCACGGTCGTCATCGGCATCATCGCGTCCATCGCCTCCCCCTGACCCCCTGCCCCCTCGCCCTCTTCCCGTCGCCCGGGGGTGGGGACAACCCCCCATCCCCTAGGGGGCAGGTGTCAGGGGTAAGTGGGTGGATCACCTGATGGGCCGGGGCCGGTCCGCTCCGTACGGTGGAGTCATCGCGGAAACACCACGCGAGGAGATCCCCACACGACGGAGGCGGCCATGGAGGCGCGCACGCACAGCGGTGTACGGGCCGGGCGCCCGACCGGAGTCGACACCCGGCTGCCCTGGTGGGCCCTGGTCCTCCCGGCCGTCGCGTTCGTCGTCCTCTTCCTCCTCATAGCGGGCCCCGGTGAGGCCCAGGCCGTGACCGGCGGCGACGGCGGATTCGGACGCCTCCTGGAACACTTCCAGCAGGCCCTCGTGCTCTGACGATCTCCCTCTCGACAAGGCCCGTTTCGTGACAAGCTGTGTCACATGAGCGTCGACACAACCCGCACGATCGTGCTGCTCCGACACGCCAAGGCCGACTGGTCCGACACCTCCGACCACGAGC
The DNA here is from genome assembly GCF_044748125.1 of Streptomyces sp. NPDC090025. Lineage (NCBI taxonomy): Bacteria > Bacillati > Actinomycetota > Actinomycetes > Kitasatosporales > Streptomycetaceae > Streptomyces > Streptomyces sp. NPDC090025. Next base: position 16,022 of record NZ_JBIVFL010000024.1, on the reverse strand, counting down.
GCCCGCTCGCCGAGCGCGGCCGCACGGACGCCCCCGTCGCCGGCCGCAAGCTCGCCGACAGCGGCATCACCTTCGACCTGGCCGTCTGCTCCACCGCGGCGCGCACCCGGGAGACCTGGAAGCTCGCCGTCCACGAGCTGCCCGAGCGCCCGAGGACGGTCTACGAGGACCGGGTGTACGAGGCATCCCTCGGCGAGCTCATCGCGCTGCTCAACGAGACCCCCGACACCGTCGGCAGCCTGATCCTCATCGGCCACAACCCCGGGATGCACGCGCTCGCCGACGCCCTCGCGGGCGAGGCCGAGGGCGACCACCTCGCCCGGATGAGCCGCAGCGGCTTCCCCACCGGCTCCTACGCCACCCTCACCTTCACCGGCTCCTGGAAGTCCCTGGAGCACGGCGTCGGCACCCTGACCGGCTTCTGGACCCCGCACGACTGACGAGCGCGCCCCGCTCCTCCCCGTACGCGAAAGGGCCCGGCCGTCGTCCGACAGCCGGGCCCTTTCGCGTACGGGCGGATCCCCGCGGGTCACCGCGCGGATCCGCCCGGGCGGGCGTCAGTGCGGCAGGTCGCCCTCGCCGTCGTCCGCCGCCTCGACCTCCTCGCGGGTGATGCCCAGGAGATACAGCACGGTGTCCAGGAAGGGCACGTTGACCGCGGTGTGCGCGGCCTCCCGCACCACCGGCTTGGCGTTGAAGGCGACCCCGAGCCCGGCCGCGTTCAGCATGTCCAGGTCGTTGGCGCCGTCGCCGATCGCCACCGTCTGCGCCAGCGGCACCCCCGCCTCCGCCGCGAACCGGCGCAGCAGCCGCGCCTTGCCCGCCCGGTCGACGATCTCGCCGGTCACCCGGCCGGTGAGCCTGCCGTCCACGATCTCCAGGGTGTTGGCCTGGGCGAAGTCGAGCCCGAGCCGCTCCTTCAGATCGTCGGTGACCTGGGTGAAACCGCCCGAGACGACCCCCACCTGGTAGCCGAGCCGCTTCAGGGTGCGGATCAGGGTGCGCGCGCCCGGCGTCAGCCGTACCTCGGAGCGCACCTTGTCGACCACCGACGCGTCGAGCCCGGCGAGCAGTGCGACCCGGGCGTGCAGCGACTGCTCGAAGTCCAGCTCGCCGCGCATCGCGGCGGCGGTCACCTCGGCGACCTCGGCCTCGCAGCCCGCGTGCGCCGCGAACAGCTCGATGACCTCGTCCTGGATGAGCGTCGAGTCGACGTCCATCACCACGAGCCGCTGGGCCCGCCGGTGCAGCCCGGCCGACACCACGGCCACGTCCACCCCGACCGAGGCGGCCTCGGTGGCGAGCGCGGTGCGCAGCGGCGCCGTCTCGGCGCCGGAGACGGCGAACTCGACGGCCGTCACCGGGTACTTGGCGAGCCGGAAGATCCGGTCGATGTTGCCGCCGGTGCCGGCGATCCTGGCCGCTATGGCCGCCGTCTGCTCGGCGGTCAGCGGGTGGCCGAGCACGGTGACGTGCGAGCGGCCCTCGCCGCGCGGCCGGTTGTCGCCCGTGCCCGAGATGATCTCGGCCTGCAGCCGCAGGGACTCGGCCCAGCTGTGCACGGTGGCCCGCAGCTCGCCCTGGCTCGCGACGGTCGGTTCGGTGACCAGCGCGCACAGCACGAGCCGGCCACGGGACACGACCTGTTCGATGTCCACGACGTCGACGGAGTAGGCGGCGAGGGTGTCGAAGAGACCGGCGGTGATCCCGGGGCGGTCCTTACCGAAGATCTTGACGAGGAGAGTCGGAACGTCAGAGGGGGAAACGTCCGAGGTGGGAACGTCTGGGGTCTGCGATGCGCTCATGGTGGTCCCACCGTATCGGGCACCCCGGCGGCCCCCGCGCCCCGTCCCGCCTGCCGGACACCCGAGTGGCCCTGAGGTCGCCACCCGCGACCCGGCGTACGAACATGCCGGACCTGGCGACCATGCCGAAACAGCGCCCGGACACTGCCCGGACACTGCCCGGGCAGTGCCCGGACGCGCGCTCGCGTAGGTCATCTCGTGCGCGTGCGCAAGCTCTTCACGCGGCCCGACTTTCGGATCCGGTGCGGGGCCTGAAATAGTTCCCCCGGATGTTCACCATCCCTGGCCCCCGACGACGGGGGTACTTCGGGGGACAAGTAGTGGGGCGTGGAGTGCCAGAACTCGTACTGGAATTGAATGGAAGGACCTGGACGCTCGATCCGTCCAGGTCGTACACCCTGGGCCGGGACCCGCAGGGCGACCTGGTGATCGACGACGCCAGGGTCTCGTGGCGGCACGCCACCATCAGCTGGGGCGGCCGGAGTTGGGTCATCGAGGACCACGGCTCGACCAACGGCACCTTCGTGCACGGTCAGCGGGTCCACCAGCTGGAGATCGGTCCCGGCTCGGCCGTCCACCTCGGCAACGCCACCGACGGCCCGCGGCTGAATCTCGCCGCCGCCCCGGACCGGCAGCAGGCGGGACAGCAGCAGGTCCCGAACCAGCAGCAGGCGCAGCAGCCGGTGGGCGTGCACCAGGAGGTCACCCACCAGGCCCCGCCGACCCCGCGGGGCACGCCCCCGCAGGGCTGGCCGGAGCAGCAGGCCGGGCAGCAGGTCCCGCACGCGGTCCCGAACCAGGCGGGCCAGCAGGTCCCGAACCAGGCCGGGCCCCAGGCCGGGCAGCCGCACCAGCAGCCCTTCGCCCCGCACGGCGGCGACCGCAGCCCCACCACGTTCCACCAGCTGGCCCTCGGCCGCGTCATGCGCATCGGCCGTGCCCTGGAGAACGAACTGGTCGTCTCCGACCTCCAGGTCTCCCGGCTGCACGCCGAGTTCCACGCCACGCCCGACGGCCGCTTCGAGATCCGTGACCTCGGCTCGCACAACGGCACCTACGTCAACGGCCAGCCGATGCCCAAGGGCGGCACCGCCCTGCTCGGCCCCCACGACATCGTCGGCGTCGGCCACTCGACCTTCCGGATCGTCGGCCAGCAGCTCGAGGAGTTCGTCGACACCGGCGAGGTCTCCTTCTCGGCCACCCACCTCACGGTCACCGTCGAGGGCGGCAAGCAGATCCTCAAGGACGTCACCTTCGGCGTCCCGGAGAAGTCGCTGATCGGTGTCATCGGCCCGTCCGGCTCCGGCAAGTCCACCCTGCTCAAGGCGCTCACCGGCTACCGGCCCGCCGACCAGGGCGACGTCCTCTACGACAACCGCAGCCTCTACAAGCAGTTCGCCGAGCTGCGCCAGCGCATCGGTCTGGTCCCGCAGGACGACATCCTGCACAAGGAGCTGACCGTCCAGAAGGCGCTCAAGTACGCCGCCAAGCTGCGCTTCCCCGCCGACACCAGCGAGCAGGAGCGCGCCGAGCGGATCGGGGAGGTGCTGCGCGAGCTCAAGCTCGACATCCACAAGGAGAAGAAGGTCACCTCCCTCTCCGGTGGCCAGCGCAAGCGCGTCTCGGTCGCCCTGGAGCTGCTGACCAAGCCCTCGCTGATCTTCCTGGACGAGCCGACCTCCGGCCTCGACCCGGGCATGGACCGCGATGTCATGCAACTGCTGCGCGGCCTCGCAGACGACGGCCGTACGGTCCTCGTGGTCACCCACTCGGTGGCCGAGCTCGCGCTGTGCGACAAGCTGCTCGTGATGGCGCCGGGCGGTTCGGTGGCCTACTTCGGCCCGCCGGACGAGGCGCTGAACTTCTTCGGCTACACCACCTGGGCCGATGTCTTCTCCGCGTTCGAGAACTACCGCGACTACGACTGGGCGGGCCGCTGGAAGGGCTCGCAGCACTACCAGATGTACGCGGCGGAGATCGACGCCGTCGCCGCCCAGCCGGTCCAGCTGCCGCACCAGGCCCAGCAGGCGCTGGCCCGGCCGCCCAAGCCGCAGGGCTGGGGCTCCCAGCTGTGGACGCTGATCCGCCGCTATGTGTCGGTGATCGCCTCCGACAAGGGCTTCCTCGCCCTGATGGTGATCCTGCCGGCCGTGCTCGGCGCGGTCTCGGTGGTCATCCCGGCCGACTTCGGCCTCGGCCCGCCGTCGGGGAACTCCCGGTTCAACGGCGACGCGGGCACGATCATGCTGATCCTCGCGGTCGGCATGTGCTTCTCCGGCGCCGCGAACTCGGTACGAGAGCTGATCAAGGAGCGGGTGATCTACGAGCGGGAACGCGCCACCGGCCTGTCCCGGTCCGCGTACCTGATGTCCAAGGTCATCGTCCTCGGCGTGATCACCGCCTTCCAGGGCGTGATCATCTGCGGCATCGGCTTCTCGACCCGTGACCTGCCCGCCGAGGGCCTGTTCATGCCGCCCGCCGTGGAGCTGTGCGTCCAGGTCATCGCGCTCGGCCTGACCTCGATGATGGTCGGCCTGGTGATCTCCGCGCTGGTGAAGACCGCCGAGAAGACCATGCCGCTGCTGGTCATGTTCGCGATCATCCAGGTCGTCTTCACCGGCATCCTGTTCCAGGTGTACGGCTCGCCGGGCCTTGAGCAGTTCGCCTGGCTGATGCCGTCCCGCTGGGGCATCGCGGGCGCGGGCACCACGCTCGACCTCGCCCACCTGATGCCGCCGTGGGACCACAAGAACCCGGACAACCTGGACGCGCTGTGGGAGCACACCGTCGCCCAGTGGAGCATCGACCTCGGCGTCCAGCTCCTCATGGCGACCGTCTGCTGCGTGCTGGTCGCCCGGCTGCTGCGCCGCCACGAGCCCGAGGTCATGCGCAAGTAACGGCCCGCACGGCCTCCCGCGCGGCCTCCCGCACCGTACGCCGAAGGGCGGCACCCCGCACGGGGTGCCGCCCTTCGGCATGGCACGGGTGGCCGTACAGCGGCTCAGTAGGCGCTGTTGACGTTGTCGATCGAGCCGTAGCGGTCGGCCGCGTAGTTGCAGGCGGCGACGATGTTGGCGACCGGGTCGTACTGGTCGAACTTGGTGCCGGAGATGTGGTACGCCTTGAAGGTCGGGTAGATGACCTGGAGCAGACCCTTGGACGGCACGCCGTTGATGGCGTTGATGTCCCAGTTGTTGATCGCGAACGGGTTGCCGCTGGACTCGCGCATCACGTTCTTGTGGATGCCGTTGTAGCTGCCCGGGATGTTGTGCTTGTCCATGATGAACAGCGCCTCGCGGATCCAGCCGTCGAGGTTGTTCGCGAACACCGGGGCGCGGGTCACCGAGCGGCTGGCGGCGGTCTTCTCGGCCGACCGCTTCTTCGCCTCGGCCTGCGCCTTCTTCTTCGCGGCGGCCTTGGCGGCGTCCGCCTTCTTCTTCGCGGCGGCGTCGGCCGCGGCCTTCGCCTTGGCCTTCGCGTCGGCCTCCTGCTTCGCCTTCAGGGTGAAGGTCGAGGTCTGCTGGTCGAGGCTGGCGGCGAGCGCCTTCGCCTGCGGGCTGGCCGCGTCGTACGACCAGGCGACCGCCTGCGTGTTCGCGAGGGCCTGCGGCTCGGTCTCGGTGGCACCGCCACCGACACCCTGGACGAGGGAGAGGCCGAGCGCCGCGGCGCTCAGAGTGGCGACGCCGGCGATCGCAGCCTTGTGGGTCTTCTTCAGACCACGACTGTGGCCGGGAGTGTTCGCAGACATGCTGGAGTACCTCTTCGAATCGCAGGGGGTCGCTCAGGCCGGGCGGCGCTGCGCCAGGTGCTCGGCGGCGACGGACGCAATTCTTAGCGGCAGCAAAATGCGCTGGCAAAGGTGTGACGTACGATCCCCGGTAGTGGATCAGGGGGCCAGGGGCCACCCCCCGAGACCCGCACGAACCCCACCCACCCGGTACTGATCTGGTCTTTACGACTCCACTAGGGGGATTCGTAAGTGATGTGGGTCCTATGCGCGGGCTCACATCGGGCGTGTAACAAACTCACCGCGCGTTGCGACTGCGATGCACACGGTGAGGGTTCTCCTCCTTCCGGACGAGAAGACCCCCCGCGCCGTACTCCCAGAGGCCGCCCTCCCCTCCCTCCCGGGCCGCAGGACCACCCCCGCCGGGACTCCTGGCCTAGTCCTTCCGCCCCGCCCGAGGGCCGTCCCCAGTCGGATACGGACGGTCACCACCCCCCGGTACGGTGAACACATGAGCCATCGACCCAGCTCCGGCCTGGCCGCCGTGAGCAGCGCCCTGCTGGCGATGAACCGCCAGATGGAGGTCCGCGACGTCCTCAAGACGATCGTCGCCTCCGCGCGCGAGCTGCTGGACGCCGAGTACGCGGCCCTCGGCGTCCCCGACGACCACGGGGGCTTCGCCCAGTTCGTCGTCGACGGCATCAGCGAGGAACAGTGGCGCGCCATCGGCCCGCTGCCGCGCCAGCACGGCATCCTGGCCGCCATGCTCGCCAAGGCCGAACCCGAGCGCCTCGCCGACGTCCGCCAGGACCCCCGGTTCGGGGGCTGGCCCGCCGCGCACCCCGAGATGTCCGACTTCATCGGCCTGCCCGTGCGCGACGGCGACGAGACCCTCGCCGCCCTCTTCCTCGCCAACAAGCGCTGCCCCCGCCCCACCGGCCGCTGCGGCTTCACCGAGGACGACGAGGAGCTCCTCGCCCTGCTCGCCCAGCACGCCGCCATCGCCCTCACCAACGCCCGGCTGTACGAGCGCAGCCGCGAGCTCACCATCGCCGAGGAGCGCTCCCGGCTCGCCCACGAGCTGCACGACGCCGTCAGCCAGAAGCTGTTCTCGCTCCGGCTCACCGCCCAGGCCGCCGCCGCCCTCGTCGACCGCGACCCGGGCCGCGCCAAGGACGAGCTCCAGCAGGTCGCCGCGCTGGCCGCGGAGGCCGCCGACGAGCTGCGCGCCGCCGTCGTCGAGCTGCGGCCCGCCGCGCTCGACGAGGACGGCCTGGTGCACACCCTGCGCACCCAGATCCAGGTCATGGACCGCGCCCACACCGCCCGCGTCACCTTCGACAGCACGGGCGTGCGCGCGCTGCCCGCCGCCCAGGAGGAAGCCGTCCTCCGGGTCGCCCAGGAGGCCCTGCACAACGCGCTGCGGCACTCCGGCGCCCAGCTCGTCACCGTCTCCCTCACCCGCGGCGGCCCGGGCGGTACGGGAAGCGGCCCCGGCGGTACGGGCGGCGCCGGGGCCCGGCTCACCGTCACCGACGACGGCACGGGCTTCGACCCCGGCACCGTGCGCCGCGCGGGCCGCCACCTCGGCCTGGTCTCCATGCGCGACCGGGCCGCCGGGGTCGGCGGCACCCTCACCGTGACATCGGCCCCCGGCCATGGCACCACGATCGAGATGGAGGTCCCCGGTGGCTGACAAGGTGATCCACGTGCTCCTGGTCGACGACCACCAGGTCGTCCGCCGCGGTCTGCGCACCTTCCTGGAGGTCCAGGAGGACATAGAGGTGGTGGGGGAGGCGTCCGACGGCGCCGAGGGCGTGGCCCGCGCCGAGGAGCTGCGGCCCGACGTCGTCCTCATGGACGTCAAGATGCCCGGCACCGACGGCATCGAGGCCCTGCGGCAGCTGCGCGCGCTGCAGAACCCGGCGAAGGTCCTCATCGTCACCAGCTTCACCGAGCAGCGCACGGTGGTGCCCGCGCTCCGGGCGGGCGCCAGTGGATACGTCTACAAGGACATCGACCCCGACGCGCTGGCCGGCGCGATCCGCTCCGTCCACGCCGGACACGTACTGCTCCAGCCCGAGGTCGCGGACGCGCTGCTCAGCCAGGACGAGCAGAGCCAGGGGAGCGGCGGCGGCCGCGGCTCCACCCTGACCGAGCGGGAGCGGGAGGTGCTCGGCCTGATCGCCGACGGCCGCTCCAACCGGGAGATCGCCCGGGCGCTGGTGCTCTCCGAGAAGACGGTGAAGACCCACGTCTCCAACATCCTGATGAAGCTCGACCTCGCCGACCGGACCCAGGCCGCGCTCTGGGCGGTACGCAACGGCATGACCGCCTGACCCTGGGGGCACGCCCGTTCCCATTGTCATACCGTCGTGTGGATGTCCCCCGTTCGGCGCAACCCGGCGGGGGCGACGGCGTTCTCCATGGCGTGCTGCGGCGGACCGGCCGCAGCGATGACCAGAAGGAATCCGAAGTGAACAAGCTCAAGAAGGCCGCTGCCCTCACCATGGTCGCCGGTGGCATCGTCGCCGCCGGCGCGGGTGTCGCGTCCGCCCACGGCGGCGCCGACGCCCACGGCCAGGCCCTCAACTCCCCGGGCGTCGCGTCCGGCAACCTGGTGCAGGTCCCGGTCCACGTCCCGGTGAACGTCTCCGGCAACACGATCAACGTGATCGGCCTGCTCAACCCGGCCTTCGGCAACAGCGCGGTCAACCACTGACCCCCCGCTGAACCACCGGCCCCCGGACGATCCCCCGGGGGCCGGTTCCGTATGTCAGGGCAGGGCCGGAAGACCCCGCGAGCCCCGGCCCCGGCCGCGAGCCCGGCCTGATCCAAAAGACATGGCCTAGATGCCCGCCCCGCGCTCCCGCTCCTCCACATACGCGTTGTACGCCGCCACCTGGGCCCGCCGGGCCACCCGCTCCACCGGGCGGAGCGCCTCGCCCCTCGCCGCCATCTCCGCCGCGCTCACCGCGCCGCCGTGGCCGTGGTCGTACGCCAGGTCCACAAGCAGACCGATCCGCCGGGCCAGCTCAAGGACCCGCACCGCGCGCGGCGGGTAACCGGGGGCCAGGACCTCGGAGCCGGCCTCCGCGCGGGCCCGGTACGCGTCGCGGGCCGCGTCGGCCGCCGGGCCCGAGGCCGCCACGTCGAGCCGGGTCAGCACCGTCGTCGCCTCCCGCAGCGCCTCCGCCAGCTCACGCTCCGCCTCGCCGAGCGACGGCACGTCCGCCGGCGGCGCCTCCCGCACCGTCAGACAGCGCCAGACCACCTCCACGTGCACATCACCGGCCGGACCCGCCTCCGACACCTCGGGCACAAGGCCGTACGGCGCGCCGAAACCGACCGCCGCCTCCGCCGCGTCGAGCGCCGCCGCGTTGAACTCCGGCGGACCGCTCAGACCCAGCGGATGCCCCGGCGTGGGCAGCGCCACCCGCCACCCGGTCACCCCGAGCCGCCGCAGCCGCCCCAGCGCCAGCGTCAGACCCACCGGCCCCGCCTCACCCGGCAGCCCCGCCACGCGGTGCACCGCGTCCTCCCCGACGATCGCCAGCGCCGCGTCGTCCGGCGACACCGCCCCCGCCAACAGGGCATTGCCCCAAGCCGCCAGCCGTCCTGAACGTGGTTCCGAAAGCATGCGCTCACGATAGGGGGTGTCCCGTCGGCCGCGCCGGGCCCCCGGGCACCCCGCGATCCCCGGCGGATGTCCGAGACCCGCCCCACACACCCGCCGTACCCGCCCCTAAGGACCGGGCAGGGCACCCGGTGGCGTAGGTTTTCCCCTGGACGCCGCGCCCACCCGGCGCAAGGCGGTGACACGACTCGACCGTAATAGGGGAGACAACGCGCTCATGAGCGATGTACTGGAGCTGGTGGACGTATCCGTGGTCCGCGACGGACGGGCTCTGGTGGACGGGGTCTCCTGGTCGGTCAAGGAGGGCGAGCGCTGGGTCATCCTCGGCCCCAACGGCGCCGGCAAGACCACCCTCCTCAACATCGCCTCCAGCTACCTCTTCCCCACCAAGGGCACCGCCACCGTCCTCGGCGAGCCCCTCGGCGGCGTCGGCACCGACGTCTTCGACCTGCGCCCCCGCATCGGCATGGCCGGCATCGCCATGGCCGAGAAGCTGCCCAAGCGCCAGACCGTCCTGCAGACCGTCCTCACCGCCGCCTACGGCATGACCGCCACCTGGCACGAGGACTACGACCCGGTCGACGAGCAGCGCGCCAAGGCGTTCCTCGACCGCCTCGGCATGACCGACTACCTCGACCGGAAGTTCGGCACCCTCTCCGAGGGCGAGCGCAAGCGCACCCTCATCGCCCGCGCGATGATGACCGACCCCGAGCTCCTCCTCCTCGACGAGCCCGCCGCCGGACTCGACCTCGGCGGCCGCGAGGACCTGGTCCGCCGCCTCGGCCGCCTCGCCCGCGACCCGTACGCGCCCTCCATGATCATGGTGACCCACCACGTCGAGGAGATCGCCCCCGGCTTCACCCACGTCCTGATGATCCGCCAGGGCAAGGTCCTCGCCGCGGGCCCCATGGAGACCGAGCTGACCTCCCGCAACCTCTCCCGCTGCTTCGGCCTGCCGCTCGTCGTCGAGCGCGTCGGCGACCGCTACACCGCCCAGGGCCTGCCCCTCGCGTGACCGAGGCGCGGGCGACGCGCGGGCGGACGCGCGACCGACGCGTCCCCGCGTCCGTCCCGCCCGTCCGGGTCCGGCCGCGCCCGCCCGCGCACCGGGAGAGGCCCGCGCCCTGTCCCGTACCGCCCCACCGCCCCTACCATGACCATGTGGACATCGACGCATGGATCTGGTGGCTGATCGGCGCGGTGGGGCTCGGCATTCCCCTCGTCCTCACCGCGATGCCCGAGTTCGGCATGCTCTCGGCCGGCGCCGTCGCCGCCGCGGTGGCCGCCGCCCTCGGCTTCGGCATCGTCACCCAAGTGATCGTCTTCGCCGTCGTCTCGGTCGCCCTCATCGCCGTGGTACGCCCCATAGCGGCCCGGCACCGCGACGGCCGCCCCCAGTTCGCCAGCGGCATCGACGCCCTGAAAGGCCGTCAGGCCGTCGTCCTGGAACGGGTCGACAGCCACGGCGGCCGCATCAAGCTGGCCGGCGAGGTCTGGTCCGCCCGCACCCTCGACACCGGCCAGAGCTTCGAGCCGGGCGAACAGGTCGACGTCATCGACATCGACGGGGCGACCGCGGTCGTCATGTGACCGAACCTCGCCCATGGCGCGCCGCCGTCTGGGAAACTCGATCATCATCCTTATCCGGATCCGCTCACTCAACCGGCAGCGAAGGGCACAGGGAACACGATGTCAGCAGTCATCATCGTCCTGATCATTCTGGTGGTGCTTGTCTTCATCGCCCTGATCAAGACCATCCAGGTCATCCCGCAGGCGAGCGCCGCCATCGTCGAACGCTTCGGCCGCTACACCCGCACCCTGAACGCCGGCCTCAACATCGTCGTCCCGTTCATCGACCGCATCCGCAACCGCATCGACCTGCGCGAGCAGGTCGTGCCGTTCCCGCCGCAGCCGGTGATCACCCAGGACAACCTGGTCGTCAACATCGACACCGTCATCTACTACCAGGTGACCGACGCCCGGGCCGCGACCTACGAGGTCGCCAGCTACATCCAGGCGATCGAGCAGCTCACCGTCACCACCCTGCGCAACATCATCGGCGGCATGGACCTGGAGCGGACCCTCACCTCCCGCGAGGAGATCAACGCGGCCCTGCGCGGGGTCCTCGACGAGGCCACCGGCAAGTGGGGCATCCGCGTCAACCGCGTCGAGCTCAAGGCGATCGAGCCGCCGACCTCCATCCAGGACTCGATGGAGAAGCAGATGCGCGCCGAGCGCGACAAGCGCGCCGCGATCCTCACCGCCGAGGGCACCCGGCAGTCCCAGATCCTCACCGCCGAGGGCGAGAAGCAGTCCGCCATCCTGCGCGCCGAGGGCGAGGCCAAGGCCGCCGCCCTCAAGGCCGAGGGCGAGGCCCAGGCCGTCCGCACCGTCTTCGAGGCCATCCACGCGGGCGACCCCGACCAGAAGCTGCTCTCCTACCAGTACCTCCAGATGCTCCCGAAGATCGCCGAGGGCGACGCCAACAAGCTCTGGATCGTGCCCAGCGAGATCGGTGACGCCCTCAAGGGCCTCTCCGGCGCCTTCGGCAACGTCGCCCCCGGCGTCCCCGGCTTCAACACCAAGGGCGACCAGAACGGCGGCGACCAGCGCCGCGAGGCACCGCCGGTCGACTGACCCTCACCGGGACCCGACAGCCCAACACCCCGATCTGGCCCGGCCGTCCGCATCGCGGACGCCCGGGCCAGATCGCTGACACATACACGTAATCAGGGCATGATCGGTGCCGAGCCCCTCGACCCACACCACCGGGCGGGGAGGCGACTCACCGACCCCAAAGGAGATGGCGTTGTCCATCTGGGAAATGCTCGCGGTCTTCGGCGCAGGCACCGCCGCGGGCGCCATCAACACCATCGTCGGCTCCGGCACCCTCATCACCTTCCCGGTGCTCCTCGCCACCGGCCTGCCGCCGATCACCGCGAACGTGTCCAACGCCCTCGGCCTCGTCCCCGGCTCCATCAGCGGAGCCATCGGCTACCGCAGCGAACTCAAGGGCCAGACCCCGCGCATCCTCCGCCTCGGCACCGCCGCCCTCCTCGGCGGACTGCTCGGCGCGATCCTGCTGCTCGCCCTGCCCTCCGACGCCTTCGACGCGATCGTCCCCGTCCTCATCGGCATCGCGCTCGTCCTCGTGCTCCTCCAGCCCCGCATCGCCGCCGCCGTCCAGCGCCGCCGCGACGCCACCGGCGCCGAGGCCCACCCGCACGGCGGCCCCACGCTCCTCGTCGGACTCTTCCTCGCCAGCATGTACGGCGGCTACTTCGGCGCCGCCCAGGGCGTCCTCTACATCTCCCTGATGGGCCTGCTCCTCGACGACAGCCTCCAGCGCATCAACGCCGTGAAGAACATCCTCGGCGCCCTCGTCAACGGAGTCGCCGCCGTCTTCTTCCTCTTCGTCGCCGAGTTCGACTGGACCGCCGTCCTCCTCATCGCCGTCGGCTCCACCATCGGCGGCCAGATCGGCGCCAAGGTCGGCCGCCGCCTGCCGCCCACCGTGCTCCGCGGCGTCATCATCGCCGTCGGCGTCGTCGCCATCCTCCAGCTCACCCTGAAGTGACCAAGCGGGAAGGGCCCGCCCCCGAAACGGGACGGGCCCTTCCTCACGTACGAGGTGTACGAGGTGTACGGGACCGGCTCAGGCGGCCTGCCCGGCCAGCCAGTCCGGCAGCTCCGAACGCTCCGCCGCCTTGAGCGCAAGGAGCATCGCGTCCTGCGGCGTCGGCACGAACGGCTGGTGCAGCAACGGCATCCCCGCCTGCTCCGGAGTCCGGTCCGCCTTGCGGTGGTTGTCCTCCGCGCACGACGCCACCGTGTTCAGCCAGTGGTCGCCACCCCCCTGCGCCCGCGGCACCACGTGGTCGACCGTCGTCGCCCGCCGCCCGCAGTACGCGCACCTGTGCTGGTCACGCACCAGCACACCGCGCCTCGACCACGGGGCCTGTCTTCGGAACGGCACCCGGACGTACCGGCACAACCTGATCACCCGGGGCACCGGCATGTCGAGGGCGGCGGCCCGCACACGAAGACCGGGATGCTCCTGCTCCACGACGGCCTTGTCCTGAAGCACCAGAACCACCGCACGGTTGAGCGTCACCGTCGAAAGCGGCTCGAAGCTCGCGTTCAGCACCAGCGTGTCCCGCATCCTGCCCACCTCCCGTGTGCCGGCCCAGCCCCCTCGTAGGCGCCGGGCATGGATCAACTCTGGCCGGGCACGCCGGGTAGGACAACGCAATATCCGCAGAACGAAAGATGCCCGCTTCTGATCTCTCCAAGACCAGAAGCGGGCAAACAACAAGCGAACGATCCGCCGGGCGGAAGGCCGGGCGTTACGCGGGATCCTCGTACTCGGCGACCAGCTGCGCACGCCCGAGAGCGTGGAATCGCAGATGGAATCCGACGACCGCGGGGGAGGCGTCGGCATCAGGACCGAGCTTCTCCTCGTCCACCGCGTACACGGTGAAGACATAGCGGTGCGGCCCGTCGCCCTTGGGCGGCGCGGCCCCGCCGAAGTCCTTCGACCCGTAGTCGTTGCGTACGTGCACGGCGCCCGCCGGCAGCCCCGCGAACGCCGCCGCCGCCGACCCCGCACCCGCCGGCAGCTCCGTCACCGCCACCGGGATGTCGAACAGCACCCAGTGCCAGAACCCGCTGCCGGTCGGCGCGTCCGGGTCGAAGCACGTCACGGCGAAGCTCTTCGTCCCCGCCGGGAAACCCTCCCAGCGCAGCTGCGGCGAGATGTTCCCCGCCGCGTACACCTGGGCGTCCCGCAGCACCCCGCCCGCCGTGACGTCGTCGCTCACCACCGTGAACGACTCCACCGGCGGGTGGAAGTCATGGGGAAGCGGTGCCCTCTTGCCCTCGGCCACGTCTGATCCTCCGTATCGCTCGGCTCTACCGCCCCGACCCTATGGCCCTACAGCCAGTTGCGGCGGCCGCCGACCTCGGCGAGCCACTGGTTCAGGTAGGCGGCCCAGTCGGTGCCGTGGAAGTCGTGCAGACCCACGGTGAACGCCCGGAACGAGTCGCTGCCCTCGGTGAACAGACCCGGCTTCTTGTCCATCTCCAGGACGACGTCCATTTCCCGGTCGTCCGCGACGAAGCTGACCTCGACCTGGTTCAGACCCCGGTACTGCTGCGGCGCGAAGAACTCGATCTCCTGGTAGAACGGCAGCTTCTGCCGCGTCCCCCGGATGTGCCCGCGCTCCATGTCCGCGCTCTTGAAGCGGAAGCCCAGCTGGATGAAGGCGTCCAGGATCGCCTGCTGCGCCGGCAGCGGGTGCACATTGATCGGGTCGAGGTCACCGGAGTCCACCGCGCGGGCGATCTCCAGCTCCGTCGTCACCCCGATGTTCATGCCGCGCAGCTGCTGCCCGGCGATCGCGGTGACCGGCGTCTCCCACGGGATCTCCAGACCGAACGGCACCACGTGCACCGCCCCGGCCTGCACCTCGAACGCCCCGCCGAGCCGCACCTTCACGAACTCGATGTCCTGCTTGTGCTCCTGGTCGCCGCCCTCGACCTCGACCCGGGCCTGCAGGCCGACCGAAAGCCCCTCGATCTGCTGGGCGACCGAACCGCCCTGGATCCGCACCTCGCCCTGGACGACACCACCGGGGACGACGTTCTCCTCGGTGAGCACGGTCTCCACCGACGCCCCGCCCGCACCCAGGCTCGCGAGCAGCTTCTTGAACCCCATCGACACTCCTTATAGTCCTGACGCCCTGCGCGGTCCCGACCCCTACTACCTACGGGTCTGCGTACGGGTCTACATACGCGTGACGACCGTAGCCGGTTCCGCGCCTTCCCCCGGACGGCCCCCAGTACTCTCGGACGCCATGAGCGAGAGCCCCGACCGCACGCCGCTCCCGCGGAGCTTCTTCGACCGTCCCGTCCTGGAGGTCGCCCCCGACCTCCTCGGCCGCACCCTGGTCCGCAACACCCCGGACGGCCGGATCGAACTCCGCCTCACGGAGGTGGAGGCGTACGCCGGCGCGATCGACCCCGGCTCCCACGCCTTCCGCGGCCGCACCCCCAGGAACGCCGTCATGTTCGGCCCGCCCGGGCACGCCTACGTCTACTTCACGTACGGGATGTGGCACTGCCTGAACCTGGTGTGCGGCCCCGAGGGCGAGGCGAGCGGGGTGCTGCTGCGCGCGGGGGAGATCCTGACGGGTGCGGAACAGGCCAGAAAGCGACGACTCTCGGCCCGTTACGACTCCGAGCTCGCGAAGGGCCCGGCCCGCCTGGCCACCGCCCTCGATGTGGCCCGCGCCCTGGACGGCACCGACGCCTGCGCGGGCCCCGACGCCCCGCTCGCCGTCCTCACCGGCACCCCACCCCCGCCCGACCTGGTCCGCAACGGCCCCCGGACGGGCGTCGGCGGCGACGGAGCCCCGCACCCCTGGCGCTTCTGGATCGACGGCGACCACTCGGTCAGCCCCTACCGCGCCCACACGCCCCGCAAGCGCACGGCCTGACCCACCCCGTGTCTCGGCTTGACTCGGGTCCCAGGGGTGCGTAATGTAGCCCGAGCCGCTTGAGACGGGCAGAGCTTTTTCAAGCCTCCCGAAGCGGCCAAACCACCTACTGACGCAGACTCCCAACGGGACCTATTTCGGCATGCCGAAATCTGTTTCGAAAGGCTCGATTATGAGTCTCCGGGAAAACCCGCTAAAGTAGTGGACACGCCGGAAGGGCCCGGAAAGCAAAGACGAAAGTCGGAGCTTAAAGGGACTGGAAAGCACCGAGGAAATCGGATCGGAAAGATCTGATAGAGTCGGAAACGCAAGAACGAAGGAAGCGCCCGGAGGAAAGCCCGCGAGGGTGAGTA
>NZ_JBIVFL010000023.1:0-92403 GCF_044748125.1 Streptomyces sp. NPDC090025 | reverse complement strand
CGGCTTTCGCTCCGGGCCCTTCCGGCGGTTCCGACTCTATCAGATCCTTTCGGCGTCTGATTCCCAGTCAGCGGGGTTTGTCTTCCGGGCTGTTGAGCCCTTCCGACGAGTGAGACTTTAGCGGATTCCTGGCCTCCGACGCTAATCGGGGGCCCGCGCCCAATCCTTCGAACGCGGATTCCTCATTTCGCAAAAACACGCGGAACGACGAGACGGCACGACGAATCGACACCGTCTGATCAGTCGTTGTGGTTCTTGCGGAATCGCTGTCCGGGGCCGACCGGGGTCGGTGCTCACGTCGGACAACTCGGAGAACACTACGTACCGGGCAACCCCGTGTCAACCCTGGGCCTGCCGGGGTCCGCGGCGTACGCTGGATCCATGACTACGCGTGCGCACACCACCCAGTGGTGGGCCGCCTGACCGGCGGCCCGTACTGACTGACGCACGCAGACACGGCCGCCGCCTCGGCGGCCGTTCGCGTATCCCCTCCCGGGAGCCCGGCCGACGAGCCGGCGGCGGACCGAGAGACCGAGAGAGGGAGAACGAACGCGATGAAGCGCATCTTCAGCGGGATCAAGCCGACCGGACATCTGACCCTGGGCAACTACCTCGGGGCCGTCCGCCGGTGGGTCGAGGTGGATCAGCACCAGGCCGACGCCCTGTTCAGCATCGTCGACCTGCACGCCCTGACCGTGGAGCACGATCCCGCGCGGGTGACGCGGCTCAGCAGGCAGGCGGCGACGCTGCTCCTTGCGGCCGGGCTCGACCCGGAGCGGTGCACCGTCTTCGTACAGAGTCAGGTGGACGAGCACGCCCGGCTCTCCTATCTCCTGGAGTGCGTCGCCACCGACGGCGAGATGCGGCGGATGATCCAGTACAAGGAGAAGAGCGTGCGCGCCCGGGAGGCCGGGCAGAGCGTGCGGCTTTCGCTGCTCACCTATCCGGTGCTGATGGCGGCGGACATCCTGGCCTATGGGACCGACGAGGTGCCGGTGGGTGAGGACCAGACGCAGCACGTGGAGCTGGCGCGGGATCTGGCGGTGCGGTTCAACCAGCGGTACGGGCAGGTGTTCGCCGTGCCGAGGGCGACGCATCCGAAGGTGGCCGCGCGGGTGATGGATCTGCAGGACCCGACGTCGAAGATGGGCAAGTCGCACGAGAACACCGGCGGCATCGTCTATCTCCTCGACGACGCGGACGTCGTACGGCGGAAGATCATGCGGGCGGTCACGGACAGCGGGCGTGAGGTCGTGTACGACCGGGCGGCCGCGCCGGGGCTCGCGAACCTGCTGGATCTGCTCGCGGCGGCCACCGGGGAGGACCAGGCCGGGCTCGCCGCGTCGTACGACTCCTACGGCGCGCTGAAGAAGGACACGGCGGAGGCGGTGGTCGAGCTGCTGCGGCCGGTGCGGGAGCGGCACGCGGAGTTCGCGGCGGATCCGGGGCAGCTCGACCGGGTGCTGCGGCTGGGTGCCGAGCGGGCGCGCGGGATGGCGCGGCCGGTGGTGGACCGGGCCTACCGGGCGATGGGGCTGCTGCCCGCGGTGTGAGCGGGTGGGTCCCCGGGGGACCCGGACGCCCCCGGCGGGGTGGGTGTCCGGGTCCGCGCGGGGTCAGCCGTTGCCGGAGGCCAGCTCGCGGCTGCGGTCGCGGGCGGCTTCGAGGGCGGCGATGAGGGCGGCCCGTACACCGTGGTTCTCCAGCTCGCGGATGGCGGAGATGGTGGTGCCGGCCGGGGAGGTGACGGCCTCGCGGAGCTTGACCGGGTGTTCGCCGCTGTCGCGGAGCATGACGGCGGCGCCGATGGCGGCCTGCACGATGAGGTCGTGGGCCTGGGCGCGGGGCAGGCCGAGCAGGATGCCCGCGTCGGTCATGGCCTCGACGAGGAAGTAGAAGTAGGCCGGGCCGGAGCCGGAGAGGGCGGTGGCGGCGTCCTGCTGGGACTCGGGGACGCGCAGGGTCTTGCCGACGCCGCCGAAGATCTCCTCGGTGTGGGCGAGGTGCGCGGGGGTGGCGTGGCTGCCGCCGGAGATCACCGACATGCCCTCGTCGACGAGGACGGGGGTGTTCGGCATGACCCGGACCACCGGGGTGCCCGCGGTGAGGCGGTCCTCGATGAAGGCGGTGGGGATGCCTGCCGCGGCGCTGACGACGAGCCGGTCGGCGGTGACGTGCGGGGCGAGTTCGTCGAGGAGGCGGCCCATGTCCTGGGGCTTCACGGCGAGGATGAGGGTGTCGGCGCGCTTGGCGGCGTCGGCGTTGCTGACGGCCTCGACGCCGTAGCGGGCGTGGAGCTCCTCGGCGCGCTCGGCGCGGCGGGCGGTGACGAGCAGGTGGGCCGGGCGCCAGCCCGCGCGGATCATGCCGCTGAGGAGGGCCTCGCCGATCTTGCCGGTGCCGAGGACTGCGACGGTCTTGCTCATGGCTCTGTTCACCTCGCCGGAGGGGGTCGTGTGCGGCCATCCTCGCACCGGACCGCCGCTGGTGGGGCGAGTGTCCGCGGAGCGGTCAGACGCGAGGGGCGGTCAGGTGCGTGGGGCGGGGCGCGCGGCGGTCGGGCGGCGTGGTCAGGCGGTGCGGCGGCGCAGGGTGGCGGCGCCGAGGGCGAGGACGAGGACCGCGCAGCCCGCGACGACGAGGGCGTCGCGCACGAAGTCGGTGGTGACGTCGGTGTGGCGCAGGACCTGGTTCATGCCGTCGACGGCGTACGACATGGGCAGCACGTCCGAGATCGCTTCGAGCGCCGGGGCCATCCGGTCGCGCGGGGTGAACAGGCCGCACAGCAGCAGCTGCGGGAAGATCACCGCGGGCATGAACTGGACGGCCTGGAACTCGGAGGCGGCGAAGGCCGAGACGAACAGGCCGAGGGCGGTGCCGAGGAGCGCGTCGAGCAGCGCGACCAGGAGCAGCAGCCAGGGCGAGCCGACCACGTCGAGGCCGAGGAACCACACGGCGAGGCCGGTGGCGAGGACGGACTGGACGACGGCGATCAGACCGAAGGCGAGGGCGTAGCCCGCGATGAGGTCGCCCTTGCCGAGGGGCATGGCGAGCAGTCGTTCCAGGGTGCCGGAGGTGCGTTCGCGCAGGGTGGCGATGGAGGTCACCAGGAACATGGTGATCAGCGGGAAGATGCCGAGGAGCGAGGCGCCGACGCTGTCGAAGGTCTGCGGGCTGCCGTCGAAGACGTAGCGGAGCAGGAAGAGCATCACGCACGGCACGAGCAGCATCAGGGCGATGGACCGGGGGTCGTGGCGCAGCTGGCGCAGCACGCGGGCGGCGGTGGCGAGGGTGCGGGCGCTGCTCATGACGAGGACTCCTCGGTCGCGTCGGTGGGCGGGGTGGGCGGGGTGGGCCGGGTGGCGCGGGCGCGGGCCGCCGCGGCGTCGACCAGGCGGAGGAACGCCTCCTCGACGGTGGCGGTGTCGTTGCGGCGGCGCAGCGCCTCGGGGGTGTCCTCGGCGAGGAGCTCGCCGTCGCGGAGCAGGAGCAGCCGGTGGCAGCGCTCGGCCTCGTCCATGACGTGCGAGGAGACGAGGAGGGTGGTGCCGCGGTCGGCGGCGATGCGGTGGAAGAGGTCCCACAGGTCGCGGCGGAGCACCGGGTCGAGTCCGACGGTGGGTTCGTCGAGGACGAGCAGGTCGGGGGTGCCGAGCAGGGCGACGGCGAGCGAGACGCGGCTGCGCTGGCCGCCGGAGAGGCGGCCGGCGAGGGCGTCGGCGTGCGAGTCGAGGTCGACGTCGGCGATGGCACGGGCGACCAGGGTGCGGCGCTCGTCGCGGTGGGCGCGGCCGGGGCGCAGGACGGCGGCGAAGTAGTCGAGGTTCTGCCGGACGGTGAGGTCGTCGTAGACGGAGGGCGCCTGGGTGACGTAGCCGATGCGGGCGCGCAGGGCGGCGTCGCCGGCCGGGCGGCCGAGGACGGTGAGGCCGCCGCCGACCTTGGCCTGGGTGCCGACGATCGCGCGCATGAGGGTGGTCTTGCCGCAGCCGGAGGGGCCGAGGAGGCCGGTGATGCGGCCGCGGGGGACGGTGAAGTCGAGGCCGCGCAGGACCTGGCGGTCGCCCCGGACCACGGTGAGGGCCGACGCGGTGATCGCCGCGTCGGCCGCCGGGTCGGCGGGGGTCTCGGCCGTCCGGCCGGCCTCACCGGTTTTATTCATCATGTGATGAATAGTGAACCGGGGGGTGCCGCACGTCAAGGACCCCGGACGGGTGACGTCCGGGGTCCTTGAGGGTTCTCGCGAAAGAGGGGAAGGGTCAGCGCTTGGGCTTGCGGCGGGCGGCCGGGTTGCCGGTACGGGTGCCGCGCCGCTTCTCGTACTGCTTGACGGCCTGCTCGTACTCCGCGCGGGCCAGCTTCTCGCCGGGCGCCTCGGTCAGGCTGCGGAAGAAGTAGGCGAACAGCGAGCCGATGAAGCCGATGGCCTTCAGGCTGCGCAGGGCGTCCTCGCGGCCCGGGTCGGCGGGGCGGCTGACGAAGCCCTCCCAGGTCTTGCGGAAGGCGATGGCGCTGCAGATCGCGAACATCACGACCACCAGGAGGTTGACGAAGCCGCCGACCTTGGCGATCTCCAGGCCCTGGTAGGCGAAGCGCAGCACGAACGCGCCCGCGACGGCCGCGGCGAGCGAGCCGACGGCGACGCCGACGCGACGCAGCGCGTAGCGGTCGTCGTGCTCCACCCAGCTCGTACCGAAGAAACGGAGTTCCTCGGGGCGCGGCCCGGCCGGGGTGGCATCGGCCCCGCGCTGCCCGGCCCGGTCGCCCCCGTTGTCCTTCTTGCCCTGGTTTTCGTCGCTCACGGGATCGATTATCCCCGGGCGCGCGGGTGCCCGCGTCAGGCGCAGCGGTGCGTCACATAGCCGTCGCGGCCCGTCTTCACATACGCGTCGGCGACGAACTGGCCGGGGCCGATGTTGTCCCAGATGCAGCTGGTGCCGTACGGGCCGGTGACCCACTCGCCCGGCGCCTGGCAGTAGATCTGCACCCAGGAACCCAGGGTGAGGGTGCGGATCACCGCGTACTTGGTGCTCGGGCCCGAGCGGACGTTCACCCGGTAGCCCGGGGCGATCGGGTACGAGGGGAGCTCGGCGCCCGCGCCCTGGCTCACGACGGCGCTCTCGGTGGCGCTCCCGGTGGTGTTCTTGGCGGCGCTCTCGGTGGTGCTCTCGGTGGTGCTCTCGGTGGTGTCCATTTCCGTCCCCCGTCCCGAGCCGCTCCACGGCGGCTCCACAACCACTGCGGAGATGTTCACCCTCCGCGACGCGCAGGCTAGCAAGCCCCGCCGACATCACGGGCACCATCGACTAGGCTCCGTGCGTCG
Organism: Streptomyces sp. NPDC090025; assembly: GCF_044748125.1. Taxonomy (NCBI): domain Bacteria; kingdom Bacillati; phylum Actinomycetota; class Actinomycetes; order Kitasatosporales; family Streptomycetaceae; genus Streptomyces; species Streptomyces sp. NPDC090025. The sequence goes on along the minus strand of NZ_JBIVFL010000023.1, from coordinate 87,080 downwards.
CGCGGGCGCGCGGACACGAACGGCGAACCACACGGGGGTTGGCGATGCCGCCGTTGCGCAGTACCGGTGCCGACCGGGACGCGGAAGGGCCCGACTACGCGGGCGAGTACCGGCTCCAGGCATGCCTCGGAGCGGGCGGCATGGGTGTCGTCCACCTCGCCACCTCCGCGTCCGGGCTCCGGCTCGCGGTCAAGGTGGTGCACGAACAGTACGCCGAGGACCCGGAGTTCAGGGCCCGCTTCCGGCAGGAGGTGGCGGCCGCACGACGGGTCAGCGGCGCCTTCACCGCGCCGGTCGTGGACGCCGACCCGGACGCCGAACGCCCCTGGATGGCCACCCTCTACGTCCCCGGGCCCACCCTCGCCGACCAGGTGCGGCGCAGCGGCCCGCTGTCCCCCGCCGAACTGCGGCGGCTCACCGCCGGGCTGGCCGAGGCGCTGCGCGACATCCACCGCGCGGGCGTGGTGCACCGCGACCTCAAGCCCAGCAACGTGCTGCTCACCGACTCCGGTCCGAAGGTCATCGACTTCGGCATCTCCCGGCCGGTGGACAGCGATCTGCGCACGGAGACCGGCAAGTTGATCGGCTCGCCGCCGTTCATGGCGCCCGAGCAGTTCCAGCGGCCGCGCGAGGTCGGGCCCGCCGCCGACGTGTTCGCGCTCGGGTCCGTGCTGGTCCACGCGGCCACCGGGCACGGCCCGTTCGACTCCGACAGCCCGTACATCGTGGCGTACCAGGTCGTGCACGACGATCCCGATCTGACCGGCGTCCCCGAGGAACTGGCGCCGCTGGTGGCCCGCTGTCTGGCCAAGGAGCCGGACGAACGCCCCACGCCCGCCGAGATCATGGCCGCGCTCCTTCCCCCTTCCTACGAGGCGGCCGCCTTCATACCCGCCCAGCGGCGCTCGCCCGGGCTGCCCGTCGCCCCCGCCGGTCCGGTGCCGCCCGCCGGGGCCTGGGACGCGGACACGCCGGTACGGCTCGACGCACCGGCCGTGCGGCGCGGCGGGCCGGGACGGCGGCGCCGGCTGCGTCTTTCGCTGACCGTCGGGGTGCTGCTCGCCGTCGCGGCGGGCGGCACGGTCGCCGTCCTCGGCGCCCGGGAGGCGGGGCCGAAGCACACCCGGGACCGGCCCGCCGAGGCCGCCGAGTCGTTCACCGGCTGGCAGACCCTGCTCGGCACCACCGCCGGAGCGGCCTCCGCCGCCGCGCCCACCACGGCCGCCTGCGCGCTCGCCGACACCACCGCGCTCTACTGCTCGGCGCCCGGCGTCGCCGTCGCCCGGCTCGACGCGGCGAGCGGCCGGGTGCTCTGGTCCCGCCCCGCGGGACCGGGCGCGGCCGGGGCGACCGGGACGGTGACGCAGCCGCCCGCGCCGCTGTCCGGCGGCACGGTCGCCGCCGACTCCGGCGGCGGGCTGACCGGCCACGCGGCCGGGGACGGCGCACCGCGCTGGCACACCGACCCGGCGGTCGCCGAGCGCCGGACCGCGGCGGGCCGGGTCGTCGTCCTGTCCGGCCACGCCCGGCAGCTGCGGGCCGTCGACGGCGGCACCGGCAAGGAGCTGTGGCGCAGGGCGCTGCCCGGCCACCAGGTGCCGCAGACCGGCCCGTACGACCCGGTCACCGGGCTGCTCGCGGTGTACGAGCCGACGCCGGACGGCACGTACACCCGGGTCACCTCGGTCCGGCCGGAGACCGGCGAGGTGGTCGGCGGGCAGCGGCTCAAGGGCAATCTCACCCCGGTGGGGCACGACGGGACGGGCGCGCTTGTGCTCATCGCCGCGCAGCACGGGACGCGGGCCGAGGCGCTGGTGCGGGTGGCGCCGAAGGGCGGCGGGGTGCGCCGGGTCGCGCTGCCGTACCGGATGGACAACCCGTCGGTCGCCGTGCGCGGCACGACGGTGTACCTGCTGACCGGGCTCGGGCATCTGACCGCCGTCGACCTGACGGCCGGGCGGCTGCTGTGGGACCTGGAGACCGGCAGCGGCAATGTGTCGGCGCCGGTGCCCGCCGACGGCGACCGGCTGTATCTGTCCGCGGCGGACGGGCGGCTGTTCGCCGTCGACACCGCGCGCGGGGTGGTGCTCGGGCAGACCAAGCCGCGGGTCGGTGAGCGGCGGCTCGGCTATGTGGCGGGCGTGCCCGCGCCGGTCGCGGCCGGGGACCGGGTGTACGGCACCGCGCCGGACGGTTCGGTGTTCGCGGTGGACGGGCGGGACCCGGCGGGCTGGTGAGCCGCCGCGCGAGCGGGGACGGCCGGGGACGACACGGAACGGCGGCGCGGGGAGGAACCCGCGCCGCCGTTCTCGTACCGGAGTACCGGAGTACCGGAGGTTCGAAGGGGGAGCCCCGGAGCTCAGCCGAGCTTGCTGACGTCCCGGACCGCGCCCTTGTCGGCGCTGGTCGCCATCGCCGCGTACGCCTTGAGCGCCGCCGTCACCTTGCGCTGCCGGTTCTTCGGCGCGTAGACGCCGCCGAGCGCCTCGCGGCGGGCCGCCAGGGTGGCCTCGTCGACGAGGAGATCGATGCCGCGGTTGGGGATGTCGATCCGGATCCGGTCGCCGTCCTCGACGAGCGCGATGGTGCCGCCGGACGCGGCCTCCGGGGAGGCGTGGCCGATGGACAGGCCCGAGGTGCCGCCGGAGAACCGGCCGTCGGTGACCAGGGCGCAGGTCTTGCCGAGGCCGCGGCCCTTGAGGAAGGACGTCGGGTAGAGCATCTCCTGCATGCCGGGGCCGCCCTTGGGGCCCTCGTACCGGATGACGACCACGTCGCCGTCCTTGACCTGCTTGTTCAGGATCTTCTCGACGGCCTCCTCCTGCGACTCGCAGACGACCGCGGGACCCTCGAAGGTCCAGATCGACTCGTCGACACCGGCGGTCTTGACCACGCAGCCGTCGACGGCGAGGTTGCCGCGCAGCACGGCGAGGCCGCCGTCCTGGGAGTAGGCGTGGGCCGCGTCGCGGATGCAGCCGCCCGCGGCGTCGGTGTCGAGGGTGTCCCAGCGCTCGGACTGGGAGAACGCCTCGGCGGAGCGGACGCAGCCGGGCGCCGCGTGCCACAGCTCGACGGCGTCCTCGGACGGCGAGCCGCCGCGCACGTCCCAGCTCTTCAGCCAGTCCGCGAGGGACGGGCTGTGCACGGCGTGCACGTCCTCGTTCAGCAGCCCGGCGCGGTGCAGTTCGCCGAGGATCGCGGGGATGCCGCCGGCCCGGTGCACGTCCTCCATGTAGTACGTGCCGCCGGGGGCGACGTTCGGGGCGACCTTGGCGAGGCACGGGACGCGGCGCGAGACCTCGTTCATGTCGCTCAGGCCGTACTCCAGCTCGGCCTCCTGGGCGGCGGCCAGCAGGTGCAGGATCGTGTTGGTGGAGCCGCCCATGGCGATGTCGAGCGCCATGGCGTTCTCGAAGGCGGCGCGGGTGGCGATGTTGCGCGGCAGGACGGAGGCGTCGTCCTCGTCGTAGTAGCGCCGGGTGATGTCGACGACCGTGCGGGCGGCGTTCTCGTAGAGGGCGCGCCGGGCGGTGTGGGTGGCGAGGACGGAGCCGTTGCCGGGCAGCGAGAGGCCGATGGCCTCGGTCAGGCAGTTCATCGAGTTGGCGGTGAACATGCCGGAACAGGAGCCGCAGGTCGGGCAGGCGTTCTCCTCGATGCGGAGGATGTCCTCGTCGGAGACCTTGTCGTTGACGGCCTCGGAGATCGCGTCGACCAGGTCGAGGGTGCGCACGGTGCCGTCGACGAGGGTGGCCCGGCCGGACTCCATCGGGCCGCCGGAGACGAAGACCGTCGGGATGTTGAGGCGCAGGGCGGCCATCAGCATGCCGGGGGTGATCTTGTCGCAGTTGGAGATGCAGATCAGGGCGTCGGCGCAGTGCGCCTCGACCATGTACTCCACGCTGTCGGCGATCAGGTCGCGGGACGGCAGGCTGTAGAGCATGCCGCCGTGGCCCATGGCGATGCCGTCGTCGACGGCGATCGTGTTGAACTCGCGGGCGATGCCGCCGGCGGCGGTGATGGCCTCGGAGACGATCCGGCCGACCGGCTGGAGGTGGGTGTGGCCGGGGACGAACTCGGTGAAGGAGTTCGCCACCGCGATGATGGGCTTCCGGCCGATGTCCGCGCCCGGTACCCCGGAGGCGCGCATAAGGGCGCGGGCGCCCGCCATGTTGCGGCCGTGGGTGACAGTGCGGGACCTCAGCTGGGGCATCGTCGCTCGCTCCTCGTGATGGGTTCGACTGTGTCGAGCCTACGCTTCGGCTCCAAGATCTGGACAGCTCGTCCGGATGGCGGACGCGCTGTCCAGTCCTCGACCCCTCGGGTCAGGGCTGGGTGAGGTAGCGCTGGAGGGTCGGCGCCACCTGGGCGACGATCGTCTCCGGGTCCGCCGACGCCAGCGGCTCGACCTGGATCACGTACCGCAGGATCGCGATCCCGATCATGTGGGACGCGGCCAGCTCGGCCCGGAACTTCGGGTCCGGTACGTCGAGATCGGCGGCGATCCGCTCCAGGAGGCGGCGCAGCACGAAGCCGCGCAGCACCTTGGCGGCGGCCTCGTGGGTGAGCGCGGACCGGATGATCGCGAGCAGCGGGGCCCGGGTCGCCGGGTTCTCCCAGATGCCGATGAAGAAGCGGGCGAGGCGCTCGCCGATGGTCTCGCGGGGGCCGCCGATGATGGCCGGGACGATGGCGGCGGGCTCGAAGGAGACCTCGATGGCCGCCGCGAACACCTCGTCCTTGGTGCCGAAGTAGTGGTGCACGAGCGCCGGGTCGACCCCGGCGGCCTTGGCGATCCCGCGCACCGAGGTCTTGTCGTAGCCGCGCTCGGCGAACTGGGTCCTGGCCGCGTCGAGGATCCGCTCGCGGGCGCCGGGGCCCGCGTCGTCGGTCTCGGTACGGGACGGGCGGCCGCGCCTGCGGGGTGGTGCGGGCGGCTCGGCCGGGCCGGTGGCTCCGGTGGCACCGGTCGGGCCCGCCGCCGGAGCGGGGGTCATGCGCGCGGCGCCCGGGTCGGCTCGCCGGGGGCGGTGGGGGCGCCGGGCCCGGCGGGCGCGGTCGGCGGGGCCGCGGCGGCGGCCAGGTGGAGCCGGGTGAAGGCGAGGGCCTCGGCGAGGTCGGCCTCGCGTTCGGCGGACGACATCGCCCGGCGGGTGTTGACCTCGATCACCACATGGCCGTCGAAGCCGATGTGCGCGAGCCGCTCCAGGACCTCGGCGCACGGCTGGGTGCCGCGCCCCGGCACCAGGTGCTCGTCCTTGGCGGAGCCGCGGCCGTCGGCGAGGTGCAGGTGCCCGAGCCGGTCGCCCATCCGGTCGACCATGGCCAGGGTGTCGGTGCGGGCGGTCGCGGTGTGCGACAGGTCGAGCGTGAAGTGCCGGTAGTCGTCCTTGGTGACGTCCCACTCGGGGGCGTACGCGAGCATCTCGCGGTCCTTGTACCGCCACGGGTACATGTTCTCGACGGCGAAGCGGACGTCGGTCTCCTCCGCCATCCGCCAGATGCCGGTGACGAAGTCCTTGGCGTACTGGCGCTGCCAGCGGAACGGCGGGTGCACGACGACGGTGGAGGCGCCGAGCCGCTCGGCGGCGGACCTGGCGCGCTCCAGCTTGATCCACGGGTCGGTGGACCAGACCCGCTGGGTGATCAGCAGACAGGGGGCGTGCACGGCGAGGATCGGGACCTGGTGGTAGTCCGAGAGGCGGCGCAGCGCCTCGATGTCCTGGCTGACCGGGTCGGTCCACACCATGACCTCGACACCGTCGTAACCGAGGCGCGCGGCGACCTCGAAGGCCGTCGCCGTCGACTCCGGATACACCGAGGCCGTCGACAGCGCGACCTTCGCATCCGGGATGCGCACCGCTGGTTCTGCCACGGAGACAGGGTACGGGGCGGGCCGCGGGGCCGGGGGGTGGTTCCGGTCACGCTCCGCCGCCGCCCCGCCCCGGGGCCGTACGGGCCTGCGGCCCCGCCCGTACGGCTACGGCAGGTGGTCGAGGCGGCGCAGGATCACGCCCTCGCGCAGCGCCCAGGGGCAGATCTCCAGGCGGTCGAGGCCGAACAGGTCCATCGCGCCCTCGGCGACCAGGGCGCCCGCGAGGAGCTGGTGGGCGCGGCCCTCCGACACGCCGGGCAGCAGGGCCCGCTCGGCGGAGGTCATCGCGGTGAGCCGGGGCAGCCATTCCTCCAGGGCGGCCCGGGTCAGGGTGCGGGCCACGTACAGGCCCTCGCCGGAGCCGGGGGCGCCGGACAGCCGGGCCAGCTGCTTGAAGGTCTTGGAGGTGGCGACCACGTGGTCGGGGCGTCCGAAGCGGGCGAACTCGCCGACCTCGCGGGCGATCTGCGCCCGTACGTGGCGGCGCAGCGCCTTCACGTCCTGGCCGTCCGGCGGGTCGCCGGGCAGCCAGCCCTTGGTGAGGCGGCCCGCGCCGAGCGGCAGCGAGACCGCCGCGTCGGGCTCCTCGTCGTTGCCGAACGCGACTTCGAGCGAGCCGCCGCCGATGTCGAGCAGGAACAGCTTCCCGGCCGACCAGCCGAACCAGCGGCGGGCCGCCAGGAAGGTGAGCCGGGCCTCCTCCTCGCCGCTGAGGACCTGGAGCGCGATGCCGGTCTCGGCCTCGACCCTGGCCAGCACCTCGTCGGCGTTGCTGGCCTCGCGGACCGCGGAGGTCGCGAACGGCAGCACCTCCTCGCAGCCCTTGTCCTCGGCGGCGACCAGCGCCTCCCGGACCGTGGCGACCAGCCGTTCGACGCCCGCCCCGGCGATGGCGCCGCGGTCGTCGAGCAGCTCGGCGAGGCGGAGCTCCGCCTTGTGGGAATGGGCGGGCAGCGGTCGGGCGCCGGGGTGGGCGTCCACCACCAGCAGGTGCACTGTGTTCGAACCGACGTCGAGGACTCCGAGTCTCATGGACGGAAACGCTACTGCGCGCGCCGCATACGCTTGGTGTCGTGCCAAAGACGAAAAAGGCGAAGCCGGGCAAAGGCAGCTCCGACGAGACCGCCGCGAAGAAGGCCAGGGTCGCGCACGCGGCCAAGGCGGTGAAGGCCGTGAAGGCCGGCAAGGCGGCGAAGGCCGCCGGGGCGGGCGGGTCCGCCGAGCCCGACGAGAAGGGGCTCGACTTCCCGCGCGCCTGGGTCGAGTTCGCCGATCCGGCCGACGAGGAGCAGGTCTTCCGCTGCGACCTGACCTGGCTCACCTCGCGCTGGACCTGCATCTTCGGCAACGGCTGCCAGGGCATCAGGGAGGGCCGCGCGGACGACGGCTGCTGCACCCTCGGCGCGCACTTCTCGGACGACGACGACGAGAAGCGGGTGGCCGGGCACGTGGCACGGCTCACGCCGGAGCTGTGGCAGTTCCACGACGTGGGCACCGAGACCGGCTGGGTGCAGACCGACGACGACGGCGACCGGCAGACCCGGCGCTGGCAGGGCTCCTGCATCTTCCAGAACCGGCCGGGCTTCGAAGGCGGCGCGGGCTGCTCGCTGCACATCCTGGCGATGCGCGAGGGCCGCGAGCCGCTGGAGACCAAGCCGGACGTGTGCTGGCAGCTGCCGGTGCGGCGGGCCTACGACTGGATCGACCGGCCCGACGAGACCAAGGTGCTCCAGGTGTCGATCGGTGAGTACGACCGGCGCGGCTGGGGCCCGGGCGGCCACGACCTGCACTGGTACTGCACCACGGCGAGCTCCGCGCACGTCGGCAAGGACCCGGTGTACGTCTCCTACCGGCCCGAGCTGGTCGAGATGATGGGGCAGGGGGCGTACGACGTGCTCGTCGGCCTGTGCGAGGCGCGGCTCGCCTCGCAGCTGCCGCTGGTCGCGCCGCACCCGGCCGACCCGAAGTAGCCCGGGCGACCCGCGACGGCCCGGCCGCCGGATGCTTGCCCGGCCCGGCCGTTTACGAGGGGCTCGGCGGGTCGCCCGCCGGTGCCGAGTCCGTCGGCGCCGGGGTCGGCTCGGTGCTCGGACCGCCGGTGGGCTCCGTGGTCGGCTCGGTGGTCGGCTCCGTCGTCGGTTCGGTGGTCGGCGGCTCGCTGGTGGGCTCGGTCGTCGGCGGGGGCGTGGTCGGCGGCTCGCTGGTGGGCGGCGGGGTGGTCGGCTCGTCGGTCTTCGTCGGCGGCGGGGTCGTCGGCTTCGTCGTGGTGGGCGGCGGGGTCGCCCCGTACCCGTCGATCCGCACCACCGCGCCCGAGGGCTGCACGCCGACCCGGGCGCTCCACGCCCCCGACGGCTCGTGGTTGCGGTCCACGAAGATCCGCACGGTGACCGAGGCGCCCGGGGCGAGGGTGCCGGACGCCTGGCTCACGTACAGCCAGGGCGCGTCCGACCAGAGCGACCAGGGGGCGGGCGAGCCGCCCTCGTTGGTGAGGGTGAGCAGGGTCGTCGCGCCGCTGCCGCGGGCCGCGACGGTGATCCGGGCGGGCACCGGCTGCCCGGGCACGGTGGGTCCGGCCGGAGCGCCCGGCGTGATCACCTCGACCGACACGTCCGGGGAGCGGCTGCCGCGGGTGAACCGGGGGTCGGGGGTGGTGCGGGCGTTGCCGGTGTTCTCGTAGCGGTCGCCGCCGCGCCCGCCGGTGCCGCCGGGCGCGCCGCCCGGCTCGTCGGCCTCGCGGGCGCTGATCCGGGCCCCCGCGGTGGCCTCGGCGTCGGCGGGACCACCCCGGTAGGACGTCCACAGCGCGAGCACCGGGGCGGCGACGACGGCCGCGACGACGGTGGTGGTGACGGCCCTGGCCCGCATCCGGTCGCGGCGGGCCGCGTGGTCCTTGGGGTCCATCGGGAAGCCGGTCGGGCCGAACCGGGGCGCGCCCGCCCGCGCCCTCGGCACGTGCAGCATCGCCACGTACGCGGCGGCGCGCGGCGCCTCGACCACCGGGAGGCGTCCGGTCAGCGCGGCGACCGTGCCCGGCCAGGGCCCGCCCGCGCCCGCCCGCTCGGCGGCCCGGCGGCAGCGCGGGCAGTCGTCGACGTGCCGCACCAGCTCGGCCCGCAGGGTCGCGGACAGCAGCACCTGGTCGTCGCCGGTGAGCCGGGCGACGGTCGGGCAGTCACCGGTCTCGACGACGGCGAGCGCGGCCCGGGTGCGTTCGACCTCGCAGCCCGCGGTGGCCAGCAGCTCGCGGGCGGCGGACGGGTCGAGCGCGAGCACGGCGGCCACCTCGCGGTGGCCGAGGCCGTGCCGCACCGCCAGTTCAAGCGCCTCGCGCTGCTCCGGGGTGGTGCCCGCGGCCTCCGGCCAGGCCAGTGCGGCGAGTTCGGCGCGGCGGCGGTCGGCGACCTCCGGCGACACCTTCGCCGGGGTGGGCGCGGCGGGCGCCGGGCGGCCGGTGTGGGCGCCGGGGCGGCCGCGCCGCTGCTCGCCGAGGCTGCGCAGACAGGCCCAGCGGGCCAGCGCGTAGAGCCAGGCGAGGCGGCCGCCCTGGTCGGCCGGGCAGCGGCCGTGGTGCCGCTCGGCGATGGCGAGGACGTCACCGAGCGCGGCGGTCGCGGTGTCGTGGTCGCAGAGCACCGAGAGGCAGTAGGTGAACAGGCCGTCCAGGTACTCCTCGTACCGGGCGGGGGGCCGCTGGCCGAGGGTGCGGGGGCCACCGGGCGTGCGCATGGGGTCTTCCAGCCTGCTGCTCGTCACGGGGCGACGGTAGGCAGGACCACGGGGGCACTTCTCACCCCTTGCACACTTTTAATCCGTACGGGTGAAGCCGTCACACGAAGGGGGACACGGGGGTGCCCGTGCCCGGTGTGTCCCGGGCCTGGGGATCACTGTGGGTGCGACGGCCGAGGCCACGGGGTCGCTGTCAGTGGCTGCCGCTACGGTGTCGCTCATGGCTGCTCGTACCAAAACCGCCAAGGACCGGCCGTCCTACCGCTGCACCGAGTGCGGCTGGCAGACCGCGAAGTGGCTCGGCCGCTGCCCCGAGTGCCAGGCGTGGGGCACCGTCGAGGAGTACGGCGGCGCGCCCGCCGTGCGGACCACCGCCGCGGGCCGGGTGACCTCGGCCGCGCTGCCGATCGCCCAGGTCGACGGCCGGTCGGCGACCGCCCGCTCGACCGGGGTCGACGAGCTGGACCGGGTGCTCGGCGGCGGTCTGGTGCCGGGCGCGGTGGTGCTGCTCGCGGGCGAGCCGGGCGTCGGCAAGTCCACGCTGCTGCTCGACGTGGCGGCGAAGGCCGCGAGCGACGCGCACCGCACGCTCTATGTGACCGGCGAGGAGTCGGCGAGCCAGGTCCGGCTGCGCGCGGACCGGATCAACGCGCTGAGCGACCATCTGTACCTGGCCGCCGAGACCGATCTGTCGACCGTGCTCGCCCACCTCGACGAGGTGAAGCCCTCGCTGCTCGTCCTGGACTCGGTGCAGACCGTGGCCTCGCCGGAGATCGACGGCGCGCCCGGCGGCATGGCGCAGGTCCGCGAGGTGGCGGGCGCGCTGATCCGGGCGTCGAAGGAGCGGGGCATGTCGACGCTGCTCGTCGGCCATGTCACCAAGGACGGCGCCATCGCGGGCCCGCGGCTCCTGGAGCACCTGGTGGACGTGGTGCTGCACTTCGAGGGCGACCGGCACGCCCGGCTGCGGCTGGTCCGCGGCGTGAAGAACCGGTACGGGGCGACGGACGAGGTCGGCTGCTTCGAGCTGCACGACGAGGGCATCACCGGGCTCGCCGACCCCTCGGGCCTGTTCCTGACCCGGCGTGACGTGGCGGTGCCCGGCACCTGTCTGACGGTGACCCTGGAGGGGCGCCGGCCGCTGGTCGCGGAGGTGCAGGCGCTGACGGTGGACTCGCAGATCCCGTCGCCGCGCCGGACCACCTCGGGTCTTGAGACCTCCCGGGTCTCGATGATGCTGGCGGTCCTCGAGCAGCGCGGCCGGATCACCGCGCTGGGCAAGCGGGACATCTACAGCGCGACGGTGGGCGGCGTGAAGCTGTCCGAGCCCGCCGCCGACCTGGCGATCGCGCTCGCGCTGGCCTCGGCGGCGAGCGACACGCCGCTGCCGAAGAACCTGGTGGCGATCGGCGAGGTCGGTCTGGCGGGCGAGGTCCGCCGGGTCACCGGCGTCCAGCGCCGCCTCGCCGAGGCGCACCGGCTGGGCTTCACCCACGCCCTGGTCCCGGGCGACCCGGGCAAGGTCCCGCCGGGCATGAAGGTCACCGAGGTCGCCGACATGGGCGACGCGCTGCGGGTGCTGCCGCGCGGGCGCGGACGCCGGGCGGAGCCGGAAGCCGAGGCCGGTCGGGAGCCGGGCCGGGAGGGGCGGGGCTGACCCCGGGGCCCGGCGCGGCGGCCCGTACGGGAGGGCCGCGCGCGGTGCCCGTACGGGGCGGGGCCGGGTGGTGCGGGGGCGCGGGCCGGGTTGAGGCGCGGCCCAGTGGGCACCTGCTTGCGGAGGCCGCCGGACGGGCCCTGGACGGGTCCGCACGGGGGCCCCGGACGGGGGCGCGTGGCGCGCGGCCCGAGGTCGCGGGGCGGTGTCGCTAGACTTTGCCCTGGTCTCGCCCATCCGTACGAGCCGGAGGAGTCTAGTGCCAGCCAAGGACAACGAGGCGCTGATGCGTGCGTCGCTCAGCGCCGTCGCCCCCGGCACCGCCCTCCGCGACGGGCTCGAACGCATTCTGCGGGGCAACACCGGCGGTCTGATCGTCCTCGGCATGGACAAGACCGTGGAGTCGATGTGCACCGGCGGATTCGTCATCGACGTCGAGTTCACCGCGACCCGGCTGCGTGAGCTGTGCAAGCTCGACGGCGCGCTCGTCGTCGACAAGGACATCAACAAGATCCTGCGGGCCGGGGTGCAGCTGGTGCCCGACGCGTCGATCCCGACCGAGGAGACCGGCACCCGGCACCGTACGGCGGACCGGGTCTCCAAGCAGTGCGGCTTCCCGGTCGTCTCGGTGTCCCAGTCGATGCGGCTGATCGCCCTGTACGTCAACGGCGAGCGCCGGGTCCTGGAGGAGTCGGGCGCGATCCTGTCCCGCGCCAACCAGGCCCTGGCGACCCTGGAGCGGTACAAGCTGCGGCTCGACGAGGTGGCCGGCACGCTCTCCGCCCTGGAGATCGAGGACCTGGTGACGGTCCGGGACGTGACGGCGGTCGCGCAGCGTCTGGAGATGGTGCGCCGGATCGCCACCGAGATCGCCGAGTACGTGGTGGAGCTCGGCACCGACGGACGGCTGCTGTCGCTCCAGCTCGACGAGCTGATCGCGGGCGTGGAGCCGGAGCGCGAGCTGGTCGTCCGTGACTATGTGCCGGAGCCGACGGCCAAGCGCTCCCGCACGGTCGCCGAGGCGCTCACCGAGCTGAACGCGCTGACCCACGCCGAGCTGCTCGAACTGCCGATAGTGGCCCGTGCCCTCGGCTACAGCGGCTCCCCCGAGACGCTGGACTCGGCGGTCTCGCCGCGCGGCTACCGGCTGCTCGCGAAGGTGCCGCGGCTGCCCGGCGCGATCATCGAGCGGCTCGTGGAGCATTTCGGCGGGCTGCAGAAGCTGCTCGCGGCGAGCGTGGACGATCTGCAGGCCGTCGACGGCGTCGGCGAGGCGCGGGCGCGCAGTGTGCGCGAGGGCCTGTCGCGGCTCGCGGAGTCGTCGATCCTGGAGCGGTACGTCTAGCCGTACGTCTCGGACGGAAAAGCGTGAGCGGTGTGGGGCAGGCCCCACACCGCTCACGCTTTTCCGTCCGGCCGGTCGGTCAGTCCTTCTCCAGGCGGAACGGCACCGGCGACACCGTCAGGCCCGGCACCGCGGCCTCGACCAGGTAGTTGCCCGGGCCGACCTCGCCCGGCGGGACGGTCGCGCACTGCGCGGCGCTGCGCTTGCGGTCCCACTCCACGGTGTGGGTGACGGCGGTGCGGGCCGGGACCTTGAGCAGCAGCGGGCCCGCGGCGGCCGGGCAGTCCTTGGAGGACCACAGCACGCCCTTGGTGTCACGGACCGTCAACACCGCGTTCCTGGGCCCGAGATCGGCCTTGCAGTCGGCGGCCGAGGTGTTCGTGACGACCAGCTGGAAGTGCGGCTTCTCGCCGGGCTCGTAGGCGTTCTTGCTCGTCTTGAAGGTCAACTGCAGTGCGCCGGGGACACAGTTCGGCAGCGGGGAGTTCGCCGGGAGGCGCTGTCCCGCGCCGGTGCTCGCGCCGCCGTCGCCGCCCGCGCCGTCCGTGTCGCCGTTCTTGCCGCCGGAGGCGCCGCTGTCGGTGCCCGTACCCGCGTCCGTACCGCCGTCGGCGGTGCCGGTGCCGTCGCCGCCGGCGCTGTCGCTGTCGTCCGACTCGTCACGGCCGCCGGGCTGTTGGCTGATGGCGGGACCGGTGCCGGAGGGCCCGGGCGTGATCGAGGGGGCGGCCGACGAGCCGTTGGCGGCGTCGTTGGGCTTCTTGCCGCCGCCGTTCCCGGCGCCGCCGCCGGAGGTGACGGCCCACACCGCGAGCAGCGCGAGCAGGGCAACCAGGCAGAGCGCCACGGCCCTCCGACGCCAGTAGATGGTGGAGGGAAGCGGCCCGACCGGATTGCGCAGTGATCCCACGTCATGAACCTTACGAGAGATCGGCGCCAACTCCCGCCCCCCATGCCGCTCCAGGCATCAAGTTTTGCCGATGATCACATCCGTACCGGAGCGGGAACTTTCCGGGACGGGCCGGTCCCGGCCACCCGTCCCGGCCCGTCCCGGCCACCGGGTGCCCCCGCGACCCCCTACTTTCGTCGGGGGCGACGCTCGCCGTTCGGCCCGGGCGCCCGGGCCCGCGCGCCGGTTAGCGTCGGTGACCATGGACGATCTCCCTGGACTCCCCGGACTCTCCGACGGCCTGTACCTCGACATCACGACGTTCGCGCACACCACCCCGCACTGGCTGCGGACTTCGGTGGAGGTGTGGACCGAACTCGGGCTTGTGCTCTTCGGGGTGCTGTTCGTCGCCGGGTGGTGGCGGATGCGGCGCGCGGACGCGGCCGGGATGGCGCTCGCGCTGCTCGCGCCGCTCGCCACGGCCTTCGGGTACGTCGTCAGCGAGGGCCTGAAATCGCTGGTGGACGAGGAACGGCCGTGCCGGGCGGTGGCCGGGGCGCCCGAGGCGCTCGTGGCCTGTCCGCCGCACGGCGACTGGTCGTTCCCGAGCAACCACTCGGCGATCGCCGGGGCGGCGGCGGTCGCGCTCGTGCTGTCCTGGCGGAGCGGGTCGCGGTGGCTGACCGCGTCCCTCGCGCTGCTGATGGCCGTCTCCATGGCGTTCTCGCGGGTGTTCGTCGGTGTCCACTACCCGCACGACGTGGTGGTCGGCCTGCTGGTCGGCGGCGGGGTGGCGTTCGTGGTGATGAAGGCGGGCGCCCGCCCGACGGGGGCGCTGGTCGGGGCCGCCCGGACGAGCGGGCAGGGCGCGGTGGTGTGGTGCGTGGGGCGCGGGGTGCGCTCGCGCGCCTCCGCGCGCCCCGAGGGCGTGCGCCACGGCGCGCGCTGATCGCCCGGCGGACGTGCCAGGATCGGAGGTGCCATGACTTCCCTCCACGCCTCCTCACGTGAAGCCGCCCCCGCCGCGGCCGCCCCCGCCTCCGCGGGCCCCGTCCCCGAGGGCCCCGTCCCCGAGGGCCCCGTCCCCGAGGACGTCTCCCCCGGTGTGTCGCCCGCCGCGCTGCACGGGCCCGTCCTCGCCTGGTTCGACCGGCACGCCCGCGATCTGCCGTGGCGCCGCCCCGAGGCGGGTGCGTGGGGCGTGATGGTCAGCGAGTTCATGCTCCAGCAGACGCCGGTGGTCCGGGTGCTCCCGGTGTACGAGCAGTGGCTCGCGCGCTGGCCGCGCCCCGCCGACCTGGCCGCCGAGGCGCCGGGCGAGGCGGTACGGGCCTGGGGCCGGCTCGGCTATCCGCGCCGGGCGCTGCGGCTGCACGCGGCGGCGACGGCGATAAAGGAGCGGCACGGCGGTGACGTGCCGAAGGACCACGGGCAGCTGCTCGCGCTGCCGGGCATCGGGGAGTACACGGCGGCGGCGGTGGCCTCGTTCGCGTACGGGCAGCGGCACGCGGTGCTCGACACCAATGTGCGCCGGGTGTTCGCGCGGGCGGCGGCCGGTGTGCAGTACCCGCCGAACGCGACCACGGCGGCGGAGCGGCGGCTGGCCAGGGCGCTGCTGCCGCAGGACGAGGCGACGGCGGCCCGTTGGGCGGCGGCCTCGATGGAGCTGGGCGCGCTGGTGTGCACGGCGAAGAACGAGGACTGCGGGCGCTGCCCGGTCGCCGAGGTGTGCGGCTGGCGGCTGGCGGGCAAGCCCGCCCATGACGGTCCGCCGCGCCGGGGCCAGACCTACGCGGGCACCGACCGGCAGGTGCGGGGCAAGCTGCTCGCCGTGCTGCGGGACGCGGTGGACCCGGTGGAGCAGGCGGCGCTCGACGCGGTCTGGGACGAACCGGTGCAGCGCGCCAGGGCGCTCGACGGGCTGGTCGCGGACGGTCTGGTGGAGCCCCTGGAGGGCGGCCGGTACCGGCTTCCGCTGGGCTGAGCCCCGCCGGACGGCGGGCTCGGGGGCCGGGCACACGGGCCGGGCACACGGGCCGGGCACACCGGCCGGGGGCCTGGGCGAACGGGCGGGGGCCCCGGCCGGGCCGGGGCCTTCGATCCGGCCGGTCCGAAGGATCCGGAACCTTTGAATCCGCTGTTACACAACCGATGGACAGCCGTGCGTCCGCCGACGGCTGTCCCGCACAGCCCCGTGACAAGCGCTCCGTAGCGTCTTCGACGTAAGACGACGACAGGGCTTGGCACGGGGATCGGAGGCGGTTCGGGATGACGCACGGCGAGGTGCTCGATTTCGAGGAGTACGTACGCACGCGGCAGGACGCGCTGCTGCGCAGTGCCCGCCGCCTCGTGCCGGACCCGGTCGACGCGCAGGACCTCCTGCAGACGGCGCTGGTCCGCACCTACGGCCGCTGGGACGGCATCGCGGACAAGTCGCTGGCCGACGCGTACCTCCGCCGGGTCATGATCAACACCCGGACCGAGTGGTGGCGCGCCCGCAAGCTCGAAGAGGTCCCCACCGAGCAGCTGCCCGACGCCCGCGTCGAGGACGCCACCGAGCAGCACGCCGACCGGGCCCTCCTCATGGACATCCTCAAGGTCCTCGCCCCGAAGCAGCGCAGCGTGGTCGTGCTGCGCCACTGGGAGCAGATGAGCACCGAGGAGACCGCCGCCGCGCTGGGCATGTCGACCGGTACGGTGAAGAGCACGCTCCACCGCGCCCTGGCCCGACTGCGCCAGGAACTGGAGAGCCGGGCCGCCGAAGGCGACACCCGGGCGATGGACACCGGTGTCCTGGAGCGCACGACGACCGTACGAGCCGACGAGCGGGAGCGGGAACGTTGGGCGGCCTAAGAGACCCCCTGGGATCCACCGGATCCAGGGGAACGGGGCGGGCGGTGAGCATCACGGCGGTGGCCGGGCTCGCCGCCGTCGGCGTGCTGGTGGCCGGGTGCTCGACCGGGGGCACCGGCTCACGCGACGAGGGCGCGGCCCGGTCGTCCGAGGTCGCGTCCGCGGCCCCGGCGAGTCCGCCCGCCGCCTCCGCCCCGTCCAACTCGGACGAGGCCCGGATGGCGAAGAAGATCGACCCGATCGCGCTGATCAAGGGCGACCCGAAGATCGGCGAGCGGGTCAAGGCCGACCTCAAGCCGTGCACGGCGAACGCCTACCCGGTGGACACCTCGTACGGGAACCTCACCGGCGCGGCCTCCCCCGACGTCGTCGTCAACGTGATGACCTGCGGGGACGCCGTCGGCATCGGCACGTACGTGTACCGCGAGGAGAACAACAAGTACACGAACGTCTTCATGGCCGAGGACGGCGCCGTCTACGGGACGATCGACCGGGGGGATCTGATCGTCACCCGGCAGGTGTACGCGAAGGGGGACCCGGTCGCGTACCCCTCGGGCGAGGACGTCATCACGTACCGCTGGGCGGGGAACAAGTTCAGCCAGCACGACTGGGTGCACAACGACTACAGCAAGTCGGTCGGCGAAGGCAGCATGGAGGGGACCGTTCCGGAGCCGAGCGAACCGCCGTCGCCGAACTGACCCCCTCCCGACCCACCACGAGCCCCCAGCCCCCACACCCCCCACACCCGTCCGCCGGATCCGGACGTACACGCACGCGGAAGGCACGCCCCATGGCCGAGACCCATGTCCTGTTCGTCGAGGACGACGACGTCATCCGTGAGGCCACCCAGCTCGCCCTGGAGCGCGACGGCTTCACGGTGACGGCCATGCCGGACGGGCTCTCGGGCCTTGAGGCGTTCCGCGCCCAGCGGCCCGACATCGCGCTGCTCGACGTGATGCTGCCGGGCATGGACGGGGTCAGTCTGTGCCGCCGGATCCGCGACGAGTCGACCGTGCCGGTGATCATGCTGTCGGCGCGTGCCGACTCCATCGACGTGGTCCTCGGCCTGGAGGCGGGCGCCGACGACTACGTCACCAAGCCCTTCGACGGCTCCGTCCTGATGGCCCGGATCCGGGCCGTGCTTCGCCGCTTCGGGCACGCGGGCGGACCCGGCGCGGGCGACGAGGAGCCGGCCGCCGCGGAGGGCGGAATGCTGGTCTTCGGCGACCTGGAGGTCGACACCGAGGGCATGGAGGTGCGCCGGGCCGGGACCACGGTGGCGCTCACCCCGACCGAGATGCGGCTGCTGCTCGAATTCTCGTCGGCGCCCGGCACCGTACTGTCCCGCGACAAGCTCCTGGAGCGGGTCTGGGACTACGGCTGGGGCGGCGACACCCGGGTGGTGGACGTCCATGTGCAGCGACTGCGCACCAAGATCGGCCAGGACCGGATCGAGACGGTCCGCGGCTTCGGCTACAAGCTCAAGGGATGACCGGCCGATGACGGGGGACACCACGGGGGCCAGATCCACGCGGACCGGGCGGGCCGCCCGATGAGGCTCGCGCTCAGGACCGGGGTGCGCTGGAAGATCTCGGTCGCCATCGCGGCCGTCGGCGCGCTCATCGCCGTCACCCTCAGCCTGGTCGTGCACAACGCGGCCCGCGTCTCCATGCTCGACAGCGCGCGGGACGCCCAGATGTGGCGGCTGGTGTTCGCCGAGCGGGTGTACGCGTCCTCCAAGCCCAAGGAACCGCGCTTCGGCACCAAGATCAACGACCCGGCGCTGCCGCCCCAGCTCGACCAGCTGATGCGGGACGGCCGGCGCGGCACGTACGTGCAGGAGCACCGCGAAGGACCGCCGGACGTGTGGGCGGCCATCCCGCTCGCCAACGGCGACGTGCTCTCGCTGCACGTGCCCTTCGCCGACCGCAGCGCCACGATCATGAAGGACCTGGACCGGGCGCTGATCATCGGCTCGGTGTCGGTGGTGTTCGGCGGCTGCGCGCTCGGCGTGCTCATCGGCGGGCAGCTGTCCCGGCGGCTGCGCAAGGCCGCCGCGGCGGCCGGCCGGGTCGCCCAGGGCAACACGGACGTACGGGTCAGGGAAGCCATCGGCGGCGTCGTGCGCGACGAGACCGACGAGCTGGCCCGGGCCGTCGACGCGCTCACCGACGCCCTGAACGAGCGGATCGAGGCCGAGCGGCGGGTCACCGCCGACATCGCGCACGAGCTGCGCACCCCGGTCACCGGTCTGCTCACGGCGGCCGAACTGCTGCCGCCCGGCCGTCCCACGGAGCTCGTACGGGACCGGGCGCAGGCCATGCGGACCCTGGTCGAGGACGTGCTCGAGGTGGCCCGGCTCGACAGCGCGTCCGAGCGGGCCGAGCTGCAGGAGCTGGCGCTCGGCGAGTTCGTGTCCCGCCGGGTGCGGGCCCTGGACCCGGAGGCACGGGTCCAGGTGGTGCACGAGTCCTGGGTGAACACCGACCCGCGCCGCCTGGAGCGGATCCTCGGCAACCTGCTCGCGAACGCCGCCAAGCACGGCAAGGGCCCGGTCGAGGTGACCGTCGAGGGCCGGGTGGTCCGGGTCAGGGACCACGGCCCCGGCTTCCCGGAGGCGCTCCTGAAGGAGGGCCCGAGCCGCTTCCGCACCGGCAGCAGCGACCGCGCGGGCCAGGGCCACGGCCTCGGTCTGACCATCGCGACCGGCCAGGCCCGGGTCCTCGGCGCCCGGCTGACCTTCCGCAACGCGGCCCCCGAGGGCACGCCGGACGGCGCGGGCGGCGCGATCGCGGTGCTCTGGCTCCCGGAGCACGCCCCGACGGACACCGGCAGCTTCCCGGTGCTGCGGCTGCCCCCCGACTGAGCCTCGCGGCCCTGGTCGGCGCCCGGCCCCGTACCCGTACCGGATCATGGAGAAGGCCCCCGGTGTCCGACGGACACCGGGGGCCTTCTCCGTGTACGGCGCTGGGTCAGACCGCCTCGGCGGCGACCTTCGGCGCGTCCTCACCGGCGGGCTGCTCCGACTCGGAGCCGGACTCGGCCTTCGGCGCACCGGCGCCGCGCAGCGCCACCTCCTTGACGAAGAAGGCGAGCACGAAGCCGAGCACGGACACGGACGCGGCGACCACGAAGGCGGAGTGGGTGCCCGCGGAGACCGCGTGCTGGTACGCCTCGCGGAGCGCGGCCGGGAGCTTGGCCAGGCTGGCCGCGTCGAGCTGGGCCGATGCCTGGGTGGCGGCGCCGCCGCCGCGCGCGGCCATCTCGTTCTGGACCTGGTGGTTGAAGAGGGCGCCCATGATGGCGACGCCGAACGACGAACCGAGGGTCCGGAACAGGGTGGTCGAGGACGAGGCGACGCCCATGTCCTTCAGCTCCACGCTGTTCTGCGCGACGAGCATCGTGATCTGCATCAGGAAGCCCATGCCGGCGCCCAGCACGGCCATGTAGAGGCCGGAGGTGAACCGGGTGGTGTCGGTGTCCATGGTGGACAGCAGGTACAGACCGACGGTCATCAGCGCGCCGCCGATGATCGGGAAGACCTTGTAGCGGCCGCTGTTGGTGGTGACCCGGCCCGCGATCATCGAGACGACCATCATCGACATCAGCATCGGGAGCAGCAGCAGACCGGAGTTGGTCGCCGACGCGCCCTGCACCGACTGCTGGAACAGCGGCAGGAACAGCACCGCGCCGAACATCACGAAGCCGGTGAGGAAGCCGATCACGGACATCAGGGTGAAGTTGCGGCTGCGGAAGATGTGCAGCGGCATGATCGGGTCGCTCGCGCGGGTCTCGACGTACAGGAACGCGGCGAGCGAGAGCACACCGCCGACGGCCAGACCGATGATGGTGGCCGAGCCCCAGGCGTACTCGCTGCCGCCCCAGGTGGTGACAAGGACGATGGCGGTGATGCCGACGGTCAGGAGGGCGGCGCCGAGGAAGTCGATCCGGGTCCCGGCGGCGCGCTCCTTGCGCGGCAGGTGCAGCACGGTGGCGAGCATCGCGAGGGCGACGGCGCCGAGCGGCAGGTTGATGTAGAACGACCAGCGCCAGCCCCAGTGGTCGGTGATGGTGCCGCCGACCAGCGGTCCGCCGATCATGGCGAGCGCCATGATGCCGGCCATCATGCCCTGGTACTTGCCGCGCTCACGGGGCGGTATGAGGTCACCGATGATCGCCATGACGCCGACCATCAGACCGCCCGCGCCCAGACCCTGGATCGCCCGGAAGCCGATGAGCTGGCCCATGTCCTGGGCCATGCCGCTGAGCGCCGAGCCGATCAGGAAGATCACGATCGAGGTCAGGAAGACCTGCTTGCGGCCGAACATGTCGCCGAGCTTGCCCCAGATGGGGGTGGAGGCGGCGGTGGCCAGGGTGTAGGCGGTGACGACCCAGGAGAGGTGCTCCAGGCCGCCGAGCTCGCCGACGATCGTCGGCATCGCGGTGCCGATGATCATGTTGTCCAGCATCGCGAGCAGCATCGCGATCATGAGGGCCAGGAGGACGACACGGACGCTGCGCGGCGGTGCTGCCTCCCCCTCGGCTGTCTTCGTTGTCTCTGTCGTCGCCATCGCCCTTGTTCCCTTACTTGCCGCCCGGCTAGTTACTACACTGGGGAAGGTAGACCCGTCACTAGCCGGGCGTCAAGTAAGTTATTTCAGGCGAAGGAACGAGAGACATGGCCCAGGCACGAGGCAACACCCGCCAGCGGATCCAGGACGTCGCTCTCGACCTGTTCGCCGAGCAGGGGTACGAGGGGACCTCGCTGCGCGAGATCGCCGAGCGCCTCGACGTCACCAAGGCCGCGCTCTACTACCACTTCAAGACCAAGGAAGACATCCTCATCGGGATCTTCCAGGACCTCACCCGCCCCATGGACGAGCTGATCGAGTGGGCCGGGGAGCAGCCGCGCACCCTGGAGACCAAGCAGGAGGTGCTGCGCCGCTACCACGTGGCGCTGCTCGCCGCCGCGCCGCTGTTCCGCTTCATGCAGGAGAACCAGGCGGCGGTGCGCGAGCTGAGCGTCGGGCTCACCTTCAAGGAGCGGATGCTGACGCTGAACGACCTGCTCCAGGAGCCGGACTCGGCGATGACCGACAAGGTCCGCTGCGTGAGCGCGATCTTCACGCTGCACGCGGGCACGTTCTTCATGCAGAACATCGAGGGCGACCTCAAGGACAAGCAGGAAGCCGTCCTCGAGGTCGCCCTCGACCTGCTCGCACAGGCCCAGCCCCAGCCGGGCCCGCGCTGATCCGTCCGGGCCCCTCGGGCCCGCCGGGGTGTCGATCAGATGGTCACGCCGTGGGACCGCAGGAAGGCGGCCGGGTTCACGGCGGAGCCGTAGTTCGGGGTGGTGCGGATCTCGAAGTGCAGGTGCGGGCCGGAGGAGTTTCCGGTGTTGCCGGAGAGGGCGATCCGCTGACCGGCGGAGACCTTCTGGCCGACGTTGACCTGGATCTTCGACAGGTGGGCGTACTGGGAGTACGTGCCGTTGGCGTGCTTGACGACGATCGCGTTGCCGTACGCCGGACCGTCGCCGCCGCCGTTCGGGCCCGCCTTCACGACGGTGCCGGAGCCCGCGACCTTGACCGGGGTGCCGACCGGGACGGCGAAGTCCTGGCCGGAGTGCTTGTGGGACCACATGGCGCCGCCCTGGTTGAAGCTGGCGGTCAGGGTGTAGGAGCTGACCGGCTTGACCCAGGAGGACGCCTTCTTCGCGGCGACGACCTTGGCCTCGGCCTTGACCGCGGTGGCCTTCGCCTGGGCGGTCTTGACCTGCGCGGCCTGGGTCTGGGCGGCCTGGGCCTGGACCTCGGCCTGCTGGGCGAGGGCGAGGGACGCGGCACCGGCGGCCGGGGCGTTCGCGATGGCGGCCTTGCCCTCGGCGGCGAACGCGGAGCCGGCTCCGGCCACCAGCGACGCTCCCAGACCCGCGGCGGCGAGGGCGACGGCGGTGGTACGGATGCTGGGCTTCATGACGCGCTTCGACATACGGGGGAGAACCTCCGGACAGAACGGGACCCGACGCGGAAGTGGTGCGGCGCCGGGCTTGCTCATCCTTGGTAACCCGGACCCCCATCCAGGCCAAAACACCCCATCTACGACATCGTGTCGTAGCGATCTCCGGGGAAGTTCAGCCCTTGACGGCACCGGCACCCCTCGACGAAATCGGACAAAGCGACCCACTTCAAACCTCTGATACGGGTGTTCCCGGCACCCCGAACCACCCGATCCGCCGCGTCCCGCCCGGTTCGGGACGGTCCGGGACCAAGGTCCCGGCGGTTCAGTCCCGAATGTCCTCACTTGCCCGGACAAGTCACCACTATTCCGCCTAGTACCCTCCGAAACCCCTGTGCGCCTTGTCACCAGGGGCGGGCCCCGAATGCGACCTGGGTCACCGCCACCGACCCGCCGGAACCCCCTCCACTCCCCCGCTGGGCGCACTAACTTCCGAGGCATGACCGAGATCGAGACCGAGACCGGGTCCAGGATCGAGACCAGGATCGAACTGGCCGACGCCATCGCCTCCGTACGCGATCAGCTGCTCATCGCGGCGGGCCGCGCCACCGGCCGCCCCGTCGCCTTCGAGGTGGGCGACATCGAGATGGAGTTCACCGTGGAACTCCGCAAGGAGGCGAAGGCGGGCGCCAAGGTCAAGGCATGGGTGGTCGAGGCGGGCGCCGACGCCGCCCGCACCCGCGCCGACACCCACCGCGTCTCCTTCACCCTGAAGCCGCGCAACGCGGCGACGGGCGGGCCGTGGCTGGTGGGAAGCGGGGAAGAGGCGGACCTCTCCGGATTCGGGACCGGACCGGACGGGGCCGAGGACGCCGGTACGGGCGGGGCCGAGGGCACGGCTAGGGGTACGGGTACAGGCGCGGGCGGCGCGGGGACCGAGGGCCGGTGAGCGTCGCGTCCACCGTCCTGGTGCTCGGCGAGCAGCAGGGCAGCGGCGTCCTCGTCGCCCCCGGCGTGGTCCTCACCAGCGCGCACGTCATGGGCGGCGCCCACCACGCGACCGTCGTGACCCCGCGCCGGAAGATGTTCGAGCTGTCCGTCGTCTGGACCGACGCGGAGCTCGACGCGGCCCTGCTCCAATCCGTCCCGGTCATCGGCCCCGCCGCCCGCCCGAGCGTCCTCGCCACCGACCGCCCCGTCCCCGGCTGCCAGGTCCTGGGCTACCCCAGGATCCAGCGGTACGACAGCCAGAAGCCCGACCTCGACCAGTTCACCTGCACCGTGCTCCCGCTGGCCGGACACCTGCGCGGGGTGCTCACCGTCGAGCTCGACCACCCGCCCACCGAGGACGCCGCCGGGGAGTCCCCGCTGGCCGGGCTCTCCGGTGCGCCGGTCTTCTCCGAGGGCCACCTCGTCGGGACCGTCCGCTCCGTACCGCGCGGCCGCGGGCACCACCGGCTGGAGTGCGTGCCGGTCAGCGCCGTCCTGGCCGACGACGTGGCCCGGATGTGGCTGCCGCACGCCCGTCCCCTGCCGATCGGCGACCACCCCGCCGACCAGCGGTACGAGAAGGAGTACGCCGACGCCGTCGCCGCCACCTACCGCCGCACCCGCGTCTTCGGCCTCGACGAGCTCGGCAAACGCGCCTCCGAATGGGACCTCGACACCGCCTACATCGCCCTGGAGGCCGCGCCCCGCGAGCGGGGCCGGACGGCACCCCGGGCCCCCACCCCCGGCACGCTGCCGCGCCGGATCGACGAACTGCTCGCCGACCGGCCGCGCGCCCTGTTACGGGGGGACGCGGGCGCCGGGAAGACCACCCTGGTGTGGTGGCTGGCCGCGCACGCCGCCGCCGGGACCCTCGGGCCCGGGCTCGCGCCGCTCAACGGGCTCGTGCCCTTCGTCGTACCGCTGCGCACCCTGCGGGCCAGGGGCGGCGGCTTCCCGTCACCCGCCGGGCTGCCCGAGGTGGCCGGGCTCATGATCGACAGCGCGCCGGAGGGCTGGGCGGGCCGGGTGCTGGCCGCCGGGCGGGCGCTGCTGCTCGTCGACGGGCTCGACGAGGTCGGCGCGGCCGACCGGGACGACGCCCACCACTGGCTGAGCGGACTGCCCGACCGCTTCCCCGGGACCCGGTGCGTGGTGACCGTACGCCCGCACGCCGTCGCCCCGGACTGGCTGGGCGGCGCCGGGTTCGAGGAGCTGTCGTTACTGCCGTTGAGCGGCCCCGACATCGAGGCTTTCGTCGCCGCCTGGCACGACGCGGCCCGGCTCGACGCCGGACCGGCCGAGCGGGCCGACCTCGACGCCCTCGAACACGACCTGGTCCAGCAGTTCCGCCAGAACCGCAACCTCGCCGAACTGGCCCGCACCCCGCTGCTCTGCGCCGTCATCTGCGCGCTGCACCGGCTGCGCGAGGGCCTGCTCCCGGAGACCCGCTGGGAGCTGTACGACTCCGCCCTCACGATGCTGCTCGGCGCCCGCGACGACCGCCGCAAGGTCGACGCCCCCGAGGGCATCCGGATGTCGGTCGAGGAGCACCGCCAGCTCCTCCAGCGGCTGGCCGCCCGGCTGGTCAGGAGCGGCCAGACCGAGTTCACCCGCGAGCAGGCGCTCCAGCGGCTCGAACGGGACCTGCCGGGAATGCCCCGGGTCCAGACCCAGGGCACGCCCGCCGAGATCCTCACCCATCTCATCAACCGCAGCGGGCTGCTCCAGGAACGCGCGGACGACGTCTTCCAGTTCGCCCACCGCACCTTCCAGGACTTCCTCGCCGCGAAGGAGTTCGTCGAGGACGACGGCCTGCCCGAACTGCTCCGCCACTGCCCCGACCAGCAGTGGCACGACGTGCTGCTGCTCGCCGCCGGGCACTGCGGGCGCCGTGACATGCCGGTCCTGGTGCAGGGGCTCCTGAAGGCGGGCTCCGAGACCCGCAAGCGGGACCTGAAGACCGCGCTGTACGTGCTTGCCGCGCTGTGCGCGCAGCACTCGGCGTGGCTGGACGAGGGGCTGCACCGGCGGGTACGCGCGGCGGTGCGGTCCGTTCTCCCGCCCCGGAACCCCGGGCAGACCGCCCAGCTGGCAAGGCTGGGCGCCTGGCTGCTGCCCCTGCTGCCGGGGCCTTCCGACGTCGCCGCAGACGCGATGAACAGCATCACCGATCTGATCTCCGACATCGGCGGCGCTGCCGCCCTGCCGTACGCCCGGTCCTACGCCGAGGCGGGCCAGGCGGGCCGGTTCGCCGTCTGCTGGCATTCCTTCCCCGAGGAGGACTTCGCCCGTCAGGTGCTCCCGCTCGTCCCGCCGGACCAGCCCATCGCCATCAGCACCGTGCGGCAGCTTCGGCAGCTCCGGGAGCTCCCCCGGCTCACGGCGCTCATGCTGATCGGCGACTTCCCACCCGAGGAGATCTCCGCCAACCTGGGCGGCCACGCTCTGACGCGTCTGGGTCTGTCCTACAACGCTCGGCTGACCACCCTCGATGTGTTCCGCTCGCTCGACAGCTCCACCCTCCACTCGCTCCTCGTCGACGCCTGTCCGCAGCTGACCGGTCTTGACGCGGTCGCGGACCTGCCGGCACTGCGTCGTCTGACCCTGGGGTCCGTCGGGCCCGCGGACCGGCCGCTCGACCTCACCCCGCTGCTCCCGGCGACCGAGCTGCGGATCCACGTCATCGGGATCCCTCGCAAACTGCTTGTCGGCGCCGCCGCCTTCGGCGACCGCCTCACCGTCGAATAGCGAGGCGGACAGCGAAAAAGGGGCGGTCCCGGAACCCTTCGGTTCCGGGACCGCCCCTTTAGGCTTCACGCCGTCCGGGCTTCACACCCTGGGCGTCACGCTTCCTTCGACAGGTTCGGGCCCGCGCCGCCCGCCGCCTCCACCGGAGGGACGTCCGGCAGCGCCGACTTCTCCTCACCGCGGAAGGTGAAGGTGCGCTCCTCGCCGTCGCCCTCCGTGTCCACGACCACGATGTGGCCGGGGCGGAGGTCGCCGAAGAGGATCTTCTCGGACAGCGTGTCCTCGATCTCGCGCTGGATCGTGCGACGGAGCGGACGCGCGCCGAGCACCGGGTCGTAACCCTTCTTGGCGAGCAGCTCCTTCGCGGACTGGGAGAGCTCGATGCCCATGTCCCGGTCCTTCAGGCGCTCGTCGACCCGGCCGATCATCAGGTCGACGATCTGGAGGATGTCGTCCTGGGTGAGCTGCGGGAAGACGATGATGTCGTCCACACGGTTGAGGAACTCCGGGCGGAAGTGCTGCTTCAGCTCGTCGCTGACCTTCGCCTTCATCCGCTCGTAGTTGGACTTCGTGTCGCCCTGGGCCGCGAAGCCGAGGTTGAAGCCCTTCGAGATGTCCCGGGTCCCGAGGTTGGTCGTCATGATGATGACCGTGTTCTTGAAGTCCACGACCCGGCCCTGGGAGTCGGTCAGGCGACCGTCCTCCAGGATCTGGAGCAGGGAATTGAAGATATCGGGGTGGGCCTTCTCGACCTCGTCGAAGAGGACCACGGAGAACGGCTTGCGGCGCACCTTCTCGGTGAGCTGGCCGCCCTCTTCGTAGCCCACGTATCCGGGCGGGGAGCCGAAGAGCCGCGAGACGGTGTGCTTCTCGCTGAACTCCGACATGTCGAGGGAGATCATCGCGTCCTCGTCGCCGAAGAGGAATTCGGCGAGCGCCTTGGACAGCTCGGTCTTACCGACACCGGACGGACCGGCGAAGATGAACGAGCCGCCGGGACGCTTCGGGTCCTTCAGACCCGCCCGCGTACGCCGGATGGCGCGCGAGAGGCCCTTGACCGCGTCCTTCTGGCCGATGACGCGCTTGTGGAGCTCGTCCTCCATGCGCAGCAGA
Source organism: Streptomyces sp. NPDC090025 (assembly GCF_044748125.1). Classification (NCBI taxonomy): domain Bacteria; kingdom Bacillati; phylum Actinomycetota; class Actinomycetes; order Kitasatosporales; family Streptomycetaceae; genus Streptomyces; species Streptomyces sp. NPDC090025. The sequence goes on along the minus strand of NZ_JBIVFL010000023.1, from coordinate 59,923 downwards.
CGCGAGGACTCCTCCTCGGTCAGCTTGAAGACCGGGATGCCGGTGGCGGTCGCGAGGACCTCGGCGATCAGCTCGCCGTCGACCTCGGCGACGACGTCCATGTCGCCGGCCTTCCACTCCTTCTCGCGCTTGGTCTTCGCGGCGAGGAGCTGCTTCTCCGTGTCCCGCAGGGACGCGGCCTTCTCGAAGTCCTGCGAGTCGATCGCGGACTCCTTGTCCCGGCGGACGGAGGCGATCTTCTCGTCGAACTCGCGGAGGTCCGGCGGCGCGGTCATCCGGCGGATGCGCATCCGGGAACCGGCCTCGTCGATCAGGTCGATCGCCTTGTCCGGCAGGAAGCGGTCCGAGATGTAGCGGTCGGCCAGGGTGGCGGCCTGGACCAGCGCCTCGTCCGTGATGGAGACCCGGTGGTGGGCCTCGTAACGGTCGCGCAGGCCCTTGAGGATCTCGATCGTGTGCGGCAGCGACGGCTCGGCGACCTGGATGGGCTGGAAGCGGCGCTCGAGCGCGGCGTCCTTCTCCAGGTACTTGCGGTACTCGTCGAGCGTGGTGGCACCGATGGTCTGGAGCTCACCGCGGGCCAGCATCGGCTTGAGGATGCTGGCGGCGTCGATCGCGCCCTCGGCGGCGCCCGCACCCACCAGGGTGTGGAGCTCGTCGATGAACAGGATGATGTCGCCGCGGGTGCGGATCTCCTTGAGGACCTTCTTCAGGCGCTCCTCGAAGTCACCGCGGTAGCGGGAGCCGGCCACCAGCGCGCCGAGGTCCAGGGTGTAGAGGTGCTTGTCCTTGAGGGTCTCGGGCACCTCGCCCTTGACGATGGCCTGGGCCAGGCCCTCGACGACGGCGGTCTTGCCGACGCCGGGCTCGCCGATCAGCACCGGGTTGTTCTTGGTGCGGCGGGACAGCACCTGCATGACCCGCTCGATCTCCTTCTCGCGCCCGATGACCGGGTCGAGCTTGGATTCGCGGGCCGCCTGGGTGAGGTTGCGGCCGAACTGGTCGAGGACCAGGGACGTCGAGGGGGTGCCCTCGGCAGGACCGCCGGCGGTGGCGGCTTCCTTGCCCTGGTAGCCGGAGAGCAGCTGGATGACCTGCTGCCGGACCCGGTTGAGGTCGGCGCCCAGCTTCACGAGGACCTGGGCGGCGACGCCCTCGCCCTCGCGGATCAGGCCGAGCAGGATGTGCTCGGTGCCGATGTAGTTGTGGCCGAGCTGGAGGGCCTCCCGGAGCGACAGCTCCAGGACCTTCTTGGCACGAGGGGTGAAGGGGATGTGCCCGGACGGGGCCTGCTGGCCCTGGCCGATGATCTCCTCCACCTGCTGGCGGACCGCCTCGAGCGAAATCCCGAGGCTCTCCAGGGCCTTAGCGGCGACACCCTCACCCTCGTGGATAAGGCCCAGGAGGATGTGCTCGGTGCCGATGTAGTTGTGGTTGAGCATCCGGGCTTCTTCCTGAGCCAGGACGACAACCCGCCGCGCGCGGTCGGTGAACCTCTCGAACATCGTTAATCGCTCCTCAGAGCGGTCAGTCAGTTAGGGGTCGATCCCCTCCCTGTCCTTCCGCAGCTTAGTCCCGCAAGCGGGGACCGCTCATTCCAACTGCCGACATCCGTCCGGATCACCCCCTTACTTCTGGGGAGACCTGCTGCCGAACAGCCGACAAATGCTCCAACTCGATGGTGCGAGACGATGTTCCCGCAGGCCAAGCAGTTAGCCACACCTCCACTACGCCGATGGCGAACGTGAGACGCTTCCGCCCGCGAGACGCCCCTCCTCACATGGAATGTCTTACCCGTAAGGACTGACACTCCATGCGGCACACCCCGGTTCCCTCCGCTAAGGGCGAACAACCTCCCGCGGTCGAATGCACCCGTACGCTCCCATCATGGACACCCGGCGCACTGGATCAAGGACCCTGGGTGACCGAGGCCGGTCGGAGGCGTAACCCGTAGGCCCCCGGCGGCGTTCCCCGGGCATGGCCTTCACCGTCCCCTCGCCCCGTGCGCCGCTCGGTGATCCCGCCGCGCCGCGGGCCGATTCCGGTGGCCCGGCGCTCGCGCGGTGGTACGAGGACGAGCTGGGCTGGGCGACCGCCGCCGGGCCGCCGGTCCAGCTGGTGACCGGGCGGCGCTTCGACGTCCTGGAGCTGCCCGCGACGGCCGGTCGTGGCGTGCTGCGCCGGATCGGCCGGGAGACCGGTCCTGTCGCCCTGATGGGGCGGCGGATGCGGCTCCTGGTCGCCGCCGGGAGCGCGGAGGAGCTGCCCGGACTCCTGGAGTGGCTGGAGTGGGGCGGGATCTCACTGGATCTGGCGACGCTGGGCGCCGAGGGCCGGATGACCGCCCCGGTGCCTCCTGGCTGGCGGCCGACCGGCCGGAGCGGGCCCGGTGGGGCGGGCGCCGCGGTGTGGCTGAGGGCCCCGGAGCCGGGGCGCGAGGTGGAGTCCTCGCTGCCGGCCCTGCGGCCCTCGTCGCGGGGCCGTGCGGTGCCCCCTTGTCTGACCCGGCTGGTCGCCGTGGCCGCCGCCGAATGCCATCGGGCGCGGCTGCTGAGTGCTGCCCGGGCGCACCGGCCGGAGCCGGTGGCGGGGACGGCCGCTCAGCAGCGGCCGACGGATCAGCGGTTCGCGTCCTCGTAGGCCGCCTTGATGTCGGCGGGCACGCGGCCGCGGTCGTTCACGTTGTAGCCGTTCTCCTTGGCCCACGCGCGGATCTTCGCGGTGTCCGGGCTGCCGACGGCGGTCACCACACGGCCCTTGCCCCGAGCACCCGCGGTACGGCCACCGGTGCGACGGCCACTCTTGGCGTACGGCTCGAGCAGGCCGCGAAGCTTCTCCGCGTTGGCGGTGGTGAGGTCGATCTCGTAGGACTTGCCGTCCAGCGCGAACGTCACGGTCTCGTCCGCCTCGCCACCGTCGAGGTCGTCGACAAGAAGGACCTGAACCTTCTGTGCCACCGGATTTCCTTTCATCGAAAATGCAGTACGCGGAAAGGAAACCGCTTTTCCCGGAAAAACACAAACCCCCGGCAGAGGTTCAGAAGCCCGGCAACGCGGGAAACGTGCGCGATTCGGACATAGGCACTCCGATCCGGGCCGGCCTCACAGGTGCAGAAGCATGCGGCTGTTGCCCAAGGTGTTCGGCTTCACTCGTTCGAGACCGAGGAACTCCGCGACGCCCTCGTCATAGGAACGCAGGAGCTCGCTGTACACATCTCCGTCGACCGGAGTCTCGCCGATCTCGACGAAGCCGTGCTTCGCGAAGAAGTCGACTTCGAAGGTGAGGCAGAAAACCCGCCGGACACCCAGCCAACGTGCGGTGTGCAGCAACTTGTCGAGCACCTGATGCCCTACTCCGGCACCCTTGAAGTCGGGATCGACGGCGAGCGTGCGAACTTCGGCGAGGTCTTCCCACATCACGTGCAGGGCGCCGACTCCGACCACCACGGCATCGGCGTCGCGTTCCGCGACCCAGAACTCCTGGATGTCCTCGTAAAGGGTCACGGGCGCCTTGTCGAGCAGGATGCCGCGGCGTACGTAGGGATCGACGAGACGGCGGACCGCGGCGACATCGGACGTCCGGGCCCGCCGCACCGTGACGGCATTGGCGGGGGCGAAAGGCGCTGACGGCGCGGAAGACGCTGGGGGCACGGATGACATGGGGGGACGTTATCGCCCGGGTGTCCCGGACTCTGCGCCGCCCTCCGGGGAATCCGCCGCCGATACGGCCGGGGATACGGGCGGTGATACGTCGGGTGAAACCTCGGGTGATACCGGTGTCCCGGGGGTTACCGGGGCGGGACCTGCGGATTCGGCGGGCGGGGCGGGGGGTGCGGCGCCCTCGGGGTTGTCGCGCTGGACGATACGGATGGCGTCGTTGAGGGCCTCGCGCTGTTCGGGCGACATCATGCCGAAGAAGGCGACGAGGGCGGCGGCGGGGTTGTCGCTCCGCGCCCATGCCTCGTTCATCAGTGCGGCCGAGTAGGCGGCCCTGGTGGAGACCGCCGTATATCGATAGGCGCGGCCTTCGACTTCCCGGCGCACCCAGCCCTTCTGATGGAGATTGTCCAATACGGTCATGACGGTGGTGTAGGCGATGGACCGTTCCTGCTGGAGATCCTCCAGGACTTCCCGGACGGTCACCGGGCGGTTCCATTGCCAGACGCGCGTCATGACGGCGTCTTCAAGGTCTCCCAATTGACGGGGCACGGCGCCACCTTAGTGCGAGATCACCGAATACACGTCTATTTATGGATGAAACGCCTCCAGCGGCAACAAAAAGGACGTACGGCCACGCGTGGTCGTACGTCCTCGGCGCCAGGGCCGTCACCGGGTCGCGGCCGCGACGCGGCCGGTCCCGGCTACGGCGCGGGGGTGCCCTGCTGCTGGGTGGACTCGGCGCGGGCGAGGGCGGCGTCCACGGCCGCGTCCTCCTTGGCCTTGTTCGGGCCGCCCTGGCTCTTCACGATCACGACCACGAGGGCGGTGAAGAAGATGGCCATCACGACGGGGGGCAGGAGCGCGGATACGTAGTCCATGGCGTCCAGCGTAGCCAGGCCCCGTCCCCCGGATCACGCCGGGCTCGCCGTGTCCGGCGCCCGCGCCGGACTATCCGGCCGCGCGCTCCTCGGGCGGGGGCGGCGGCACCGGGCGGCGGCGGGGCGGGAACACCTCGGACGGCTTCGGCACCGGGCGCTCGGCCGGGGCGGGCGGCTTCGGGCCCGGCCGGCCGGGCCCGTTCGGCGCGGGCGGCCCGGGCTGCCCGTTGCCCTCGTCGGCGGCGCGCCCGCCGGGCAGGGCCAGCAGCCGGGCGCGGCCCGTCGGGGCCCTGCGCGGACCGGGCGCCGAGGCCGCCGCGACCGGCCGGGCGCCCGCCTGGGCGACCCGGGCGAGCCGGGCCCGGACGGATCGTTCCGCCAGCACCTGGCAGCGGGCGAGCAGCGCGGCCGCCGCGGGGTTGCCGCGCAGCGCGCGGAGCGCCGCCAGGTCGTCGGCCCCGGGGTCGTACCCGCCCGCGAGGGCGTCCTGGAGCAGCTCCAGATAGCCGGTGAGCGAGCCGGGCAGGGCCTGCCGGTAGCGGGCCAGGTCGTCGAGGAGGAAGGCGCGCAGCCGCCCCGCCTCGCGGACGGCCTCGTCCACGGAGTCGGCCAGGCGCAGGCAGTCCTGGACGTCGTCGTCCTGAAGGGGGGCCGGGTTGAGCGCGGTGGCGAGGGCACGGCGGAGGATCCGCAGCTCGTCCGCGCTGAACGCCATGCCGCCGCGGGGTCCGTAGGGCGTGGGCATGGGCCGACGATACGCGCTAATCGGACAAATCTCTCGCGTTTCGATCTTCCCGGCGGGTCATTCCGACCGAACGGCCGAACGCCCGGGAGGCGCGGGAGCGGGCGGGCGGTGCGGGGCGGGCGGGGCGGGCGGCGGGCACCGCCCGCCGCCCGGCGACCGCCCGGCGCTACATGCGGGACACGTTCCGCTCGTACACCATCCGCAGGCCGATCAGGGTCAGCCAGGGCTCGTGGGCGTCGATCTCCTTGGAGTCGGCGAGCACCATCGGGGCGAGGCCGCCGGTGGCGATCACGGTCACCGTCGACGGGTCGCCGCTCGGGCCGACCAGCTCGCGCTTCATCCGCCCGACGACACCGTCGACCTGGCCCGCGTACCCGAACACGATGCCCGACTGCATCGCCTCGACCGTGTTCTTGCCGATCACGCTGCGCGGCCTGGCCAGCTCGATCTTGCGGAGCATGGCGCCCTTGACGCCAAGGGCCTCCACCGAGATCTCGATGCCCGGGGCGATCGCGCCGCCCGCGTACTCGCCGCGCGCGGTGACCGCGTCGTACGTCGTCGCCGTACCGAAGTCGACGACGATCGCCGGACCGCCGTACAGCTCGACCGCCGCGACCGCGTTGATGACCCGGTCGGCGCCGACCTCCTTGGGGTTGTCCGTGAGGACCGGCACGCCCGTCTTGACGCCCGGCTCCACCAGGACCGCGGGGACGTCGCCGTAGTAGCGGCGGGTCACCTCGCGCAGCTCGTGCAGCACCGAGGGGACCGTCGCGCAGATCGCGATCCCGGCGACGCCGTCGCTCAGCTCGACGCCGAGCAGCGGGTGCATCCCCATCAGGCCCTGGAGCAGCACCGCCCACTCGTCGGCGGTGCGGCGCGGGTCCGTGGAGATCCGCCAGTGCTCGACGATCTCCTCGCCGTCGAAGAGGCCGAGCACCGTCTGGGTGTTGCCGACGTCGATCGTGAGCAGCATCAGACGGCCGTCTCGCGCAGGTCGAGCCCGATGTCGAGGATCGGCGACGAGTGGGTGAGCCCGCCGACCGCGAGGTAGTCGACGCCGGTCGCCGCGTACGCCGCCGCGTTCTCCAGGGTGAGCCGCCCGGAGGACTCCAGGATCGCCCGTCCGGCGACCAGGGCGACGGCCTCCTCGGTCTCGCCGGGGGTGAAGTTGTCGAGCAGGATCAGATCGGCGCCCGCGGCCAGGACCTCGCGGACCTGGTGCATGGTGTCGACCTCGACCTCGATCGGAACCTCGGGGAACGCCTCGCGGACCGCCTTGAACGCCTCAGCGACACCGCCCGCCGCGACCACGTGGTTGTCCTTCACCAGGGCCGCGTCCGACAGCGACATGCGGTGGTTGACGCCGCCGCCGCAGCGCACCGCGTACTTCTCCAGGGCGCGCAGGCCCGGGGTGGTCTTGCGGGTGTCGCGGACCTTGGCGCCGGTGCCCGCCAGGACGTCCGCCCACGCGCGCGTGGCGGTCGCGATGCCCGACAGGCGGCACAGGATGTTCAGCGCGCTGCGCTCGCCGGTCAGCAGGTCACGGGTGCGGGCGGTGACGCTGAGCAGCTTCTCGCCCGGCGCGACCCGGGCGCCGTCCTCGACGTGCCGCTCGACCTCGAACTCGGCGGTGCAGACGATCGACAGGACCGCCTCGGCGACCCGCAGGCCCGCCACCACACCGGCCTCGCGGGCGGTGAAGTCGGCGGTCGCGACGGCGTCCTCGGGGACGGTCGCCACGGTCGTCACGTCCACGCCGCCGTCGAGGTCCTCGGCGATGGCCAGGTGCGCGATGTCCTCGACCTGCACCGGATCCAGCCCGGCGTCGGCGAGCAGCTCGGCGAGCGCCGGGTCGAGCCCGCACTCGTACTCCTCCGCGTCACCGCAGCCGCAGCCGTCGCCGCAGCCGCCGGCGGGGGCGGCGTTGATGTGGATCAGGGGGACGTCCACGGGCTGCGGACGTGCTTCCTCGGGCGTGCTCACGGCTGCTGCTCCAGGGGTGCGTCGGGGGTTACGGGCGGAAAGTCTGCTCCGGTGGTGCGGTGGACCGCCAGGCTCCGGTCGGGCCTGAGCCGTACGACGAGATGGCGCCGCCAGTCCTGGTCGTCCCGGTCCGGGAAGTCCTCGCGCCAGTGGCAGCCGCGGGTCTCGGCGCGCTCGCGGGCGGCGGCGACGAGGACCCGGGCGACGCACAGCAGGTTGGTGGCCTCCCAGGCGTCGACGCCCGGCTCGGCGGCCTTGGGCCCGGCGGGTCCGGCATGCTCGGTCTCGGCGTGCTCGGTCTCGGCGTGCTCGGTCTCGGCGGCGTGGCGCAGCCGGTCCAGGGCCTCGGCGGCCCCGGCGAGCGAGTCCGCGGAGCGCAGCACGCCCGCGCCGCCGGTCATGATCCGCTGGATCTCGCGGCGGGCCTCGGGGGCGAGCAGCGGCAGCACCAGACCGGGCGTCGGGGCCGCGGGGGCGGAGGTGCCTGAGCGGTGCGGGCCGTGGGCCGTGATGTCGGCGGCGATCCGCTCCGCGAAGACCAGGCCCTCCAGGAGCGAGTTCGACGCCAGCCGGTTGGCGCCGTGCACCCCGGTGCAGGCGACCTCGCCGCACGCGTACAGGCCCGGCACCGTGGTGCGCCCGTGCAGATCGGTGCGGACGCCGCCGGAGGCGTAGTGCGCGGCCGGGGCGACCGGGATCGGCTCGGTGACCGGGTCGATGCCGTGCGCCCGGCAGGCGGCCAGGATGGTCGGGAAGCGGGTCTCCCACATCTCGGCGCCGAAGTGGCGGGCGTCGAGGAACATGTGGTCCGCGTCGTGCTCCTGCATCCGGCGGGTGATCGCCTTGGCGACGATGTCCCGGGGCGCCAGCTCGGCCAGCTCGTGCTGCCCGAGCATGAAGCGGACCCCGTCGGCGTCCACCAGGTGCGCGCCCTCGCCGCGGACCGCCTCGGACACCAGCGGCTGCTGGCCCTCCGAGCCCGCGCCGAGGAACAGCACGGTCGGGTGGAACTGGACGAACTCCAGGTCGGAGACCTCGGCCCCGGCCCGCAGCGCCAGGGCGACGCCGTCGCCCGTGGACACCGCCGGGTTGGTGGTGGCCGAGAAGACCTGGCCCATGCCGCCGGTGGCGAGCACCACGGCGGGCGCGTGCACGGCGCCGACGCCGTCGTGCTGGCCCTCGCCCATCACATGCAGGGTGACGCCCGCCGTACGGCCCTCGGCGTCCTTCAGGAGGTCCAGGACCAGGGCGTGCTCGACGAAGCGCACGCCCCCGTCGCGTATCGCCTCGACCAGGGCGCGGGAGATCTCCGCGCCGGTGGCGTCGCCGCCCGCGTGCGCGATGCGGCTGCGGTGGTGGCCGCCCTCGCGGGTCAGCGCGATCTCTCCCGCGGCGGTGCGGTCGAAGGTGGCGCCGGTGGCCATCAGCCGCCGGACCGCGCCGGGGCCCTCGGTGACCAGGGCCCGCACGGCCGGCTCGTCGCACAGTCCGACGCCCGCGACGAGGGTGTCGTCGAGGTGCTGCTCGGGGGTGTCGCCGTCGCCGAGCGCGGCGGCGATGCCGCCCTGCGCCCAGCGGGTGGAGCCGTCGTCGAGCCGGGCCTTGGTGACGACCACCGTGCGCAGCCCGGCGGAGGTGCAGCGCAGGGCGGCGGTGAGACCGGCGACGCCGGAGCCGACCACGACGACATCGGCGTCGATCGACCAGCCGGGGGCGGGTGCGTGCAGCCGTATTCCGGTCACTTGGCGGCTCCGAAGGTCAGCGGGATGTTGTCGATGAGCCGGGTGGCACCCACCCGCGCGGCGATCGCGAGGATCGCGTCCCCGGTGTGATCGTCCGCCACCTCGGTGAAGTCGGCCGGGTCGATCAGCGCCAGATAGTCCAGGGCCAGCGGCGGCTCGGCGCGCCCGGCGTCGTCCAGGACCGCCAGGGCGGCGGCCCGGACGGCCTCGGCGCCGCCGCCCTCACCGGCCTGCGCGACCGCGTGGGCGTCGGCGGCGGCCCGGGCCTCGCCGAGCCGGGACAGCGCCTCGGCGCGGTCCCCCGCCCGGCCCTGGGCGGTGGGCAGCGCGTCGGCCCTGGCGCGCAGCGCGGCCTGGGCGGCGAGCCGGTCGCGCCCGGCGAACAGGGCCCGGGACAGCGCCAGCGCGGTACGCCGCTCGGCGTCCGAGAGGTAGCGGTTGCGGCTGGACAGGGCGAGGCCGTCGGCCTCGCGGACCGTGGGCACCCCGACGATCTCCACCGGGAAGTTCAGATCGCGGGCCATCCGCCGGATGACGGCCAGCTGCTGGGCGTCCTTCTGGCCGAACAAGGCCAGGTCGGGCGCGGTGAGGTGGAGGAGCTTGGCGACGACGGTGAGCACCCCGTCGAAGTGGCCGGGCCGGGAGGCGCCTTCGAGGCGGTCGCCCATCGGGCCCGCCGTGATCCGCACCTGCGGCTCGCCGCCGGGGTAGACCTCGTCGACGGCTGGCGCGAAGACGGCGTCGGCGCCGGAGCGCTCGGCGAGCGCCAGGTCGGCGTCGAGGGTGCGCGGGTAGCGGTCGAGGTCCTCGCCCGCGCCGAACTGGAGCGGGTTGACGAAGACGGTGACCACGACGGTGCCGTCCGGGCCGACCCGCTCGCGGGCGGCCCGGACCAGGGTGGCGTGGCCCTCGTGCAGGGCGCCCATGGTCATCACGACGGCACGGCGGCGGGTGCCCGCGCCGGGGGCGGTGAGGGCGTGGAGTGCGGCGGCCGTACGGACCGGGGTCAGCGTCATCGGAGGTCCTCGCCCTCGGGGCCGTCGGGGTCACCTTCGGAGGAGTCGTCCCGGGCGCCGGTGCCCGGAGTGCCGGGTCCTGAGGTGCCCCGGGTGCCGGTGGCGAGGACGCCGAGCAGGTCCTCGGCGAGCTCCGGCTTCAGCAGGCCGTGGGCGAGCGCCCGGTCGGCGGTGGCCCTGGCCATCGCGAGATAGCCCGCCACCGTGCCGGGCGCGTGCTTGTGCAGCTCGGCGACGTGCGCCGCCACCGTGCCCGCGTCACCACGGGCGACCGGGCCGGTCAGGGCCGCGTCGCCGGACCGCAGCGCGTTGTCCAGGGCGGCCCCGAGGAGCGGGCCGAGCATCCGGTCCGGGGCGGCGACCCCGGCCGAGCGCAGCAGCTCCATCGCCTGGGCGACCAGCGTGACCAGGTGGTTCGCCCCCAGGGCGAGAGCCGCGTGGTACAGCGGGCGGTTCTGCTCGGCGATCCACTCGGGCTCGCCGCCCATCTCGATGACCAGGGCCTCGGCCGCCAGCCGCAGCTCCTGCGGCGCGGTGACGCCGAACGAGCAGCCCGCCAGCCGCTGCACGTCCACCGAGGTGCCGGTGAACGTCATCGCGGGGTGCAGCGCGAGCGGCAGCGCCCCGGCGCGCCGGGCCGGGTCGAGGACCCGGACCCCGTACCGCCCCGAGGTGTGCACGAGGAGCTGCCCCGGCCGGACGGCGCCCGTCTCGGCCAGGCCCTCCACGAGGCCCGGCAGGGCGTCGTCGGGGACGGTGAGCAGGACCAGGTCGGCGCGGGCGAGCACCTCGGCGGGCTCGACCACCGGCACGTCCGGCAGCAGGTCGGCGGCGCGGCGGCGGGAGGCGTCGGAGACCGCCGAGACGGCGACGGGGCGGTGTCCGGCGAGCTGGAGCGCGGCGGCGAGGGCGGGTCCCACCCGCCCGGCGCCGACGACTCCGACGGTGAGCCGGGCGGGGCGGTCCTCGGCGCGGTCCGCCTGGGGATGCCGGGGTTCTGGTGGTGCGTTCACGGTGACGGGTCGGCCTTCCGTTCCAGTCCTCGGTGGGTACCGGACGATTTCTGGTCATGCTACGCCAGCGTTTCGCGCCCGCCCGTGGCTGTCCACAGGGTGTGGGCGGTGGTGTGATGATCTGCTCATGGAGCGACGAGTGGATGTGGACGAGGACGTGCCGGACCGCGCGGCGAACGGCGCGGCGGACGGCGTGGCGGACGGCGGAACCGACGGTGCGACGCAGGCCGAGTCGGACCGGGAGCGGCGCGCCCGGGTGTTCCGCGGCGCCAGGCGCAAGCTGGCCGACGGCTCGATCGACGGCACCGCGGCCGAGCGCCTGCGCGAGCTCGCCGACTGGGCCGACGCCTCCCCGTACGGGCGGCTGCCGGTCGACGTCTACGGCGACACCGTCGTCGAGGAACTGGAGCGCCGGGTCGCCGAGGAGCTCGGCTTCCCCGCCGCCGCCTTCTTCCCGACCGGCACCATGGCCCAGCAGGTCGCCCTGCGCTGCTGGGCCGGACGGACCGGCAACCCGGTGGTCGCCCTGCACCCGCTGGCCCACCCGGAGCAGCACGAGAACGACGCCTTCACGGCGGTCAGCGCGCTGCGCACCACCCACCCGACCGACGCGCCCCGGCTGCCGACCGCCGAGGAGGTGCGGGACCACCCGGAGCCCTTCGGGACGCTGATGCTGGAGCTGCCGCTGCGCGACGCCGGTTTCGTACTGCCGTCGTGGGAGGAGCTGGTCGGCGCCGTCGACGCGGCCCGGGAGCGGGACGCCGTCGTCCACTTCGACGGGGCCCGGCTGTGGGACTGCCCGGCCTGGTTCGGCCGCCCGCTGCCCGAGATCGCGGGCCTCGCCGACAGCGTCTACGTGTCCTTCTACAAGTCCCTCGGCGGCCTGTCCGGCGCCGCGCTCGCCGGACCCGCGGAGCTCGTCGAGGAGGCCAGGGTCTGGCGGCACCGGTACGGCGGCCAGCTCTTCCAGCAGTACCCGGCGGCCCTGTCCGCGCTGCGCGGCCTCGCCACCGAGCTGCCCCGGCTGCCCGCGTACGTGGCCCACGCGCGCGTGGTGGCCGAGGAGCTGCGGGCGGCCCTCACCGAGGCGGGCGTCGGCTGGTTCCGGATCCACCCGGAGACCCCGCACACCCACCAGTTCCAGGTCTGGCTCCCGTACGACCCCGACCTGCTCAGCACGGCCGCCCTGGCCCAGGCCGAGGAGACCGGCACACTGCTGTTCCGCCGCTGGTTCCCGGGCCCGCTGGGCGCGCCGCCCGGCATCGCGGCGACCGAGGTGACGGTGAACGGGCCGGGCCTGGACTGGACGCGGGAGGACGTGCGGGCGGCGGTGCGGGACTTCTTGGGACGGCTCGCCGCCTGACGTGCCGGGAGCGGCACCCGCGCACCCACCACCGGCCCCGCGGACCTCAGTGCACCGGCGCGCCCGCCCGGCGGAACGCCCGGACCAGCAGCAGGCGCCAGCGGCCGCGGGCCGGGCGGCCGGCGATGACGGACTCGAAACGATGCTGGTCACGGACCGCGCGCAGGGTCGCCACGTCATGGGTGCCGGGGGCCGGCGGCGCGGGCTCGCCGTGCTGCGCGGCGCGGTAGCTGTCGAAGAGGTGCTGCTGGAGCGCGTTCATGCGCTCACCGTGCGCCCGCACCCCCGCGCCCCGCGCGCCGATTGACGGGACTCGTCAATTCGCGCGACACCGCCCCCACCCGACCCCGCACCATGGTCGGGTGAGCGTGACCATCGACATCACCGGACTGCCGCCCGAGCGGATCGTCTTCTGCCCCTCGCCGCTGGCCGAGCTGGGCAATGCCCTGCACGCCCTCGCCGAACCGGCCCACCATGCCCGGCTGCACGCGTGGACCACCACCACGTCCGCCGCGCTGAAGCCGGAGCTGGCGGACCGGCTGCACGAGGCCGACTTCATGTGGCGGTCGACCCGTTCCGACTTCCTGCTGCCCGCGCAGCCCCGCGAGACCCTCGCGGAGGAGCTGGACGACCTGGACCGGCTCGACGACGAGACCTTCGTCGGCGCGGCCCTGGAGATCTCCTGCAGCAGCCGCTACTACGAGGGCATCCCGTCCCCGCTGGTCGACGAGGCGTCCCGGCGCCGCGCGCTCGACCTGGCGGCCGCGCGCGGCCCGCGCCAGGCCGCGTTCGTGGAGCGGATGCTCGCCGAACCGACCGCCACGCGCGCGTGGATCCGGCGGCTCCTGGAGGACTGCGACGACGCGTTCTTCGCCGACACCTGGCGCCGGGTCCGTATCCAGCTCGCCGCCGACGCCCGGCACAAGACGGAGCTGCTGCGCCACAAGGGTCTCGCCGAGGCCCTGGACGCGGCGTCGTCGGCGCTGTGGCTCGAGGAGGACGAGCGGGGCAGCCGGATCGTCGTCGACAAGCTGGCGCACGGCCGCACCGAGGCGCAGGGCCACGGGGTGACGCTGCTGCCGACCGCGTTCGGCTATCCGCACCTGCTCGCGCTGTCCGCGCCCGGCTGGCACCCGGTGATCCAGTACCCGGCGGCCTCCCACGAGGTCGGCGGCAACGAGCCGGTCGAGACGGTGATGATGCGGGTGGAGGCGCTGGCCCACCCGATGCGGGCCCGGCTGTGCCGGAACCTGGCGCGCGGCGCGTACTCGACGAGCGAGCTGGCCGACGCGTACGGCATCAGCGCCCCGGAGGTCTCCCGGCATCTGACCGTGCTGCGCAAGGCCGGTCTCGTCACCACCCAGCGGCGCGGCCGGTACGTGCTGCACCAGCTGGACCACGCGGTGGTGGCCCGGCTCGGCAGCGACTTCCTGGAGTCGATCCTCCGCTGAGCCGGACGGGCCGGCCGCCGGACGGGCCTCCCGGCGGCCCGGTACGGAGGCGGCGGCGCCGGTCAGCGGCCGCCCGCGCGGACCAGGCCCGTCTCGTACGCCAGGACCACGACCTGGACCCGGTCGCGCAGGCCCAGCTTGGTGAGGATGCGGCCGACGTGGGTCTTCACGGTGGCCTCGGAGAGCACGAGCCGGGCGGCGATCTCGCCGTTCGACAGGCCCTGGGCCACCAGGAGCATGACCTCGCGCTCGCGGTCGGTGAGCCGGTCCAGCTCCTTGTGGTCGGACTCGCGGCCCGTCGACGGCAGCATCGGCGAGAAGCGGTCGAGCAGCCTGCGGGTGGTGGACGGGGCGACGACCGCGTCGCCGCTGTGCACCGAGCGGATCGCGCCGAGCAGCTCGTTCGGCGGCACGTCCTTCAGCATGAAGCCGCTGGCCCCGGCCTTGAGGCCGGAGAAGGCGTACTCGTCGAGGTCGAACGTGGTCAGGATGAGGACCTTCGGCGCGCCCGGCTCCGAGCAGATCCGGCGGGTGGTCTCCACCCCGTCCAGCTTCGGCATCCGGACGTCCATCAGGACCACGTCGACCGTGGTGTTCCGCAGCACCTCCAGGGCCTCCACCCCGTCGCCCGCCTCCGCGACGACCTCCATGTCCGGCTGGGCGGCGAGCACCATGCGGAAGCCGGTGCGCAGCAGCACCTGGTCGTCGACGAGCATCACGCGGATGGACATGAGGGCTTCCTTCGGTCGGACGGCGAACGATCGGCGAACGATCGGCGGTCGGTCGGTGGGCGGGGCGGTCAGCGGGCCGGGGCCGGGCCGGTCAGTGGGCGGGCTTGAGCGGGAGCAGGGCGCTGATGCGGAAGCCGCCGCCCGGCCGTGGTCCCGCGTCCAGCGTGCCGCCGACCATACCGACGCGCTCCCGCATGCCGATCAGGCCGTGCCCGCGCCCGTCGGCGCCGCCGTCCGCGTACATCTCCTGCGGCGCGCCCCGCCCGTCGTCCTCGACGAGCAGACCGAGCCCGTCGTCGAAGTAGACCAGCCGGACGCTGGCCCCGGCGTCGGGGCCGCCGTGCTTGCGGGTGTTGGTGAGGGCTTCCTGCACGATCCGGTACGCGGTGAGCTCGACGCCGCTGGGCAGCGGGCGCGGGGTGCCCTCGACCTTGAAGTCGACGGTGAGTCCGGCGGTGCGCACCTGCTCGACCAGGTCCTCGATCTGCTGGACGTCCGGCTGGGGCACGTACTCCCCCGCCTCCTGGTGCTCGCCGGTGCGCAGGATGCCGAGCAGCCGGCGCATCTCGGCGAGGGCCTGGCGGCCGGTCGAGGAGATGGTCTCCAGGGCCTGCTTGGCGGTCTCCGGGGAGGCGTCCATGACGTAGGCGGCGCCGTCGGCCTGCACCACCATCACGGAGACGTTGTGGGCGACGACGTCGTGCAGCTCGCGGGCGATCCGGGCGCGCTCGGCGGCCACCGCGACCTTCGACTGCGCCTCGCGCTCCTTCTCCAGGCGCGTCGCCCGTTCCTCCAGCTGCGCGAAGTAGGCGCGGCGGGTGCGCAGCGAGTCGCCGAGCACCCAGGCGAGCGCGAACGGCACCGTCATGATCACCGTGAAGAAGACCTGGGCGGCCCCCGACTGGGTCTCCTCCAGCGGCCAGCGCAACTGGGACAGGGTGGCCGCGCTCAGTCCGCCGATCAGCGCGAGCCGGGAGGCCCAGCGCGGGCCGTCGTGCGCGGCGACGGTGTAGATGATCACGAGCATGGCGAAGTCGGCCAGGAACGGGACGATGTCGAGGCCGAGCTGGGCGAGCCCCACGCCGACCGTGAGCAGCAGCATCTTCTCGGGCATCCGCCGCCGCAGCGCGACGACGAGCGAGAGCAGCACGCCGACGACCAGGTACGCCGCCGGGTGAGCGCTTCCCGCCGGGACGGCGCTGGCCGCCCACAGCGCGGAGAACCCGAACAGGACGACGGCCCAGAAGGTGTCGACCCCGGTCGGGTGGCTGCGGAGGAAGTCGTAGAGGCGCTGCACGTGATCCAGCGTAGGTAAAGGGCATAGGTGCAGGGGTCAGCCGTGGGGTCGATCCTTCCCTCGGGGCCCGTACTCCCCAAGGTGGAGACTGGACCACGTGACGGATGAGACGTGTCAGCAGCCGGGGCGGCCGGAGTGGCTGGGGTGGCGGGAGAGCATGGAGCGGGCGCTGTACGGCCCCGGGGGCTTCTTCCTGCGCCCGGAGGGCCCGGCCGGCCATTTCCGCACCTCGGTGCACGCCTCGCCGCTGTTCGCGGGCGCGGTGGCCCGGCTCCTGGTGCGGGTCGCGGCGGAGCTCGGCACCGACGAGCCCGCCCTCGTCGACATGGGCGCGGGCCGCGGCGAACTGCTCACCGGGGTGCTGGGCGCG
Source organism: Streptomyces sp. NPDC090025 (assembly GCF_044748125.1). NCBI lineage: Bacteria > Bacillati > Actinomycetota > Actinomycetes > Kitasatosporales > Streptomycetaceae > Streptomyces > Streptomyces sp. NPDC090025. The sequence goes on along the minus strand of NZ_JBIVFL010000023.1, from coordinate 43,675 downwards.
CTCCCGGCCGGGCTGCGGGTCCGGCTGTACGGGGTCGAGCGCGCGGCCCGGCCGCCGGGCCTCGACCCGCGGATCGGGTGGACCGACCGGGTCCCGGAGGGCGAGCGCGGGCTGCTGTTCGCGAACGAGTGGCTGGACAACGTGCCGGTGGACGTCGCCGAGGCCGACGAGGACGGCACCGTCCGGTACGTGGAGGTCGACCGGACCGGTACGGAGCGGCTCGGCGGCCCCGTCGAGGGGCCGGACGCGGAGTGGCTGGCGCGCTGGTGGCCGCTGACCGAGCCGGGCACCCGGGCGGAGATCGGGCGGCCCCGGGACGAGGCGTGGGCGGCGGCGGTGGGCGCGCTCGCGGCGGGGACGGCGGTCGCCGTCGACTACGGGCACCTGCGGGCGGCCCGGCCGCCCTTCGGCACCCTGAGCGCCTTCCGCGAGGGCCGCGAGACGGCGCCGGTGCCGGACGGCGGCCGGGACCTGACCGCCCATGTGGCGCTCGACGCGTGCGCCGCGACGGGCCCGGGTCCGTACGAGCTGCGCACCCAGCGGGAGGCCCTGCACGACCTGGGCGTGACCGGCGGCCGCCCGCCGCTCGCACTCGCCTCCACCGACCCGGCGGCCTATGTACGGGCGCTCGCGGGGGCGGGCGAGGCGGCGGAGCTGACGGCGCGGGGCGGGCTCGGCGACTTCCTGTGGCTGGAGCAGCGGATCGCGCCGTGAGGGGCGTCTCCCGGCCAGTGTCGGGGAGTTGACCGGTTAGGGACTGCCCCTGGCGGGCGTACCGGCGGTAAATGGTGCCCCGGCCCGGTGCGGGCGGGGACATGACATGGCCTGCGCACCGCACGGGCCACCGCACGGGCCACCGCACGGGCCACGACGCAGCACGCCACGGGGGACGCCATGAGCCAGCTCGGAGCACCACCGCCGGAGCCGTCGCCGGAGCCGTCGGCCGTACCGGTACCGGCCGTACCGATGCCGGACCTGCCGACCGGGCCACCGGCGGAACCGGCCGCCCGGGCCCGGGCGGGCGGACCCCCGGCCGGGTCGCCCGCCGTGCCGCCGCCCGGGCCCCCGGCGCCCCGCCCGCCGGGCGGACCGCCGCCCGCCCCGGAGCCCGCCCCGCCGGTCGCCCCGCTGCCGAAGAAGTCCCGCACCCGGGTCCTGCGGGTCGACCGCCGGATCCTGTGGGTGGGCACGGCCGCCATCCCGCTGCACAACATCACCGCGGTCGAGACCTTCCGGGCCAAGCCCGACCGGGGCTCCGCCCTGCTCCGCTTCCTGAAGTGGCTGCTGGTCATCGCCGTGCTCCTGGTGGTCCTCGACCGGGCCGCCTACGACGGCGACCTGTGGTCCGACCTCGACGACAGCCCGGTGCTGTTCATCCCCCTGATCGCGCTCGCCGTCTTCCTCCTGAAGGAACTCTTCGAACCGGCCCGCCCGGTGCTCTCCGTCCAGATGGCGAGCGGCGCCACGGTCCTCACGACGCTGCCGAACATGGAGCAGCTGCGCGAGATCGCCGGACGGATCGTGTACGCGATCGACCACCCGGAGACCGAGTTCACCGCCCTCGTGCAGGTGGTCAGCAACACCCACAACAGCAGCACCAACGTCCAGGGTCCCGTCGTCAACATGAACGGCGGCCAGGGGAACACGGGGATCAAACTGTGAGCGACGCACCGCGGCACCCCGGCCCTGTCGTCAACATGAACGGCGGCCAGGGCAACATCGGCATCAACTACGGCACCAACGTCGTCGGCTCCGTGCCCGCCGACGACACCGCGCTCCGCACCGCCGTCGCCGAGCTCACCGCCCTGCTCCAGGAACTGCGCGGGGACCTCGCCCCCGACCAGACCCGGGTCGTCGACGACGCGCTGCCCGCCCTCGCCCCCGACCGCACCCCCGACCGGGCCGCGCTGCGCGAGCGCGGCCTGATGCTCGCGTCGCTCGCCCAGATCGCGGCGGCGGCCGGGGCGGTCGGGCAGCCGGTGGCCGATGCCCTCGGCCGCCTGCTCGCGCTCCTCGGGCAGGGCTGACAGCGGCGGGAGCCCTGGCCCCGGAATCGCGGGGCCGGGGGATACTGTCCGGCATGACGGAGACGACGGTCGGCATCGGCGGCGCGGCGGAGAGCACCGACATGGTGCTGAACATCGGGCCGCAGCACCCCTCCACGCACGGCGTGCTCCGGCTGCGGCTGGTGCTCGACGGCGAGGTCGTGCGGTCCGCCGAGCCGGTGGTCGGGTACATGCACCGGGGCGCCGAGAAGCTCTTCGAGGCGCGCGACTACCGGCAGATCGTCATGCTGGCCAACCGGCACGACTGGCTGTCCGCGTTCTCCAACGAGCTCGGCGTGGTGATGGCCGTCGAGCGGATGCTCGGCATGGAGGTGCCCGAGCGCGCGGTGTGGACGCGGACGCTGCTCGCCGAGCTGAACCGGGTGCTCAACCACCTGATGTTCCTCGGCTCCTACCCGCTCGAACTCGGCGGGATCACCCCGGTCTTCCACGCCTTCCGCGAGCGCGAGGAGCTCCAGGCCGTCATGGAGGAGATCTCCGGCGGCCGGATGCACTACATGTTCAACCGGGTCGGCGGCCTCAAGGAGGACCTGCCGGCCGGCTGGCTCGGGCGGGCCCGGCAGGCGGTCGCCGACGTGCGGTCGCGGATGGACGTGTACGACCGGCTGGTGCTCGGCAACGAGATCTTCCGGGGCCGTACCCGCGGCGTCGGCGTGCTGTCGCCCGAGGCGGTGCACGCGTACGGCGTCTCCGGGCCGATCGCCCGCGCCTCGGGCGTCGACTTCGACCTGCGCAGGGACGAGCCCTATCTCGCGTACGGGGAGCTCCAGGACACCCTGCGGGTGGTCACCAGGACCGAGGGCGACTGCCTGGCCCGCTTCGAGTGCCTGCTCGACCAGACCCACAACGCGCTCGAACTCGCCGACGCCTGCCTCGACCGGATCGACGAGCTGCCGCAGGGCCCGATCAACCAGCGGCTGCCGAAGGTCCTGAAGGCCCCGGAGGGCCACACCTACGCCTGGACCGAGAACCCGCTCGGCATCAACGGCTACTACCTGGTGTCGAAGGGCGAGAAGACCCCGTACCGGCTGAAGCTGCGCTCGGCGTCGTACAACAACATCCAGGCGCTCGCGGTGCTGCTGCCGGGGACGCTGGTCGCCGACATGGTGGCGATCCTGGGGTCGCTGTTCTTCGTCGTCGGCGACATCGACAAGTAGGCGGGACGCCGGTGGGCGTCCCGCCGGGCCGCCGGGGCCTTACGGCCGTCAGGAGCTGACGGCGCCGCGCAGTTCGGCCACGTCCAGCTGCTCGGTCTCGTCGTGCGCGGTCAGGTCGATGACCTGGCCGACCGCGCGCCGCTCCACCGGGGCCTGCGCGGCGGACGCGAGCACCTCCTCGCCGACCACGTCGGCCAGGTCGGTGTCCGCGACGGCCTCGATGGCCTCGATCGCCGCCGCCTTCGTACCGAAGTAGTCGAAGCCGCCCGAGGGGCGCGGGACCGGGCGGCGCGCGGCGTACGGCACGATCGCGGCCGCGGCGGGCACGTGCCGCATCGCGGGCGCGCGGGTGTGGGCCGCGTCGTCGTGCGTCTCGTCGGGCGTCTCGTCGGCGGCCTCGGGCGCCTCGGTCTCCGCGGCCTCCGCCGCCTCGACCTCCTCGTCCTCAGCCGTCTCCGCGCCGGTGTCCGTCGCGCGCGTCGCCAGGTTGCGCAGCGCCTCCGCCGCCCGGCGGTACGCCTCCGGGGTCGGGGTGGACCCGGCCGGGGGCAGCGCCTTGGCGCCGGTCGGCGCCGCGGACTCCAGGGCGAGCACCCGGCGGCCTTCGAGGGCGCTGGCGCGCTCGGTCTCGGCGGTCGCGTAGCGGCGCAGCAGATCGGCGTGCTCGGTGCGCAGGGCGGCGAGTTCGACCCGCTTGGCGCGCAGCTTGGCGTCCAGCCGGACCCGCAGCTCGCGGGCCTCCTCCAGGTCGGACTCCAGCTCGGCGGCCTTCTCGTCGTGCTTCCACTGGTCGGCGGTGCGCGCCCGGTTCAGCTCGGCGACCTGACGGCCCGCCGCGTGGTCCCAACTGCGCATGAGGACGGCGCCGGTGACGGCCGCCGCCGCGGCGGCCGCGACGAGCAGCCGCAGGGCCAGGGCATCGCCGACCAGCCACGCGCCGCCGGCGCACAGAACCGAAGCGCCGGCGACCGCGGAGGGCGGCAGGAGCTTGTGCAGGGGCGGGGAATGGCGGTGGCGTCCACGTGGCATGGCCTGAAATTTACCGTGCGTAGGCGCGGTATGGGGGGCCGCCCCGGCAATCTCTTGGCGAGTTCTCGCCGTAACCGGGCGGGCCCGGTCCGATTCCCGGACCGGGCCCGCCGACACTCCCTGGCCCGCGCCTACTTCTTGAGCAGCCCCTTCGACTGCAGATACGCCTTGGCGACGTCCTCGGGCTTCGCCCGCTCGGCGTCGACCTTGCGGTTGAGTTCGGCGAGATCCGCCGTGGTGAGCACCTTGGTGATCTTGTCCAGGGCGGCGGCTATCTCGGGCGATCCGGCGTCCTTGGCATTGACGACGGGCAGCACGTTGTCCGCGTTCTGGAGCTTCTTGTCGTCCTCCAGGAAGACGAGTCCGAAGGACTCCACGGTGGCGTCCGTCGTGGTGGTGAGGACCAGTTGGTCGACGCCGTCCTTGACGGCCTGCTTGGCCTGCGGGGTGCCGACGCCCTTGGGGTCGACGCCGGTGACGTCGATGCCGTAGGCCTTCTTCAGACCGGGGGCGCAGAACGGGCGGATCTCGCATTCGTCACCGGCCGCGATCTTCACCTTGAGCTTGGCGGCGCCGAGATCGGAAAGCGTGCGGAGCTTGTTCTTGTCCGCGAATTCCTTGCTGACCGCGAAGGCGTTCTGGTCGACGGCCGCGCCGAACGACAGCACCTTCAGACCGCGCGGTTCGGCGAGCTTCTTCAGAGCCTCGGTGGTGGCGGCCGGGTCGCCGTTCGCGACCGGCTTCTCCTCGGGTGCCTTCGGCCCGTTCACCTTCGCGTTCAGGAATTCGGCGAGCGTCGCCGCGTATTCCGGTACGACGTCGATCTCGCCCTTCTCCAGGGACGGTTCGTAGAGCTCGCGATTCTTCACGGTGGTGACGCTCGCCGAGTATCCGGCGTCGTCGAGCACCTGCTTGTAGAGCTCGGCGAGCACCTTGGCCTCGGTGAACGCCGCCGCGCCCACCACGACCTCGCCCTTGCCGCCACCGCCGCCGTCGCCGCCGCTCTGCGAGGCGCCGCCGTCCTTCGACTTCTCCAGGCTGTCGCCGCCGCAGGCGGCGAGCGAGACGGTCAGCGCCGCCACGCCGAGTACCGCGCCCGCGATGCGCGAGGTCCTGCTCACAAGATCACCCATTCTCGTAGGTCGTGCGTCCATGCGTGCCATGCCGATGTGCGATGTGCCGCTGTACCGATGTGTGCGATGTGCCGATGTGCCGATGTCTTGGGGCCCGGGGCCCAGGGCCCTGGTCCGGGCCGGGGTCACCGCGGGGTCCGGCGGCCGAGCAGCCGGTCCGCCGCCACCAGCAGCCCCTCCACCAGGAGCGCGAGCAGCGCCACGAGCACGGCGCCCGCGATCACCTGCGGTGTGTTGTACGTGTTGAACCCGGCGGTGATGATCCGGCCGAGGCCGCCCTGGCCGACCATCGCCGCGATGGTCGCGGTGGCGACGACCTGCACGGCCGCCGAGCGCAGTCCGGTCATCAGCATCGGTCGGGCCAGCGGCAGTTCGACACCGCGGAACAGCTGCCCGCCCGACATCCCCATACCGCGGGCCGCCTCCACCACCGCCCGGTCCACCTCCCGCATCCCCACATAGGCGTGGGTGAGCAGCGGGGGTATCGCGAACAGCACGAGGGCCACCACGGTCGGCACATATCCGGCGTTGCGCAGCGGCGAGACCATGAAGAGGGCGAGCACCGCGAAGACCGGCACGGCCCGGCCCGCGTTGGAGATGTTGACGGCGAGCGCCCCGCCCCTGCCGAGGTGGCCGAGCCAGAGGCCGACCGGCAGCGCCACGGCGCAGGCGAGCAGCAGCGCCGCGCCGCTCACGTACAGGTGCTCGGCGAGCCGGTGCCAGACCCCGCTGTCGCCCGACCAGTTGGCGCCGGTGGTCAGCCAGCTCCAGGCGTCCGTGACGAGTCCCATCTCAGGCACCTCCCGCCGGTGCGGCCGTCGCCGTGCGGACCCGGCGGGCCGCCCGGCCGGTCCGCGCACCGGCCCTGGTCCACGGGGTCAGCAGCCGCTGCACGCCGAGGAGCAGCAGGTCGGCGGTGATCGCGAGCAGCACGCAGAGCACGGAGGCGGCGAGCACCTGGGCCTTGAAGAAGGTGGGCAGGGCGTCCTCGATGAGGTTGCCGAGGCCGCCGCGGCCGACGATGGAGCCGACCGTGGTGAGCGCGATGGTGGAGACCGTCGCCATCCGTATGCCCGCCATCAGCGCGGGCAGCGCGAGCGGCAGTTCGACCTCCCAGAGCAGCCGTCCCGGCCCGTACCCCATGCCCTTCGCGGCCTCCCGGGTCTCGGCGGGCACCGCCGCGAGACCGGCGAGGACGCCGCGCACCAGGATGGTCAGCGAGTACAGCACCAGGCCGGTCACGACCAGCGCCGAGGAAAGGCCGAGGAACGGCAGCAGCAGCGAGAACATCGCGAGCGACGGGATCGTGTAGAGCAGCGTGGTCAGTCCGAGCACGGGTCCGGCGAACCGCGGCCTGGCCCGCACCAACAGCGCGAGCGGGAAGGCGACGACGAGGCCGATCAGCACCGACACCACGGTGATTCCCACATGCTGGACGGTGGCGTCGGTCAACTCCTGGGAGCGGGTGCGCAGATACTCCCCGCAGATCCAGTCGTTCGTCACCAGGCAGTTCGCCGTGGCCATGCGTCGTACACCCCCCGTCCCCACCTGCTCGTCCCGTACCTCGGGGCGGACCGGTCGGAGAACATCTCGAACATCCGTTGGCGACCCTAACCCCCGCCACCGACAATCGCCCGCGACCGCCACAGTGTGGAAATACTTCCTTCACACATTGGGGGCCGCGAAGGGTCAGAATGGGGAACCATGATCCGGTTCGAGCATGTGACCAAGCGGTACGAGGACGGCACGACGGCCGTCGACGACCTGTCGTTCGAGGTCGCCGAGGGCGAACTGGTCACCCTCGTCGGCCCTTCGGGCTGCGGCAAGACCACCACGATGAAGATGGTCAACCGGCTGGTCGAGCCGACCGGCGGCCGGGTGCTGCTCGGCGGCGAGGACGTCGCCGCGATCGACCCGGTCCGGCTGCGCCGCACCATCGGCTATGTGATCCAGCAGGTGGGCCTGTTCCCGCACCGGACGGTGCTCGACAACACGGCGACCGTCCCCGCGCTGCTCGGCTGGAAGAAGGCGAAGGCCCGGGAGCGGGCGGCCGAGCTGCTCGATCTGGTGGGCCTCGACCCCGGCACGTACGGGCACCGCTACCCCGAGCAGCTGTCCGGCGGACAGCGGCAGCGGGTCGGGGTGGCCAGGGCGCTCGCCGCGGATCCGCCGGTGCTGCTGATGGACGAGCCGTTCGGCGCGGTCGACCCGGTGGTGCGCGAGCGCCTGCAGAGCGAGTTCCTGAACCTGCAGGCCACCGTCCGCAAGACGGTGCTGCTCGTCACCCACGACCTGGAGGAGGCGGTCCGGCTCGGTGACCGGATCGCGGTCTACGGGCAGGGCCGGATCGAGCAGTTCGACACCCCCGCCACGGTGCTCGCCGCGCCCGCCACCCCGTACGTCGCGGACTTCGTCGGCGCCGACCGCGGTCTCAAGCGGCTCACCGTGACGCCGCTGACCGAGGCCGATCTGGAGCCGGCCGAGGGCGGGTCCGGGACCGGGCCCGGGTCCGGTGCGCCCGTCGCGACGCCCGCCGTGGCGCTCGGCGCCTCGCTCAAGGACGCCCTCGCCGTGCTGCTCCAGCACGACGCGGGCCGGATCGCCGTGCACGCGCCGGGCGACCCGGGCCGGGTGCTCGGCTCGCTCACCACGGCCGGGGTGCACCGCGCCCTGCGCCGTACCGACCCCACCCGCCAGGACACCGGCACGGGCACGGAGACGGCCACCGGCACGGACGAGCGGGCGGTCAGCTCGCGCTGAGCCGTCCGGCGATCCACACCAGGCCCGGCGGGATCTCCCGGTTCCAGGTGTTGAAGTTGTGGCCGCCGCTGTCGAGGATGATCGAGGAGACCCGGTTCGGGGCCTTCACCTTGCGGATGAACGCCTGGGTCGCCTTGAGATTGCCCTCACCCTCCTTCGACGACGTGACCAGGAACGACGAGGACTTCGGCTGCTGCGCGTGGTCCAGCGTCCACAGCAGGTCGGCGCGGCGCTGCGCGGCCTTGTCGCCGTGGAACAGGTCGCCGGTCGTGACGTCGTCCGCCGCCTTGTAGTACGCCGAGAACCCGGCGCCCGCCGAGAAGGTCTCCGGGTGGTGCAGGGCGATCTTCAGGGCGCAGTAGCCGCCGGTCGAGTTCCCCATGAAGCCCCAGTTCCGGGCCTTGGTGCCGACCCGGTAGGTCTCCGAGATCGCCTTGGGCAGGTCCTTGGCGAAGAACGTCTCGGTCTGCGGCCCGCCGGGGACGTCGACGCACTCGGTGTCCCGGGGCGGCGCGACCGTCGGCCGCAGCATCACCAGGATCATCGGCTGCATCTTCTTGTCCTTGACCTGCTGGAACGCGGTCTTCGGGTACTTCAGGCCCTTCAGCAGGTTCTCCGCGGTGCCCGGGTAGCCGGTCAGCACCACGGACGCCGGGAACGTCGACTTCTCGTACTTCGGCTGGAAGTACTCCGGCGGCAGGTACACGTACGCGGGCGAGTCGATCTTCGACGTCTCCCCCGCTATGACGACCTTCTGTATCTGCCCGCCGACCGAGGGACGGCCGCCGCCCGGCACGTCCGGCGCCTGGGTGCCGACGACCTTGACGTCCTTTGAGCCGGCCGAGTGGTCCACCACCACGCCCATGTCCTGCTCCTGCCCGAACAGGTCCGCCCACGACCCGTAGAAGAGGAACGAATTGTTCGCCGCCAGACCGACCGAGGCGAACAGGGCCACCTGGGTGGCGAGCAGCAGCCCGATCCGTCCCGAGACGGCCTTCCAGCCGCCGCGGGCCAGCCGCGGCCACAGCCAGATCGTGGCGACGAAGAGCACCACGGCCAGCGCGACGGCGATCGCGAGGACTTTGTTGCTGGTGAGACCCATGAGACGTCCGAGCTTCCTTGCCTGAAATTTCCCTGAGATTTCCCTACCGGCGAGTGAACCCGCCCCATCGCTGCTCCGTCCTAGAAGGCGCAAAACCTCCGGCTCGGCCGCCCACGCGCCTGCCCTGCCGAATCAACGATCTCTCGCGGAGCGACGGGAAGCACGGGAAGCGATGTCTGTCACGGTAGATGGGGACAAATCACGATCGGTTCCGGATCGCGTACGTCAGTTCGTACGCGGCCCCCGGCCCGAGAAGGTCCCGGCGATCGTCGGTACGGCCTGCACACTGATCGGCCTGCTCGACATCGCCGCCGGAGTCTTTCCCCGGTTCCGGGCCAGCCGGATGCACGCGGTCGCCGAGGTCCTCCCCGGCACCCTGGGCCCACTCTCCGCGGCCCTCTCGATCAGCGCGGGCGTCCTGCTCCTGCTGCTCGCCCACGGCCTCAAGCGCCACAAGCGCCGCGCCTGGCGCGCCGCCGTCGTGCTGCTGCCGCTCGGCGCCTCCGCCCAGTTCATCTGGCGCCACTCGGTCACCGGCGCCCTGCTCTCGCTCGCGCTGCTGTACCTGCTGGTCCGCAACCGCGACGAGTTCGCCGCCCTGCCCGACCCACGCAGCCGCTGGCGCGCGCTCGCCAACTTCGTCGTCATGGGCGCCGGATCCATCGCCCTCGGCCTCGTCATCGTCAGCGCCCACCCGCGCCGCGTCATCGGCAGCCCCAGCCTCACCGACCGGCTCGAACACGTGCTGTACGGCCTGTTCGGCTACGAAGGCCCCGTCGCCTACGCCGGCAACACCGACTGGACCGTCGGCTACTCCCTCGGCGCCCTCGGCATGCTCACCGCCCTCACCACCATCTACCTCGCCTTCCGCCCCGAGCACCCCGCCGCCCGGCTCACCGAGGACGACGAGACCAAGCTCCGCGCCCTCCTCGACAAGCACGGCGCCCGCGACTCCCTCGGCCACTTCGCCCTCCGCCACGACAAGGGCGTCGTCTTCTCCCCCAGCGGCAAGGCCGCCGTCTGCTACCGCGTCGTCTCCGGCGTCATGCTCGCCAGCGGCGACCCCATCGGCGACGTCGAAGCCTGGCCCGGCGCCATCGAACGCTTCATGGACGAGGCCAAGGCCCACTCCTGGACCCCCGCCGTCATGGGCTGCTCCGAGACCGGCGGCCAGGTCTGGACCCGCGAGACCGGACTCGACGCCCTCGAACTCGGCGACGAGGCCGTCGTCGACGTCCCCGACTTCTCCCTCTCCGGACGCGCCATGCGCAACGTCCGCCAGATGGTCAAGCGCATCGAGCGCAACGGCTACACCACCAAGGTCCGCCGCGTCTCCGACCTCAGCGACGGCGAACTCGCCCGCGTCCGCCGCGCCGCCGAGGACTGGCGCGGCACCGACACCGAACGAGGCTTCTCCATGGCCCTCGGCCGGATCGGCGGCCACGGCGACGGCGAGGCGGTCATAGCCACCGCCCACAAAGAGGAACCCGAGGACCCCAGCGGCACCCGGTCCCCCTACGGCGACCTGAAGGCGATCATCCACTTCGTCCCCTGGGGCGCGGACGGCATGTCCCTGGAACTCATGCGCCGCGACCGCTCCGCCGACCCCGGCATGAACGAGCTCCTCATCGTCGCCGCCCTCCAGGCCGCCCCCCGCATCGGCATCGCCCGGGTCTCCCTCAACTTCGCGATGTTCCGCTCCGCCCTCGCCCGCGGCGAGAAGATCGGCGCCGGACCCGTCCTGCGCCTGTGGCGCGGACTCCTCGTCTTCCTCTCCCGCTGGTTCCAGATCGAATCCCTCTACAAGTTCAACGCCAAGTTCCAGCCCCGCTGGGAACCCCGCTTCGTCGTCTACCGCAAGAGCCGCGACCTGCCCCGCATCGGCCTCGCCGCCATGCAGGCCGAAGGCTTCGTCACCTTCACCCTCCCCGGCCCGCTCGCCCGGCTCACCCGCCGCACCCTGAGCCCCGCCCCCCGGCCCTGCGCCCACATCGTGGCGAGCACCACCGCCGAGCACGAGGTCCGCGCCGCCTGACCGGCGGCGCCGGACCCGGCCGGGGACCGGCCGGGCCCCCGCCGGACTCCGGCAGGACCCCCGCCAGAGTCCGGCCGGACCGGCCGGAAACCGCCCCCCACGCCACCGCCCCCTACGCTGGACACATGAGTACGACGATCAGCCGGGGCACCGTCCGAGGACTGCCGGAGTGGGACCGCTGCGCGGTCATGGGCGTGGTCAACGTGACCCCCGACTCCTTCTCCGACGGCGGCCGCTGGTTCGACACCACGGCCGCCGTCAAACACGGCCTCGACCTCGTCGCCCAGGGCGCCGACCTCGTCGACGTCGGCGGCGAGTCCACCCGCCCCGGCGCCAGCCGCGTCGACGAGGAGGAAGAACTCCGCCGCGTCGTCCCCGTCGTCCGCGGCCTCGCCGCCGAAGGCGTCGTCGTCTCCGTCGACACCATGCGCGCCACCGTCGCCGCCCACGCCGTCCAAGCCGGCGCCACCCTCGTCAACGACGTCTCCGGCGGCCTCGCCGACCCCCAGATGGTCCCCGCCGTCGCCGCCGCCGAAGTCCCCTTCGTCGTCATGCACTGGCGCGGCTTCAGCGACACCATGAACAGCCTCGCCGTGTACGACGACGTCGTCGGCGAAGTCGTCCGCGAACTCCGCACCCGCGTCGACGCCGTCGTCAGCGGCGGCATCGCCCCCGAACGCCTCGTCGTCGACCCCGGCCTCGGCTTCGCCAAACTCGCCCCCCACGACCTCACCCTCGTCGCCCACCTCCCCGAACTCCGCGCCCTCGGCCACCCCCTCCTCGTCGCCGCCTCCCGCAAACGCTTCCTCGGCCACGTCCTCACCCGCGACGGCGCCGCCACCCCGCCACCCGCCCGCGAACGCGACGCCGCCACCGCCGCCGTCTCCGCCCTCGCCGCCCACGACGGCGCCTGGGCCGTCCGCGTCCACGAGGTCCGCGCCACCGCCGACGCCGTCCGCGTCGCCAGAGCCGTCGAAGGAGCCAGGTGACCCCCGCCCCCGCCCCCGGCCGACGCCACGACCGCGAGCCCGACCGGGCCGCCGTCGAAGCCGCCAACACCGCCTTCTACGAGGCGATGGAACAGGGCGACTTCGACACCGTCACCGACCTCTGGCTCGACGACGGCGCCACCGGCATCTCCTGCGTCCACCCCGGCTGGCCCGTCCTCACCGGCCGCACCGAAGTGCTCCGCTCGTACGCCCTGATCATGGCGAACACCGACTACATCCAGTTCTTCCTCACCGACGTCGAGATCTCGCTCGCCGCCGACGTGGCGGTCGTCACGTGCACCGAGAACATCCTCAGCGGCGGCCCCGCCGAGGACGGCGCCGAGCTCGGCCCCCTCGTCGGACAGCTCGTCGTCGCCACCAACGTCTTCCGCCGCACGTCACAAGGGTGGAAGGTGTGGTCCCACCACGGCTCGCCCGTCCTGCCCGAGACCGAACCCGAAGACGGCCCCGACCCCACCGACTGACCCGCCCGGCACACCGCACCGGCCGAGCCCCTGGTCCGGCTGTCCGCGGCCGCGGGTAGATTCGAGGTGGACACCCGGCCGTCCGCACCCGGCTGCGTGGCCACCGGAACTACGACAGCAGGAGTGATTCGCGTGGATCGTGTCGCGCTGCGCGGCCTCAAGGCCCGAGGACACCACGGAGTGTTCCCCAAGGAGCGCGAGGAGGGCCAGACCTTCATCGTCGACCTCACCCTCGCCATCGACACCCGCGCCGCGGCCGCCGACGACGACCTGACGAAGACCGTCCACTACGGCGTCGTCGCCGAAGAGGTCGTCGATGTCGTCCAGGGCGAGCCGGTCGACCTCATCGAGACACTCGCCGAGCGCATCGCCCAGCAGTGCCTCAAGCACCCCGGGGTCCAGGAGGTCGAGGTCGTCGTCCACAAGCCGGACGCGCCGATCACCGTCCCCTTCGACGACGTGACCGTCACCATCACCCGGAGCCGCGCATGAAGCCCCAGCACAGCGACCCGACCGTGCAGCCCGTCCCGGCGGCCGTCACCGCCGCCGTCGACGCCGCGGACATCACCCTCTCCAACCCGAAATGGGCCGTCCTCGCCCTCGGCGCCAACCTCGGCAACCGCCTGGAGACCCTCCAGGGCGCCGTCGACGCCCTCGAAGACACCCCCGGCCTGCGGGTCAAGGCCGTCTCCGCCGTGTACGAGACCGAGCCCTGGGGCGTCGACCCCGGCAGCCAGCCCTCGTACTTCAACGCGGTCCTCCTGGTGAAGACCACCCTCCCGCCGAGCTCCCTGCTCGAACGCGCACACGCCGTCGAGGAAGCCTTCCACCGGGTCCGCGAGGAGCGCTGGGGCGCCCGCACCATCGACGTCGACATCATCACGTACGCCGACGTCCTCTCCGACGACCCCGAACTCACCCTCCCGCACCCCCGCGCCCACCAGCGCGCCTTCGTCCTCGCCCCCTGGCACGACGTCGACCCCGAGGCCCAGCTCCCCGGCCACGGCCCGGTCGCCGACCTCCTCGGCGCCCTCGGCAGCACCGGAATCGCGGCGCGCACCGACCTGGAACTCCGGCTGCCGGAGTAGTCGTTACGCTCGACGAGAACCACGGCCAGCCCCCACACGAAGGACAACCGGTGAAACAACTGCGGCTCAAGGTGCTCGCCGGACTGTTCGTCGCCGCCGGCGTCCTCTCCTGGGGCGCCGCCCGGCTGTGGGACTCCGTCGGCACGCTCCCCAGCGTGCCGCTCGCGGCCCCCATCGTCCTCGCCGCCATCGCCGTCGTCCTCACCGCGACCGCCCTCTCCCTGCGCGCCCGCCTCAAGGCCCAGCGCGACCGCCGCCCCGACGCCAAGGGCGTCGAACCCCTGATGGCCGCCCGCGCCGTCGTCTTCGGCCAGGCCAGCGCCCTCGTCGCCGCCCTGGTCGCGGGCATGTACGGCGGCACGGGCGTCTTCCTCCTCGACTCCCTCGACATCCCCGCCCGCCGCGACCAGGCCGTCTACGCCGCCTTCGCGGTCCTGGCGGGCTTCGCGGTGATCGCGGCGGCGCTGTTCCTGGAGCGGGTGTGCCGGCTGCCGGAGGACGACGACCACAACACCCCCGGCCGCGCCCCCGCGAACTGACCGCACGACTCCCCGGCGCCCCGCACCCCCCGCTCCCCCGCGCCTACCAGGGCTCCCGCACCAGGTGCCCGTTCACCAGGAAGGTGGGGTGCGGGGAGAGCCGGTAGCGGTAGAAGGTGAAGGGCTTGGTGCCGAGGGCGGGACGCGGGCGGACCTCGTGGACCTGGACCCAGGACGCCTCCCGCAGGTGCAGCGGGTGCTTCTCGGGCCGGAAGGTGCCGCGCGCGGGCCAGCTGTCGGCCAGGTAGAGCCGGGAGGCCCGCCCGGCCACCTTGGACGGCGTGAAGCGGGCTCCGATGATCCCCGCCCATTCCTTCAGGAACGGAACGTTGGCGCTGACCACGATCCTGCCCGTGAACTGCTTCTTCACCCGGAAGCCGTCACCGTCCGCGTAGCCGTCGATGAAGCCGTCGAACGTCTCGCGATCGCGCAGCACCACGCGGGGGAACCCCTGCCGCATGTGGTGCGGATCGCCGCCCACGTACTGCCGCATCAGGTCGGAGAGGTACGACGACACCACGCGGACCCGGAATCCGGCGACGTCCCGCCCCAGATACCCGGACGGTCGCGTCACCGGCTCCAGCCGCGCGTCCAGGCCCGTGGCGGCCGTGAGCGCGGCCGCGTAGCGTGCCGCGAACGCCTCGTCGTTCACGATCAGCGACACATAGTTCTTGTGGACCGTGCCGTCCGCACAGGTAGCACCGACGAAGTAGCCGAACGCGTGCCCGGGGCGTACGGTCAGCCTTTCGCGGCGGAGCTTGCGCGCCGGGGTCCACGCGATCTCCCCGCCCGCCACATCGCGAGCAGGCGTCCAGCCGTCCGGAGTGCTCAGCAGCAGGTCCGGGCTGGCGACGAAGGTCATGTGCTCCGTGACCACCTCGACGGCGTCGCGCGCCTTGACCGCCGTCACGTCCACGACCGTGGTGCGCACCGTCCGGTCGCCGTCCAAGGTCCACATGGACGCCCCGGGAGCCACGTCCTTCGCCTGGACACAGCCGTCCACCACGTTCACCAGCATCTTGCTGGAGAGCCCGTACCCCATACCGTTCCCCCTCGATCAGCGTTCCCTCAGCTGATCGAGGACGGTATGGGGAGAGACGGCTGGTTCGCCCCTAACGTGCCAATATCAGGGACATGGCCTCGGCCCGGGTGGTAGCGTCGCGAAGTTGCCCGCGCACCGCCGAGGTCGTCGTCTTCGCGCCCGGCTTGCGCACGCCTCGCAGCGCCATGCACATGTGCTCCGCCTCGATCACGACGATCACACCGCGCGCGTCGAGGATCCGCATCAGCGAATCGGCGATCTGCGTCGTCAGGCGCTCCTGGACCTGCGGACGGCGGGCGAAGACGTCCACGAGTCGGGCGAGCTTCGAGAGTCCGGTGATTTTGCCCGATTCGGCCGGAATGTAGCCAATGTGAGCTACGCCATGAAATGGCAGCAAATGATGTTCACATTGCGACGTCAGTTCGATATCTTTCACGAGGACCATCTCATCGTGTCCGAGGTCGAACGTCGTCGTCAGCACGTCCTCGGGCTTCTGCCACAGCCCCGCGAACAACTCCTTGTACGCCCGCGCCACGCGCGCGGGCGTCTCCCGCAGCCCCTCGCGGTCCGGGTCCTCGCCGACCGCGATGAGGAGCTCCCGTACGGCGTTCTCGGCGCGCTTCTCGTCGAACTCGCCGATCGGGCCCTCGCCGTCCAGCGTCACCGGGTCGGTCATCTGTGCCTCGTTTTCGTCTGTGTGAAGAACACGGCGCGAAAAAGCCGCGCCCCCACAGGCTAGAACCTGTGAGGGCACGGCTTCCATTCCGGGATCCGGCACCGGACACCGCCGGACATCGTCCAGCCTCGTCCGGCGGTGCCTTACGGCTCCGGAGTGTCCTCCGGCGCGATGTCGATCGACTTGGTGGTGTCGACCGGCGTGCTCGCCGCCGAGGAGCCGTTGGCGCTGTTGGTCAGGGCCAGCTCCTTCGGGGAGAGGACCGGCGGGCGGGTGGACGGCGTGCGGTGGGACGAGCCGGTCCAGGCCGGGCGGGCCGGGCGCTTGACGATCATCTTGAAGATCTCGGCGATCTCCTCCTTGCCCAGGGTCTCCTTCTCCAGGAGCGCCAGGACCAGGTTGTCGAGGACGTCGCGGTTCTCGACCAGGATCTCCCACGCCTCGTTGTGCGCGGTCTCGATGAGCTTCTTGACCTCTTCGTCGACCAGCGCGGCGACCTCTTCCGAGTAGTCGCGCTGGTGCGCCATCTCGCGGCCGAGGAAGGGCTCGGTGTTGTCGCCGCCGAACTTGATGGCGCCGAGCCGCTCGGTCATGCCGTACTGGGTGACCATCGCGCGGGCCGTGGCCGTGGCCTTCTCGATGTCGTTCGCGGCGCCGGTGGTCGGGTCGTGGAAGACCAGTTCCTCGGCGGCGCGCCCGCCCAGCATGTACGCGAGCTGGTCGAGCATCTCGTTGCGGGTGGTCGAGTACTTGTCCTCGTCCGGCAGGACCATCGTGTAGCCCAGGGCGCGGCCGCGGGACAGGATGGTGATCTTGTGGACCGGGTCGGAGTTCGGGGAGGCCGCCGCGACCAGGGCGTGTCCGCCCTCGTGGTACGCGGTGATCTTCTTCTCCTTGTCGGACATGATCCGGGTCCGCTTCTGCGGGCCCGCCACGACGCGGTCGATGGCCTCGTCCAGGGCGTGGTTGTCGATCAGCTTCTTGTCCGAGCGGGCGGTGAGCAGCGCCGCCTCGTTGAGGACGTTCGACAGGTCGGCACCGGTGAAGCCGGGGGTGCGGCGGGCGACGGCGCCGAGGTCGACGTCCGGGGCGACCGGCTTGCCCTTCTGGTGGACCTTGAGGATCTCCAGACGGCCCTGCATGTCCGGGCGGTCGACGGCGATCTGCCGGTCGAAGCGGCCGGGGCGCAGGAGGGCCGGGTCGAGGATGTCGGGCCGGTTGGTGGCGGCGATCAGGATGACGCCGCCCTTCACGTCGAAGCCGTCCATCTCGACGAGCAGCTGGTTGAGGGTCTGCTCGCGCTCGTCGTGGCCGCCGCCGAGGCCGGCGCCGCGGTGGCGGCCGACGGCGTCGATCTCGTCGACGAAGACGATGGCGGGGGCGTTGGCCTTGGCCTGCTCGAAGAGGTCGCGGACGCGGCTGGCGCCGACACCCACGAACATCTCGACGAAGTCGGAGCCGGAGATCGAGTAGAACGGCACGCCTGCCTCGCCGGCGACGGCGCGGGCCAGCAGGGTCTTGCCGGTGCCGGGCGGGCCGTACAGCAGCACGCCCTTGGGGATCTTGGCGCCGACGGCCTGGAACTTGGCGGGCTCCTGGAGGAATTCCTTGATCTCGTGGAGTTCCTCGACGGCCTCGTCGGATCCGGCGACGTCCGCGAAGGTCGTCTTGGGGGTGTCCTTGGTGATGAGCTTGGCCTTGGACTTCCCGAAGTTCATGACCCGGGAGCCGCCGCCCTGCATCTGGTTCATCAGGAACAGGAAGACGACCACGATGAGGACGAAGGGGAGCAGGGAGAGCAGGACCGAGACGAACGGGGACTGCTTCGTCGGGGAGACGGTGTAGCCGCCCTCGATCTGCCCGGCCTCGAACTTCTCCTGCAGCTTGTCGGCGAGATCGGCGCCCTGGCTGCCGATGTAGCTGGCCTGGACCTTGCCGCTCTTGTCGATCTTCTGGCCGTCGACGAGCTCGATCTTGACGACCTGCTCGTCACCGGTGGTGAGCTTTGCGGATTTGACCTGGTTCTTGTCGATCGCCTGGACGACCTTGCCGGTGTCCACCGTCTTGTAGCCCTCGGACGAGCCGACGACCTGCATCAGCACGACCACGGCGAGGACGACCAGCACGATCCACATGACCGGCCCACGGAAGTATCGCTTCACGTCCATCCATACGGGGCGCGCTAGGCACCCCGTCCCTCCTGCCCGTAGGTGAATGCTGCTGAGTAGCTGCGGTTGTTTGGAGCTGCGGTATGAAAAAGCTGTTCTTCGGACGGTACCCCAGCATGGGCACCCGCGACCGTCTTCCCACGTTCAACGGAGGGAAGACGGTGCGGGTTCCCTTGGGTGGCGGGGGTTCTCAGCCGCCGTACACGTGCGGGGCGAGGGTGCCGACGAAGGGGAGGTTGCGGTACTTCTCGGCGTAGTCCAGGCCGTATCCGACGACGAATTCGTTGGGGATGTCGAAGCCGATCCACTTGACGTCGATGGCGACCTTGGCGGCGTCGGGCTTGCGCAGCAGGGTGCAGACCTCCAGGGAGGCCGGCTCGCGCGAGCCGAGGTTCGACAGCAGCCAGGACAGGGTCAGGCCGGAGTCGATGATGTCCTCGACGATCAGGACGTGGCGGCCCTTGATGTCGGTGTCGAGGTCCTTGAGGATCCGGACGACGCCGGAGGACTGGGTGCCCGCCCCGTAGGAGGAGACGGCCATCCAGTCCATGGTGACGGGGGTGGACAGGGCGCGTGCCAGGTCCGCCATCACCATCACGGCGCCCTTGAGGACGCCGACGATGAGCAGGTCCTTGCCCGCGTACTCACTGTCGATCTTCGCGGCCAGCTCGGCCAGCTTCGCGTCGATCTCTTCCTTGGTGATGAGCACCGACTTGAGGTCGGCACCCATGTCCTTCTCGTTCACCCGGGTCACTTTCGTTGCAGCGTGCGTCAGCCTTGCCGGATGACCAGTCTGCCACCCTGCCGCAGTGCCTCGACCCGGCCGGGCAGATTGATGGCTCCCTGGCCTCGCCAGCCGGTGATGAGGCGGTCGATCTCCTCGATGTGGCGGGCGAAGAGGGAGCCGGCCGGGGCGCCCTCGGCGATGACGGCGCGGCGCAGTACGCGGCGGCGGACGGCGGGGGGCAGCCCGAAGAGCTTGGCGCATTCGAGGCGGCCGGTCTCGTCGCGTACGGAGCCCTCGGCGTCGGCGGCCCAGGCGTCGAGGGCGTCGGCGTCGTCGCGGGAGAGCTGGGCCGTTCGGGCGAGGGCTTCGACGACGCCCTTGCCGAGGGCTTTCTCCAGGGCGGGGAGGCCCTCGTGGCGGAGCCGGGAGCGGGTGTAGGCGGGGTCGCTGTTGTGGGGGTCGTCCCAGACGGCGAGTTCCTGGGCGACGCATGCCTTGCGGACGGTCTGCCGGTCGAGCTCCAGGAAGGGGCGGCGGTAGCGGCGGCCGGTGCCGGAGACGGCGGCCATGCCGGACAGGGAGCGGATGCCGGAGCCGCGGGCGAGGCCGAGCAGGACGGTTTCCGCCTGGTCGTCGCGGGTGTGGCCGAGCAGGACGGCGGTGGCGCCGTGGTGTTCGGCGGCGGCGTCGAGGGCGGCGTAGCGGGCGTCGCGGGCGGCGGCTTCGGGGCCGCCGTCGCGGCCGACGGTGACGGCGACGGCTTCGACGGGGTCGAGGCCGAGGGCGGTCATGCGGTCGGCGACCTCGCGGGCGCGCTGGGCGGAGCCTGCCTGGAGGCCGTGGTCGACGGTGATGCCGCCGGCGCGGACGTCGAGCTTGCGGGCTTCGAAGGCGAGCGCGGAGGCGAGCGCCATGGAGTCGGCGCCGCCGGAGCAGGCGACGAGGACCAGGGGGTGGGGGCGGGTTGCCGTGTCCGGCCCGGGGGCGCTGGGGGTGCCGGGGGCGCTGGGGGTGCTCGGGGTGGTGCTGGGGGTGGTGGTCTGGTGCTCGGTGAGGACGTCGTGGAGTACGCGGCGGACCGCCAGGCGTATCGCCGCGACCGCAGGATGGGGACCCATGTCCGGTGCCCTTCGTGGTGAGTGTGGGTGCCTCGGTCGGAGTCTTAACGGTCGGAATAGGGGGTTCGGTCACTCAGAGTGCGACGATGGTGACAGAACATGGCCGTTACCCGAGCATTGCACGCCTCACCCGCCGTCTACGGTCCCTCGGATGGGTGATTGGCGGGGTGTTGTTCAGCCATCCGACGCTCCTGCCCCAGGAGTCTGCCCTACGGTGCGCCCTCACCCGGCGTGGTGGCGTCGCCCTTGCGGTGGACGCGGGCGATCCAGTCGGCGGGCCGGGCGATCTCCGTCTTGGTGGGGAGGGTGTTGGGGGAGGTCCAGACCCGGTTGAAGCCGTCCATGCCGACCTCGTCGACGACGGCGCGGACGAAGCGTTCGCCGTCGCGGTACTGGCGGAGCTTGGCGTCGAGGCCGAGGAACTTGCGCAGGGCGAGGTCGAGCCGGGAGGCGCCGCGGGCGCGGCGCTGCTGGAACTTCTCGCGGATCTCGGCGACGGAGGGCACGACCTCGGGTCCCACGCCGTCCATGACGTAGTCGGCGTGGCCTTCGAGCAGGCTCATGACGGCGGTGAGGCGGCCGAGGATCTCGCGTTGTTCGGGGGTCTGGACGAGTTCGACGAGGGAGGGCGAGGGTTCGCCGCGTTCGCCGTCGGGGCGGCCGCCGGCCAGGGCCTGGGCGGCTTCGCGGAGGCGTTCGACGACGGTGGAGGGGTCGACGTCGGTGGCGGCGAGGAAGGACTGGATCTCGCCCTGGAGGTGGTCGCGCAGCCAGGGGACGGCGGTGAACTGGGTGCGGTGGGTCTCCTCGTGGAGGCAGACCCAGAGCCGGAAGTCGTGCGGGTCGACGTCGAGTTCGCGTTCGACGTGGACGATGTTGGGGGCGACGAGCAGCAGTCGGCCGCCGCCGTCGGTCCCGGCGGGCAGGTCGCGGGTGGCGGGGGCGAAGGTCTCGTACTGGCCGAGGATCCGGGAGGCCAGGAAGGACAGCAGCATGCCGAGTTCGACGCCGGTGACCTTGCCGCCGACGGCGGACAGGACGGTGCCGCCGGGCGTGCTCGCCCGGCGCTCGCTCATCTTCTCGAGGAGCGGTGAGAGCAGTTCGCGGAAGCCGGCGACGTTGGCCTTGATCCAGCCGGCCCGGTCGACGACGAGGACGGGCGTGTCGGGGATGTCGGCGGGGTCGTGGCCGTCGGGGATCATCCGGGTGTAGGCGCGGACGTGGGTTTCGGCGGCCTGGGCGTGCCTGCGGAGTTCGGCGACGACCTCGCGGGCCTCCTCGCGGCTCACCTCGGGGCCCGGGCGCACCAGTCGGGTCGCCGTCGCGACGGCGAGATTCCAGTCGACCATCCCCGATGTCCCTGCACCACCGATGCTCGTCATGCGTCAACCGTACGTTCTCGGCGGCGGTTCGGTGAGGGTTAGGGCCTGTCCGGTGTGCCCCGGCGGGCGGGTCAGCGGGGTGGGGCGAGGGCGGCGGAGAGCCGGTCGAGGGCGGTCTGGGCGGCGTCGGGGGCGGTGGTGCGGCCGGCCAGGAACGCGAAGGCGAGGAGCCGTCCGTCGGGGGTGACGACGGTTCCGGCGAGGGTGTTGACGCCGGTGAGGGTGCCGGTCTTGGCGCGGACGAGTCCGGCGCCGGCGGCGGCGGGTCCGTCGCCGAAGCGTCCGGCGAGGGTGCCGCTGAAGCCGCTGACGGGCAGGCCGGTGAGGACCGGGCGCAGGGCGGGGCGGGCGGGGTCGGCGGCGCGGGTGAGGATGCCGGTGAGCAGGGCGGCGGAGACCCGGTCGGCGCGGTCGAGGCCGCTGCCGTCGGCGAAGCGGGCGCCGGCGAGCGGGAGGCCGAGCCGGGCGAGTTCGGCGTGCACGGCCTTGCCCGCGCCCGCGAAGCTGGCGGGCTGGTGGCGGGCGAGCGCGGTCTGCCGGGCGAGGGCTTCGGCGAGGTCGTTGTCGCTGTGGGTGAGGGTGCGTTCGACGAGGTCGGCGAGGGGGGCGGAGTCGGTACGGGCGAGGAGCGCGGGCGCGGGGGCGGGGGCTTTCGCGGGCGGGGGTGCGGTGGAGCCGGTGGGGCCTGCGGGTCCGGTGGGGCCTGCGGGCTTCGTGGGCTGCGCGCCCGCCGTCGGCTTCGCGTCGTTCGACGGCTTCGCGCCCTCCGTCGGCTGCTTCGCCGCGTCCCGCGCCCGGCCGTGCGTCGGCTCGCCCTCGACCCGGACCCCGGCCTCGCGGAGCAGTCCCGCGAAGGTCCTCGCGGTGTCGCCCGCCGGGTCGGCGGAGCGCGGCGCGGGGCCGCTGGTGCTGTGGTCGAGGCGGCCCTCGTCGGTCATCAGGGCGGTGACCGGGGCGATGTTCTCGTTGGGGCCGATGGGGTGGAGCTCGGGGCCGCTGTAGCGGCTGGTGTCGTAGCCGAGCCGGACCGGTCCCGTGACGCCCCG
This sequence comes from Streptomyces sp. NPDC090025, assembly GCF_044748125.1. Classification (NCBI taxonomy): domain Bacteria; kingdom Bacillati; phylum Actinomycetota; class Actinomycetes; order Kitasatosporales; family Streptomycetaceae; genus Streptomyces; species Streptomyces sp. NPDC090025. The sequence goes on along the minus strand of NZ_JBIVFL010000023.1, from coordinate 21,133 downwards.
GGCGCGCAGGGCGCGGGCGGTGTCGGCGGCGAGGGTCTTGAGGCGGGCCCGGTCGAGGGTGGGGTCGCCGCCGCCGACGAGGGTGACGGTGCGGCCGTCCGGGGCGGCGACGGTGGTGGTGGCGATCCGGTGGTCGGGGCCGAGCGCGGAGAGCGCGGCGGCGGTCGTGGCGATCTTGACGGTGGACGCGGGCGTCATCGGGGTGCCCGCGCCCTCCCCGTACAGCTGCTTCCCCGTCACGGCGTCGACCACGGACGCGGTGCGCAGCGGGCCGAGGCCGGGGTCGGCGAGCAGCGGTACGAGCCGGGCGGCGAGGTCGTCGCCCGTACGGGTGGTCGTCCCGGCCGGTGCGGTGGCGGCGCCGAGGGCGCGGAGCACGCCGGGGGCGCTGGGTGCGGGGGCGGGGCGGTGCGGGGCGGCGGCGGGGGGTCCGGCGTGATGTACGCCACCTCGCCCGTCGGCGAGGACCGCGGCGGCGCGCTCGGCCTTACGCTGACCGGAGTCCCACGGACCGGCGGCGGCCACCGCCCCGGTGGCCAGGGCCAGACCGAGCACGGCGGAGCCCGCCACGTACTGCCAGGTTCTCGGCTCCGGCATGTGATGACCAGCCCCATTTCGCGATCAAGAGCGTGCGTGAGAGACACTTAACCACCGCGCGTCGTCGCGAGGCATTGACATGTGTTGATTCAGGAGGAGATCCACCCGTGGAGTTCGACGTCACCATCGAGATCCCCAAGGGGTCGCGGAACAAGTACGAGGTCGACCACGAGAGCGGTCGGATCCGCCTGGACCGCCGCCTCTTCACCTCGACCGCCTACCCGACGGACTACGGCTTCGTCGAGAACACCCTGGGCGAGGACGGCGACCCGCTGGACGCGCTGGTCATCCTGGACGAGCCGACGTTCCCGGGCTGCCTCATCAAGTGCCGCGCCATCGGCATGTTCCGCATGACGGACGAGGCCGGCGGCGACGACAAGCTGCTGTGCGTCCCGGCGACCGACCCGCGGATGGAGCACCTGCGCGACATCCACCACGTGCCGGAGTTCGACCGCCTGGAGATCCAGCACTTCTTCGAGGTCTACAAGGACCTGGAGCCCGGCAAGTCCGTCGAGGGCGCCGACTGGGTCGGCCGCGCCGAGGCCGAGGTCGAGATCGAGAAGTCGTACAAGCGCTTCAAGGAGACGGGCGGCCACTGAGCCACCTGTCCGGCCGGGACCGGTTCCGGGGCGTTCCTCGCCCCTGACCTCCTGACCCGGACCCCGGCCCGGGCCTGATCCCGGTCGGTTCCGGACCGCTGACCTGCGAGGGCGGCGCACCTGCTGAGGTGCGCCGCCCTTCGCACGTACATACTGGCCTTGACGTGGGTAGCAGGCCAGGATGAGGGCGGAGAGAGTGGTGGCGAAGCCGGACGTTCCGGACGAGGCTCCGGAGGACCGGAAGCCGCAGTCGGACGAGGCGCGCAGCGCGTTCGCGCCGCCGGTCGGGGTGGCGCCGCCGGAGCCGCCCGAGGAAGAGCATCCGACGTCGGAGTTCGCCCTTCCGGACGGGCTGGCGCCGGAGCCGCCCGCGGAGCAGGAAGGTTCCGCCTTCGCGACCCCGTCGACGTATTCGTCGAAGACGTCGCCGCCCGCGTTCACCCCCGCGTACGGCACCCCGCTGGTGAAGCTGCCGCAGGACGCGCCCTGGCAGGACCGGATGCGGACCATGCTGCGGCTGCCGGTCGGTGACCGGCCGGTGCCGGAGGCGTCCCGCAAGGCCGACGAGTCGGGGCCGCCGGTGCCCCGCGTGCTCGACCTGACCCTGCGTATCGGCGAGCTGCTGCTCGCGGGCGGCGAGGGCGCGGAGGACGTCGAGGCGGCGATGTTCGCGATCTGCCGCAGCTACGGTCTGGACCGCTGCGAGCCGACGGTCACGTTCACCCTGTTGTCGGTCACCTACCAGCCGTCGCTCGTGGACGACCCGGTGACGGCGAACCGTACGGTACGGCGCCGGGGTACCGACTACACCCGCCTGGAGGGCGTGTACCACCTGCTCGCGGACATCAACGACCCCGAGCACGACGTGTCGCCGGAGGAGGCGTACCGGCGCCTCGCCGAGATACGCCGCAACCGGCACCCGTACCCGGGCTGGTTCCTGACGGCGGCGGCGGGAGTCCTCGCCGGGGCGGCGTCCGTGCTGCTCGGCGGCGGTCCGACGGTGTTCTTCGTGGCGGCGCTCGGCGCGATGCTGGGCGACCGGCTGGCGTGGCTGTGCGCCGGGCGCGGACTGCCGGAGTTCTACCAGTTCCTGGTGGCGGCGATGCCCCCGGCGGCGGTGGGTGTGGCGCTGACGATGGCGCACGCGGAGCTGCGCCCGTCGGCGGTGATCACCGGTGGCCTGTTCGCGCTGATCCCGGGACGGGCCCTGGTGGCGGCGGTGCAGGACGGTCTGACCGGCTTCTACATCACGGCCTCGGCCCGGCTCCTGGAGGTCGGCTACTTCTTCGTGGCGATCGTGGTGGGCGTGCTGTCGGTGCTGTACCTGGCGGTGCAGTTCGGGGCGCAGCTGAACCCGGAGGGCGCGCTGCGGCCGGTGGAACGGCCGCTGGTGCAGACGGCGGCGTCGATGGTGCTGTGCGCGACCTTCGCGATCCTGCTGCAGCAGTCGCGGGCGACGGTGCTGTTCGCGACCCTGAACGGTGGCGTGGCCTGGGTGATCTACGCGTCGATCGCGGTGACGGCGGGCGGCTCGACGGTGATGGCGACGGCGGTGGCGGCCGGTCTCGTGGGCCTCTTCGGCCAGCTGATGGCCCGCTACCAGCACACCTCGTCGCTGCCGTACGTGACGGCGGCGATCGGCCCGCTGCTGCCCGGTTCGGCGACGTACTTCGGGGTGCTCGCCATCGCCCAGAACAACCTGGACCAGGGCTTCGCGTCGCTGGCGAAGGCGGCGGCGCTGGCGCTGGCGATCGCGATCGGCGTGAACCTCGGTGGCGAGCTGGCCCGCTTCTTCATCCAGGCCCCGGGCCCGGCGTCGGCCCGCCGCGCGGCGAAGCGGACGCGCGGTTTCTGACCTGTCTGTGAGGCGTATGCGAAGGGCCCCGGGATTCTTCCCGGGGCCCTTCGCATACGCCTCACAGACCCATGTCAGCGCTTGGCGTGGCGGCCGCGCTCCAGCGGCGGGTTCGGGGTGCCGGGGGCGTCGTGGTGGCCGTCCTGCTCGGCCGCCTCGGCGGCGCGGGCCTTCTTGGCGTGGGAGCGGGCCCGCAGGAACTCGATGATGATCGGGACGACCGAGATCAGCACGATGCCGACGAGGATCATCTCGATGTGCTTGTGCACGAAGTCGATCTTGCCGAGGGAGGCGCCGAGCAGGGTGACGCCCGCGCCCCACAGCACACCGCCGATGATGTTGAAGGTGATGAACGAGCGGTAGTTCATCTTGCTGACGCCGGCGATGATCGGCGTGAACGTGCGGACGATCGGCACGAAGCGGGCCAGGATCAGCGACTTCGGGCCGTGCTTCTCGAAGAACTCGTGGGCCTTCTCGACGTTCTCCTGCTTGAACAGCTTGGAGTCCGGGCGCTTGAACAGCGCCGGGCCGACCTTGCGGCCGAACAGGTAGCCGACCTGGTCGCCGATGATCGCCGCCGCGACCACCAGGGTGCACACCAGCCACAGCGGGGTGTCGAGCTTGCCGGTGGTGACGAGCAGGCCCGTGGTGAACAGGAGCGAGTCGCCCGGCAGGAAGAAGCCGATCAGAAGTCCGGACTCGGCGAAGACGATGACGAGGACGCCGATCAGGCCGAAGGTCCCGATCAGATAGTCCGGGTCGAGCCAGCTCGGTCCGAGGGCAAGCGTGTTCACGGGCTTCCGGGCTCCTGCGGTCGGTGGGGGCGGGGATGGGCCGACGGGGGGTCGTCGTACGGGACTGCTGCCCCAAGTTACCAACGCAAGGTGAACGTCCCGGGTTCCACCTGAGGCCGCGGCCCGGGGTCCACCCGGCCCCCTCCAGGATGCGCGGGGGCCCGGCCGCCGCCAGGCTGAGCCGCAGGAGGTGGATGCGGATGGGCATCGACGAGTACGGCGGCGGCCAGACCGCGCAGGCGGATGTGCTGGTCGTCACGACGAACGACGTGCCGGGCTACCAGGTCAGACAGGTGATCGGCGAGGTCTTCGGGCTCACGGTCCGGTCCCGGCACCTGGGCAGCCAGATCGGCGCCGGTCTGAAGTCGATGATCGGCGGCGAGCTGAAGGGGCTGACCAAGACCCTGGTGCAGACCCGCAACCAGGCGATGGAACGGCTGGTCGAGCAGGCGAGGGCGCGCGGCGCGAACGCGGTCCTGATGTTCCGCTTCGACGTGACGGAGGCGGCGGACGTCGGTACGGAGGTCTGCGCGTACGGCACCGCCGTGATCATCGAACCGCAACCCCACACCTGAGCCCGGGCGCCTCGGGTCCGGACCCGACCCCGGCCCCGACCCCGGCCCCGCCCCCGGACCGCCGCCGCCCCGAACCCGCCGCCGCCACACCCCAATCTCGGGATGTCATGCGGCATTTGCCCACTTATGGTGGGGCGGTGGCCATCGAATCCCCCGCGCCCGAGGCGCCCGTACGGATCCTGCTCCCCCAGATCCTGCCCGCGCTCGTGGTCGGAGTCGGGTCCGGTCTGCTCTTCATCGGCATCAGCGCGCTCTCCGAACGCTTCCAGGACGTGCTGTGGGAGACCGTCCCCGACGCGCTCGGCATCGGCGGCTACTCCGCGCTCTGGATGATCACCGTCCTGACGGCCACCGGCATCGCCGTCGGCCTCGTGGTCTGGAAGGTGTACGGGCACGCCGGGCCCGACCCCGCCACCGAAGGGCTCGGCGGCCCGCCGCTCGCCCCCGGGATCGTGCCGGGACTGCTCCTGGCCAGCGCCCTCGGCCTGGCGGGCGGCGTGAGCCTCGGCCCGGAGAGCCCGATCATCGGCGCCAACGTGGCCCTCGCCTACTGGCTGGGCCGCCGCGCCGCGCCCGCCGTGCCCGGCGCGCTGTGGGTGGCGCTCGCCTCCGCGGGCACCATCGGCGCCCTGTTCGGCACCCCGGTCGCCGCCGCCCTGATGCTGTCCGAGGCGCTCACCCGGAAGGCCGGGCCCGGCTCGCTGTGGGACCGGCTGTTCGCCCCGCTCGTCGCGGCCGGCGCGGGCGCCATGACCACCCAACTGCTCGCCCACCCCAGCTTCGACCTCGGCCTGCCGACACTGAGCGACCCCGGCATCGACGACCTGCTCGCCGCGATGGTCATCGCCAGCCTGGCCGCCGCCTTCGGCCTGCTCGGCTGCTACGCCTTCCCGTACGTGCACCGGGCCTTCGGACGGCTCAAGCACCCGATGATCATGCTGCCGCTCGGTGGTCTGCTGCTCGGTCTGCTCGGCGCGCTCGGCGGGCACCTGACGCTGTTCAAGGGCCTGGAGGAGGTCAAGGAGCTGGGCGAACACCTGGGTTCCTGGTCCTCCGGCGAACTCGCCAAGTTCGCCGCGGTGAAGCTGATCGCCCTTGTCGTCGCCGCGTCCTGCGGCTTCCGCGGCGGCCGGATCTTCCCCGCCGTCTTCGTCGGCGCCGCCTTCGGGCTGTGCGCGCAGGCCCTGGTGACCGAGGTCCACCCGGCGGTCGCGGTCTCCTCCGGGGTGCTCGGGGTGCTGCTCGCCACCACCCGGCAGGGCTGGGTGAGCCTCTTCACCGGCGCGGTGCTCGCCGCCTCGCCCGCGATGCTCGTGGTCCTCACCCTCGCCTCGCTGCCCGCCTGGCTGATCGTCACCGGCCGCCCCCAGCTGGAACTCGACGAGACCGGCGGCGCCCGCCGCTGACCCGACACCCGAAACCGGAACCCCCACGCGACACCGAGCCCCCGAGACCCGAGAGCCGAGAAGGAGCACCGTGATGGCCTTGCACCAGGGACCCGACGAGCAGGACAAGGAGCGGGAGCGCGAGACGGAGCCGTACCGCAGGCTCGCCTTCAACCCGTTCCTCGGCGAGGCCAACCCGGTCGGCGGGATGACCGAGGCGCCGCCCCGGCACCGGCTCCCGGACGGGCCGCTGCCGCCGATGAGCGCCTATCAGCTGGTCCACGACGAGCTGATGCTCGACGGGAACTCGCGGCTCAACCTCGCCACCTTCGTCACCACCTGGATGGAACCCCAGGCCGGGATCCTGATGGGCGAGTGCCGCGACAAGAACATGATCGACAAGGACGAGTACCCGCGGACGGCCGAACTGGAGCGCCGCTGCGTCGCCATGCTCGCCCACCTCTGGCACGCGCCCGACCCGCAGGCCGCCGTCGGCTGCTCCACCACCGGCTCCAGCGAGGCGTGCATGCTCGCCGGGATGGCGCTCAAGCGCCGCTGGACCACCGCGAACGCCGACCGCTACCCCGCCGCCCGGCCCAACCTGGTGATGGGCGCCAACGTGCAGGTCTGCTGGGAGAAGTTCTGCAACTTCTGGGAGGTCGAGGCCCGGCTCGTGCCGATGTCGGGCGATCGCTTCCACCTCGACGCCGAGTCCGCCGTCGCGCTCTGCGACGAGAACACCATCGGCGTGGTCGCCGTCCTCGGCTCCACCTTCGACGGCTCCTACGAGCCCGTCGCCGACATCTGCGCCGCCCTCGACGCGCTCCAGGAACGCACCGGGCTCGACATCCCGGTCCATGTCGACGGCGCCTCGGGCGCGATGATCGCGCCCTTCCTCGACGAGGACCTGCGCTGGGACTTCCGGCTCCCCCGGGTCTCCTCCATCAACACCTCGGGCCACAAGTACGGCCTGGTCTACCCCGGGGTCGGCTGGGCGCTGTGGCGGTCGGCCGCCGAACTCCCCGAGGAGCTGGTGTTCCGGGTCAACTACCTGGGCGGCGACATGCCGACCTTCGCGCTCAACTTCTCCCGGCCCGGCGCCCAGGTGGTCGCCCAGTACTACACCTTCCTGCGGCTCGGCCGGGAGGGCTACCGGGCCGTCCAGCAGACCAGCCGGGACGTGGCCCGCGGCCTGGCCGAACGGATCGAGGCGCTGGGCGACTTCCGGCTGCTCACCCGCGGCGACCAGCTGCCGGTGTTCGCGTTCACCACCGCGCCCGAGGTCACCGCGTACGACGTCTTCGACGTGTCGCGGCGGCTGCGCGAACGCGGCTGGCTGGTCCCGGCGTACACCTTCCCGCCGGACCGCGAGGACCTGTCGGTGCTGCGGGTGGTGTGCCGCAACGGTTTCTCCGCCGACCTCGCGGACCTGCTCGTGGAGGACCTGGAGCGGCTGCTGCCCGAACTGCGCGCCCAGTCCGCCCCGTCGACCCACGACAAGGAGGCGGCGACCGGCTTCCACCACTGAGCACCTCGCGAAGGCCGCTCCAGGCTCTACGGGCTGTCCTCGCAGGCGAGTTGGAACTCCGACCAGTTGACGCCGTCCCTGGTGGTCGCCCACTGGCACTGGCCGCCCTCGCGGAGCAGCCCGGCGGCGGTGCGGCGGACCCAGCGGGTGCCCTCGCCGGTCGGCCGGAAGGTGCGGCCGCCGTCGGTGCTCTCGTAGCCGCCCCTGGAGCCGTAGAGGCGGAGCCGGCCACCGGGGCCGGGCACCGGGAGGCCGGACAGCGAGCGCGGCTCGCCGGTCGGCCCGGTGGCCCGGACCAGGGTCCAGCTCCGGCCGCCGTCGGTCGACCGGTAGAGCGCCAGGAGCCCGTTCAACTCGGGCTCGCCGCCGTCGAGTTCGCCGGTCTCCGCCGCGTACACCGCGTCGGGTCCGACCACCACCGCCAGCCCGCGTGCGGTACGGCTCCGGCTCGGCAGCGCCCGTACGGTCCAACTCCGGCCGTCGTCACGGGAGTACGCGACGGCCGGGCGGCCCGACGCGGGGTCGGTGCCGGTGACCCACCAGGAGCCGTCCGGCTCGCGGCCGCGCGCGGGGCGCGGGTGCGGGCCGAGGGCGGGCTGGTGGGCGAGGGCCCGGCGGCGGCCGTCGGCGGGCGAGATCAGGACCACGCGCTCGCGGGCGCAGTTGTCGGGCGCGGCCCCGGCGGGCGACACGCACTCCACGACGAGCGCCGCGTCGGTGGGGACGGTCGGCGCGGTGCCGATCGCCCGCCGGTCCACCGTCCGCCAGGTGCGGCCACCGTTCTCGGTGAACCAGGTGAGCTCCGGGGTGTCCCCGCCGCCGTCCTCGATCAGCGCCCGCCCCGGGCCGAGCGAGACGAGGCCCGCCGACACCCCGCCGTTCGGGGGCCGTTCGGGCAGCGGGCTGCGGCGGGGCGCCCAGGCCGTGGCGCCCCGGTCGAGCGCGACGACCGGCTGACGGCAGAAGCCGCTGCCCGGGCTCGCCCCGGCGGCCTCGTCCGTCACGCAGGCCGTCAGGAGCGCGAAGCCGCTGCCGTCCGCCGCCAGATCCACGTCGTGCGCCCACCCGGGCAGCTCCGGCGCGGACGGTATCCGTACCGGCCCGTCGACGTCCGTGGGTCGCGGCGGTACGGGCAGGGGCGCCGTGGAGGGGGCGGGGACGGGCCCGGGCCCGGGTCCCGGGGCGCCCTCGGTGCAGCCGGTGGCGAGCGCGGCCAGGACGAGCGCGGCGACCCCCGCCCGTACTCCGAGCCGTAACCGGAGCCGTGCCCCTGCCCGTACCCCGAGCCGTGCCGTACGGGCCCGCCGCGCGCCCCGCGAAACCGTCCCCGCCCCGCCGCCCATAGCCGCCGCCCCTCGCCGCCCGCCGTCCGGTGCCCGCCCCGTACCCCGTGCCCTCGCCGTACCGCCTGTCGCTCGCCGTTCGCCGTTCGCCGCTCGGTCGCTACCTACCCAGTCGGCCGAACTTCCGTACCGCCAGCGGGAAGAAGACCGCGAGCAGCAGCAGCGGCCACAGCACCGCGGCGGTCGTCCAGCCGGGCGCGCCGCCCGGGTTGCCGAACAGGTCGCGGACCGCCGTCGCCGTCGCCGACATCGGGTTCCACTCGACGGCCGTGCCCAGCCAGCCCGGCATCGCGTCCGGGGAGGCGAAGGCGTTGGAGAGGAATCCGACCGGCCAGACCAGGATCTGCACCGCCGTCACCAGCTCCGGCCGCCCCGCGACCAGGGCGAGGAAGATACCGATCCAGAGCATCGCGAACCGCAGCAGGAGCAGCAGCCCGACCGCGCCGAGGAACGCGCCGAGGCCGCCGTCGGCGCGCCAGCCGATCGCGTACCCCACGGCGATCATCAGGAGCAGGCCGACCGTCGACTGGAGCATGTCGGCGGCCGCGCGGCCGACGAGGACCGCGCCGTCGGCCATCGGCATGGCGCGGAAGCGGTCGATCACGCCCTTGTCGAGGTCCCTGGTGATCGCGGTCATGGTGGATTCCAGGCCGAACACCATGGTCAGCGTGAACATGCCGGGGACCAGGAAGTCGACGTAGTCGCCCTCGACCGCCCGGCCGCCGCCGACCAGGTAGCCGAACATCAGCAGCATCATGACCGGGAAGGCCAGGCCGACCACCACCTGCACCGGCTGCCGGGCCCAGTGGGCCAGCTCGCGCCGGGTCATGGTCACGCAGTCGCCGACCGCGTACGCCACGGAACTCATGCCGCCACCTCCGTCATGTCGTCCTTCTTCGCCGTGTTCCCGGTCAGGCTGAGGAAGACCTCGTCCAGGGTCGGGCGGCGCAGCGCGATGTCCTCCGCCTCGATCCCGGCGTCCTCCAGGGCCCGTACGGTCCGGGCGAGCGAGGCCATCCGGTCGGTCACCGGGGCGCTGATCCGGCCCCGGTCCCGGTCCAGGTCCGCGTGGGCGGGCGGGAACGGCAGGGCGGCGAGCGCCTCGTCGAGCCGGGCCCGGTCCCGTACGACCACGTCGATCCGGTCCCGGCCGACCCGGCTCTTCAGCTGGTCGGGGGTGCCGTCGGCGACGACCCGGCCGCCGTCGACCACCGAGATCCGGTCGGCCAGCTGGTCGGCCTCCTCCAGGTACTGGGTGGTCAGCAGCACGGTGGTGCCGCCGCCGACGAGGGAGCGGACCGAGTCCCAGACCTCGCCGCGCCCGCGCGGGTCGAGCCCGGTGGTCGGCTCGTCGAGGAACAGCACCTCGGGTTCGGTGATCAGCGAGGCGGCCAGGTCGAGCCGCCTGCGCATGCCGCCGCTGTAGCGCCGGACGGCCTTGGGGCCGGTGTCGGCGAGGCCGAACCGGTCCAGGAGCTCGTCGGCGCGGAGCCGGGCGCCGCGCCCGCCCAGGTGGTGCAGTCGGCCGAACAGCTCCAGGTTCTGCCGCCCGGACAGCTCCTCGTCGAGCGCCGCGTGCTGCCCGAGCAGTCCGATCCTGCGGCGCACCTCGGCGGCCTGCCGCCGCACGTCGTACCCGGCCACCCGGGCCTCGCCCGCGTCGTGGCGGAGCAGCGTGGCGAGCAGCCGTACCGTCGTGGTCTTCCCGGCACCGTTCGGCCCGAGCAGGCCGTGCACGGTGCCGCGCCGGACGGCCAGGTCGAGGCCGTCGAGCGCCTTCTTCTCGCCGTAGCGCTTGTGGGCGTCCGTCACGAGGATCGCGTCCTCCACTGACATCCGATTCCTCCAGAAAAGTCCGTAGTCAAATTTGACCACTACCGCGACGGGGAAGGGTATGCCCGCGCGAGCGACTAGTCAAACTTGATTAAGAGGGGTTCCGATCGACGCGACGGCTCAGCGCATCGCCGCGTCGCCGGGATGCGGCCCGGTGGCGTACGGGTTCTCCTGACCCTCCGGCAGGATGCCCACGAAGGGCTCGCCCTCGCCCGCGAACACGTACGCGCCGCCCTCGATCCGCTCGATCAGGCCCAGCGTCCACGCCCGGCCGCTGTCGGCCGAGTGCAGCCAGAGGTTCATGATCTCGCCGATGTGCCCGAAGTCCTCGGGGCCGCCCTCCGGGGTCCAGTACGAGACGACCGTCTCCCGGTACGCCTCAAGCGCCCGCACCCGCTCGCGCAGCAGCGCCACCGTCTCCGCGCGCGGCAGATCGACGAGGAAGCCGACCGCCGCCGAGAGCATGTCGGCCTGCTGCTCGTACGTGGACAGCGCGGCCCGCAGCAGCCTCAGGAACTCGGCCCGGCCCGCCTCGGTGATCTCGTACTCGACGCGCGGCGGCCCGCCCGCCGTGCTCGGCGCGATCTCGTCCGCCTCAAGAAGTCCTTGCTTCGCCATCTGCTTGAGCGCGTGATAGATCGAGCCCGGCTTGGCGTTGGACCACTCGTGCGCGCCCCAGAACTCCAGGTCGTTGCGCACCTGGTAGCCGTGGGCACGGCCGTGCTGCTTGACCGCGCCCAGCACGAGTAGGCGGATCGCCGACATCCCACGGACCTCCCTGGACTTTCGACCAGGGTACGGCGAAGCCGGGGGCGCGGGCACGAGCGGCCGGTCCGCGTCAACCGGCCGTCGCCGTCCGGGCCGCCGCCTCCCGCTCGATCAGCTCGTAGGAGCCCTTGCCGTCCAGGGACTCGCGGATGATGTCCGCGTGCCCGGCGTGCCGGGCCAACTCCTCCAGGAGGTGCAGCAGCATCCAGCGGACCGAGACCCGGGTGTCGGCCGGGAACCAGGGCGCGGGCGGCAGCGGGAAGGTGTCGCCGAGGCTCGGCACCGACCGGACGAACTCCTCGGTCTCGGCCGCCACGCCCTGCCAGAAGGCGACCACCCCGGCCACCGTCTCGTCGCCGACGAGCCGGAAGCCGTCCTCCCAGTCCGCCTCGGTGCTCTGGCGCTCGTTCGGCCGCTGCTGAGCGAGCCGCAGCCAGTTCAGCTCGGCCTCGGCGAGGTGCTTGATCAGCCCGGCGAGGCTCAGCGCGCTGACGCTGGGCCGGCCGGACGCCTGCTCGTCGGTGAGCCCGAAGGCGGCCCGGACGACGGCCTCGCGCTGGACCTGGAGGAAGTTGAGGAACGCACCGCGCTCGTCGCCGGGCTGCTCGGCCGGAACGAATGCCACCATGACTGCCGCCTTCCGTTGCGGGGGGATCTGCTCTCCCCCTCGACACGGACCACGCTACGAAGCATTGCGGACAGATACGGTCCGCAATGCCCCGCCGACGACGAACCGTCGCCACAGAAGGCGGCGGACCGCCGGATCCGACGGGGACCCGGGGAACGGGAGAAGCGGACCTAGAACGGAAAACGGCTGCGGCCGTGCTGGATGGAGATCCACTTCCGGGTGGTGAAGACCTCGATCATCGCCTCGCCGTTGAGCCGCCCGACACCCGACTGCTTCTCGCCGCCGAAGGGCACGATCGGCTCGTCGTGCACGGTGCCGTCGTTGATGTGGATCATGCCGGTGTGGATCCGCTTGGCGATCCGCACCCCGCGCTCGGTGTCACCGGTGTGGACGGCGCCGCTGAGCCCGTACGGGGTGTCGTTGGCGATCCGCACCGCCTCGTCCTCGCCGTCGAACGGCACGAGCAGCGCGACCGGGCCGAATATCTCCTGACCGAGGATCGGCGCGTCGGCGGCGAGGTCGGTGAGCACGGAAGGGGAGACGAGCGAGCCCTCGGCCGTGCCGCGCAGCAGCGCGGTGGCGCCGCCCGCGACGGCCTGGTCGACCAGGCTCACGACGCCCTCCGCCTGCTGGGAGTTGATCAGCGGGCCGATGTGGGTGGCGGGGTCGGCCGGGTCGCCGACGCGCAGGGTCCGCACCTTGGCGACGAACTTCTCGGTGAACTCGGCCTGGACCGCGCGGTCCAGCAGGATCCGGTTGGCGGCCATGCAGACCTGGCCCTGGTGCACGAAACGACTGAAGACGGCCGCGTCCACCGCGTAGTCGATGTCGGCGTCGTCGAGGACGATCAGGGCGCTGTTGCCGCCGAGTTCGAGCACGGCGTGCTTGAAGTGCCGGGCGCAGACGGTGGCGACGTGGCGGCCGGTGCGGTCGGAGCCGGTGAAGGAGATGACCTTGGGCACCGGATGGGTGAGCAGCGCGTCGCCGATCTCGGCGATGTCGGTGACGACGACGTTGAGCAGTCCGGCCGGGAGTCCGGCGTCCTCCAGGACCTTGGCGACCAGGGTGCCGCCGCAGACCGGGGTGTTCTGGTGCGGCTTGAGGACCACGGCGTTGCCGAGGGCGAGCGCGGGGGCGACGGACTTCAGGGACAGCAGGAAAGGGAAGTTGAAGGGGGAGATGACGCCGACGACACCGACCGGGAGGCGGTAGACCCGGTTCTCCTTGCCGTCCACCGGGGAGGGCAGGATGCTGCCCTCGGGGCGCAGCGCCAGCTGGATCGCCTCGCGCAGGAACTCCTTCGCCAGGTGCAGTTCGAACGCGGCCTTCAGGCGGGTGCCGCCGAGCTCCGCGACGATCGCGTCGGCGATCAGTTCCTCGCGGTCCTCGACGATCCGCAGCGCCCGCTCGAACACCAGGCGCCTGCTGTAGGGGTTGGTCTCGGCCCAGGCGGCCTGGGCGCGCTCGGCGGCCCGGTAGGCGCGGTCGACCTCGGCGGCGGTGGCGATGGTGATGGCGGCCAGCTTCTCACCGGTGTACGGGTTGAAGTCGATGATGTCCCATGATCCGCTGCCGGGCTTCCACTCGCCGTCGATGTACTGGTGCGCGAGTTCGGTGAAGTAGTCCGAGGACGAGCCCGAGGACGGAGCTGGAGACGCCATGGAACGAGACCCCTTACCCGCGGTGGCGGACGTCGGCACGGACGGCCGTCGCGTGTCGAGCCACAGCCGCCTCACTGATGTCTCGTCATCGTACTGACGTATTAGCCGAGTTGAAGGAGTCCGCGGAGAAGATCACGGCTTTCCGCGGGATCCGGGCTGTCCTTCTGGAGCCGCTCCATCACCCGCCCGTACATCCCGACCTCCTCGCGCTTGTCGAGGTACAGGGCGCTGGTCAGCTGTTCCAGATAGACGACGTCCGAAAGGTCGGACTCGGGGAAGCTCAGCATGGTGAAGGCGCCGCTCTCGCCCGCGTGGCCGCCGAAGCTGAAGGGCATCACCTGGAGGGTCACGTTGGGGTGTTCGGAGATCTCGATGAGATGCCTCAACTGGCCCTGCATGATGGCCCGGTCGCCGTACGGGCGGCGCAGCGCGGCCTCGTCGAGGACGGCGTGGAGATGGGGGGCGTTCTCGGAGACGAGGACCTTCTGGCGCTCCAGGCGGAGCGCGACCCGGCGCTCGATCTCGGCGTGCGGGGCGCCGGGCATGCCGCGGGTGACGACGGCGTGGGCGTAGGACTCGGTCTGGAGCAGGCCGTGGACGAACTGCACCTCGTAGATGCGGATCAGCGAGGCGGCGCCCTCCAGGCCGATGTACGTCTGGAACCAGCCCGGCAGCACGTCGCCGAAGCTGTGCCACCACCCGGCGACGTTCGCCTCGCGGGCGAGCCCGAGCAGCGAGCCGCGCTCGGAGTCGTCGCTGACGCCGTAGAGCGTGAGCAGGTCCTCGACGTCCCTGGCCTTGAAGCTCACCCTTCCCAACTCCATACGACTGATCTTGGATTCGGACGCACGGATCGAGTAGCCGGCTGCTTCCCGGGTGATGCCGCGCGATTCGCGCAGTCGCCTCAACTGGGACCCCAGCAGGATGCGCCGCACCACGCTCCCGCTCGCCCCGCCCGATTCGCCTGCGGTCACGGCTCCAGCCTCCCCTTCACGGTGCTGCTCTCGCTTCGAGCCCCCGTCGAGCCCCGGATTCTGCCACTAAACGCTTCAGCGCGTACACATTCGATTACGGATAGAGGGCGGGTTCCGGGCAGCTTCGGCCGGATGCGGCACGACCGGCGGACGACTTATGCACAGATTCGGCATGAGGGCGGACAGGTCCGGCGCGTGCACGTGCATCTGCCCTTGCATCCCTTGCGCGCATTCGGAACCATGGTGCTCGCGCAGCCGCGTACTCGCTGCTCGTGTTGCCGCACCGTTGTCGCACAGTTGTCGCACCACAGTCGCGATTCCCGGGAGTGCTTCGCATGGGGACGAATGGATCGACCATGCTCGAGCCGTTACGGCAGGGACTTCCGCCGATCGATCCCGCGACCGTCTCCAACTCCGCGTCCTGCGCCCTGCCGCCCCGCTACGAAGCGGTGCGCGGCGCCCGGCGGTTCACCTGCCGGACGCTCAGCAACTGGGATCTCGCGGACCGCTTCGACGACGTCGCCCTGGTCGTCTCCGAACTGGTGACCAACGCGCTGCGGCACACCGCGCTGGCCCCGGCCCTGGCGACGGGCCCCGGCGCGCCGGCCGGTGGGGTGGCGGGTGCGGCGCCGGGTGCGCCGGGTGCGGATCAGGACGGTGCGGGGGAGCCCGAGGACGGCCTGAATCCGCCCGTCCGCCTGCACCTCATGCGCTGGGCGTCCCGCCTGGTCTGCGCCGTGCGCGACCCCAGCAAGGAGGGCCCGGAGGCGCGGGAGTGCGACGAGGACTTCGCCGCCGAGTCGGGGCGCGGGCTGTTCCTGGTGGAGGCGTTCAGCGACAGCTGGGGCTGGCACCCGCTGGCGGGCACCCTCCAGGGCAAGGTGGTGTGGGCGCTGTTCCGGCTCGGACCGGAATGAGCGGCGCCGAGAGCTCGGCCGGGACGCCGGCCGTGGGCGGTACGGACACGGACGTACGCGCAAGGGTCCCGGTGGCTACGGCCACCGGGACCCTCCGCTGTCCCCGGTCCCTCCGCCGCGCCCGTCCCTCCGGGCCCGGGCGGGTCACACCAGGTGGTCGAACTCCCCGTCCTTGACGCCGAGCAGCAGCGCCTCTATCTCGGCGGGCGTGTAGACGAGCGCGGGGCCTTCGGGGAACCGCGAGTTGCGCATCGCGACGTTCCCCCCGGGCAGTTTGGCGAACTCCACGCAGGAGCCCTGGGAGTTGCTGTGCCGACTCTTCTGCCACACGACACCACGAAGCTCCGTGGCCGCCATGCCGTTGTACGCGTGATGCGCGTGATGCACTGGTAGCTCCCCGAGGTGATTGGTGCAGGTGTCAACTGCCTGGGATCATAGCTCTGTTCACATGCCACTGCATGAGCAGATGCACGTGCACGAGGGGTGGCGTAGTGACTACGCGACTCAGCGTGCTACCGCCGGACAGGACGAAACACCCCTTTCACCACCGCATGTTGACGGTGCGTGAGCGATCACCTGAGTGATCATGGACGACTACCCGACGGGCCCGTCGCCCGGGGTCCCCGACAGCACGGCGAGCCTGCGCCCGCCCCGGTCGTAGAGGGACACGTCCGGGGTCTCCGCCGGTTCCCGCGACCCGGCGGTCCAGACGTACCAGACGCCCCACCCGGGCCGGCCCGGCAGTTCGAGCAGGACCGCGTCGGCCGTCCGCCCGTCCCGGTGGCGCACCTCCACCCGGCCCGCCGCGCGGGTGCCGTAGTAGACCCCCGAGTGCAGGACGCGGGCCTGATCACCCTCCCCCTGGTACGAGACCCCCGGCCGCGCCAGGTCCAGGTTGCCGTCCGTCACACTGCGGGTGTTCTCGTACCCGTCGGGCCCCGACCAGTGCTTGCCCTCGGCATCGAGCCACACCTTCCACCCCCGCCCCAGGTCCACCCGCTGCCCCGGCCGCACCACCCGCACCTCGGTGGTCCGGGGCAGCCGGGGCGCCGAGGTCGCGGTCGGCGGCCCGGTGGGCTGCGCGACCCGCACCGGGGCGGATCCGGACGCGGCGCCGGTCGGGCCGGCGAGGGTGGTCGCGGGCCCGCCCGGCAGCAGCGCCTCGGCCGCGACCGCGGCCCCGGACACCGAGAGCAGCAGCCCGGCGGCCACCCCCACCGTCCGGCGCCGCCGCCGGGCCCGCCCCGCCCGCCGCACGGCGGCGAGCGGAGCGGGCCCGGGCGTGACGTCGTGCGCGGCCCGGGCGAAGACCGCCCGCAGCTCCTCGTCGACGCCCTGTTCGGGCGCGGATTCGGGCGCGGATTCGGGCGCGGATTCGGGCGCGGATTCGGCTTCGGGTACGGACGCGGGGTCGGGGACGGTCATCGACGGGCTCCGGGAGTGGACGAGGCGGACGGCACAGCGGGAACGCCACCGGGAACATCACCGTGAACATCACCGGAGTCGGCACCGGGGTGCGGGAGCGCGAGGCCCGGATGCGCGCGGAGCGCGGCGAGACCGCGCCTGGCGTGGGTCTTGACCGTACCGAGGGAGCAGCCGAGCACCGCGGCGATGTCCGGCTCGCTCAGGTCCTCCCAGTACCGCAGCACCATCACCGCCCGCTGCCGGGCGGGCAGTTCGGCCAGCGCGGCGAACAGCGCGGTGCGCCGCTCCACCGCCTCGGCGTGCCCGGCGGTGGCGTGCCGCAGGGACTCCGGCAGCACCGGGGTGAGGAGATGGACGACGCGTCTGCGGCGCAGCCGGCTCAGATTGTTGTTGATGAGGGCGCGGCGCACATACAGGTCGAGCTCCTCGCGCGGGACCCGGCGCCAACGGCCGTACACCTTGGCGAGGGTGGTCTGTACGAGGTCTTCCGCCTCGTGGAAGTCACCGGTGAGGAGCTGCGCGGTGCGCACGAGCCGCGGCCAGGCGGCGACGGCGAACTCCCCGAACCCGTCGGCCCCCTCGTCCGGATCCCTCGCCCCAGGATCTCTCGACTCAACGTCTCCTGGCTCAAGGTCTCTCGACTCAAGGTCTCTCGATCCAAGGCCGCGCACTCCAAGGCGACTTGGCTCAGTCGACTCGACCGGCTCGATCGACTCGGCCGGCGCAACTGACGCGCCTGCCGCGGCCGACTCGCCTGGCTCGTGTTCTCTCGACACGGTGACGGACCTCGCGCTCGTCGGACGGTCAGGGGGCAGGGCCCGCCCCGTGCCGGGCCCTGCCACCGGCCGCGCCGCCGTGTCCGGTCCGTCACCGCGGTCGGCCGTCAGAACGGCGGAAGCTCCGCCAGCAGACGCCCGTCGCGGTCGTACAGCCTGACGCCGACGCCGTCGACCGAACCCGCCCGGTGGGCGTACCAGACGCCCCAGCCCGGCCGGCCCGGCAGTTCGAGGAGGGTCGCGGAGGTCTTACGGCCTGCCGCGTCGGTCAGGACGACCTTTCCCGCCTTCTTGGTTCCGTAGAAGAGCCCGGAGTGGAAGGTGGCGGCGGCGGTGCCCTCCGACTGGTGGCTGACGCCGGGCCGGGAGGGGTCGATGTTGCCGTCGACGACGCTGCGGAAGTTCTCCGTGCCGTCGGGGGTGAGCCAGTGCTTGCCCTCCTCGGTCAGCCAGACCGTGAAGCCGCGCCCGGCATCGATCCGCTCGCCGGAGCGGACGACCTGGACGGGCGGCACGGGCTTGGCGACGGCGATGGCGGCCACAGGCGCGGGCGCCGACGCGGGCGCGGCGGCCACGGAGACGGGTGCGGCCGTGGCGACCGCGACGGCCCCGGGGACGGTGCCCAGCGCGACGGTGGCGAGGACGGCCACCGCCCGCAGGTGGTTCTTCATGCGGGTGCTCCTCGTTCGACGAGACGTACTCACCCTTCCCAACTCCGCGACGCCACCGACTGGATGACATGCCGTCGAAAGTTTTCTCGGCCGCGGAGCCGGTCGGGCCCTACCGTCGGGCCCTAACGAGGAGTCGCGACCGGCTTCGCGGGGGCGGCGGCCGACCGGGGCGGCTCCAGGGCCGCGCCCAGCTCGTCGAGCGCGTCCAGGAGCAGCACCGCGCCCTTGCGCAGCAGGAAGTGCTCGGGCGCGCCCTCGCCGCGCTCCCATGCCTCGACGAGGTCGCGCAGCTCGTCCCAGCGCGGTGCCTTGCGTTCCCGTACGGCCTTGGCGCCCCGCTCGGTGACCTCGCTCAGCACGGCGGCGAGGGCGGCGGCCTCCGGCACGGGCGGGGCGCCGCGTTCGGGCAGATGCGCCTCCAGGAGCATGGCGACCCGGCCGAACTGGGCGAGGGCGTGCTCGGCGTCGTCGGCGGCGGCGCGGGAGAGGCCGCGGTGCCGGACGGGTTCGTGGGTGGCCCGGGTGAGCCCGTCCTGCCAGGCGATCCGGGCGGTACGGGTGCCGAGCAGGGCCTCGCGGACGTCGGGGCACTGCTGTCCGGCGGGTTCGGCGTAGTGGCCGACGACGGTGGTGGCGTACCGCCCGTCCGCCGTGAGCCAGTCGGCCAGTCGGCCGCGCAGCCGCGGGGTCTCCCAGGCGGGGTAGACGGCGTACGAGAGCATCGCGAGCAGCCCGCCGAGCAGGGTGAGCAGCACCCGGTCGCGGACGGTCTGGGTGACGCCGACGCCCTCCATGCCGATGAGGAAGACGACGTAGGCGGCGACGAAGACCTGGCTGGCGGCGTAGCCCGTACGCATCAGGAGGTACATCCCGAAGGCGCAGAGCACGGCGAGGCCGCCGGAGAGCCAGGTGCCGGGGTGGGCGGTCTGGACGATGGCGGTGGCGAGGGTGACGCCGATGAGGGTGCCGCCGAAGCGGGCGACGGAGCGCGCGTACGTCTGCGAGAAGTCCGGGCGCATCACCATCACGGAGGCCATCGGCGCCCAGTAGCCGTGGCCGAGGGGGAGGGCGGAGCCGATGACGTACCCGGCGGTGGCGACGGCGGTGACCCGGATGGCGTGCCGCAGGATCGGCGAGTCGTGGCGGAGCTCGGCGCGCATCTTGGCGAGTGCGACGGGCAGCAGCCGGAACAGGGTGGGGCGGCTGCGGGCCTCGGACGCGGTCTCGGTACGCGGCTCCGCCGTCTCGACGACGTCGCCGAGGAGCGCGGCGAGCCGGGACGCGGCGCGCCGGGGGGCGCCGGTGAGGAGGGCGCCGGTGTCGGGGGTGCGCAGGGCGGCGACGGCGGCGGGCGCGAGGTCGACCGGTTCGCCGTGCCGGATGGCCCGCGCACAGGCGTCCAGGACCTCACCGGCGGCGGCCAGCAGCTCCCGTACCCGGTCGCGCTGCGGGCCTTCGGCGGGGGCGCCGACGGCCGGGTCGGCGAGCGAGGCGAGGACGGGTCTGATCCGCTCGGCGAGGCCGCGGGCGCCGTGCAGCTCGGCGGGTCTGCGGCGGGCCTGGCGGGGGGTGACGGCGGCGGCGCTGCGGGCGGTCATCAGCGGGACCGGGTCGAAGGAGGCGGTGGGGTCGTGGCGCAGCCGGCGGGCGTAGTCGGCCTCGGCGGCGAGCGCGTCGGCGAGGGCGTCCCGCTGGGCGCCCCAGCGGCGCACCGGCATCAGGACGATCAGCCCGGCCTGCACGAGCCCGCCGACGGCGATCATGGCGGCGTGTCCGGCGGCCTGGCCGACGGAGGTGGGCAGGGTGACGGTGACCAGCATGATCGCGACGTTGGAGGAGGCGATGATGCCGACGGTCGGCCCGGCGGCCCAGGCGAGCCCGGCGAGGAAGGTCCAGAGCGCGAGCAGCGCGAGGAAGAGGGCCGGGTGGGCGCCGGTGAGATAGCCGAGGAAGGTGGAGACGGCGAGGCTGGCGCCGGAGGCGAGGGCGAGGGTGGGGCGGGGCCGGTAGGACCGCTGGAAGGTGGCGATGGCGGCCTGGAACGCGCCGAACGCGGACGACACGGCGACCCCGGGCCCGAACAGCGCGAGCGACACCCCGACGATCAGCGCGAGCCCCAACGCCCCACGCGCGGCCACGGCGGGCTCCAACCGCCGCCGCTCGACGGAGAGCCCCGAGCGCGCGGTCTCCTTCAGCGCGCGGAGCCAGCTCATACGCACGAGCGTAGCCGCGATGCAGGGCAAAAACGGCATTAGCCATGTTCAGCGCACATACCAAGCACCCAGCCAGAGTCCGAGGTCACGACCGCCTCAGCCCAAAGCCCCCACTCCCCCTCACCAACGGGCGGCCCTACCCACCCTCCCGCTCGATACGGGCGCCGCCCCGCCCACCGCATCCCCCCACCCCGGGGCGCCCACCCACCCACCCACCCACCCTCCCCCAGTCCCCTCACCCCGAGGCGCGGGGCCCCACCCCCTGCACACCCCTCATCCCCCATTCCCCACCCCCCACAAGGGTGCGGGCACCCCTCCACAAAGGGGCGGGGCCGGGACGGGGGTGCGGGGGGTGTGCAGGGGGTGGCGTCCGGGACGTAAAGCGTGATTTGTGGCGCGGGAACAGGACCTCAAGGTCTCTCAGGGCCTCACCGCGCCGTAAATCATGCAGTCCCGGACGTGACCCCCGGAACACCCCCCCCCCCCCCCCCCCCCCCCCCCCCCCCCCCCCCCCCCCCCCCCCCCCCCCCCCCCCCCCCCCCCCCCCCCCCCCCCCCCCCCCCCCCCCCCCCCCCCCCCCCCCCCCCCCCC
>NZ_JBIVFL010000022.1:0-98237 GCF_044748125.1 Streptomyces sp. NPDC090025 | reverse complement strand
CACCCGCTACGACAAGACCGCACAGTCCTACGAAGCAGCCGTCACCCTCGCATCACTCCTGATGTGGGCGTGACATTTGACGACAGAACCTAGTCGAGTTCGAGGACGCGCGCGTGCAGCACCTGGCGCTGCTGGAGCGCCGCGCGGACGGCGCGGTGCAGTCCGTCCTCCAGGTAGAGGTCCCCGCGCCACTTCACGACGTGCGCGAAGAGGTCGCCGTAGAAGGTCGAGTCCTCGGCGAGCAGGGTCTCCAGGTCCAGCTGGCCCTTGGTGGTCACCAGCTGATCGAGGCGGACCGGGCGCGGTGCCACGTCCGCCCACTGCCGGGTGCTTTCCCGGCCGTGGTCGGGATACGGCCGGCCGTTTCCGATGCGCTTGAAGATCACACGGAAAGCCTACCGGGCGAGCGGCTCCCGGCGCAGCCACGCGAGCCCGGTGCGATGCTGGGACGAACCATGACATAAACGTACAGATTCGGGTCGCACACGATCGGACAGCGGTCGGGACAGCGGTCGGGACAGGGGTCCTCATGAGCGTCAGCGAGCAGCCGGACGGGAAGCCCGGTGGGCAGCCCTGGGCGGAGATCGCCGCGGGCTACGCCTTCGACGGACCCGCACTCGATCTGGGGGCCCTGCTCTGGGACGGGACGTGTCACCCGGACGCGCCGATCCGCATCCCGCTGCCGATGCTCAACCGCCACGGTCTCGTCGCGGGCGCCACCGGCACCGGCAAGACCAAGACGCTCCAGCTGATCGCCGAGCAGCTGTCCGCCAACGGCGTCCCCGTCTTCCTCGCCGACATCAAGGGCGACGTCTCCGGCATCTCGGCGGCGGGCGAGGACGGCGAGAAGGTACGGGAGCGGGCCGGGCAGGTCGGTCAGGAGTGGGCGGCCACCGGCTTCCCCTGCGAGTTCTACGGCCTCGGCGGCATCGGCCCCGGCATCCCGCTGCGGGCCACCGTCACCAGCTTCGGCCCCGTCCTGCTGTCCAAGGTGCTCCAGCTCAACCAGACCCAGGAGCAGTCGCTCGGCCTGATCTTCCACTACGCCGACACCAAGGGCCTGGAGCTGGTCGACCTCAAGGACCTGCGGGCGGTCGTCGCGTTCCTGGTCTCGGACACCGGCAAGCCGGAACTCAAGGGCATCGGCGGTCTTTCGACGGTCACCGCCGGGGTGATCCTGCGGGCCATCACCGCCTTCGAACAGCAGGGCGCGGGCGGCTTCTTCGGGGAGCCGGAGTTCGACACCAGCGAGTTCCTGCGCACCGCCGCCGACGGCCGCGGCCTGGTCTCCGTACTCGAACTGCCCGCCGTGCAGGACAAGCCGCAGCTGTTCTCGACCTTCCTGATGTGGCTGCTCGCGGACCTCTTCAACGACCTGCCGGAGGTCGGCGACGTCGACAAGCCGAAGCTGGTCTTCTTCTTCGACGAGGCCCATCTGCTGTTCAACGGGGCCTCGAAGGCGTTCCTGGAGTCGATCACGCAGACCGTGCGGCTGATCCGGTCGAAGGGCGTGGGGGTGTTCTTCGTGACGCAGACGCCGAAGGACGTGCCGGGCGATGTGCTGGCGCAGCTCGGCAACCGGGTGCAGCACGCGCTGCGCGCGTTCACGCCGGACGACGCGAAGGCCCTGAAGGCGACCGTGCGGACGTTCCCGAACTCGGCGTACGACCTGGAGGAGGTGCTCACCGGGCTCGGCACCGGCGAGGCGGTGATCACCGTGCTGAGCGAGAAGGGCGCCCCGACCCCGGTCGCGGCGACCCGGCTGCGGGCGCCGGAGTCGCTGATGGGGCCGATCCCGGCGGCCGAGCTGGAGGCGGCGGTGAAGGGTTCGCTGCTGTACGGGCGGTACGCGGAGGCGGTGGACCGCGAGTCGGCGTACGAGAAGCTGACCGCCGAGCAGCAGGCGGCGGAGGCGGCGGCGCTGGCGGCGGCCGAGGAGGCCGCGGCCGCGAAGGAGGCCAAGGAGGCCGCGCGCGAGGCGGCGCGGGCTCCCCGGCCGAAGGAGGATCCCTCGCTCGCCGAACAGGTCGTCGGGAGCGGGATGTTCAAGTCCCTCGCGCGGTCGATCGGGACCCAGCTGGGCCGGGAGATCTCCCGTTCGATCTTCGGTACGGCGCGCCGGAGGCGGTGAGACCCCGGCGGCGCGCCGCGCCGCGCCCGTACGACTTACCGGTTGGCCTCGTCCTTACTGGGTGACCTCGTCGTGGTCGGCGTGCAGACCGCCGCCGCTGCCCGTGCCGCCGGTGGTCGGGGTGGAGACGACCGGCTTCTTGAGCGAGCTGAGGTCGTGGGCGTAGGTGCCCACGGCGTTGGCGATGACGCCGATGTTGATGCCGAAGGCGCGCATGTCGATGTTGCGGATGTCGTCGCCCTTGGCGTGGTAGTTCACGTCGTAGGCGACGCCCGCCGTGCCGCCGAACTTGGCGGCCTGGGCCGGGGTCTTGAGGCCCTCGGCGCCGGTGAAGGTGCCGCCGGAGGGGATGCCGACCTCGATGAACGGGCCGTAGTCGGAGCGGCCGTCGAAGTCGGTGCCCTCGTGCGGGACGCCGCTCCTGTCGAGGTACGCGTTGATGTCGCGCTCGATCTGGGCGGAGCCCTCGGGACCGGCCTCGGCGCCGACGCCGTCGGAGTTGTCGCCGTCGTAGACGAACTGGCCCCAGTTCGGCGAGGCGATCATGTCGAAGTTCAGGTAGAGCTTGATCTCCTTCTTGTCGAGGGAGCTCATGTTGGCCACGTAGTGCTCGGAGCCGAGCAGGCCGTTCTCCTCGGCGGACCACCAGGCGAAGCGGACCTTGTTGCGGATCTTGTCCTTGGACTTGGCCAGTTCGAGGGCGGTCTGGAGCAGACCGGCGGAGCCGGAGCCGTTGTCGTTGATGCCGGGGCCCGCGGTGACCGAGTCGAGGTGGGAGCCGAGCATCACGGTGTTGGCGGCGTTGCCGCCCTTGGTCTCCGCGATGACGTTGTTGGTGGAACGCTTCTCCGAGAGCTGGCGGATCTCGAAGGAGAGGTTCACCGGGCCGGTGGCGAGGTCGGCGGCGAGCTTGTCGCCCTCGGCCTTGCTGAGACCGCCGGTCGGGATCTTGCCGGCCGCCGGGTCGCCGAGGGTGCCGGACAGCGTGCCGTCGACGTTGTTGTAGATGACCGCGCCGACGGCACCGGCCGCGGCGGCGTTCTGCTGCTTGACCGCGAAGGTGCAGCCGCCGCGCTTGATCAGCGCGAGCTTGCCGGTGAAGGTGCCGGAGGCGAAGTCGCCCGGCTCGCAGCCGGTGGTGCCGTCGGCGTCGACCGGGACGGCGACGAGCGGGGCGGTGATCCCGCCGACCGGCGTCGACTTGGTGTAGGTCATCGCGTGGATGGCCAGGTCGCGCGGCGCGGGCGAGACGACGGACGCCTTCTCGGCGAGCGTCTGGGTGAACTGGAAGTCGAACTTCTGGTACGTGACGTTGTAGCCGGCCTTCTTCAGCTGCGTGTAGACGTACGCGGCGGAGGCGTCGTGGCCGAGGGTGCCCGCGGCCCGGTTGCCACCGGCGGAGTCGGCTATGGCCTGGAGCTTCTGCAGGTGCTTGAAGGCGTCCTTGGCGGTCGTCTCACGGGTCAGCTTCTTCGCCAGCTTGGCCGCGTCACGGGCCGGGGCCGCTCCCGGGTCGGGCGTGGCGGTGGCGGGCGCCGCGAGCACGAGCGGGGTGGCGAGTGCGGCGACGGCGAGCGCGGCTGCGGCTCTGCGCTGGGATGTGTTCACAGAAGTCCAGTCCTTCCCGATGCGTACGAGGTTGAGGGGAAGTTAGCGATCTCCGGGGGCTTCTGTGAACACATCACACACAATTCCTGTCAGGTCGAACAGGATTGACATCGGGAATTCGCAATTCCGGTGCGTTTGCCCGATGTAGGGGCGGGACGGAGAGAGTGGAGCGCGCGGGGGAGGCTCAGGAGGAGCCGTTCGCCTTGGCCGACTTCGCCGACTTGGCGGTCTTCGCCGCCTTCGCGGCGGCCTTCATCTCCTGCTTGTGGGCGCGCACCTTGGTGAGCGACTCGGGTCCCGTGATGTCGGCGGCCGAGCGGTAGCTGTTCTTCTCGCCGTACGCCCCCGCCGCCTCCCGCCAGCCCTTCGGGGTCACCCCGTACTGCTTGCCGAGCAGCGCCAGGAAGATCTGCGCCTTCTGCTTGCCGAACCCGGGCAGCGCCTCCAGACGGGCCAGCAGTTCCTTGCCGCTCGCCGCGTCCCGCCAGACGGCCGCCGCCTCGCCGCCGTACTCGTCGACGAGGAAGCGGCAGAGCTGCTGGATCCGCTGGGCCATCGAGCCCGGGTAGCGGTGCACGGCGGGCTTCTCGGAGAGCAGCGCGGCGAAGGACTCCGGGTCCTGGGCGGCGATCTCCTGCGCGTCCAGGTCGTCGTGGCCCATCCGGGTGGCGATCGTGTACGGGCCTGAGAAGGCCCACTCCATCGGCACCTGCTGGTCGAGGAGCATGCCGACCAGCGCGGCGAGCGGGGAGCGGCCGAGGAGCTCGTCGGCGTCCGGCTGCTGGGCGAGGTGGATCTCGGGGGTCATGCCCCGATCATCGCGCCGGGCGCCCGGGCCCGCCCGGTGGACCGCTCCGGCGGGTCGCGGGCCGCGGGGGCCGGTCACTCGGGCGGGTGCGGCCCCGGATGCGCGGTCGCAGCGTCGGCGGTCGTCGTCGCGAACCGGGCGAGGGCGGTCATCAGGTGGGCGAGGGTCTCGTCGCCGCCGAGGTGTCCGGCTCCCTCGACCACGTGCAGTTCGGCGTCCGGCCAGGCCCGGGCCAGCTCCCAGGCGGTGTTCAGCGGCCCGGCCATGTCGAACCTGCCGTGCACGAGGACGCCAGGGATCCCGGCCAGCCGGTGCGCGTCCCGGATCAGCACGCCCTCGTCGAGGAACGCGCCGTGCGCGAAGTAGTGGGCGCAGATCCGGACGAAGCCGAGCCGGGCGGCGTCGATCCGGTCGGTGTACGGGGTGCCCATGTTCTCGCCGGACAGCACCGCGTCCTCCCAGGCGCACCAGTCGGCGGCGGCCCGCTCGCGGACGGCGGGGTCGGGGTGGTCCAGCAGGGCCGCGTAGGCGCGGATGAGGTCCTCGGCGCGGTCCCCGCCTTCGCCTCCGTCCCCTCCGTCCCCGGCGCCGGACCCGGCTCCGGCGCGGAACCGCTCGTACGCCTCCGGGAAGAACCGCCGGACGCCCCCGTACAGCCAGTCCGTCTCGGAGCGGCGGGTGGTGGTGACGGACGCGAGGACGATCTCGCTGACGCGCTCCGGGTGCGTCTCGGCATACGCCAGGATCAGGGTGGCGCCCCAGGAGCCGCCGAACAGCAGCCAGCGGTCGATGCCCAGGTGGCGGCGCAGCCGTTCCATGTCGGCGACCAGGTGGGCCGTGGTGTTGACCGACAGGTCGGTGGCGGGGTCGCTCGCGTGCGGGGTGGAGCGGCCGCAGCCGCGCTGGTCGAAGAGGACGATCCGGTACCGCTCGGGGTCGAAGAGCCGCCGTGAGCCCGGCGACGAGCCGGAGCCGGGGCCGCCGTGCACGACGAGCGCGGGCTTGCCGTCGGGGTTGCCCGCGACGGACCAGTGGACGTGGTGGCCGTCGCCGACGTCGAGCATGCCCTCGGCGTACGGGGCGAGTTCGGGGAACGGAATGAGTGCGGGTGCGGGGGCGGCGGCGGGAAGGGGGGTGGGAGGGGTCGGCATCCGGCCGACGCTAGCCCTCCCGCGCGGTGATCCGCACCTCCGGGTTCTCGCACCAGGCCAGGACGGCGGGCCAGGGGCCGAAGCCGTGGCCGGGGTTGAGGTGCCCGCCGCCGGGGACGTGGTCCATGTCGAGGCCGAGCGGGATCCCGTACGCGCGATCGGCGCCCTCGGGGCAGTACGGGTCGCCGTCACCGTGCACCAGCCGGGCGGTGTCCTTGACCGGGGCCAGGGCCAGGGTCAGGGCGTCGGCGGCGGGGCCGGCCGCGAACGCGGCGATCTCCGGGATGCCGGCGGCCACCCGCGGCGAGGGCGGCGCCACCAGGAGCACCCGGTCGGCGGCGGGCGCGCGTCCGGCCGCGACCGCGTGCAGCCACAGGAGCACCCCCAGGCTGTGGGCGAGGACGACGAACTCGCCCTCGGGCCGGTCCCCGTCGTTCGGCGGGGTGCCGTGCTCGGTCAGGGCGTCCAGCCAGTCCGCGAGTCGGGGCGCGTCGGGTTCCGGAAGCTGCGGATAGCGCACCTCGTGGCCGCGGGCGCGCAGTTCACCGGCGAGCCAGTGCTGCCAGTGGCCGGGCGGGCGGCGGTTCTCGAAGCCGTGCAGCAGGAGGTAGGTGCTCATGGGCCCGATCGTGCGGCCGGGCGGCGGGCCCGGTCCAGGGGCGTTCCGAGGCGTGGAACGCGCGCCGCCGGGGCCGCCCGTACCGTCACGGGCCGTCGGGCAGCGGACGGGCGTCCGGTGCCGCTCGCAGCGTGAGCAACTGGCGGACTCCCCGCTGCAGTTCTGGCGCGGACAGCTGTTGCTCCTGGGACAGGTGATGCATCAGGCTCGGTGAGAACGGGGCGAGCAGGAGATGGGCGAGGAGACCGCTGTGGGCGTCGGGGCGGGCCTCGGAGACCAGCAGGGCGACATGGGTGTGCATGGCGAGGTAGGCGCCGCTGGTGTAGCGCGCGCTGGGGGCGGCGGTCTGCGCGGCGAGCAGGATCGCGCGCTGCTCGACCACCCGGTCGACGAGCGCGTCGAGGAAGGCGTCGAGCCGTTCCCCGGCGGGCGCGCCGGGACCGAGCGGCGGCGGGCCGCTCAGATACGCCTCCTGGAACTGCCGCTCCCGGTCGTCGAGCAGCGCCCAGAGCAGCTGGGACACGTCGCCGAACCGGCGGTAGACGGTGCCGACGCCGATGCCGCTGGCGTGCGCGACCTGGTTCATGGTGACGGCCTCGGGGCCCTGCTCGGCGACGATCCTGGCCGCCGCGTCGAGGATCCTGCGCCGGTTGCGGGCGGCGTCGGCGCGCTCGGGGGCGGGACCGCCGACGGTGGGGAGGAGATTGAGCATCTGGGCGCCGTCCCCGGCCGCTCGATTCCTCGTGTTCATGACGTGCTCCCTGCCCTTCGGCTCCCGGCCTGCCGCCCGGCTTCCCTTCGCTCTGCCCCCTGAGCTGAGCATACCTGCCGTGCTTGCTAAACGGATACCTGTCCGCTTAACCTGATCCCGTTGAAGCGGAAAGTAATCCGGTTTTCAGGAGGGCTCGTCATGTCCGTCAAGGTCGCCGTCATCTACTACTCGGCCACGGGGAACGTCCACCGTCTTGCCGAGGCCGTCGCCGAGGGTGCCGAGAAGGCCGGCGCCGAGGTCCGCCTGCGCCGGGTGCCCGAGCTGGCCCCCGACGTCGCCATCGACTCCAACCCGGCGTGGCGCGCCCACGTCGACACCACCGCCGCGAACGTCGACGTCGCCGCCCTTGAGGACCTGGAGTGGGCGGACGCGTACGCGATCGGCTCGCCGACCCGCTTCGGCAACATCGCCGCGCAGCTGAAGCAGTACATCGACACGGCCGGTGGCCTGTGGAACCAGGGCGTGATGGCCGACAAGCCCGCGACCGCGTTCACCAGCGCGTACAACCTGCACGGCGGCAACGAGTCGACGCTGCTCGCGCTCTACAACACCTTCCACCACTGGGGTTCGGTCATCGTCTCCCCCGGCTACACGGACCAGACCGTGTACGCGGCGGGCGGCAACCCCTACGGCACCGCGTTCGCCGGTTCCAGCGGCGAGCTCGACGACAAGGTGCTGGCCGCGGCCCGCTACCAGGGCACCCGCCTCACCACGATCGCGAAGCGCCTGAAGGGCCTCCCGGTCGACTGACCCGAAGTCGCATGAGGGCATGAGAAAGCACCCCTGGGGAGACATCCCCAGGGGTGCTTCGTCCGTTCGGTCGCGGGCCTTCGGTGGTGTCCGGTGGCGTCCGGTGGCGCTCAGGCCAGGGAGAGGAAGAGCTTCTCCAGGCGGGCCCGCATCTGCTCGGGGTCCTCGCCGTCCTTGCGCCCGTTCTCCATGTCGGTCAGGCACTGCTGGAGCCCGGTCGCGATGATCGCGAACCCGGCCCGGTCGAGGGCGCGGGAGGCGGCGGCGAGCTGGGTCACGACCTCTTCGCAGTCACGGCCCTCCTCGATCATCCGGATCACGCCGGAGATCTGGCCCTGCGCCCGGCGCAGCCGGTTCAGGACCGACTTCAGCTCGGCGCCCGCGAGATCAAGTTCCACAGCCCATCACTCCTCACAGATACCCCAGGGGGTAATTTACTCCCCGTGGTGGGGTCCCGTCGAAGAATCCCGACGACCACCAAGGATGACACCGCCCGGCGCGGCCCGCGGTCGCGTCGCGTCGCGTCGCGTCGCGTCGCGTACGGCCGGGCGGAGGGCGAGGGTGGAGACATGGCCGATGACCCGCCACCGGCACGAGACTCCGATCCGGACCGTTCGGATCCGGACCGACCGGAGCCGGACCGTTCGGATCCGGACCGCCATGAGACCGCGGACGAACGCGCGGACCGCAACCTCCTGGAGCTCCTCCAAGAGCTGCGGGTGCTCCAGACCGGGGTCCAGATCGTCTTCGCCTTCCTCCTCGGCGTCGCCTTCACGCCCCGTTTCCTCGGGCTCACCGACGTCCAGCAGGACATCTACGTCGCCGCGCTGCTCCTCACCGTCATCGCGTCCGCCCTGCTCGCCTCGCCGGTCGCGATCCACCGCGTGCTGTTCCGGCAGGGCGAGAAGGACCGGATCGTCGCCTGGTCGGCCCGGCTCGCGCGGGCCGGTCTGGTCGTCCTCGCGCTCGCGCTGAACACGGTGCTGCTGCTTCTGCTCGACGTCGTGATCGGCCGGACCGGGGCGGTCGTGGTCACCTGCCTGAGCTGCCTGATGTTCGCGGGGCTCTGGTACGTGCTGCCCACGCTGCTGCGCCGACGGTGAGCGCGGTACGAGGCCGGGGTCAGCGGCCCCGGCCACCGTCGTCCTCACCCGGCGGGTGGAAGCGGTGGTCGGCCCCGGCGGCGCGCAGCTTGGCCTTCGCCCGGCTGATCCTCCCCCATGGCCTTCGGCATGGGAGGTGCCCCCAGCCACCGTCGCCTCCGGCACGAGGAAGGCGCGGGCGATCTCCGCCGTGGTCAGGCCGCCGACCGCGCGCAGGGTCAGCGCGATCCGGGCGGGCGGCGGCAGCACCGGGTCGCAGCACAGGAAGAGCAGGGCCAGCGTGTCGTCGTCGGCGGGCGCCGCCCGCACCTCGCGCGGCTGGAGCCGCACCGCGGTCGCCTCCCGCCGGGCGCGGGCCTCGTCAGCCCGCAGCGCGTCGGTGAGCCGCCGCGAAGCCACCCGGATCAGCCACCCGCGCGGGTTGCCGGGCACGCCGTCCCGAGGCCACTGCCCGGCGGCGGCGAGCAGTGCCTCCTGTACGGCGTCCTCGGCGGCGGCGAAATGCCCGTACCGGCGCACGAGCGCACCGAGGACCTGCGGCGCGTGACGGCGCAGCAGGTCCTCGACGGGTTCGGGGCGGGGCCGGGGCCGGGCGGGGGCGGAGGTCCCTCGGGTCCCTCAGGCCCGTCGGGCCCCATCGACCCCTCAGGTCCCACCGGCCCGGCCGACCCCTCAGGCCATCCAGGCCATCCAGGCCCCTCGGGTCCCTCGGAGTCCTCAGGCCCCGCCGTCGGCACCCGCACCCCCGGCGCCGAGCTCCGATCCGCCCGCCTCGTCGACCGGGCGGATCACCACCGGGTACTCCGGCGCCCCGGCCGGCTGCGGGCACTGGGCGACGCGGGCCGCGATCTCGGTGACCCGGTCGAGGCTGGTGCAGTCCAGGACCCAGTAGCCCGCCAGGACCTCCTTCGTCTCCCCGTACGGGCCGTCGCTGACGACCGGACGGCCCTCGGCGTCGGCGGTGACGAACCGGGTCCTGGCCGGTTCCACCAGGCCCTGCGCGTCGACCAGCTCACCGGTCTCGGCCAGGTCGTCGTTGATCGCGTTCATGTAGGCGAACATGGCGCGGAGCTCCTGCTCGCTCCAGGCCGGGCTCTGCGGCGACGGGCTGCCGTTCATGGCGTTGTAGTCGGCCTGCGAGCCCTGCACCATCACCAGGTACTTCATGACGTCCTCCTTGGACCGTGATCACGCGTACCCCTCACGGGGTTCTCTCACAGGGGACGTCGGAACAGGTCCTGGTTTCTCGACAACGCGCCCGGCGGATGCCCGCTGTCGGCCGACCGGCCGACAGCGGGCATCCGCCGGAGTGACGGTCCGGCTCAGTCGGCGGCGGCCCGCTCGCCCATCGGCCGCCGCCGCAGCGCGGGTTCGGTCAGGGAGCGCGGCTGCCAGACGCCGTCGGCGCGGTAGAGGTCGGTGCCGGGCGGCACGATCGTGTCGATCCGGTCCAGGACCTCGTCGGTCAGGACCAGGGAGGCGCCCTTGAGCAGCCCGTCGAGCTGGTCCATCGTGCGCGGGCCGAGGATCACCGAGGTGACGGCCGGGTGCGTGGCGGCGAACGCGATGGCCAGCTCGGGCAGGGTGCGGCCGAGCTCGTCGGCGAGCGCGACGAGCCGCTCGACCGCGTCGAGCTTGGCGGCGTTGCCGGGCAGCGCCGGGTCGAAGCGGTGCGGGGTGAGCGCGGCGCGGCCGCTGCCGAGGTCGACCGCCCGCCCCTTGCGGTACTTGCCGGTGAGGAAGCCGGACGCCAGCGGCGCCCAGGTCAGCACGCCCATGCCGTACCGCTGGGCGGTCGGCAGGACGGCGGTCTCGATGCCACGCGCGAGCAGCGAGTACGGCGGCTGCTCGGTGCGGAAGCGGCGCAGGCCGCGCCGCTCGGCGACGGCGTGCGACTCGACGATCAGGTCGGCGGGGAAGGCAGAGCAGCCGAAGGCGCGGATCTTGCCCTGGGTGACCAGGTCGCCGAGGACGTCGAGGGTCTCCTCAAGGTCCGTGCGGTGGTCGGGGCGGTGGACCTGGTAGAGGTCGATCCAGTCGGTGCCGAGCCGCCGCAGGCTGTTCTCGACCTCCTGGACGATCCAACGCCGGGACAGACCGCCCCGGTTGGGCCCGTCGCCGCCGACCGGGAAGTACACCTTGGTGGCGAGCACGGTGGCGTCGCGGCGCAGCGGGTCGCTGAGCGCCTTGCCGACGATGACCTCGGACTCGCCCGCCGAGTACATGTCGGCGGTGTCGACGAAGTTGATGCCCCGGTCGAGGGCTGAGTGGATGATCCGTACGGAATCCTGGTGATCAGGATTGCCGACGGCACCGAACATCATGGTGCCGAGGCAGTACGAGCTGACTTCGATCCCGGTTCCCCCGAGTACCCGATAGCGCATGCGGCGCAATCTAGGTGTTGGAGCGCGCTCCAGCGCAAGGGCTTTCGGCCACGGCGCGGGTGGGGGCGGCGAGGAAGTCGCGGACCAGGCGGTACAGGGTCTCGGGCTGCTCCAGGTGCAGGTCGTGACCGGCGTCGGGCACGCTCACGGACCGCATCCGGTCGGGCTGCAGCCGGGCCATCTCGGCGTGGTCGGCCGCGCCGATGATGCCGTGCCGGCCGAGGACGACGAGCACGGGCACGTCGATCGCGGCCCACTCCCGCCACCACGAGCGGGTGGTGTTCTCGCGCAGCGAGGCGATCAGGATCTCGGGGTCGAACCGGGGGCGCAGTCCGTCGTCGTGCGGTTCGAGGCCGTCCGCCCAGGCTTCCCCTACGGGGCCGCCGCCGAGGTGGGCGACGGCCGCCTCGCGGGAGGGGAACGGCACCGGCCAGCCGCGCAGCCAGTCGGCGACGGCCTGGAAGCTCTCGGGGTCGTCACGACCGGGCCCGGCCTCCACGAGCACCGCCCCGGCCACGCCCCCGGCACCCGTCCCGGCGGCGAGGAGCGCCGCATGTCCGCCGTACGACTGGCCGATCAACACCACACCGCTCAGGCCGAGTTCGGAGATGACGGCGTCGATGTCGGCGACGTAGGCCGCCCGGGACACGTCGGCGGGGCGGCGCTCGCTGGCGCCGTGGCCGCGCTGGTCGAGCGCGAGCACGCGGTGCCCGTCGGCGCGCAACCGGCGGGCCAGGTCGTCCCATTCGCCGCAGTGCCCGGCGAGCCCGTGCAGCAGGAGCACGGCCGCCGCCCCGTCACCACCTTCGCCCCCGCCGACGCCCCAGTCGCGGAGGGAGAGCCGTACCGCGTCTTCGGGCCCCTCCCCCTTCCGTACGAGGACGCGCTCGGTCCATTCCACCCCCTGGGCCCGCCCCGTCACGCGTACTCCTTGCGGGCCGTGTCCGGGCAGAGCAGCGCGTCGGCGACGGCCGTACGGGCGTAGAGCACCGAGCGGCCGGTGCGGTGGGCGCTGACCAGACCGGCGTTGCGCAGGGCCACCAGGTGCTGGGAGACGGCGGGCGCCGAGAGGCCGAACGCGGCGGCGAGCTGGGTGGTCGAGGCCGGGGTGTCCAGCTCGGCGAGGAGCAGCGCGCGGGAGCGGCCGAGCACCCCGGCGACGGCCTCGGTGGCGGTCGTGACGGTACGGGGTTCCCACAGGTTGCCGATCCCCCGTGCGGGATAGGCGAGCTGGGGCGGGTCGGGGGCGACGGAGCGGGTCAGCACCCGGGGCCAGATGAACGCGGACGGTACGAGCAGCAGCCCGGCCCCGGTCTCGTCGCGGTGGAGCGAGCAGGCGCGGCGGACGAGCAGCAGGGTGCCGTCGTCCCACCGGACGGTCTCGTGGAGTTCGCCGAGGACCCGCGCGGAGCCGTGTTCGGCGACCTGCCGGGCGCGGTGGAAGACGTCGGCTTCCAGGACGGCCCTGATGCGCGCCCAGTAGGGGGCGAGGGCGACTTCCCAGTAGGCGAGGATCTCGTCGGCGAGCCGGTCGAGGTCGAGCTGTTCGGCCGGGATGCCGAGGCCGAGCAGGGCGAGGTCGGGGCGGAGCTGTTCGACGGGGGTGCGGCGGATCGCGTCGAGCTCGGCCTCCAGGGTGGGGAACGGCCCGGCGGGGGTGGGGTTGAGGAAGTCGGCGACGTAGCCGTCCGCGGGGATCAGCCGGGCGAGCAGGCCGCGGTCGAGTCCGGCCCTGCGGAACCGGGGGCGTACCTGCTGGGCCCAGGAGCGGTGCAGCGGCGGGTCGGTGTCGGCGAGGAGCAGCCGGTAGCTGGTGATGACCTCCCACATGGGGGAGACCGCGAAGCGGGTCTGGGCCAGGTCGGCGGCGGAGAAGCTGAGTCCGGTGTCCATGTGCGGTGGTGTGCCCCCTGGTCGGAACCCCGTGACACCCCCTGCGGCACGGTCGATTCGGCCTGAGCTTAATCATTGGAGGGGTGGTGGCCCAGCCCCGCAAGCTCTCGCCATGCCCTCCTCCTTCAGCAATCTGCCGTCCGTGGTCTGGACCCTGTTCGCCGGGACCGTGATCAACCGCCTCGGGTTCCTCGTCACCCCGTTCCTCGTCTTCTTCCTCGCCTCGCGCGGCGTCACCGGCGCCGGGACCAGCTATGTGCTGGCCGCGCTCGGTGCCGGAAACCTGATCGGCCCGGCCGTCGGCGGGGTCCTCGCCGACCGGATCGGACGGCGCCCCACGATGCTGATCGGTCTGGTCGGCTCGGCGGTCGCGCAGGGCGCGCTGTTCGTGGCGCCCGGGGTGTGGACGATGGCCGCCGCCGCGCTGCTGATCAGCGCCGCGGGGATGGCCGTCTCGCCCGCCTCGTACGCGCTGATGACCGACGCCGTCGACGCGGAGCACCGGCAGCGCGCCTACGCCCTGTTCGGCTGGGGCGTGAACATCGGCACGGCGGTCGCCGGTGTCCTCGGCGGCTTCCTCGCCGCCCAGGGCTACTGGCTGCTGTTCGCCGTCGACGCCGGTTCGATGCTGCTGTTCGCCGGGGTGGTGGCCGTCCGGCTGGCCGAACCGGCGCGCGGCCCGCGGCCCGCCGGTGAGGGCCTCGGTTACGGCGTGGTGCTGCGCGACCGGCTCGCGCTGCTGCTCCTGCCGCTGTTCGGCGCCCAGCTGTTCGTCTACTCGCTCACCGAGGTCGCCCTGCCGCTGGCGATCCGCGACCACGGGCACTCGCCCGCCGTGTACGGCACGGTGGCCGCGCTGAACGCGATCCTGGTCGTCGCCCTCCAGCCGTTCACCACCGCGCGGCTCGCCCGGCTGCCGCAGATCCCGGTGCACGTGGCGGGCAGCGCCCTGATCGCGCTCGGGGTGGCCCTGACGGGGATCGCCGACGGGGTCCTGGGGTTCGCGGTGTCGGTGGCCGTCTGGTCGCTCGGCGAGGTGGTGGTCGCGGGCATCGGCGCGGCGGTCGTCGCCAACCTGGCCCCGGCCCACGCCCGCGGCCGCTACCAGGGCGCCTTCAGCTGGACCTGGGGCGTGGCCCGGTTCGGCGCGCTGACCCTGGGCGTGAGCGTCTACACCGGGATCGGCCCGGCCGCCCTGTGGTGGACGGCCCTGGTGGTGGGCCTCGCGGCGGCGGCCGGCACGCTGGCCCTGACCAGCCGGGTCACGGCCCGCACCCGGCCGGAGCCCGCCCCGGTCCCGGCCGCCCCGACCCCGACCCCGACCCCGACCCCGGCCGCGACCCCGGTCGGCGAACTGACCCCGGCGGCCTGACCCCGACGCGACCAGGCCCGACGAGGCCCGGCCCGACGCGCTGTCCGCCGTCCCACCGGCCGCGCCCCGCTCCTCCTACGCTCCTCGGATGACCGCGTACGAGAACGAGATCAAGCTGAAGGCCATCGCCGCGCTGACGGCACTGCGGGGCGGCGTCGAGGAGAGCCTGGCGTCCGACCTGCTGGGAGAGGTGATCCCGGTGCGGTTCGCGGTACCGGACGGGGCGGGCGCCGAGGAGGTGGGCCTCGCGGTGCTCGCCCAGCTTTCCGAACCCCTCAGCGCCCTGGTCAACGGCTTCATCCTGGCCTTCGACACCGTCGCCCAGGCCCACGACGCCACGGGCGCGGGGCCGGACACCGAGACGCTGCTCCAGGAACTGGCGCTACGGCTCGCGGGCGACGAACTGGGCTGACGGGGACGGGGAGGGCGCGGAGGCGGTGGGCGGAGGTTCGTCGCCCCGGAGGACCTCCCCTTCGGTCGCGGTCCCGGTCGCGTTCTCTGTCTTCACCTCCGGCGACTGCCGGGGGGTCGGGATCCCCACGGGATCGGGAGTCGCGGTTCGTACGGGATCGGGGGCCGGGATCTCGACGGGATGGGTGCAGCGCCACAGGGCCTTCGTGCCGGTCCCCGCGCGGACCGTCTCCTTGAAGCCCTGCTGGTCGCAGCGGGTGCAGGCGTCGATGACGGCGCGGTCGTACACCCGGCGGATGTCCTCGCGCAGCGTGCGGAGGCCGTCGAGCGCGAGGGGAGCCCGGTGCCAGCGGGGCACGTCGTACGCGGAGATGTCGTAACCGCACTCGATCGCCTTGCCGATCCGCGTCTTCAGGCCGGTCACCGAGGCGGACGCCGCCTCCGGGGCCCCCACCCCGGGGGTCTCGTCCCGCCAGGTCGCCGCGGACCGGGCGGCGCCCCAGGCGAAACAGAACATCTGGCCCGTGCTGTACCCGTGCTCGAAGCCCTTCCGGATGATGCCCGCGAGCTCGTCGCGGCGCGCCTCGGGCGTCTCGGGACAGCTGTGCTGCCTGCCGAGCACGCCGTTGAGGTAGGCGATCACGTCCGCGGTCTCCGCCTGGGCGGTCAGCGTCCTGAGCGCTTCGCGGGCGGCCGCTCCGTCGGGGCCCGGCCGGGTCAGGAGGGTGTACGTGATCTCCTCGGCGCGTGCGCGCCTGGCGGCGGGTCCGCCGACGAGCCGCCAGGCGACGTCCGCGACGTAGAAGGTGACGCCTTCGTCGTCCTCCGTGGGGAGGAACGCCTCCGTGGGGCTCTCCCGGGCGAGGGCGAGCAGACCGGCGGCGTACAGGCTCAGGAGGAACTCGCCGTCCTGCTCGGTGTCGCCGGTCCAGCCCAGCGGGCCGACGGCGGTGAGACTGGGGAGGAGGTTGCCGGGACCGCCGGTGGCGTGCTGGACCAAGGCCGCATAGAGGGCCAGGGCGCGCGGGTCCACCTCGGCGAGGGGGCCGGCCGGCTCGCTCTTCGCGTCCTCGTCCTTCAGCGCGGCGCCGATCAGCCGCTCCACGCGCTCCTGCTCGGCGCGCCTGGCCTCCTCGGCACGCTGCCGCCGCTCGTCCTCCTCCTGCCGCTGGACCGCGGTGCAGTCCGGGCAGAGGTACGGGGGAGCCTCGGCGTCGAGGTGTTTCCCGCCGATCTTGTTGGCCCAGGAGCGGTTGGTGACGGCGATCGGTTCGGAGCAGTTGGCGCACGGGCAGTCGAGCAGCACGGCATGGGAGTGCCCGGTGGCCACCGCACCGACGTCCCCGGTGACCCCGATGCTGCTCACGGTCCTGGCCCAGGTGCCGTTCTCCTTGACCTCCCAGTAGAGCAGGCTGATCCGCCGCGCCTCCTCGGGAGCGTCGTGCCGGATCACCACGCGAATCCGCGGAGCCCCCACCGGAAACTCCCGCACGACCGGCCCCGGGGCCCCCACCCGCTCCCGCCTGCGGCGGCGTTCGCGCCTACCCATGTGTCTGTCCCTGGTCCATATGGGGATGTTGGCGTACTTCGACTGCCGACACGATGGATTTCCGCCAATTGCGACAACACGCGCAGACGAAACAAAACGAACACAAGGGCGGGATCGGGGTGCGTGTTCGGTCCGACGGGATGTGGCGGGGCGCGCCGGAACACGACGAGGCGGTCGGCCGGGCCGCTTGCCTGGTCCCGCTCGCAGCGTTCCTGGCCTTGCCTGAGCGGGCGGCGGTCCTTCGGGGATGCCTTGACCAGGCCGGTCACTCGCCCCACACTATGTGTATGACATTTGTACGACAGGCTGGAGGAGGCATGGATACCGCAGCAGCTCCCAAGAGGAAGGCAGCCAAGAAGGCTGCCGCGACGGCGACGAGGCGAAATGCAGCGGCTGTGCTCGGGCCCAGTCGGTTGGCGCAGGTCCGGCTCCGTGGCGATGAGATGCAGGCCCTTCAGGAGGTCATGCGGACACTGAACCTCACCTCGACCTCGGACGCTCTTCGCGAAGGGCTTAGGCTCCTCGCGCGGGAAGCGGCCGAGGTAGGGGCGGCCGAAGAGATCCGCGCCTTCTACCAGGAGCAGGGTGCGCCTCTGCCTGACGGCGTGGTCGAGCCGAGTGACGCGGAGCTTGCGGCAGCAGACGAGATGCAGTGGTGAGTCCAGGCACGGCGCTTCGCGGCGAGGTGTGGGTGTGCGCGCTGCCACAACCAGTGGGGCCGCACCCCGTCGTCGTCCTCACCGTCAACCGGATCGCTGAGCCGCTCGCTTCGGTGACGGTCGCGCTGATCACGGGTACGTCAGGTCCCCAGGTCACCCATGTCCCGATCGGGCCTGACGCCGGGCTGACGAAGCACGACGAGTCGTACGTGAACTGCGCGGACCTTCACACGGTGGCGAAGTCGCGGTTGCGACGGAAGCTGGGCCTGCTCGCTCCGGGGGAACTGCACCGTGTGGAGGACTCCGTCCGTCTGATCCTCGGGCTGCAGCGCTGAACTTGTGCGTGCGGCCTCGCCTACACCGGCATGACGCCTTGGATGCGGGACAGAGTGAAGACCCGTTCGGCTTCACGCAGGTGGCACCAGGCTTCGAGGTAGGGCGGGTCGAGTTCGAGGCGGCTGAGGGTGCGCACCGTGCGGTTGCCGGAGGTGGCGGCGTATTCGACGGTGAGGGGTGTTCCCGTGTCGATGGCGTGGGCGAGCTGGCGGACATCGGTGTAGGACAGCCGCTTCGCCCACCCGGCGACGATCTCCTCGGTGTCGGTGCCGAAGGGGACCCCGCTGCCGAAGGGGTCGGGGTCCGGGGTGGTGGGCGGGGCGGTGAGCAGGCGGGCGGCCAGGGCGTTCGGGTCGGGGGCGGCCGGTGTCCTCTCGGTGTGATGGACCGCGCTGTGGCGGTCGGCGCCCTTGCCGGCCTTTCGGAGGGTCGGTACGGCGGCGGCCCTCTGCGATCGGGTCTTCTCGATGCGTACGGTTCCGTCGGCCGTCTCGGCGACGGGGGCGTAGCCCTCGGCCCGGAGCGCGGCGAGGGTCGTCTCCAGCGGGCTGCGGCTGACCAGCACCGTGGGAGCCAGCTGTCGCAGGCCGAGTTCGGCGAGCTTGCGGTGGGCGGCGAGCTCGGCGAGCAGCGCCGGCTCCTCGCCGTGGATGACGCAGGCGGCGGGGGCGACGCGCACGCGGCCGTGACTGCGTGCGGTGTCGGCGATGAGATACGACAGGGGCTGGGGCAGCGGTCCGGTGGTGACGGCGGCCAGATCGGCTGTGAGGTCGTCCGGTGTGTGCCCGGCGTCCAAGGCCCGGCGGACACTGCCGGTACTGAACCGCCACACCGAGGCCGTGCCGCTGGTCTCGCGGTCGGCGACGGAATCCAGCAGCGCGGCGAGTGGCGCGGACGGCGTGCCGGTGACGATTGCGGTGAGGTCGGCACCGATCCGGGCCGTTCGGGTAGCCGTGGGCAGGAGCTCTCGGCAGGTAGTGGCCAGTCCTGCCGGGTCGTCTTCCAGCAGGGTGCTACCGAGGGGGGACAGCGCGCCGCGCGCGAGTACGCCGACCAGCTCGGCCTCGCGGATCAGAGCGGCGAACGGTGTCCCGTCCAGGGGCGACGCGTCGGCGAGCGGGCGATGCCAGGCCACCAGCGGCCCCAGGTCCGCGGCGGTGGTCGCGCCGCGCCCCGCCGGAAGCTGCGACGCCGCGTGGAGCAGCCCGCGCCGGGCCTGCAGGCAGCCGCCGCAGGGGGGTGCTCCCGCGAGGGCGGGGAGCGCCTTGTTGTCCTCGTCACGCGCTTGGGTGGGGGTGAGCGCCAGGCTGTGCCATGCCTGGAGCAGTACGGCGAGTCGCCCGGCGGGCTCCTGCTCCGCCCAGGCGTCGTATGCCCCGGTGGGCGCCATACGGTCGCCGTCCCGGCCGAGCAGTCCGGCGGCGTACGCGGCTTCCAGGGTGAGGCGTACGACGGCGTCGTCGGCCTGGGACGCCTTGCCGATCCGGGCCAGTTCACGGGCGCCGATCCCACCGGATTTGAGTCTGGCCGGCGGGGACACCGAACAGGCAGCCAGAACCGACGCGGCCTGGGAGGCGAACGCCGTGGCCGCGGCTGCGGCCTCCCGCTCCACCTCGGCGGAGCCGACGGCCACCGATCGCACGGAGGGCGGAAGGGGATCGAACGGGGCGTGCCAGTCCGGCCCGCGCAGTGCCAGCGTGACTTCGACGGGCATGCGCGCGGGGCCGTACCGGTGGCGGTCCACGATCAGGAGCCCCCGGTCGAGTGCCCATCGCGCGCCGGGTTCGAGGTCGGGCCCGGGTGACCCGAACATGATGAACTGCCGCTGCCCCGCCGTGGAGTCCGCTCGGCGGGCAAGCAGCTTCCGTGTGATTGCGGGTGCCCGTGCCACCAGTGTGGCGATGGCTTGCGGGTCGCTGTGGTGATCCACCAAGGCCGCCAGGCGCTGCTGCTTGGTGCCGGGTGGCTTGATGCCGAGGGTGACGAGCATGGTGCGCAGCTCGTCCGAGGGCACGCCTGCCAGCAGCTTCTCCAGAGGGGTGTCCAGCCCCAGGGGTGAGTCCCACGCTTGCCGCAGGGGTGAGGCCATGCGGAGCGCTCCGGTGTCGTCCGGCCACACCAGTGCGTGATCGGCCAGCATCGCCAGCGTGGAGTCCAGCCCGCGGGCGGCTTCGCTGTCCGTCGCCCCCAGCAGCTTCGCCAGGGCATCGTGCGACGCCGGTTCTCCCAGTGCCGCCAGCGCCTCGGCCCCTTGCAGGCACGGCAGGGGGAGCCGCGGCAGGGCCACCGCTACCGATCCCGGGCGCTGGAGGCGGTCCGCCAGTTCCCCCACCGTCCGCGGCTCCGGAGATGACGCCGTGTCCTTCCGCGCGGCGAGCACGCGTGCCAGGCGCGGAGCGTCGAGGCTGCCCAGCCAGGACGCCAGCGTTGATCGGGATTTCATGGGGCACCTCGTCGAACCGCGCCGGAGCAGCGCCGAAGCCGCTCCGGCGCAGACTTCAAGGATGGCGCCTTCGCCGGGTTCGCGGGTGCGGAACGGAAGGTGTTCCTCCCCGATAGCGGCGCCTGGAGGGCGGCCTCGCCCACGTATGAACCGAAAGATGCTGTACTGATGCGATCTAAACGCAACCAGAAACGCGACCACGGCACGACGAAGGCCCCGCTGCGAGCAGCGGGGCCTTCGACATCGTGCCCGGTGAGGCACTGGCGGAGGATACGAGATTCGAACTCGTGAGGGGTTGCCCCCAACACGCTTTCCAAGCGTGCGCCCTAGGCCACTAGGCGAATCCTCCGGCGCAAACATTACATGACTCCGGGGGGTGCTCACGAACCCGATCGGCGGAGGTCCGTCGAGGTGGGGTGCGCGGGGGAGGGGGTGGGGCGGGTGGGGGTGGGGATCGGGTACCCTTGGCGGAGCCCCTCACGTGGCGCTATCTGACTGAACTCCCCCAGGGCCGGAAGGCAGCAAGGGTAGGTCGGCTCTGGCGGGTGCGTGGGGGGCGCTTGCGTTTTCCGGGGAGAGCCGTGGGGGTCGGCCGTCCGGCCCGGTTTGTCGGTGGGCGCCTATAACCTCGTACACGTGTCGTCTCTCGCGCTGTACCGCCGCTACCGCCCGGAATCCTTTGCCGAGGTCATCGGGCAGGAGCATGTCACCGACCCGCTGCAGCAGGCGCTGCGGAACAACCGGGTCAATCACGCGTACCTGTTCAGCGGGCCGCGCGGCTGCGGCAAGACGACCAGCGCGCGCATCCTCGCGCGCTGTCTGAACTGTGCGGAGGGTCCCACCCCGACGCCCTGCGGGAAGTGCCAGTCCTGCCAGGACCTCGCGCGCAACGGGCCGGGCTCGATCGACGTCATCGAGATCGACGCCGCCTCGCACGGTGGTGTGGACGACGCCCGTGACCTGCGCGAGAAGGCGTTCTTCGGGCCCGCGTCCAGCCGCTACAAGATCTACATCATCGACGAGGCCCACATGGTCACCTCGGCGGGCTTCAACGCCCTCCTGAAGGTGGTCGAGGAGCCGCCGGAGCACCTCAAGTTCATCTTCGCGACGACCGAGCCCGAGAAGGTCATCGGGACCATCAGGTCCCGGACCCACCACTACCCGTTCCGGCTCGTCCCGCCCGGCACGCTCCGCGAGTACCTGGGCGAGGTGTGCGGCCGGGAGGGGATCCCGGTCGAGGACGGCGTGCTGCCGCTGGTCGTGCGGGCCGGTGCCGGTTCGGTGCGTGACTCGATGTCCGTGATGGACCAGCTGCTCGCCGGCGCCACCGACGTCGGTGTGACGTACGCCATGGCGACCTCCCT
Organism: Streptomyces sp. NPDC090025; assembly: GCF_044748125.1. Taxonomy (NCBI): domain Bacteria; kingdom Bacillati; phylum Actinomycetota; class Actinomycetes; order Kitasatosporales; family Streptomycetaceae; genus Streptomyces; species Streptomyces sp. NPDC090025. Next base: position 76,884 of record NZ_JBIVFL010000022.1, on the reverse strand, counting down.
GCTCGGCTACACCGACGGTTCGCTGCTCGACTCCGTCGTCGACTCCTTCGCCTCCGGCGACGGCGCCGCCGCCTTCGAGGTCGTGGACCGTGTCATCGAGGGCGGCAACGACCCCCGCCGCTTCGTCGCCGACCTCCTGGAGCGGCTGCGCGACCTGGTGATCCTCGCCGCCGTGCCGGACGCCGCCGAGAAGGGCCTGGTCGACGCCCCCGTCGACGTCATCGAGCGGATGCAGGCGCAGGCGTCGGTGTTCGGCGCCGCCGAGCTCAGCCGCGCCGCCGACCTGGTCAACGCCGGGCTCACCGAGATGCGCGGCGCCACCTCGCCGCGGCTCCAGCTGGAGCTGATCGTCGCGCGCGTGCTGCTGCCCGCCGCCTTCGACGACGAGCGCTCCCTCCAGGCGCGCCTCGACCGGCTGGAGCGCGGCGCCGCCGCCGCGCCGCCCGCCGCCGTCTTCACCACCAGCTCGCCCGCCCCGCAGATGGGGTACGTGCCCGGGCCCGACGCCCATGTGCAGGCGCCCGCGCCGACGCAGCAGGCCCCGGCCCCGGCACCCGCGCCCGTGCAGCAGGCCCCCGCCCCGGTCCAGCCGCCCGCGCCCGCACCGGTCCAGCCGCCCGCGCCCGCCGCCCCGGCCCCCGGGGCCTGGCCCGGTGCCGCCCGGCCCGGCGGCGGGACCCCCGGCGCCTGGCCGGGAGCCGGGGGCGGGTCCGCCGCGCCCGCGCCCGCCCCCGTACCGGCGCCGCAGCCCACCGCCCCGGCCCCGCAGGCCCCCGCGCCCGGGGGACCGGCCCCGGCCGGGAACATGGCGGCCGGCGCGGGCCAGGTGCGGAGCATGTGGCCGCAGATCCTCGACGCCGTGAAGAACCGGCGCCGCTTCACCTGGATCCTCCTCTCGCAGAACGCGCAGGTCGCGGGCTTCGACGGCACCACCCTCCAGCTCGGCTTCCTCAACGCGGGCGCCCGCGACAACTTCGCGAGCAGCGGCAGCGAGGACGTCCTGAAGGCGGCCCTCGCCGAGCAGTTCCAGGTGAACTGGAAGGTCGAGGCGATCGTCGACCCGTCCGGCGGCGCCAACCCGCCGCCCGCCGCGGGCGGCGGTGGCGGCTTCGGCGGTGGCGGCGGATACGGCTCCGGTGGCGGCGGGGGGTACGGCTCCGGCGGCGCCGGCCGCCCGCCCGCGCCCGCCCCCGCGCCGCAGGCCCCGGCGCCCGCCCCCTCGGCGCCGCCGCAGGCGGCCGCCCCGCAGGCCGCCGCGCCCGCGCCCCAGCACGCCCCGGCGCCCGCGCCGGTGCCGCAGGGACCGCCGCCGGTCGCCCCCGAGGACGACGTGCCGGAGGAGGACGACCCGGACCTCGTGGACTCGGCGCTGTCCGGTCACGACCTGATCGTGCGCGAGCTCGGTGCCACGGTCCTGGAGGAATACACCAACGAGTAGCGCCGTCTCGCTCGGTGGCCCGCACAAGGACCGGTCCGCGCCGCGGGCTACCCTGGCTGGCGTGAAGGTCCTCGTCATCGGCGGCGGCGCCCGCGAACACGCCCTGTGCCGCTCCCTCTCCCTCGATCCCGACGTCACCGCTCTGCACTGCGCGCCCGGCAACGCCGGGATCGCCGAGGTCGCCGAGCTCCACCCGGTCGACCAGCTCGACGGGGCGGCCGTCGCCCTGCTCGCCACCGAGATCGGTGCCGGGCTCGTCGTCGTCGGCCCGGAGGCCCCGCTCGTCGCGGGCGTCGCCGACGCCGTCCGCGCGGCCGGCATCCCCTGCTTCGGCCCGTCCCGAGAAGCGGCGCAGCTGGAGGGCTCCAAGGCGTTCGCCAAGGACGTCATGGCCGGCGCCGGGGTCCCCACCGCCCGCAGCTACGTCTGCACCACCCCTGAGGAGATCGACGAGGCGCTCGACGCCTTCGGCGCTCCGTACGTCGTCAAGGACGACGGTCTCGCCGCGGGCAAGGGCGTCGTCGTGACCGACGACCTCGCCGCCGCCCGCGCGCACGCGCTGGCCTGCGACCGCGTGGTCATCGAGGAGTTCCTGGACGGCCCCGAGGTCTCCCTCTTCGCGATCACCGACGGCGAGACCGTGCTGCCGCTGCAGCCCGCGCAGGACTTCAAGCGCGCGCTCGACGGCGACGCGGGCCCCAACACCGGCGGCATGGGCGCCTACTCGCCGCTGCCGTGGGCCGACCCCAAGCTGGTCGACGAGGTCATGGCGACCGTGCTCCAGCCGACCGTCGACGAACTGCGCCGCCGCGGCACCCCGTTCGCCGGGCTGCTCTACGCGGGCCTCGCGATCACCAGCCGCGGGGTGCGGGTCATCGAGTTCAACGCGCGGTTCGGCGACCCGGAGACCCAGGTCGTGCTCGCCCGTCTGAAGACCCCGCTCGCCAGCGTCCTGCTGAACGCCGCCAACGGCACCCTCGACAGCGAGCCGCCGCTGAACTGGCGGGACGACGCCGCCGTCACCGTGGTCGTCGCCTCCCACAACTACCCGGACACCCCGCGCACCGGCGACCCGATCGAGGGCCTGGCCGAGGTCGCGGAGCGGGACGCGCCGTACGCGTACGTGCTGCACGCCGGGACCCGCCGGGACGGCGACGCCGTCGTGAGCGCCGGTGGCCGGGTGCTCTCGGTCACCGCCACCGGAACGGACCTGTCGGAGGCCCGCGAGCGTGCCTACGCGGCGGTCGGCCGTATCCGTCTTGACGGCGGACAGCACCGCACGGACATCGCCGAGAAGGCCGCGCGGGGCTGACGGCCCCCTGCCGTACCGGCGCCGTACGACGTCGAGCGGCGCGGTCGCACAGTGAAGCGTACGACCGCGCCACCGTCATCACCTTTGCCCAAAGCCATTCCATCGGGTGACGACTCGCCCATCTGGATGACGCCCGCCGACACCCCAACTAGGGTGCGGCGGAGGCATTCCCGGGGAAGCTTCCGGGGTGCCACCGAGGCGTTCCCGGGAGAGTCCGGCACTTGGCCCACCGACATTGCGATGTCAGTGACGGGTGCCACAGTGGGGGAGTGAGCAACACCGCCACGGGCAGTCCCATCGAGGGCAGGAGGGGGTGAGGTACGGCGTGACAGCCACCGGATCCGCGGTCGGCGAGGAGCTCGGCGCGCGCGCCGCCCGCGTCCGCGCCCTCGCGGTGCTCAGGGTCCGCGGCAGGGCCCTCGGCGTCGCGGTGCTCCCCGCCGCCGTCGCCGTCGTCCTGTACGCGGGCGGGGTCACCGGCCACCTCACCGGACCCGGCTGGGACACCGCCCGCTGGGTGACCGCCCTGATCGCCGTGGTCGTGCTCCTGGTCGCCGCCGCCGTCGCCCTCGTCGTCGCCAGGTCCAGGCCCGCCGTGACCCCGACGGTGGAGCTCACCGAGCGCCAGGCCCCCGACCTCTACCGCCTGGTGCGCGACCTCGCCGACCGGCTCGGCGTGCCCGCGCCCTCCGCGATAGCCCTGACGCCCGACTGCGACAGCTGGCTGGAGGACCGCTCCCACCCGGCGCACGCGCGCGGCGCCCGCCGCGCGCCCGGCGCGGCCCCCGAAGCGCCGGTCCTCGTCATCGGCTCGCCGTTCATGTGGTGGATGCGCGTCGCCGAGCTGCGCGCCGTGCTCGCCCCGGTCGTCGCCGGTACGGGCCCGGCCGCGCACCCCGACATAGCCGCCGCCCGCCGCTTCGTGCGCGGCCTCGACGCGGCCGTCGCCGCACCCGACACCCCCGGCCTCGACCCGCTGCGCAGGCTCGGCGCCCGGGGCGTCGGCCGGCTGGCCCGGCTCATGCTCCAGGGCTGCCGGGGCCACGCCGCCGAGATGGAGCGCGGGGTCGCCGCGGCCGGTTCGGAGCGCGCCCAGGCCGTGGACTACGGGGTGCGGATCGTCGCCCAGGAGCAGGTCGGCCTCGCCTACGCGGGCTGGGACCGGCTGCTCACCCGGGTCGCGCTGCCCGCCTGGCGGATGGGCCGCTGGCCCGCCCGGCTGGACGCCGGAGTGGTGTCGGCGCTCACCGAGCTGTCCCGGCGCGACCGGCTGGCCGACGGCTTCACCTCCCGGCTCGGCGAGCGCCCCGCCTGCGACCTCCTGGAGGAGCCGGGCACGGTCGACGCGGCGACCTCGCTGCTCGCCGCCCGCCTCTTCCACGGCGCCCCGGCCGAACCGGGCCCCGACTGGGCCCCGGTGGAGTGGAGCGAGTACGCGGAGGAGGTCGTCGACCGCAAATGGCGCGCCGACGCGGCCCGCCTCCACCAGGTCCTCGACCGGCTCGGCGCCGGCACCCCGGCCGGCCCCGGCCCGACCGGGGGCGCGGTGACCGACGCGCCCACCCTGGCCCGGGTGATGAGCCACCTGACGGCCGCGCCCGGCGCCGTACGGCCCGAGGAGCGGGACGCGTACGACGAGCGGCGCGGCGCGTACGACGACGAACCGGACCTGGCCGGGGCCGGGGCCGGGACGGCGGCGGCCGAGGTGCTCGCCGCCGCGCTCACCGCGCAGACCGTGCGCGAGGAGGAGCGGCGACCGGTCGTGCCCGCCGCCGAGGGCCCGGACGGGCCGCTGCCGCTGTTCCCGCTCCAGCCGCCCCGCACCGGGCGTGACCTGCTCGCCGACCATGTGACGGCGATGGTCTGCTGCGCGGCCGTCGACACCGCCGACGCGGCGCCCGGCCTGGACTGGCTGGACGGCCCCGCCCTGCTGCTCGGGGGCAGCCGGAGCACCGACCTCGCCCCGGCCGTGCTGTGCCTGGTCGAGGACGGCGACCCGGAGCCGCTGCGGGCCTGGCTGACCAAGGCCGGGGTGCGCCCCGAGAAGCCGGTCCGGCTGGTCTGACCCCGGCTCGGGGCGCCGCTCGGGGTGCCCGCTCGGGGCGCCCGCTCCGGAGGGCCGTCTTCCACTCTCGCCGATTCACGACGAACGGTGACGGAGTGCGCGCGTTATGTGATGTGCTGGAGACCGGCACTGACAGAGGCAGGATCCAGCGGCAAGACCACGGCAGGACCACGGCAGGACCACCGGCAGGAACGGCCGTACAGCCGAGAAGTCGAACAGCCGAGAAGCCGAACAGTCGAGGCAGTCGAGACCGGCCGACCGGGGGAGTCGAGGGAGGGGCGCGTCATGGGGGCGGAACAGAACAGGCGGCGGTGGGAGTCGGGCGCGCTGGCCCACGCCGTGTCGGATCCGTTCGGACAGGGCCCGCTGCCCTGGCTGCGCGGTTCGGAGAACTATTTCGACGACACCGGTCAGATGGTCCCGTGGTACGCGGACGAGACCCTGGCCAGGGGCGGCGCGGGCGGCCCGCGCACGGCCGACGACGTGCACGGCCAGATCAAGGGCTTCGTCTCCAACGCGGCCGTGGCACCCGGCGAGGCGATCGATTTCCACGTCACCGTGGACCCGCCGCAGCAGTTCTCGGTCGACATCTACCGGATCGGGCACTACGGCGGCGACGGCGCCTCGAAGATCACCACCAGTCCGCGGCTCGCGGGGATCGTCCAGCCCGCGCCGCTGACCGCCGACCGGACCGTCTCCTGCCACCACTGGTGGCAGTCCTGGCGGCTGCAGGTCCCGAGCTACTGGTCGATCGGCGCGTACGTCGCCGTGCTCACCACGGTCGGCGGCTACCGCTCGCACATCCCGTTCACGGTCCGCGACAGCCACCCGGCGGACCTGCTGCTCGTACTGCCGGACGTGACCTGGCAGGCGTACAACCTCTACCCCGAGGACGGGCACACCGGCGCCAGCCTCTACCACGCCTGGGACGAGGAGGGCCGGCTGCTCGGCGAGGGCGAGGCGGCGGTCACCGTCTCCTTCGACCGCCCCTACGCGGGCGCGGGCCTGCCGCTGCACGTCGGCCACGCCTACGACTTCATCCGCTGGGCCGAGCGGTACGGCTACGACCTGGCGTACGCGGAGACCCGCGACCTGCACGCGGGCCGGGTGGACCCGAGCCGCTACCGGGGCCTGGTCTTCCCCGGCCACGACGAGTACTGGTCGGTGCCGATGCGCCGGACCGTCGAACTCGCCCGTGACCAGGGCACCTCGCTCGTCTTCCTGTCCGCCAACACCATGTACTGGCAGGTGGAGCTGTCGGCCTCGCCGTCCGGCGCGCCGGACCGGCTGCTCACCTGCCGCAAGCGGCGCGGCCCCGGCCGCCCGGCGCTGTGGCGGGAGATCGACCGGCCGGAGCAGCAGCTGCTCGGCATCCAGTACGCGGGCCGGGTGCCCGAACCGCACCCGATGGTCGTACGGAACGCGGACCACTGGCTCTGGGAGGCGACCGGCGCGGGCGAGGGCGACGAGATCGCGGGCCTGGTCGCGGGCGAGGCCGACCGCTACTACCCGCGCACCCCGCTGCCCGAGCACCAGGGCCGCATCCTGCTCGCCCACTCCCCGTACCAGGACGGCGAGGGCGCGACCCGGCACCAGGAGACCAGCCTCTACCGGGCGCCGTCCGGGGCGTGGGTGTTCGCGTCGGGGACGTTCGCCTGGTCACCGGCGCTCGACCGGCCGGGCCATGTGGACGCCCGGGTCCAGCGGGCCACGGCCAACCTCCTCGACCGGATCTGCAAGCGCGACTGAGCCGGGACCGAGCCGCGCGCGAGCCGGGACTGGGCCGCGCGCGAGCCGGGATCGAGCCCATCCGGAGCACGGGCCGGGCGGCGGGGCCGCCCCGCGCGTCCGCCCCGTCCGGATGTGCGAGAGAATCGGAGCGCTCCTGGATCTACCTACGCGGAGGAACCGTGTCCGGATTCGTAGAAAAGCCCGAACCCGTGCAGGTCCCGGGCCTCACCCATCTCCACACGGGCAAGGTCCGCGATCTCTACCGGGACGAGGCCGGCCGCCTCGTCATGGTGGCGAGCGACCGCATGTCCGCGTACGACTGGGTGCTGCCCACCGAGATCCCCGACAAGGGCCGGGTGCTCACCCAGCTCTCGCTGTGGTGGTTCGACCGGCTCGGCGACCTCGCCCCGAACCACGTCCTGTCGACCGAGCTCCCGGCCGGCGCCCCCGCCGACTGGGCGGGCCGCACGCTGATCTGCAAGTCCCTGAACATGGTCCCGGTCGAGTGCGTGGCCCGCGGCTACCTCACCGGCTCCGGCCTGGTCGAGTACGACGAGTCCCGCACGGTCTGCGGCCTCGCGCTGCCCGAGGGCCTGTCCGACGGCTCCGAGCTGCCCGCGCCGATCTTCACCCCGGCGACGAAGGCGGCCGTCGGCGAGCACGACGAGAACGTCTCGTACGAGGAGGTCGCCCGCCAGGTCGGCGCCGAGACCGCCGCGCTGCTGCGGCAGTCGACGCTCGCCGTCTACGGCCGGGCCCGGGACATCGCCCGTGAGCGCGGGATCATCCTGGCCGACACCAAGTTCGAGTTCGGCTTCGAGAGCACCGAGAACGGCGACCGGCTCGTGCTCGCCGACGAGGTGCTGACCCCGGACTCCTCGCGCTTCTGGCCGGCCGACCAGTGGCAGCCGGGCCGCGCCCAGCCGTCGTACGACAAGCAGTTCGTGCGCGACTGGCTGACCTCGCCCGCCTCGGGCTGGGACCGCAAGAGCGAGCAGCCGCCGCCCGCGCTGCCCGCCGAGGTCGTCGAGCGGACCCGCGCCAAGTACCTGGAGGCGTACGAACTCCTCACCGGCCAGACCTGGTCCTGACGGACCGCCCCGGCCTCAGGGGCCCCGGGAACCCCGGGATCCCCTGAGGCCGCGCCGCTCCGCCCGCTCCACACGGAGTGCGCGCACACGAGAAAGCCCCCGGTCGGATCGACCGGGGGCTTCTTCATGGAGCGGACGACGAGATTCGAACTCGCGACCCTCACCTTGGCAAGGTGATGCTCTACCAACTGAGCCACGTCCGCATGCGCCGTAGCGCGCTGCTTACTATACCCAACCTTTCGCGCGGGCGAGACGCACGGCCGTGTGACGGTTCTCCGCACCGAGTTTGGCGGCGGCGGAGGAGAGGTAGTTGCGGACGGTTCCGGGGGAGAGCGAGGCGCGCTTGGCGATCTCCGCCACCGGTGCCCCGTCGGCGGCGAGTTCGAGGACCTCGGCCTCGCGGGCGGTGAGCGGCGAGTCCCCGGAGGCGATCGCGTCGGCGGCCAAGTCGGGGTCCACGTAGCGGTTTCCGGCGTGCACGGTACGGATCAGCTCGGCGAGCCGCTGGGCGCTGACGGTCTTCGGGACGAAGCCGCGGACGCCCGCCGCGAGGGCCCGCTTGAGGTGCCCGGGGCGGCCGTGGCTGGTCACGATCATGGTGCGGCAGCCCGGGAGTTCGTCCCGGATCGCTGTGGCGATCGTCACACCGTCGGCACCCGGCATCTGGAGGTCGAGCACCGCGACATCGGGCCGGTGGGCCCGGGCCATCGCGAGCGCCTCGGGTCCGGTGGCCGCCTCGGCGACGACCGCGAGATCGTCCTCCAGGGCGAGGAGTGCGGCGAGCGCGCCCCGGATCAGATGCTCGTCGTCGGCGAGCAGCACCCGTACGGGGCCGGGCGGCCGCTCCTCGGTCCGCGCCGCCCTGCCGTGCTCGGTCATCGGGCCATCTCCTCTTCCTCTCCGGAGTCCGCTCCGGACTCTTCGCCGAATTCCTGGCTCCGCGCGGCCCCGGGGTGCTCGCCCCGCGGCACGGTCGCGGTGACCGTGAACGCGTCCGTACCGTCCGTACCGTCCGGCCCGGCGGCCAGCTCCCCGCCGACCCGGCCGAGCCGCTCCCGCAGCCCCGCGAGCCCCGAACCCGCCCCCGGTACGGCCGTCACCGCGCCCGCCCCGTCGTTCGTCACGGTCAGCACCACCGCCCCGTCCGGCTCCCTCCGCAGGGTGATCGCGCAGTGCCGGGCGTCGCCGTGCCGCAGCACGTTCGTGGTGGTCTCGCGGACCACCCAGCCGAGCGTCGACTGCACGGCGGCGGGCAGGTCGAAGGGGGGCGCGTCGACCGTGCAGACGATCCCGGCGGCGCCGAGGACGCCCCGCGCGCCCTCCAGCTCGACCCGGAGATCGGCCTCGCGGTAGCCGCGCACCACCTCGCGCACCTCGCGCTGCGACTCGCGGGCGATCCGCTGCACCTCGGTCATCTGGTCCACGGCGGCCTCGGGCCGGCCGCGCCGGGCGAGCTGGACGGCGAGCTCGCTCTTGAGGGCGATCACCGACAGGTTGCGGCCCATGACGTCGTGCAGATCGCGGCCGAACCGCAGCCGTTCCTCGGCGACCGCGAGCCGGGCCTGGACGTCCCGGGCCTCGCGCAGCTCCCACAGCACGCCGAGCGTCCACAGCGAGAGCCGCACGGTGAGCGCGAGCCAGCCGCTGCACAGCGCGACCACCACGACGGCGAGGACCGAGCGGGGCGGGCCGATACCGGTGAGCATCGTCAGCGGCAGCAGCGCGCAGGCCACCAGCGCCTGGTGGAGGGCGATGGTCCGGATCCGGACGACGAGGGAGTGCCCGCAGAAGAAGGGGACGAGGGTGGCGCCGAGCCAGCCGGGCAGCCCGCCCGCGCCGAGCGGCGCGGTGGCCGACTCGGCGAGCACCGCCCCGGCGGTGAGGGCGGCGGCGACCGCCGACGCCACCGTCTGGTGGCGCGGGACGGTGGCGCCCGGGCGCAGATAGGCGCTCATCGCGGAGCGCAGGAAGCGGTGTCCGAGGACGCCGTTGGCGAGCACGAGGACCGGGGCGGCCAGGACCAGGAGCAGCGGGGAGTGGTGCCGTACCGGTTCGGTGAGGCAGATCAGGAAGGTGACGAGCACGGCGACCCACAGCAGCATGTAGGCGGTGACGCGGGTGTACGTGTCGACCTTCGCCAGGCCGCTGCGCCCGCGCCAGCTCTTCATCCTGTTCATCCGCACCGCCATGTCCCCGCTCATCGCCCGCCTCCCGTCCCCCGCACCTGGATCCTGGATCCCGGATCCCGCACCTGGATCCCGGATCCCGCACCTGGATCCCGGATCCCGCACCTGGATCCCGGATCCCGCACCTGGATCCCGGATCTCGGATCCCGGATCCCCGCTCCCGCCATCGTCACAGCTCAGCGGCGCGGATCCCAGCGGAACCAGCGGCGGACGGCGTACGCGGACAGCGCGATCCAGACCACGGCGGCGAGCGCGGCCAGGGCGAGGTCGGCCGGTTCGACGGTGCCGGACCACCCGGCCCGTACCAGCGTCATGACGCCGGTCAGCGGCAGCAGTTCGCAGAGGGCGGCGATCCGGTCGGGCAGGATGCTGATCGGGAAGAACAGGCCCGAGCCGAAGATCGAGACGAGCAGCAGCGGCAGCGTGGTGAGCTGCGCGCTCTCCACGGTGCGGGTGACGGCCGAGGTGGCGGCGGCGATCGCGGTGAGCAGCACGATGCCGAGCAGGACCCCGGCGATCAGCAGCAGCGGCCGGGTGGGCGCGCCGAGTCCGAGGACGGTGACGCCGCCGACGGAGAGCAGCACGCACTGGGCCACGGTGAGCGCGGCGGCGGGCAGCGCGATCCCGGTGAGGATCTCCAGGTCGCGCGGTTCGCCGGTGCGCAGCCGTTTGAGCACCAGGCCCTCGCGGCGGGCGACGAACGCGGCGACCAGATTGGCGTGGACGACCATGAGCAGCGCCATCCCGATGCCGCCGGTGACGGCGGCGCCTGCGGCGCTGAGGCCGATGTCGCTGAGGTCGACCTCGGCGAGGGAGCTGCGGATCGAGCCGACCATGAGGACGGGGAGCAGTACGGCGACGAAGAGCGCCGATCGGTTGCGCAGGAGCAGGGTGAACTCGGCCCGGCCGAGCGCGCGGAGCCGTGCGGCGGCGCCGGTGACCTGGGCGCGGGTGGTGCCGGCGGTCGTGGCCGTGGTCGTCGCGGTCGTCGCGGGCGTCGTGGTCGGGGTGCTCATCGGGTGCTCGCCTTCTGGGAGATGCCGAGGGCGGACGGGGTGGGGGCGGTCTCGCCGGAGGCCGCGATCTCCAGGAACGCTTCCTCCAGGGACGCGGACCGGGCGTCGAGCCCGTCGAGCCGTACGCCCTCGGCGTCCGCCCAGCCGAGCAGTTCGGTGAGCGCGTCCTGGAGGTCGTACGTACGGATCTCGACGCGGCCGAGTTCGACGCGGCCGGCGCCGACGGTGTCCTCGGCGGCCCGCAGCCGGAGCGGAAGCCGGGCGGCGGGGACACCGGCGGGGAGCCGGAAGCGGATCCGGGCGGGCTGGGCGGCGGTGACCTCGGCGGGGGTGCCGGAGGTGACGATCCGGCCGCCGTGCATGATCGCCAGCCGGTCGGCGAGCGATTCCGCCTCTTCCAGGTAGTGGGTGGTGAGCACCACGGTGGTGCCGCGGGCGCGCAGGCCGCGGACTAGTTCCCAGGTGTCGCGGCGGCCCTCGGCGTCGAGTCCGGTGGTGGGTTCGTCGAGGAAGAGCACCTCGGGGTCGCCGAGCAGGGCGAGCGCGAGGTCGAGCCGTCGGCGTTCGCCGCCGGACAGCTGTTTGGTCCTGACGTCGGCGCGGTGGCCGAGTCCGACGGAGTCGAGGGCTTCGGCGAGCGGCCGCGCGCCGGTGGTGCACCCCGACCACATGCGTACGGTCTCGGCCACGGTCAGATCGGCGGGGAAGCCGCCTTCCTGGAGCATCACGCCGATCCGGGGGCGCACGGCGGCCCGTTGGGTGTAGGGGTCGTGCCCGAGGACGCGGACGGTGCCGCCGCTCGGGGCGGCCAGGCCCTCCAGGAGTTCGACGGTGGAGGTCTTTCCGGCGCCGTTGGTGCCGAGCAGGGCGAAGATCTCGCCGCGCGGCACGGTGAAGGAGATTCCCCCGACAGCCTCGAAGCCGCCGGTGTAGGTCCGGTGGAGGGCGTCCGCCTCGATCACGTTGGTCATGGATCCAGCGTCGGCCCGGCCGTGGGCCCGCGGCAGTGCGCGCTGTCATCGTCCGGACTGACAAATGTCATGGCGGGGACGGCGGCTGAGGCAGATGAAGGCACGGGAACACTGGGAACGGGGACACGACGAAGGCCCCGGTTCCTGAGAACCGGGGCCTTCGCTCCCTGAGCGGACGACGAGATTCGAACTCGCGACCCTCACCTTGGCAAGGTGATGCTCTACCAACTGAGCCACGTCCGCATGCCTCCGACCGGCTTCACCGGGCGGTGCGAGCACCACTCTACCTGATGCACCGGAGTGCTCGGTAATGCGGTGCAGAGCGGGTGACAGGGATTGCACACTGCGGCTTCCCCCTGGAAGGGGGCTGTTCTACTACTGAACTACACCCGCACGCTGCGTGGGACTTGGCCTGCGGCCTCGCCCCTCGGCGTGCTCCAGACTCTAGCGGATCATGGGGGGTGCAGTGCAAATCCGCTGCCGCGGCCCGTGGCTCGGCTCGCGGCTCGGCTCGTGAGCCCGCCCGTGAGTCCGCCCGTGAGTCAGCTCGCGGCCTGGAACGCCTCGTAGACGCGCTTGGGGATGCGGCCGCGGGCCGGCACCGCCATCTTGTTGGACTGCGCCCAGGCCCGTACCGCCGCCGGGTCGGGGGCGAGTGCGGTGCGCTTGAGCGGGCCGCCGAGCGGCCGGGCCCCGGCCTTGTGACCTGCCGCACTCACCTTGCGTCCGGCGGCCAGGTAAGGGGCGAGGGCCTTGCGCAGTTTCTTTGCATTGGCGGGATTCAGGTCGATCTCGTACGTCTTCCCGTCCAGTGCGAACGCGACCGTTTCCGCCGCTTCTCCGCCGTCGATGTCGTCGAAGAGGGTGACCACCACACGCTGAGCCACGGATATCGGTCCTTTCCTGCGGATCACCGCGCCGTCTCGCCTGCACGCACCGCCCTGACGTGCGGAGATGCCGATGGCGCGGTCAGCCGGGGACAATATTGCGTTCCTCTGCATTCCTTTGTACAGCGGTGGGCGGCGCATTGTGAAGCCCAGGCAATTGTTTCCGCGTGTCTCGGCGGCCGGGTGTCGGCGGAGAGTATTCCGCTTGAATTCACCGGGCTGGTGTGCTGGGGCCCTTTTGTAGGATCCTTCAGACTTCTACTCGCGTAGATTTTGGAGGCAGGTACGCTGAGGGAACCGCCCACGCAACACACCACCGGGAGTGCCAGTGGCACGCGTCGTAGTCGACGTCATGCTCAAGCCGGAGATCCTCGACCCGCAGGGACAGGCCGTGCAGCGCGCACTGCCCCGTCTCGGGTTCGACGGGATCGCCGACGTCCGCCAGGGGAAGCGCTTCGAGCTGGAGGTGGAGGGACCGGTCGACGAGGCCGCCCTCGCCCGCATCCATGAGATGGCCGAAACCTTCCTTGCCAACACCGTGATCGAAGACTTCATCGTGAAGGTGGAGTCGTGACCGCACGCATCGGCGTCGTCACGTTCCCCGGAACGCTCGACGACCGGGACGCGCTGCGCGCCGCCCGGCTCGCGGGCGCCGAGGCCGTGCCGCTCTGGCACCGCGACAAGGACCTCAAGCAGGTCGACGCGGTGGTCCTCGCGGGCGGCTTCTCGTACGGCGACTACCTGCGGGCCGGCGCCATCTCCCGCTTCTCGCCGGTGATGGGCACGATCATCGAGCAGGCGAAGGCGGGCATGCCCGTCCTCGGCATCTGCAACGGCTTCCAGATCCTCACCGAGGCCCATCTGCTGCCGGGCGCGATGCTGCGCAACAACCACCTGCACTTCATCTGCCGTGACCAGAAGCTGCGGGTGGAGAACACCGGGACCGCCTGGACCGCCGACTACGAGCAGGGCCAGGAGATCCAGGTCCCGCTCAAGAACATGGACGGCCGGTACGTCGCCGACGAGCGCGTCCTCGACGAGCTGGAGGCGGAGGGCCGGGTCGCGTTCCGCTACCTGGACGTCAACCCCAACGGCTCGCTTCGGGACATCGCGGGCATCACCAACGCCGCCGGGAACGTGGTCGGTCTGATGCCGCACCCCGAGCACGCCGTGGAGCCGCTGATCGGCACCGGCAGGACCGACGGCCTCGGTTTCTTCACCTCGATCCTCAAGAAGCTGGTCAACGCCTGATGCTGTCTTCTTCCGGGGGGCGACCCCCGTACCCCCGCTCTCTCGACACCGTCAAGCACGCGAACGAGACGCCCGACGTCGAGCAGCCCTGGAAGGAACTCGGCCTCAAGGAGGACGAGTACGCGCGCATCCGGGAGATCCTCGGCCGCCGCCCGACCGGCGCCGAGCTCGCCATGTACTCGGTCATGTGGTCCGAGCACTGCTCGTACAAGAGCAGCAAGGTCCACCTGAAGCAGTTCGGCGAGAAGGTCCCCGCCAACGACGCCATGCTCGTCGGCATCGGTGAGAACGCCGGTGTCGTCGACGTCGGCCAGGGGTACGCGGTCACCTTCAAGGTCGAGTCGCACAACCACCCCTCGTACATCGAGCCCTACCAGGGCGCGGCCACCGGCGTCGGCGGCATCGTCCGCGACATCCTCGCCATGGGTGCCCGCCCGGTCGCCGTGGTCGACCCGCTGCGCTTCGGCGCCGCCGACCACCCCGACACCAAGCGCGTGCTGCCCGGTGTCGTCGCGGGCATCGGCGGCTACGGCAACTGCCTGGGCCTGCCCAACATCGGCGGCGAGGTCGTCTTCGACTCCTGCTACCAGGGCAACCCGCTGGTCAACGCCGGCTGCATCGGCGTGATGAAGCACGAGGACATCCACCTCGCGAAGGCGTCGGGCCCCGGCAACAAGGTCATCCTGTACGGCGCCCGCACCGGCGGCGACGGCATCGGCGGCGTCTCCGTGCTGGCCTCGGAGACCTTCGACGACACCAAGCCGACCAAGCGCCCCGCCGTCCAGGTCGGCGACCCGTTCCAGGAGAAGCTCCTCATCGAGTGCACCCTGGAGATCTTCAAGGAGAAGCTGGTCGCCGGCATCCAGGACCTCGGCGGCGCCGGGCTGTCCTGCGCCACCAGCGAGCTGGCCTCGGCCGGTTCCGGCGGCATGCGGGTCGACCTCGACACCGTGCCGCTGCGCGACGCGACGCTCTCGCCCGAGGAGATCCTCATGAGCGAGTCGCAGGAGCGGATGTGCGCGATCGTCGAGCCGCGGCACGTCGACCGCTTCATGGAGATCTGCGAGAAGTGGGACGTCACCGCCACCGTCATCGGTGAGGTCACGGACGGCGACCACCTGGAGATCTACTGGCACGGCGAGCTCGTCGTGGACGTGCCCCCGGGCACCGTCGCCCACGAGGGCCCGACCTACCACCGCCCCTACGCGCGCCCGGAGTGGCAGGACGCCCTCCAGGCCGACGACGCGGGCAAGCTGCCCCGGCCGCAGGACGGCGCCGCGCTGAAGGACCAGGTCCTGAAGCTGGTCGGCTCGCCGAACCAGGCGTCCAAGGCGTGGATCACCGACCAGTACGACCGCTTCGTGCAGGGCAACACCGTGCTCGCCCAGCCCGAGGACGCCGGCATGATCCGGATCGACGAGGAGTCGAACCTGGGCGTGGCCATGGCGACCGACGGCAACGGCCGGTACGCCAAGCTCGACCCGTACACCGGTGCGCAGCTCGCGCTGGCGGAGGCGTACCGCAACGTCGCCGCCTCCGGCGCCAAGCCGCTGGCCATCTCGGACTGCCTGAACTTCGGTTCGCCCGAGGACCCGGCCGTGATGTGGCAGTTCGCCGAGGCCACCCGTGGTCTCGCGGACGGCTGCCTGGCCCTGGGCACCCCGGTGACCGGCGGCAATGTGTCGCTGTACAACCAGACCGGTGACGTGGCGATCCACCCGACGCCCGTCGTGGCCGTCCTCGGTGTGATCGACGACGTCAACCGCCGTACCCCGATCGCCTTCGCGGAAGAGGGCCAGCTCCTCTACCTGCTCGGCGACACCAAGGAGGAGTTCGGCGGTTCGGCCTGGTCCGAGGTGATCCACCAGCACCTCGGCGGGATGCCGCCGGCCGTGGACCTCGACCGGGAGAAGCTGCTCGGTGAGATCCTGATCTCGGCCTCGCGCGACGGCATGATCGACGCGGCGCACGACCTGTCCGACGGCGGTCTGGTGCAGGCGGTCGTCGAGTCCTGCCTGCGCGGCGGCAACGGCGCGCGCCTGATCGTGCCGGAGGGCCTGGACGCCTTCACCTTCCTGTTCAGCGAGTCGGCGGGCCGCGCGGTCGTCGCCGTCCCGCGCAGCGAGGAGCTCCGCTTCACCGACATGTGCGGTGCGCGGGGTCTGCCGGCCACCCGGATCGGTGTCGTCGACGGCGAATCGGTCGACGTGCAGGGCGAGTTCAGCCTGACCCTGGACGAGCTGCGGACGGTCCACGAGGCGACGATCCCGGGCCTGCTGGCCTGAGCGTTCCGAGCGTTCTGAGTGACGAGCCCCCATCCGTACGGTCGTCCGTACGGGTGGGGGCTCGGCCATGTCGTGCGGTCGTGCGGTCGTCCGGTCGGCCGGTCAGCCGGTGCCCCAGAAGGAGTCCGCCTCCACGATGTCGGCGACGCATTCGTCGATGTCGGAGATCTTGTCGCCGATCAGGGTGAAGAACAGGCCGCCATCCATCTCGATCCCGCGGTCGCCGTGGTCGGCGTGGAACCGGTGGACGGACATGGCGTGCCCGCGGCCGTCCACGTACACGTCCTTCAGCTCCACCTGGAAGGTGCCGCCGGTGAGTTCGGCGAGCTTGGCGTAGTAGCCGCCGAGCACGTTGTCCCGGCCTTTGTAGTGCCCCGAGAGCTGGCTCTCGCCGGGCACGTGGTGGGTGCAGTCGCTGGTCATCATCCCGGCCAGCGCCGCCATGTCACCTGCGCTGAACGCTGCGTAGCCCCGGCGGATCAGCGCGGCATCGGGGTGCTCATGATGCGTCATGGTCCCGGCACTGCCTTTCGGTGAGGGGATGTGCCCCCTTCCTCAAGTCTCGGGGCTAGCCTCTGCCCATGCCACCCGCGAACCGCCCGGCGAGCCCGGCCGCCAAGAAGCGCCCCCGCCGCTACGACTCCGCCAAGACCCGGGCCGCCGTGCTCGCCCAGTTCCGGCAGGTACGGGACGGGGTCCTCGCGCTGTCGCCGGAGGCGCTCGACGGGCCGACCCGGCTCGGCGCGTGGACGGTACGGGACCTGGCGGCGCACCTGGTGTGGATGATGGGCTCGGTGCCGGAGCTGCTGGCCGCCCCCGCCCCGCCGAAGAGTGAACTCGCGCTGCTCGACTGGCCGTTCCGGCTCGCCGGGGCGGCGGAGCGGATCGACGAGTGGACCCGGGGCATGGACGCGGCCGATCTGGCCGGGCTGTTCGCGGAGACGGAGCGGGCGTACGAGGCGGCGCTCGCCGGTGCGCCGGACGAGCGGGTGCTGCCGGTGAGCCTGGGTGCGATGACCCTGGGCGACTTCCTGGTGACCCGTACCGTCGAGCTCGTCGTCCACACCGACGACCTGAACGCGGCCACCGGGCTCGCGATCCCCTTCGACCGGCAGGCGCTCGCCGCGTGCACCCGGCTGCTCGCCGACGCCCTCGCGGCGAAGGCGCCGGGCGGTGCGGTGGAGGTGCGGATCCCGCCGTACGCGGTGGTGCAGTGCGTCGAGGGGCCCCGGCACACCCGGGGCACCCCGCCGAACGTGATCGAGACCGACCCGACGACCTGGCTGCGGCTGGCGACCGGCCGGGCGGCCTGGGCGGCGGAGCTGGACGCGGCCCGGGTCAGCGCGAGCGGCGAGCGGGCGGACCTGACGGGGCTGCTGCCGCTGCTGAGCTGAGACCCGGATCCCGGATCCCGGATCCCGGATCCCGGATCCCGGATCCCGGATCCCGGATCCCGGATACGTACGGACCTGGGCACCGAAGTCGTACGGGCACCGGAACCGTACGGGCACCCGCCCCGTCCCACCGGCATGCAGAAGCCGCGCACCCTCCGCCACCGCCCGGCCGCTCCGGCGCTCCTGGTCGCCGCCACCGCCCTGGGCCTCCTCCTCTCCGCCTGCGGTACGGGCTCGGGCTCGGATCCGGGATCCGGTACGGGATCCGGTACGGGTTCGGGTTCGGGCTCCGGCGCGGACAGCCCGGACCTGCCGGTGACCGGCACGGCCTGGCAGGTCGCGGCGGTCACCGCCGACGGCGTCCGTTCGGTGGCGCCGCCCGGTGCCCGCCTGGAGTTCAAGGACGGCGGGCGGGCCCAGGGCGACACCGGCTGCAACCACTTCGGGGCGACGGCCGCCGTGCGCGGCGACACCGTCACGGTGAAGCCGCAGGAGGTCACCGCGATCGGCTGCCCCGGTGACCGGCAGCGCTTCGAGAAGGCGCTGCTCGCGGCCCTCGGCGGCGGTGACCTCAAGGGCCGGCTCGCCGGTACCGCCCTCACCCTGACCTCGGCCGACGGCCGCCGCGGTGTGGAGCTGACCGCCGAGCCCGCCGCCCCGCTGGTCGGCACCGAGTGGCGGGTGACCGGCCTGGTCGAGGGCGACACCGCGAGCTCGGTCCCGGCCGGGGCCGAGGACAAGGCGCGGCTGACCTTCGGCGAGGACGGCCGGCTGACCGGCCGCCTCGGCTGCAACCGGGTCACCGCCCCGGTCACCGTCACCCCGAAGACGCTGACCCTGGGCACGATCGCCACCACCCGGATGATGTGCACCGGACCGGAGATGGCGCTGGAGACCAAGCTGTACGAGTCCCTCGACGGGCCGCTGAACTACCGGGTCGACCACCGCACCCTGACGGTCACCGATGCGAGCGGGCACGGTTTCACGGCGACGGCGACGGCGGCAGCGGCCTGAGGACACGACCTAGACCGGGTACGGCAGCAGCCCGGCGTTGGTCCGTTCCCAGGCGGCGCGCAGTTCGGCGAGCCGCCCCGGTTCGTGCCCGGCCCGGTCGGCCTGTTCGCGGACGTCCTCGGAGAGGTGGAACAGCTGGTCGCGGCCGCCGCTGCCCCGGTAGTACTTCCAGTCGCCGCGGCGCAGCGCCCGCTCCCCGCGCACCCGCCAGAACAGGTCGCGCTCCGGCACGGACGTGCCGCGCAGCAGGTGTCCGGCGAGGCTGGTGCCGTCGAGCGGGTAGCCGGGGTGGGGGCGGGCGCCGGCGATCTCCAGGAGGGTGGCGGTCCAGTCGGGGGAGTACACGGGCAGGTCGCTGACCTGGCCGCCGTCGATGCGGGCGGGCCAGCGCAGGATCGACGGGACGCGGATGCCGCCCTCCTGGAGGGAGCCCTTGTTCCCGGCCAGCGGCCAGTTGTGGGAGAAGCGTTCGCCGCCGTTGTCGCTGGCGAAGAAGACGAGGGTGTCGCGCTCGCGGCCCGCGCGGCGCAGCGCGTCGAGGACGCGGCCGACCGAGCGGTCGAGGTCCTCGACCATCTCCTTGTAGACGGCGAGGGAGCCGCCGTCCTGGTGCCAGAGGGCGGAGCGGTCCCCGGCCTTGATGCGGCGGACGATCTCGGCGCTGGTCTCGGTGTCGCCGTCGGTGATCCAGGGCCAGTGCGGGGTGGTGAAGTTGAGGTTGAGCAGGAACGGCCGGTCGTGGTCGCGGCTGACGTACTCGGCGGCCCGCTCGGTGAGGATCCGGGTGTAGTAGCGCAGGTCCTTGTGTTCGGCGTCGCCCTCGTAGAGGTCGTACTCGCCGCCGAGGCCGAGCTTGGAGTAGTACTCCAGGGCGCCGCCGAAGTTGCCGAAGAACTCGTCCCAGCCGGACCGGGTGGGCGAGTAGTCGGGCAGGTAGCCGCAGTGCCACTTGCCGATGAGGGCGGTGGCGTATCCGGCGCCCTTGAGCAGTGAGGCGAGCGTGGGGTGGCTGGGTTCGAGGCCGACGGACCTGTCCGCGATGGGTTCGGCGAGGCCGCCCTTGGTCCGGCCGGGGTAGCGCCCGGTGTAGAGGCTGAAGCGGGTGGGGGAGCAGGTCGCGGAGCCGGAGTAGGCGTCGGTGAAGCGGACGCCCTGGCGGGCGAGCCGGTCGAGGTGCGGGGTGCGGATGTCGGGGGAGCCGTAGCTGGAGAGGTCGGCCCAGCCGAGGTCGTCGCCGAGGACGAAGAGGATGTTGGGGCGCCGGGAGTGGCGGCCGGGGGCGGCCCGGAACGGCCGCTCGGCCGGGGCGGGCGCGGCGGTCCCCGCTCCGGCGGGCGCGGCCTCGGCGGGGGTGGCTCCGAGGGCGAGCGCGGCGGCCGTTCCGGCGGCGGCGCCGCCGAGGGCGCGCCGGGTGAGCGGCGTGGGCGTGGCGGGGTTCGGGGTGTTCGGGGACATGCGGGACTCCTGGAAGGTCGTACGCGAAGCGCACGGAACGCACGGGAACGCACGGGAACGCACGGATCACGCGAGGCGCGCCCGCGGGCACGGGTGCGCGCGGGCGCACCGGCGGGCGGCGGTTCCGGTGCCGGGCTCCGGTGACGTGGGGTGAAGGATGAAGCGGGCCTGAGGAGGCGGACGGCGCGGTTGCTCAGGCGCAGCGACAGATGGCGCTCGCGACACGGGCCAGGTCCACGTGTCGGCGCTCGGTGAGGGTGACCGAACGGTCACGCACGGGCTGCCTGATCTGCATGGTGAGGAAGCCTGGCGGAGGGTCCTGGCAGGTGTCAACGGCCCATCCGCACCGTGGACTTTCCGTGCCCTCCGTCACATCCCGACCGTCCGGCACGTGGACTCCGGGTGGCCGTGCGGGGACGCCTGCGAGGAAGTGACCGGCCGGTAACCCTTGGGGGCGCTGCTTTGTGGGCTCCGACAAGGATCGAAAGATCAGTTCGTGGGAATCTACGAGAAGATCACCTTGGACTCGAAGGCCCTACCACGACCCGTTCCCCAATTCGGACCAGTGGTCGATCTCGCCTACACTCGGTGCCGTGCCACGTGGTGACGGTCGACTCAATCACGATCTGCTCCCCGGCGAGAAAGGCCCCCAGGACGCTTGTGGCGTCTTCGGTGTCTGGGCTCCGGGTGAAGAGGTCGCAAAGCTCACGTACTTCGGGCTCTACGCCCTCCAGCATCGGGGCCAGGAATCCGCGGGAATCGCGGTCAGCAACGGCTCCCAGATCCTCGTCTTCAAGGACATGGGACTTGTCTCCCAGGTCTTCGACGAGACCTCGCTCGGTTCCCTCCAGGGTCATATCGCGGTCGGTCACGCCCGCTACTCGACCACCGGGGCCTCCGTGTGGGAGAACGCGCAGCCGACGTTCCGGGCGACCGCCCACGGCTCGATCGCGCTCGGCCACAACGGCAACCTGGTGAACACGGCGCAGCTGGCCGAGATGGTCGCCGACCTCCCCAAGAAGGAGGGCCGGGCCACCCAGGTCGCCGCCACCAACGACACCGACCTGGTCACCGCGCTCCTCGCGGGCCAGGTGGCCGAGGACGGCACGCCGCTCACCATCGAGCAGGCGGCCATGAAGGTCCTCCCCGACGTCCGGGGCGCCTTCTCCCTCGTCTTCATGAACGAGCACACGCTCTACGCGGCCCGTGACCCGCAGGGCATCCGCCCGCTGGTGCTCGGCCGTCTGGAGCGCGGCTGGGTGGTCGCGTCCGAGACCGCCGCCCTCGACATCTGCGGCGCGACCTTCGTCCGCGAGGTCGAGCCGGGCGAGCTGATCGCCGTCGACGAGAACGGCATGCGCACCTCGCGATTCGCGGAAGCGAAGCCCAAGGGCTGCGTTTTCGAGTATGTGTACCTGGCGCGTCCCGACACCCAGATCGCCGGCCGGAACGTGTACCTCTCCCGGGTGGAGATGGGCCGCAGGCTGGCCAAGGAGTCGCCGGTCGACGCCGACCTGGTGATAGCGACGCCGGAGTCCGGCACCCCGGCCGCCATCGGTTACGCGGAGGCGTCCGGCATCCCGTTCGGCGCCGGCCTGGTCAAGAACGCCTACGTGGGCCGGACCTTCATCCAGCCCTCGCAGACCATCCGCCAGCTGGGCATCCGGCTGAAGCTGAACCCGCTCAAGGAAGTCATCAAGGGCAAGCGCCTGGTGGTCGTGGACGACTCGATCGTCCGCGGCAACACCCAGCGCGCGCTGGTCCGGATGCTCCGCGAGGCCGGGGCCGCCGAGGTCCACATCCGGATCTCGTCGCCGCCGGTGAAGTGGCCCTGCTTCTTCGGCATCGACTTCGCCACCCGCGCGGAGCTGATCGCCAACGGCATGACGGTCGAGGAGATCGGCGCGTCGCTGGGGGCGGACTCGCTCACGTACATCTCGCTGGACGGGATGATCGAGGCGACCACCATCCAGAAGCCCAACCTGTGCCGCGCCTGCTTCGACGGCGAGTACCCGATGGAGCTTCCGGACCCCGAGCTGCTCGGCAAGCAGCTCCTGGAGACGGAGCTGGCCGCCGGTCCCGCCGCCACCGCGGCGGCCGACGCCCTGCGCCGCCCGTAGCCGCCGGGTCGCGGCCCGCAAAGCCCCGCTGCAGCCGCAGCAACGAGTTCGACACGAAAGTGCTCCAGCATGTCTGCTGATTCTTCCGGTGCCAGCTACGCGAGCGCGGGCGTCGACATCGAGGCGGGCGACCGCGCCGTCGAGCTCATGAAGGAGTGGGTCAAGAAGACCCGGCGCCCCGAGGTCCTCGGCGGCCTCGGCGGCTTCGCCGGGCTCTTCGACGCCTCCGCCCTCAAGCGCTACGAGCGTCCGCTGCTCGCCTCCGCCACCGACGGGGTGGGCACCAAGGTCGACATCGCCCGCCAGCTCGGCGTCTACGACACCATCGGCCACGACCTGGTCGCCATGGTCATGGACGACATCGTGGTGTGCGGCGCCGAACCGCTGTTCATGACCGACTACATCTGCGTCGGCAAGGTGCACCCCGAGCGGGTCGCCGCCATCGTCAAGGGCATCGCCGAGGGCTGCGTCCTGGCCGGCTGCGCCCTGGTCGGCGGCGAGACCGCGGAGCACCCGGGCCTGCTCGGCCCGGACGACTTCGACGTGGCGGGCGCGGGCACCGGTGTCGTCGAGCACGATCTGCTGCTCGGCCCCGATCGCATCCGTACGGGTGACGCGGTCATCGCGATGGCGTCCTCCGGTCTTCACTCCAACGGGTACTCGCTGGTCCGGCACGTGGTGTTCGACCGGGCCGGGATGACCCTGGACCAGCGGGTCGAGGAGTTCGGCCGGACGCTCGGCGAGGAGCTCCTGGAGCCCACCAAGATCTACTCCCTCGACTGCCTGGCGCTCACCAGGACCACCGAGGTGCACGCCTTCAGCCACATCACCGGCGGCGGTCTCGCGGCCAACCTGGCCCGGGTGATCCCGGACGGGATGCACGCCGTGGTCGACCGCTCGACCTGGACCCCCGGCGCCGTGTTCGACCTGGTCGGCACCGCCGGGCAGGTGGAGCGTCTGGAGCTGGAGAAGACCCTCAACATGGGCGTCGGCATGATGGCGGTCGTGCCCGCCGAGTCGGTCGAGGCGGCCCTGACCACGCTCGCCGACCGCGGGGTCGAGGCGTGGGTGGCCGGTGAGATCACCGAGCGCGGCGAGCGGACCACCGGCGCGGAGCTGGTCGGCGACTACGCCAAGTAACGAGGAACGGAACCTACGAAGGGGCGCCTCCCCAGGAGGCGCCCCTTCGTAGGTTCCGCCGAAGTGCCGCGCGCGATCCGTCTCCGGACAGCGCAGAAACCCGGTCCAGGTACCCCGGACCGGGTTTCGTTGTTCAGAAGGTCAAGCGCGACGCTGAGCGGACGCCGGACCGGACTCGTCGTCCTCGTCCTCGTCGTCCGTGTTGTAGAGATCCGCGTACTGCGCGTACGGGTCCTCTTCTTCCTCGTCGTCGTCCTCGAACGGCTCGCCATTCGGCGGCTGGCTCGAAGTCGAAGCGCCCAGCTCATTGGCCAGACGCGTCAGGTCCGTCCCGCCGCTGCTGTACTTCAGCTGGCGGGCGACCTTGGTCTGCTTGGCCTTTGCCCGGCCGCGCCCCATGGCTCGACCCCCTCGGTGACGGGGCTCGTCGGCCCCAGAGTCTTGACACGCGTTCATGATTCGGAACGGACTCTCGATGGAGAGACCGGTCCGTAGGGGTTCAACGGTACCTGTTTCCTCGGGTCTACGGTACGCCGCGCGCATCACATACCCCGGTACAGAACCGAAGAGGTGCCCAGTCCTTGCTGGTCAGTCGCGATTTTAACCTCTTCTTGAGGTCCGACCCGCCGATTGGCGTGAGCGATGTCTCGCGATCGCCGGGCCGGACCTGTCAAGCTCAGCCCTGGCGCGCCTCGGCCATGCGCTGCTCGGCGATCCGGTCGGCCGCGGCGGCCGGCGGAATTCCATCGGACTTCGCACGTGCGAAGATCTCTAGGGTGGTGTCGAAGATCTTCGCGGCCTTGGCCTTGCAGCGGTCGAAGTCGAAGCCGTGCAGCTCGTCGGCGACCTGGATCACGCCACCGGCGTTCACCACGTAGTCGGGCGCGTAGAGGACACCGCGGTCGGCGAGGTCCTTCTCGACGCCCGGGTGGGCCAGCTGGTTGTTGGCCGCGCCGCAGACGATCGCCGCGGTGAGCACCGCGACGGTGTCGTCGTCGAGGGCGCCGCCCAGCGCGCAGGGCGCGTAGATGTCGAGGCCCTCGGTGCGGATCAGGTCGTCGGTGTCGGCGGCGACGGAGACCTGCGGGAACCTTTCGGTGATCCGGCGGACCGATTCCTCGCGGACGTCGGTGACGACGACCTCGGCACCGTCCGACAGCAGGTGCTCGACCAGGTGGTGGCCGACCTTGCCGACGCCCGCGACGCCGACCTTGCGGCCGCGCAGCGTCGGGTCGCCCCACAGGTGCTGCGCGGAGGCGCGCATGCCCTGGAAGACGCCGTAGGCGGTGAGCACGGAGGAGTCGCCGGCGCCGCCGTTCTCGGGGGAGCGGCCGGTGGTCCAGCGGTTGGTGCGGGCGACCACGTCCATGTCGGCGACATAGGTGCCGACGTCGCAGGCCGTGACGTAGCGGCCGCCGAGGGAGGCCACGAAGCGCCCGTAGGCGAGCAGCAGTTCCTCGGTCTTGATCTGCTCCGGGTCGCCGATGATGACGGCCTTGCCGCCGCCGTGGTCGAGACCGGCCAGGGCGTTCTTGTACGACATGCCGCGGGCGAGGTTGAGCGCGTCGGCGACGGCCTCGGCCTCGGTGGCGTACGGGTAGAAGCGGGTGCCGCCGAGGGCGGGGCCCAGGGCGGTGTTGTGGAGGGCGATGACGGCCTTGAGGCCCGTGGCCCGGTCCTGGCACAGCACGATCTGCTCGTGGCCGCCCTGCGTCGAGTGGAACAGGGTGTGCAGTACGTCGGGCACGCCGGTCACATCGGTCACGGTGGTGACTCCCAAGTACGAAACGGCGGAAGGTCCTTCCCCTGCGGGTGGGGGGTGGGACCAGGTCGGGACGAGGGTAAGTCCTACCTGGCCGTAGCAGGGCCGCAGTGCTGCGGATCACCCCCTCGCGGAGTACTGCCGTGGAAGGATTTGCGACATGTCGGACCCCTCTTCGGTGCTCGTCCCCTACGCCGCCTATCTGCGGGTGTACGAGCCGCTCGCGGCGTTCCCCGAGCCGGAGCGGGGCCATTGGGCGCGCTACGCGCGGCGCGGGGAGTTCCCGGACGCCCAGGACGAGCTGCGCCGCTCGCTCGCGGACCTGCTGCCGGTGCCGCCCGTGCCGGTGCCGGTGCGGGAGAGCGGGGACGCGTTCGTGGCGACCGTGGACGGGGTGGTCCTGGTCTGTCCGTGGCGGACCCGGCTGCGCAGCCGGCTGGCGCTGGCGGAGCTGCTGGACGGCTCGCTGCCGGGTCCGGTCCTGGACGCGATGGTGCCGCCGGTGGTGCGGGCGCAGCTGACGGCGGATCACGAGCGGTGGCGGGAGCGGAACCCGGACGCCCGGCCGTGGATCCGGAGTTCGGTGTGGCGGGTGCCGCTGGCCTGGTTCGCGCTGTTCGGGGACGAGGAGCGGGAGTACGCGCCGCCGGGACCGGGGCCGGGGACGGAGCCGGAGCGGGGCGGTGCGGCGGGGCCGGAGCGGGGTGCTCCGGCGGGGCTGCGCTACCGGACGACGATGGCGCAGGCGCGGCGCAGGCTGGCGCGGGCGCTGAAGGCGCTGCGCGGGGCGATCGCGGACGGTCCGATGACGGAGAGCCTGGTCGACGTGGGGCGCTGGCTGGAGGAGTTCCATCCGCGGGCGCTGGTGGAGCTGGACTACGGCGGCCTGGTGCAGGTGGTGGCGGCCGGGGCGCTGGCCGCGGACCGCTCGGCGGCGGACGTGGCGGCGGGGGTGGCGGCGCTGCGGGACGGCGACGGGGTCGCGGCCCAGGAGGCGTACGGGCGGTTCGCGGAGCGCTGGCGGGCGGTGCATGACCTGAGGTTCGCCAGCTGATCACCGGCCGGACACGTCCACCTGATGTAAATGATCTTCATCGCTGGACACCAGTTCGGGACTTTGGTGTCCTCGGAGGGGGACGTCGTACCCCCGCCCCGGGACGTAGGTCCCGATCCGGGCCTTTGGCTCAAGCGTGACGGACAGCACTTAACGCACCCTTGCGCCCATCACCCACCCTCGTGCCAAAATAGGACAAGGAGTCCGGGGAGGGTTCCTTCCGTCCAACTTTGGGCGGAACGCTCGACATTGCACTCTATGGGGGGTCTGAGGACTCCTGATCGCTCTGTGACTGATCGTCACAGTGGCGTGACTGTCCGTTATGGCATGGTCCATCGACTTCCGCCGCTGATGAACACCTGCGAGGGCAATTCCATCGGTTTGGCCGACGTGGCTGGACGGATGGTGTAGTTGTAGTGCCGAGGACAAGCCGTTCGTCCTATAACCGACTCGGCCCGCTTCTGCCATTTCGGGCAAGGCGGGTCAAGGTGCAGAATTTAGAGGAAAGAACCGAGAAGGTTCGGTTCTCCCGAGGAGGCCGCTCATGACCGCTCGCACCCCTGATGCCGAGCCGCTGCTGACCCCCGCCGAGGTTGCCACGATGTTCCGCGTGGACCCGAAGACGGTGACCCGTTGGGCGAAGGCCGGCAAGCTCACGTCCATCCGCACCCTGGGTGGGCACCGCCGCTACCGCGAGGCCGAGGTCCGCGCCCTGCTGGCGGGCATTCCGCAGCAGCGCAGCGAAGCCTGAGGCGCTGGCGCAAGCCGCAACACCCTGTAGTTCCGGGCATTTTCCGGGTCCCCCAACCCGGTCGCCCACCCCATGTTCTGCCGACGCGTGACCTGCCCCAACAGGTTCCCCGTCATCGATCGCGTTGGACTCCGCCGGGTCCAGCGCGATCTTTTTTGTGCTCTCGGGGCCACCCGGCGCCGCTCCACGCCGCCCGTCCCGCGCCGCCGGGAAGCCCTCCCGGTGCTGTCCGGTTCCCGCCGGGACGCCCGCCGGACGCCCCCTGGATGCCCCTCGGAGGCGCCTTGGAGGAGCCTTGGACGGCCTCCGCGCGCTCCTCGCGGACCCGTCCCCACCTGGTGCAATTGCACATATTAAATCGGGGACATGTAGGAAGGGTGTAAACGCAGGCGTTTCCGAAACTGGTTCCGTGACTCCCGTCACACCGTCAAACTCTTGCCAGGGAACAGCCTTCCACCCCCGGGAGATCCACCAACCCGCCAGAGGTCACCCCTTGGTGGGACCTTGGTCCCTTGCCCCCGGGAACGCAAGAAGGCCCGCACCGATCGGTGCGGGCCTTCTTCACTGCGATCCTGACGGGACTTGAACCCGCGACCTCCACCTTGACAGGGTGGCGAGCTAACCAACTGCTCCACAGGACCTTCGCAACCTCTGGTGCGTGGCTGCGAGGAAAACTGTACAGCAGGTCAGCGGTCTGGTCGAACTCACCCTCGGCCGTCCCGGGCGGGGCGCCCGCTACGGCACGGCCGCGTCGATCGCCTTCACGATCCGCTTGTCCGAGACCGGGTACGCGGTGCCCAGGGCGTGCGCGAAATAGCTCACCCGCAGCTCCTCGATCATCCAGCGGATGTCGGTGACCGAGGTCGGCACCGGCCGCCCCTTCGGGAGCTGTTCGAGCAGCCACGCGTACTCGTCGAGCATCTCGTGGACCTTCGCCATCCGGGTGGTGTCCCGCTGCACCCCGGTCGGCATCTGCTGCAGCCGCCGGTCCGCCGCCACCAGGTAGCGCATCAGGTCCGGCAGCCGCTTCAGACCGGTACGGGTCACGAAACCGGCCGGCATCAGCCACGACAGCTGCGCCCGGACGTCCTGGAGGTTCGGCAGCAGCGCCGGGCTGCTCGTCGCCTTCAGCCGCCGCTCGCACGCCTGCCAGGCCGCAAGCACCTGCTGGACCTGGCTCACCGTACGGATGGTCAGCTCCACCAGATCGGCGCGCACCGTGTCGTACAGCTTCCGGAACGACTCCTCGTCCCACACCGGGCCGCCGTGGTCCGCGATCAGCCGGTCGGCCGCCGCGGTCGCGCAGTCCTCGAAGAGCGCCTGGACCGAGCCGTGCGGGTTCGCCGACAGGGCCAGCTTCTGCTGGTTGCTGAGCCGGTCGGAAGCGAACTTCGCCGGGTTCACCGGGATGTTCAGCATGATCAGCTTCCGGGTGCCCCGCCACATCGCCTCGGCCTGCTCGGCCTCCGTGTCGAAGAGCCGGACCGCCACGCTCGCGCCCTCGTCGACGAGCGCCGGGTACGCCTTGACCGGCTGGCCCGCCCGCCGGGTCTCGAAGACCCGGGTGAGCGTCCCGATCGTCCAGTCCGTGAGTCCCGTGCGCTCCAGGGAGGGCCCGGAGCCGTCCGGGCCCGCCGTGGCCGCCGCGGCGGCCTGGGAGAGCGCCTTGCGGGCCTTCGGGCGCAGCGACAGCTTCAGCGCCTCCAGGTCCTTGTCCTCGGCGAGCTTGCGGCGCCGCTCGTCGACGATCCGGAAGGTGACCTTCAGATGCTCGGGGACCTTCGCCCAGTCGAAGTCGTCCGCCGTGAGCGGCACCCCGACCATCCGCTGCAGCTCCCGCGCCAGCGCCGTCGTCAGCGGCTCCTGCACCGGCACCACCGCGTCCAGGAAGCGGCCCGCGAAGTTCGGCGCCGGCACGTAGTGGCGGCGGATCGGCTTCGGCAGCGAGCGGATCAGCTCGGTGACGACCTCTTCGCGCAGACCCGGGATCTGCCACTCGAAGCCCTCGTCCGTCACCTGGTTCAGCACCTGGAGCGGGACGTGGACGGTGACACCGTCGGCGTCCGCGCCCGGCTCGAACTGGTACGTCACCCGGAACTTCAGCTGCCCCTGCCGCCACGAGTCGGGGTAGTCGTCCTTGGTGACGGCCCCCGCCTTCTCGTTGATCAGCATCTCGCGCTCGAAGTCCAGGAACTCCGGCGCCTCGTGCCGCTTGTGCTTCCACCACGAGTCGAAGTGGGCGCCGGACACGACGTGTTCGGGCACCCGCTTGTCGTAGAAGTCGAACAGCGTCTCGTCGTCGACCAGGATGTCCCGGCGGCGCGCCCGGTGCTCCAGCTCCTCGACCTCGGTCAGCAGCTTGCGGTTGTCGGCGAAGAACTTGTGGTGGGTCCGCCAGTCGCCCTCCACGAGGGCGTTGCGGATGAACAGCTCGCGGGAGACCTCGGGGTCGATCCGGCCGTAGTTCACCTTGCGGTCGGCGACGATCGGCACGCCGTACAGCGTCACCTTCTCCACCGCCATCACGGCCGCCTGGTCCTTCTCCCAGTGCGGCTCGCTGTAGGTGCGCTTCACCAGGTGCGCGGCCAGCGGCTCGACCCACTCCGGCTCGATCCGGGCGTTCACCCGCGCCCACAGCCGGGAGGTCTCCACCAGCTCGGCGGACATCACCATCCGCGGCGGCTTCTTGAACAGCGCCGAACCCGGGAAGATCGCGAACTTGGCGTTCCGCGCGCCCAGGTACTCGTTGCGGGAGCCCTCGCGCTTGCCGTCCCGGCCGTCCCGGCCGTCGCGCCCGCCGGTGCCTTCCTTGCCGCTCTCCTTCACGTCCTTCAGACCGATGTGGCTGAGGAGGCCGGAGAGCAGCGAGACGTGCACGGAGTGCTCGGGGGCGTCCTGCTCGTTGAGATGGATGCCCATCTGCTTGGCGACCGTGCGCAGCTGCGCGTAGATGTCCTGCCACTCACGGATCCGCAGGAAGTTCAGGTACTCCTGCTTGCACATCCGGCGGAACGAGCTGGAGCCGCGCTCCTTCTGCTGCTCACGGACGTAGCGCCAGAGGTTGAGGAAGGCGAGGAAGTCGCTCGTCTCGTCCTTGAAGCGGGCGTGCTGCTGGTCGGCCTGGGCCTGCTTCTCGGCCGGCCGCTCGCGCGGGTCCTGGATGGACAGCGCCGCCGCGATCACCATGACCTCGCGGGCGCAGCCGTTCTTGTCGGCCTCCAGGACCATCCGGGCGAGCCGCGGGTCGACGGGCAGCTGCGAGAGCTTCCGGCCGAGCTGCGTCAGCCGCTTCTTCGGGTCCTTCTCGGCCGGGTCGAGCGCGCCGAGCTCCTGGAGCAGCTGCACGCCGTCGCGGATGTTGCGGTGGTCCGGCGGGTCGATGAAGGGGAACTTCTCGATCTCGCCGAGCCCGGCCGCGGTCATCTGGAGGATGACGGAGGCGAGGTTGGTACGGAGGATCTCGGCGTCCGTGAACTCCGGACGGGTCAGGAAGTCGTCCTCCGAGTACAGCCGGATGCAGATGCCGTCCGAGGTACGGCCGCAGCGGCCCTTGCGCTGGTTGGCGCTGGCCTGGCTGATCGCCTCGATGGGCAGCCGCTGCACCTTGGTGCGGTGCGAGTAGCGGGAGATCCGGGCGGTGCCCGGGTCGATCACGTACTTGATGCCGGGGACGGTCAGCGAGGTCTCGGCGACGTTCGTCGCGAGCACCACCCGGCGGCCGGAGTGGGCCTGGAAGACGCGGTGCTGCTCGGCGTGCGAGAGCCGCGCGTACAGCGGCAGGATCTCCGTATTGAAGAGGTTCTTCTTGGTGAGCGCGTCGGCGGTGTCGCGGATCTCCCGCTCGCCGGAGAGGAAGACCAGGACGTCGCCGGGCCCCTCCTTCTGGAGTTCGTCGACGGCGTCGCAGATCGCGGTGATCTGGTCCCGGTCGGCGTCCTCGGAGTCCTCCTCCAGGAGCGGCCGGTAGCGGACCTCGACCGGGTACGTACGGCCGGAGACCTCGACGATCGGCGCGTCGCCGAAGTGGCGCGAGAACCGCTCGGGGTCGATGGTCGCCGAGGTGATCACGACCTTGAGGTCGGGGCGCTTCGGCAGCAGCTGGGCCAGATAGCCGAGCAGGAAGTCGATGTTGAGGGACCGCTCGTGGGCCTCGTCGATGATGATCGTGTCGTACGCGCGCAGCTCGCGGTCCGTCTGGATCTCGGCCAGCAGGATGCCGTCCGTCATCAGCTTCACGAAGGTCGCGTCCGGGTTCACCTGGTCGGTGAAGCGGACCTTCCAGCCGACCGCCTCGCCGAGCGGCGTCCGCAGCTCCTCGGCCACCCGCTCGGCGACCGTGCGGGCCGCGATCCGGCGGGGCTGGGTGTGCCCGATCATGCCCCGGACGCCCCGGCCGAGCTCCAGGCAGATCTTCGGGATCTGGGTGGTCTTCCCGGACCCGGTCTCACCGGCGACGATCACGACCTGGTGGTCGCGTATCGCCTCCAGGATCGTGTCCTTCTTCTGCGAGACCGGCAGCTGGTCCGGGTACGTGACCTCGGGCACGCGGGCGGCCCGCGCGTCGCAGCGCTCCTTGGCCTTCGCGGCCTCGGCGGCGATCTCGTCCAGGACGGCCTCGCGGGCCTCGGGCTTACGGATGCGGCGGGCGCCTTCGAGACGACGGCCGAGCCGGTGCGAGTCCCGCAGCGAGACCTCGGCCAGGACGGACTGGAGGGCGGCGAAGGAAGTAGACATACGGGCTCCAGGATCGCACCTGCGGCCGAGAAGCGGCGAACCGATTTACGGGGTGAGCGCGCCGGGCCTGCGTAGTATTTCGGGCACGTCGTCCCGCACCGTCCCGAAAGGTTTCGGCATGTCCCGCCCCTCCGCCGCACCGGTGGCCCTGCTGGCGCTGGTCGCCCTGGTCCTCGGCGTGCTGGTGTGCGGGACGGTGAGCGGCGGCGGGAGCACGGGTACGGGAGCGGGTGCGGGTGCCGCGGGGTCGTCGCTGAACCCGAGGGCGCAGCTCGGCGCCCTCGGCCATCCGGGTCCGGTCGTCGTCGTCGGCGCCGGGACGCCCGGCTGCGACCAGGGCCATGGCGCCGAGCAGGGCGCCGCGGCCCCCGCCGTACCGCCGCGCACGCACGGTCTCGCGGACCTGCTGTCGTCGCTGGCCGCCGACCGGGCGGGCTGCCCGGGTCTGGGCGGGGACCAGGACCGGCCGGACGCACGGGCGGGCCGGGCGCCGCCCGAGCTCGTACCGCCGTCACCGGTGGAGCTGTCGATCCTGCGGGTCTAGAGGGGCGCGCGCGTTCTCGCCGTCCGTCCCTTTCCGCTGCCCGCTCAGGAGCGTCCTCAGCATGTCCAAGTCCCAGCCGAAGTCCTCGCCGACGTCCCCGTCGAAGGTTCAGCCGAAGCCCCCCGCCAAGAAGAAGCCGTCCGGGAAGAAGCCGTCCGGGTCCCGGTCCAAGCCCGTTCTGATCGTCGCCGGGGTGGCCCTGGTGGCGACCCTGCTCGGCGTCGTCTCGTACACCGCCACCAAGCCGGCCGGCGCCGGCTCGGGGTCCGGAGGCTCCGGTGCCGCCGCCGAGGTCTCCGCAGACCCGCAGGCCGGGGTCTACCCCGAGCTGGAGGCGTACGCCCGCCGCGACGCGGCCGACAAGCTCGCGCTCGGCCGGGCCGACGCGCCCGTGGTTCTCATCGAGTACGCCGACTTCAAGTGCGGCTACTGCGGGAAGTTCGCCCGGGACACCGAGCCCGAGCTGGTGAAGAAGTACGTCGACGACGGCACCCTGCGCATCGAGTGGCGCAACTTCCCGATCTTCGGCGCGGAGTCCGAGGCCGCCGCCCGCGCCTCCTGGGCGGCCGGGCAGCAGGGCCGGTTCTGGGAGTTCCACAAGGCCGCGTACGCCGAGGGCGCCAAGGAGAAGGGCTTCGCCAAGGACCGTCTGACCGCCCTCGCCCGCCAGGCCGGCGTCCCCGACCTCGACCGGTTCGCCCGGGACACCGACGGTACGGCGGCCCACGCGGCGGTCAAGAAGGACCAGGAGCAGGGCTACGGGCTCGGCGCCACCTCCACCCCGTCGTTCCTGGTGAACGGCCGCCCGATCGCGGGTGCCCAGCCGATGGAGACGTTCACGTCGGCGATCGAGGCGGCGGCGAGCACCGCGAAGGACAAGGCGGCGAATGACAAGGCGGCGAAGGAGAAGCCGGGGAGCGACCGGTGAACGCCCACATCGGCTACTTCGCGGCCTTCCTCGGCGGTCTCCTCGCCCTCCTCAGCCCGTGCAGCGCCCTGCTGCTGCCGGCCTTCTTCGCGTACTCGATCGACAACCGCGCCAAGCTGGTGGCCCGTACCGGCATCTTCTACGCGGGCCTGGCCACCACCCTGGTCCCGCTCGGCGCGGCCGGGTCCTTCGCCGGGCGGCTCTTCTACGGCCACCGGGACCTGCTCGTCGCGATCGGCGGCTGGACGATCGTGGTCCTCGGCGTGCTCCAGCTCCTCGGCCTCGGCTTCGCCTCCCGCCGGATCGCCGAGGTCAGCGGCCGGATCCGGCCCACCAGCGCGCTCTCCGTCTACGCCCTCGGCCTGGTCTACGGCCTGGCCGGGTTCTGCGCGGGCCCGATCCTCGGCAGCGTCCTGACGGTGGCCGCGCTGAGCGGCTCCCCGGTCTACGGCGGACTGCTGCTCGCGGTGTACGCGCTCGGGATGGCGGTCCCGCTGTTCGTCCTGGCGCTGCTCTGGGAGCGGTTCGACCTGGGGCGGCGGCGCTGGCTGCGGGGCCGCCCGATCCGGCTCGGCCGCTTCGAGCTGCACTCGACCTCGCTGCTCTCGGGCCTCTTCTTCATCGTGCTCGGCACGATGTTCCTGGTCTTCGACGGCACCACGGCGCTGCCGGGGCTGCTCTCGGTCGACGACTCCTTCGCCGTGGAGGAGCGGGTCTCCGCGCTCGGCGAGACCGTCCCGGACTGGGCGCTGCTCGTCGCGGTCGTCGCGGTGGTGGCGGTGGCCCTGGCGTGGCGGGGCTGGCGCGGCCGGGCGGCGGCGGAGACGGAGGCCGACGCCGAGGCTGAGCCCGAGGCCGAGGCCGAGGCCGAGCGGGTCTGAGACCCGTGCGGTCGTCCCGGGGGCCTTCGGGTCCCCGGGGCCGTACCGCGCGGGATCGGGGCCGGGGCCCGGATCGGGGAACGACGAAGGCCCCGTTCTCGCGAACGGGGCCTTCGGGTTGTGGCTGGGGCCGGGGTCGAACCGGCGACCTATCGCTTTTCAGGCGATCGCTCGTACCAACTGAGCTACCCAGCCACGAAACCGTTTCCGGTTTCAGCGATCCTGACGGGACTTGAACCCGCGACCTCCACCTTGACAGGGTGGCGAGCTAACCAACTGCTCCACAGGACCATACGGTGTGCGAGAACAAGTCTCGCACAGGGTAAAGCGTGCCCCCAACGGGATTCGAACCCGTGCTACCGCCTTGAAAGGGCGGCGTCCTGGGCCACTAGACGATGAGGGCTAACGGCCCCACCTGGGCGCTTCGCAGCGCGTCGGGGACGTGAGAAGCATATGGGATGGCGGGCGGTATCGCCAAAACGGTTTCCGACGGGGGGAGAATGGGCCTGTGCTGGAGATGACGCGCGAGGAGTTCGAGGAGCTCGTCGCCGAAGCCCTGGACCGCATCCCGCCGGAGCTGACCCGGCTGATGGACAACGTCGCCGTGTTCGTCGAGGACGAACCGGCGCCCGACGATCCCGAGCTGCTCGGGCTCTACGAGGGGACGCCGCTGACGGACCGGGGCGAGTGGTACGCCGGGGTGCTGCCGGACCGCATCACCGTCTACCGGGGCCCCACGCTGCGGATGTGCGAGTCGCGCGAGGACGTGGTCGCGGAGACCGAGATCACCGTGGTGCACGAGATCGCCCACCACTTCGGCATCGACGACGAACGGCTGCACGCGCTCGGCTACGGCTGACGGGCCGTCGGCCCCGCGCCGCCGCCCCCGTTGCGGGCGGTCGGGGCCGGTCCGCCGGGAAGGGCCGGTGCGGGCGTGTCCCTTGTGGTGCCAAGGGAGTTGGGGAGGGTGACGCGTTCGATCCGCGGCCGTTCCCTGCCTGTCCCGTCCTGGAGGTGCCTCCGTGCGCCATTTGCCCACCCCTGTGAGATGGGCCGCCACCGCACTGGCGGTCGCCGCCTGCGCGGGTCTGAGCGGCTGTATGAGTGTGAGCGACGACGGGGCGAAGCCGGCGCCCAGCTCCTCCGCGGGCAAGCGCGGCGCGGCGGGCGGGACGGCGGCCGACGGCGGGCAGGGCGGCGGACAGGGCACCGGAGGATTCGACCGTACGGGCCGCAGCGGGCCCGACCCGGACGGTGCGGGCCCGTCCGCGCCGGTCACCGGCGGGTCGCCGACCGCGTCCGCGAAGCCGTCCGGCGCGGCCGGGACGGCGGGCCCCGGCGGCCCGAAGCCGCAGCCCTCGCCCGGTGGCGGTCCGGGCGGCGGTGCCGGTGACGCCGGCGGTACGGGTGGTGACGGTGGTGCGGGCGGTGACACCGGGACGCCCGGCGGTCAGCCGTCGCCCACGGTCGACCCGACGCCCCCGGCGACGGAGGAGCCCGTACCGACGACCGAGCCGACGCCGGAACCCACGGTGTCCGAGACCCCGACGACGACGCCGGGAGCGGACACCCACATGGGCGCGATGCGGGCCGCGGACGGGCCGGGCAGGGCCGCCGAGCCGGACGCATCACCGCAGGCCGGACCGGTGTGACGCGGTCCGGTTTGCGTTCGGTGGGGGAGAGTGCGTATGGTGGTAGATCGTTTGATCCCATTTGCCCGGCGCCAAGACCGAAGAGCGCCGTGACTGGCGCGTACTCTCCCTTGCCGTGGCTGACCGCATTGAGGCGGTCTTCAGGCGAAACACGGAGTTGACGGGCGCGTGCCGAGACTCCGGAAGGTTTCGCATTTCGCATGTCCATTTTCAGTTCTGATCACTCTGTCCTGCCCGCGAACGACGAGAACGTCGAGCTCGCCGAGGCTGTCGACACCCTCGACACCGACATCGACACCGACGCCGTCGAGGCGCTTGAGGCCGACATCGACGCCGACGCCGACACCCTCGACGACGAGGCCGACGCCGAGTCCGACGACGAGGGCGACGCGGACGCCGACGCCGACGAGACCCCCGAGCTCACCTTCGGTGACCTGGGGCTGCCCGAGGGCATCGTCCGCAAGCTCGCGCAGAACGGCGTGACCACGCCCTTCCCGATCCAGGCCGCGACCATCCCGGACGCCCTGGCCGGCAAGGACATCCTCGGCCGTGGCCGTACCGGCTCCGGCAAGACCCTCTCCTTCGGCCTGCCGCTGCTCGCCACCCTGGCCGGCGGCGACACCGAGCGGAAGAAGCCCCGCGGCATCATCCTCACCCCGACCCGTGAGCTCGCGATGCAGGTCGCGGACGCCCTCCAGCCGTACGGCGACGTGCTCGGCCTGCGCATGAAGGTCGTCTGCGGCGGTACGTCCATGGGCAACCAGATCTACGCCCTGGAGCGCGGTGTCGACATCCTCGTCGCCACCCCGGGCCGACTGCGCGACATCATCAACCGCGGCGCCTGCTCCCTGGAGCAGGTCCAGATCGCCGTCCTCGACGAGGCCGACCAGATGGCCGACCTGGGCTTCCTGCCCGAGGTCACCGAGCTGCTCGACCAGGTCCCGACCGGTGGCCAGCGGCTGCTCTTCTCCGCCACGCTGGAGAACGAGATCGACTCCCTGGTGAAGCGCTACCTGGTCGACCCGATCACCCACGAGGTCGACCCGTCCGCCGGTGCCGTCACCACCATGACCCACCACGTCCTGGTCGTGAAGCCCAAGGACAAGGCGCCGGTCACCGCGGCGATCGCCGCCCGCAAGGGCCGCACCATCATCTTCGTCCGCACCCAGCTGGGCGCCGACCGCGTCGCCGAGCAGCTGCGCGAGTCGGGCGTGAAGGCCGACGCGCTGCACGGCGGCATGACCCAGGGCGCGCGTACCCGCACCCTGGCCGACTTCAAGGACGGTTACGTCAACGTCCTGGTCGCCACCGACGTCGCCGCCCGCGGCATCCACGTCGACGGCATCGACCTGGTCCTCAACGTGGACCCGGCCGGTGACCACAAGGACTACCTGCACCGCTCGGGCCGTACCGCCCGCGCCGGCCGCTCCGGTGTCGTGGTCTCGCTGGCGCTGCCGCACCAGCGCCGCCAGATCTTCCGTCTGATGGAGGACGCGGGCGTCGACGCCTCGCGCCACATCGTCGGCGGCGCCGGCGCGTTCGACCCGGAGGTCGCCGAGATCACCGGCGCCCGTTCGCTGACCGAGGTCCAGGCCGACTCCGCGAACAACTCGGCCAAGCAGGCCGAGCGCGAGGTCGCCGACCTGACCAAGCAGCTGGAGCGCCTGCAGCGCCGCGCCGTCGAGCTCCGGGAGGAGGCCGACCGCCTGGTGGCCCGCGCCGCCCGCGAGCGCGGTGAGGACCCGGAGGCCGCGGTCGCCGAGGTGACCGAGGCCGCCGAGGCCGAGCTGGCCGCCGCCGCTGTCGTGGCCGAGGCCGAGCGGGTCCGCGAGGAGCGCCAGGAGCGCCGCGACTTCGACCGTCGCGACGACCGCGGTGGCGACCGTGGTGACCGTGGCGGCTTCCGTCGCGACAACGACCGTCCGTCGTTCAACCGCGACCGTCGTGACAACGACCGTCCGTCGGGTGGTTTCCGTCGTGACAACGACCGTGGTTTCGAGCGCCGTGACGACCGCGGTGGCGACCGTGGCGGCTTCCGTCGCGACGACCGCCCGTCCGGCGGTGGCTTCCGTCGTGACAACGACCGTCCGTCGGGTGGTTTCCGCCGTGACAACGACCGTGGTTTCGAGCGTCGTGACGACCGCGGCGGTGACCGTGGTGGCGACCGTGGCGGCTTCCGCCGCGACAACGACCGTCCGTCCGGTGGTTTCCGTCGTGACAACGACCGTGGTTTCGAGCGCCGTGACGACCGTGGCGGCGACCGTGGCGGCTTCCGCCGCGACGACCGTCCGTCCGGCGGCCACCGTGGCAGCGACCGCCCGTTCAACCGCGACCGGCGCGACGACCGCCCCGCCGGCGGCGCCTTCCGCCGCGACGACCACCGCCCGTCCTCGGGTGGCGGCTTCCGTCGCGACGACCGCCCGTCCGGTGGTGGCTTCCGCCGCGACGACAAGCCGCGCTGGAAGCGCAACGGCTGAGGCTAGTTGACCGACGATCAGGGCCCTGGGCAGCACTTCGGTGCGGCCCGGGGCCCTGACGTCTACCCGAACAAATGTCTCTTGATCTGGTCAGGACTTGGTTACGATCTCCCCAAGAGGGGAGCGCGGGGGGACCCCGACGGCGTGTCGTCACCGCCGTCGACCGTGACTGCCGCCCCTTCTACCTGACCACCTGGAGGGGCACCCTTGAACCGTCGTGCACGCGTACGCAGTGCTGTCGCCGTGACCACCACCCTCGGCATCGCCGCCTCGCTCTGCGCCACCGGCGCCGTCGCGGCCGTCGCCGCACCCGCCGCACCCGCCGCGGCCTCGGCCGACGAAGCGGTGATCCCGGACCCCGGCCGCAGCACACCGCGCGCCGACCGCCTCGTGCAGGCCGGGTCCACCGGCTACGTCCACCGTGAGGAGGGCGCGTCCGGCCCGCAGTGGACGGACCTCGCCACCGGTGACAGCCGCCCGGTCACCACGCCGGAGCCGCTCACCGGGCACTCCGGCGCCGCCGCCGTCGCGACGAAGACCGACGCGGGCACCCGGATCACGCTGACCGACCTCGACACCGCCGCGGAGCGGTCGGTGACCCTTCCGCAGGACCGGGTCTGGCAGCGCGCGTACACCAAGGACACCCTGCTCACCGCCCGGTACACGGGCGAGGTGCCGGAATACTTCCTGCTCACGGTCGCCGCCGACGGCACCACGGCCGAGCGCCCGGTGACGGTGCCGGAGGGCCTCGCCGGGGTGACCCGGGTGCTCAAGCAGGACGCGCGGGGCGCGGTGCTCGCCGTCGGTACCGCGAGCACCGGTCTCCTGCCGTACTTCCTGGACTACGCGAGCGGCACGCTCACGCCGCTGCCCGAGCGGTTCGCCACCTCCTCGGGTCTTTTCCTCGGCAAGGACCACATCCTGCTGGCGGACCCGACCGGCGCGAAGCAGTACACCCTCGCCCGCGCCGACGTCACGAAGGAGCCGGTCGTCACCGAGGTGGCGCACTCGGTGACACCGCGGCGGTGGGCGGTCGTCGGCGACTGGCTGGTGGTGCGCGAGCCCGCCGAGCCGTACGCGGCGGGCGGGACCCTGGAGGCCGTGCAGATCGGCGGCGGCGCCTCGAAGCACCTGCTGCCGTACGCGGCGAGCGACCTGATCGCCGCCCCCGACGGCAGCCTGCTCGTGGTCGGTGGCACCGGCGCCAAGGACTGGGCGCTGCACCGGATCTCGCCCGCGGCGGACGGCACGGTCGGACCGACCCGGGTCCGCGCGCTGGCGCCCGCGCCTTCGACGTACAGCGGTCTGGTGCTCGGCGGCGGCCGGGTCGGCTACGTCAGCGACACGATCGGCCAGGGACTGGTCGGCCAGTACGCGCACGACGTCACCGGCCCGACGGCGGGCCCGGCCGTGCTGCGCGCCCGGCACCCCGCCGGCTATGCGCCCGACCAGCTGCGCGCGCTCGGTGACGGCGACACCGTGGCGGCCACCTCGTACGGTCTGGAGAGCCCCATCGCCCCGGGCAGCTCCCGCACCGCGTACCTGGGCGAGAAGCCGTCCGTGGTCGACGCGGCCGGTCGCTATGTGCTGACGTCGGACGGCGGCTCGCTCAAGGTCGTCGACCTGGACAGCCACAACGGCTCGCCCGTGGTGCTCACCAGGCCCGCGGCGGCCGGTGCGCTGTGGTCCGGCAGGCTGTGGCGGGCCACCGGGGCGCCGGGCAAGGTGGAGGGGTACGACCTGGCGGCCAAGAAGGCGCTGCCCGCGGTCGAGCTCAACTCCGGCTGTGCCCCCGCCGAACTGCAGGCGGTGGGCCGCTGGCTGTACTGGAACTGCGGCCCGGGCGCCAAGGCGGGCGTGTTCGACCTGACGGCGCGGACCACGGTGCCGGTGCCGTCCGGCGAGGCGCTGCTCGGCGACGGTTTCGTGGTCCGGCAGGAGGGCGAGAAGCTGCGGC
The DNA here is from genome assembly GCF_044748125.1 of Streptomyces sp. NPDC090025. NCBI lineage: Bacteria > Bacillati > Actinomycetota > Actinomycetes > Kitasatosporales > Streptomycetaceae > Streptomyces > Streptomyces sp. NPDC090025. The sequence continues at coordinate 36,788 of NZ_JBIVFL010000022.1, read as the reverse complement.
TGACGGACCTGACGGCGGGCGGGAAGACCGCGGACCTCGCGGATGTCCCGGCGGCGGCCGGCTCCGATTCGGGGCGGCACCGGACGTGGACGGTGGACCGGTTCGGCGGCGGGGTCGCGTACGTCGACGCCCGGCACGACATCCGGGTCAAGCGGGTCCCGGTGGCCGCCCAGCCGCTGGCCCTGACCGACTCGACCGTCGACCTCCTGTCCGGCGGCAACGTCCGGGCGACCTGGCGGACCTCGCGCGCGGTCGGCCCGTGGACCGTCCAGCTCACCGACGCGGCGGGCCGGACCGTCCGCACCTTCCGCGGTGACGCGGGCAAGGGCGCGTCGGTGGCGGTGGCCTGGGACGGGCGCGACGACCGGGGCCGGGGCCTGGAGGACGGCTCGTACCGCTTCGTGATGACCGCGAGCCCGGCGGACGGCGCCGGTGCCCCGGTGCGTGCCACCGGCTCCCTGCCGCTCTCCGGCAGCGCGCTGACCAGCGCGCCCGGCACCTTCAAACCGCTCACCCCGGCCCGTCTGATGGACACCCGCACCGGTCAGGGCGGCGTGCCGAAGGCCAAGGTCGGCGCGGGGCGGACGGTGTCCCTGAAGGTGACGGGGCAGGGCGGGGTCCCGGCGACCGGGGTGACCGCGGTGGTGATGAACGTGACCGCCGTGAAGCCGACGGCGGCCGGTTTCGTCTCCGTGTACCCCTCGGGCACGGGGCGCACGGCGGCCTCGAACCTGAACTTCACGGCGGGGCTCACGGTGCCGAACCTGGTCGTCGTGCCCGTGGTCGACGGCAAGGTCACCTTCTACAACAACAGCGGCGCGGTCGATCTGCTCGCGGACGTCGCCGGGTACTACACGGAGGGCACCGACGGGGCGCGGTTCCGCCCGGTCACCCCGACCCGGCTGATGGACACCCGTAACGGCAAGGGCGTCGCCAAGGCGAAGGTGGGTCCCGGCGGCACGGTCACGCTGCCGGTCACGGAGCCGGGCGCCAGGGCGGTGGTCCTCAACGTGACGGCGACCAACGCGACGGCCGACAGCTTCGTCTCGGTGTACCCGGCGGGCACGGCGCGGCCCGCCGCGTCGAACCTCAACTTCACCCGGGGCCGTACCGTGCCCAACCTGGTGGTCGTGCCGGTGAAGGACGGCAAGGTCACCTTCTACAACCGCGCGGGCACGGTCGATCTGATCGCCGACGCGGCCGGCTACTACGTCGACGGCCCGGCCGTCGGCGGCACCCGTTTCACCGCGAGCCAGCCGCAGCGGGTCCTGGACACCCGTTACGGCGTCGGCGCGACGGCGGGGAAGGTCGGCGCGGGCCGGACGATCGCCCTCCAGGTCACCGGTGAGCGGATCCCGGCGGACATCAAGGCGGTCGTCCTCAACGTGACGGCCACCGCCCCGACGGCCCCGAGCTTCGTCTCGGTCCACCCGGACGGCGTCACCCGCACCATCTCCACCAACCTCAACTTCACCACCGGCGAGACCGTTCCGAACCTGGTCGTCGTCCCGGTGGTCAACGGCAAGGTCGCCTTCTACAACCACGCGGGCTCGGTCCACCTCGTCGCGGACCTCGCGGGCTACTACACCGACTGACCGTCAGCCCCCGCCGGGCCCTCGCCCACCCGGCTCCGCCCCCGCCGGATCCGGGCCCCGCCCGGTCCGTCCCGCTCACCCGCTGGATCGGCCCGGCGCACCTCGCGGTGCGCCGGGCCTGATACCCGATCGGTTTCGAAGGGCTCTCCGGCTATGCTGCACGGGAGTGCGCGTGCACGGGCCGTTAGCTCAATTGGCAGAGCAGTGGACTTTTAATCCATTGGTTGTGGGTTCGAGTCCCACACGGCCTACTCACCAGAACGCCCCGACCGGTTCCGACCGGTCGGGGCGTTCTGCCGTTCGTCAGGGCAGCTGTGGCAGCCCGGACAGCCGCGGCAGGCGGACCGTCGCCACCAGGCCGCCCGTCGGGCGGGCGGTCATGGTGAGGGTGCCGGTGTGGGCCTGGGTGAGGGAGGCGGCGATCGCCAGGCCGAGGCCGACGCCCGCGTGGTCGGGGGTGGTGCGGGTGCGTTCGGAGGCGCGTTGGAAGGGTTCGGTGAGGGTCGGGAGGAGGGCGGCCGGGACCTGGGGGCCGGTGTTCTCGACGCGGAGGACGGCGGTGTCGCCCCGCTCCTCGGTGTGCACGGTGACCGTGCCGCCCTGTCCGGCCGGGAGGTTGTGGACGACGGCGTTCTGGACGAGGTTCGTGGCCAGCCGCAGGAGGAGTTCGGCGGAGCCGGTGGTACGGGCCGGGGTGCCGGTGACGTCGAGGGTGAGGCCGCGTTCCTCGGCGAGCGGCAGCAGGTCCTCGGCGGCCTCCTCGGCGACCAGGGACAGATCGACGGGGCCCCGGGCGAAGCCGCCCCGCTCGCTGCGGCTGAGCAGCAGCAGGGCCTCCGTCAGGCCGATCGCCCGGGAGTTGACCACCTGGAGCCGGGCGAGCAGCGCGTCGCGGTCCTGGGTGGGGTCCTTGCGGGCCACGTCCAGCAGCGTCTGGGAGATGGCAAGCGGTGTCCGCAGCTCGTGCGAGGCGTTCGCGGCGAACCGCCGCTGTTCGGCGACGTGCGCCTCCAGCCGCCCGAGCATCGTGTCGAACGCGTCCGCCAGCTCCCGGAACTCGTCCTGGCGGCCCGCCAGCCCGATCCGGTGCGACAGCGAGCCCGTCGCCGCCGTCCGCGCCGCCGCCGTGATCCGGTCGAGCGGCGCCAGCATCCGCCCGGCCAGCCACCAGCCGCCGACCAGGCCGAACAGCAGCAGGAACCCCATCGCGAGCGCGGCCGCAGGCGCGAAGGTGCGCACCAGGAGGTAGCGGTTGGGGGAGATGCCGAGCAGGCCCTTGTCCTTGTCGGGGACGTACCGCAGCAGGAACCACCAGACGACCGCCAGCAGCAGCGCGCCCGCGACGGCGAGGAAACCGGCGTAGCTGAGGGTGAGTTTCATCCGGGCGCTCAGGCCCGGGCGCCGCTTCGTCATCGCTCGCCCTCTCCGGCCCGGCCGTCCGCAGCGGACCCGCGTGCGGGGCCGGGTCCCGTCGTGTCGATGCGGTAGCCCACGCCCGGCACGGTCGCGATCACCCACGGCTCGCCCAGCCGCTTGCGCAGCGCGGACACCGTGATCCGTACCGCGTTCGTGAACGGGTCCGCGTTCTCGTCCCACGCCCTGGCCAGCAGTTCCTCCGCGCCGACCACCCCGCCCCCGGCCGCCACCAGCACTTCCAGGACCGCGAACTGTTTCCGGGTCAGGGCCACCTGGCGGCCGTCCCTGAAGACCTCCCGCCGGAACGGGTCGAGCCGGAGCCCGGCGATCTCGTGCACGGGCGGGCGCGCGTACGCCCGCCTGCGGTCGAGCGCCCGCAGCCGGAGCACCAGCTCCCGCAGCTCGAACGGCTTGGTCAGGTAGTCGTCGGCGCCCAGCGCGAAACCGGACGCCTTGTCGTCGATCCGGTCGGCCGCCGTCAGCATCAGGATCGGGATGCCGCTGCCGGAGGCGACGATCCGGCGCGCCACCTCGTCGCCGGAGGGCCCGGGGATGTCCCGGTCGAGGACCGCCAGGTCGTACGCGTGGACGCTCAGCAGTTCCAGGGCGGTGTCGCCGTCCCCCGCGATGTCCGCGGCGATCGCCTCAAGGCGCAGACCGTCCCGGACGGCCTCCGCCAGATACGGCTCGTCCTCCACGATCAGTACGCGCATGACGGCAGCCTAAACACCGGTCCGCCCGCCCGCCGGGCTCGTCCCCGTACCGCTGTACGTACCGCTCCCCGTACGCCACCAGCGGCGCGAGGCGAGTCCGGCGAGCACCGCGCCGGCGGCGTTCACCAGGACGTCGTCCACCGAGGACACCCGGTCGAGCCGGAACACCGACTGGGCCACCTCCACCAGGACCGAGCAGCCCGCCCCGAGCGCCAGGATCCGCGGCACCGACGCGAGCGCCGCCCACCGCACCGGCGCGAAGAACCCGAGCGTCGCGAAGATCAGCAGGTTCCCCGCGATGCCGAGCGGCCCCATCGCGACCAGATCGCGCAGCGGCACGAGACTCACCCGCAGCGGTGCCGTGCCCACGGGACCGCCCGGCATCAGGGTCAGCCACACCAGCGGCACCGTGCCGTGCACCATCCCCACCTCGGCCAGCGACCGCCGCCACGCCCCCGGATCGGCGACCCCGCGCGAACGGGCGCGGGCCCGCCGCCACCGGGTCAGCGCCCAGACCGCCAGTACGGCGAGGGGCAGCGTCAGCAGGGTCATCAGGGCGACGCCGTTGAAGGTGTCGTAACACCCGTGCCACCGCCCGGCGAAGCACCTCGGCGCGGACATGCTGAGCGGCCGCCGCAGGACGTACAGCACGGCGGCGAGGGCGAGGCCCGCCAGGGCGAGGGGGACGAGGCGGCGGGCCCGTACGCGTGCCCTCGCCGGTGACAGGGCGACTTCGTGGGTCGCGGCTTCGTGGGTCATGCCTGGCATGAAAGCCGGTGCGGTGTTGCGCGGGCGTATGCGTTTTTCGACACCGACACCGACACCGACACCGACACCGACACCGACGTCGATACAGACACGCCCGCAGACCCGTCGACCGACCCCTCAGTGGACGCCGAGCGCCGCGAGACGCTTCGGGTCCGCCACGATGTCGATCTCCACGATCCGGTCCTCGACGATCGTGAACACCATGAGGCCCACCGGGACCCCGTCCGTGAGCGACACGAGCCCCGCCGCGCCGTTCGCCGTGACCGGCCGGGCCGCGTGCCGGAACTTCGCGAAGGTCAGGGCCTGCGCCGTGACCGCCTCCGCGCCCCTGACCAGCTTCGACGCGGCCGCCGTGAGTACGCCGCCGTCGACCCGAAGCAGCACGTCCGGGTCGAGCACGGTCAGCAGCCCCGCGAAGTCGCCCGCCTGCGACGCGGCCAGGAAGGCGTCGACGACCTCCCGCTGCCGGGTCACGTCCGGCGCGGGCGCCGGGGTCGCGCCCTGCACCCGGCGGCGGGCCCGGCTGGCGAGCTGCCGGGTGGCGGCGGGCGTGCGGTCCACGATCGGGGCGATCTCGTCGAACGACACCGCGAACATGTCGTGCAGCACGAACGCCAGCCGCTCGGCCGGGGCCAGCGTCTCCAGGACGACGAGCAGCGCGAGCCCGACGGAGTCCGCGAGCAGCGCCTCCCGCTCCGGGTCGGCGGCGCCCTCCTCCCGTACGACCGGATCGGGCACGTAGTACTCGAGCGGGTCCTCGCGGCGCGAGGCGCGCGAGCGCAGCAGATCGAGACAGACCCGGCCGACGACGGTGGTCAGCCAGCCGCTGAGATTGCGGACCTCGCTGATGTCGGAGCGGCTGAGCTTGAACCACGCCTCCTGGACGGCGTCCTCCGCCTCGCTGAGCGAGCCCAGCATCCGGTACGCCACGGCCCGCAGATGCCCCCGGTCGGCCTCGAACCGCTCCGCGAGCCGGTCCTCGTCCAGGCCCCGGGCCTGCTCCGCTTCCTCGTTCATCTCTCCGCTTCCCCTTCGCGCTCGTCCGGCGCTCGTCCGGCGGTCGTCCGGCGCTCGTGCCGCGCTCGTCCCGCGCCCTCGCCCCGTGTTCGTGTCACGCTCGTCGCCCTCACCCTCCCTGACGGACGGCGGTCCCGGGATGTGACCACGTCCGGTCGGTGAGATCCCCGCCCGGTGGCGGCCAAGGCCAGGGATTCCCCGGTCATGGCCCCCGAGTGCCGTGGAACGCCTCTTCAGGATGAAGATCGACTTCCTTAGATTGATGACCATGACGACGACAACGCCCCAGGTCAACAGCTCCGCCGCCGCGAACGCCGGGAAGGCCGTGAACGCCGTGCTCCGCACGCCGCCCGCCGCCCCCGCCGAGGCCGCCGCCTACTTCCGCGCCAGCCTGGTCTTTCACGCCGACGTCTCCGACGTGGCCGGTGCCCTCGCCGCCGACGGCGACCCCGGCTTCGTGGTGATCGACTCCCGCTCGACCGCCTCCTGGGACCAGGGCCACGTCCCCGGCGCCGTGCACCTGCCGACCGCGCTGATCGCCGAGCAGGCCGAGCAGCTCCTCGACAAGAGCGTCCCGGTCGTCACGTACTGCTGGGGCCCCGGCTGCAACGGCGCCACCCGCGCCGCGCTCGCCCTCGCCGAGCTGGGCTTCCAGGTGAAGGAGATGCTGGGCGGCTTCGAGTACTGGGTGCGCGAGGGCTTCGCGTACGAGACCTGGGAGGGTCCGGCGCAGCAGACCGCCGACGCGCTGACCGCTCCGGTCGACGCCGAGGACTGCGGCTGCTGAGTGCCGCCGGAAATGCCCGGCGGGGGCCGGTGCGGGGGCCGGTGCGAGGGCCCTCCGAGCCCGCTGCCTTCAATGGATTTCCGTACAGGGGTGTTCATGCCGTAAGGTGGTGTTCACCGACGCGGGGTGGAGCAGCTCGGTAGCTCGCTGGGCTCATAACCCAGAGGTCGCAGGTTCAAATCCTGTCCCCGCTACTCAGTAGCACGAAGGCCCGGATCGTCTCGACGATCCGGGCCTTCGTCGTATCCGCCCGTCCCCGCTCTGCCGCGCCCGCCCGCCCGGCCTTGACCTTTACGCAACGTCAAGTTCTAGCGTGGTGGTCATGGAGTGGTCGATCCAGGAGATCGCCAGAAAGGCCGGCGAGAAGGGCGACCGCTGGTGGCGTTCGCTGAGCGCGGCGGAGCAGCAGGAGTTCAAGGACCGGCAGGTCGCCATCGCCCGTGACTACGGGCAGGCGGCGCGGGCCGGGCTGGCCGCCGACAGCGACGAGGTGCAGGCGATCACCCGCAGGCACTACGAGTGGCTGTCGATCACGACGAAGCCGACCAAGGAGTACCTGGTCGGACTCGGCCAGATGTACGTCGACGACCCGCGCTTCACGAAGAACTACGACCGGCACGGCGAGGGCACGGCCGTCCTCGTCCGGGACGCGATGGCGGTGTTCGCCGAGCGCAACCTGTGAGGGCCGCGGCGGGTGGCCGGATCCCGGCCCGTCCCTTTGCGGAGCGGTGACTCCTCCCCGTAATCTCACGCGCACCATCAGTGATCATGCGGTGGTCGTGCGGTGAGCGTGCGGTGATCATGTGGCGGGCGTGGCGAGGAGTGCGGCAGAAGTGGCAGGAGCGGTAGGAGTGGCAGGAGCAGGAGGAGGACGGCGGGTGCCCGCCGTCCTCCTCCTGTGCTTCGCGCTCGTCGCTCTGATCGCGGGCGTCTGCCACGGCGGGCACGGCCACGGCCACGAGCTGCCCCGCTTCACCGGTGCCGCGGCGCCCGCCCCGGTGGTCGTCACGGGCCCGGGGACGGAGTACGCCCCCGACGTGCCGTCGCACGGCTGCGGCCACCCGGACGACGGCTGGTCCTTCGACGCGCACCTGCCCGCCCAGGCACCGGGCGCCTCGCCGTCCGTGCCGGACGCGGGCGGCGGCGGTGGCGTGGTGGTGCTGCCGTACGACGAGGTGTTCCCGACGGCCGCCCGTACCCCGTGCGTACGGGAACGGGCCGGGCCGGACCGGACGCCGGGCGCGCTGCTCATCGCCCTCGGGGTGGACCGGAACTGAGCCGGGGTCGGACCTCACCCACCGACCTCAGGCTCCGTTCACCTCACCCCTAGGGACGATCACCATGACGCATCCCGCCACCCTGCTCTCCGTCGCGGGTCAGACCGTCGGCAACACTCCGGTGCTCTGGCTCGACGACGACCACACCACAAGCCCTCCGCGCCCCGGTGCTCGGCCCGGCTCCGGCTACTGGGCCAAGCTCGAAGGCTTCAACTTCGGCGGCATCAAGGACCGTGCCGCGCTCCACATGGTCGAGGAGGCCCGCCGCCGCGGCGCGCTGCGGCCCGGCGCGCCGATCGTCGAGTCGACCTCCGGCACCCTCGGCCTCGGGCTCGCGCTCGCCGGGATCCTGCACGGCCACCCGGTGCACGTCGTCACCGACCCCGGTCTCGAACCGATCGTGGAGCGGATGCTCACCGCCCACGGCGCCCGGGTCCACGTCGTGCCCGAGCCGAGCCCGGACGGCGGCTGGCAGCGGGCCCGGATGGACCGGGTCACCGAACTCCTCGGGGAACTCCCGGGGGCCTGGTGGCCCGACCAGTACGGGAACCCCGACAACCCGGCCGCCTACACCGGGCTCGCCGCCGAACTGTCCGGGCAGCTCGACCGGATCGACGTGCTGGTCTGCGCGGTCGGCACCGGCGGCCACTCGGCCGGTATCGCCCGCGCGCTGCGCGCGACCAGCAGCCCGGCCCTGGAACTCGTCGGGGTCGACTCGATCCGCTCCACCGTCTTCGGACTCCCGGCCGGGGACCGGCTGATGCGCGGGCTCGGCTCCTCCATCCACCCCGGCAACGTCGATCACGGCGCCTTCGACGAGATCCACTGGGTGGGTCCGGCGGAAGCGGTACGGGCGGCCCGCCGACTCGCCGCCCGGCAGTTCGCGACGGGCGGCTGGAGCGTCGGCGCGGTCGCGCTCGTGGCGGGCTGGCTGGCCCGCACCCGGCCGCGCGGCACCCGGATCGCGGCCGTCTTCCCGGACGGGCCGCAGCGGTACTTCGACACCGTCTTCAACGACGAGTTCTGTGCCCGGCACGGGCTGTTGGACGGTCCGGTACGGGCCGAGCCCGCGCCGTACGAGGAGGGCGCGCCGGTCGACGGCTGGACGCGGCGGGCGCTGGAGCGGGCGGGCCACCCGCAGGCCGTGCCCGGGGCCGGGTCCGGTGCCCGGTCCGATTCCGTGGCCGTGGCGGGCTCCGTGGCCGGGTCCTTCGCCCGGGAGGAGGCCCGATGAGCGGGGCGGGGGCGGGGGCGGGGGCGACGGCTGAGGCGGTGGAGGCCCGCGCCGAGGGCGGGATCTGGCGCCAGACCCGTACCTTCGAACCGGCCGTCCGGCTGCTCTTCCTCAACCAGCTCACCATCAACCTCGGCTTCTACATGCTGATGCCGTACCTGGCGGCCCATCTCGCCGACGGGCTCGGCATGGCGGCCTGGTCGGTCGGTCTGGTCCTCGGCGCCCGCAACCTCTCCCAGCAGGGGATGTTCCTGGTCGGCGGCGCGCTCGCGGACCGGCTCGGGTTCAAGCCGCTGATCGTCGCCGGGTGCGCGCTGCGGACGGTCGGCTTCGGCGCGCTCGCCTTCGCGCAGTCGCTGCCCGCGCTGCTCGCCGCCTCGCTGGCGACCGGTCTCGCGGGCGCGCTGTTCAATCCGGCGGTGCGGGCCTGTCTGGCGGCCGAGGCCGGGGAGGCGCGCAGGGTGCGGGCGTTCGCCCTGTTCAACGTGTACTACCAGGCGGGCATCCTGCTCGGGCCGCTGGTGGGCGTGGCGCTGACCGGGGTGTCGTTCCGGCTGACGTGCGTGGTGGCGGCGCTGCTGTTCGCGGTGCTCACGGGCGTACAGCTGCGGCATCTGCCGACCACCGGAAAGGGCGGCGGTACGGCGGCGGGGCGGGTGGAGCGACCGGCGGAGGGACCGGCGGAGGCGCGGGCGGCGGGGCGGGCGGAAGGGCGCGGGCAGTTCCGTACGGTCCTCGCGAACCGTGTCTTCTGGCTGTTCTCGCTCGCGATGACCGGTTCGTACGTGCTGTCGTTCCAGGTCTATCTGGCGCTGCCGCTCGCCGCCGGGGGCACGGCCGCGACCACCGCGCTGTTCGTCGTGTCGGCGCTCGTGGCGCTCGCCGGGCAGCTGCGGATCACCGCCTGGTGCCGGGCCCGGCTGTCCCGGGAGCGGTGTCTGGTGCTCGGGCTCGGCCTGATGGGGGCCGCGTTCCTGGTCCCTGCGGTGCTGGGGCGGGCGCTTGTGGGGCTGCTGCTGTGCGCGGCGGTGCTCGCGGTGGCGAACGCGGTGCTCTACCCGTACGAGATGGACACGGTCGTCGCGCTGTCCGGGGGCCGCTGGGTGGCCACCCACTACGGGCTCTACAACACGGTCTGCGGGATCGGGATCACCCTGGGGAACCTGGGGACGGGCGTGCTGCTCGGGGTGACGGGCTGGTCGGCGGTGCCGTGGCTGGCGCTGTGCGCGGTGGGGGTGGGGTGCGCGGCCGGGATGGCGGCCCTGGCCAGGGGCGGCCGGCTGGCCGAGGCTTCGGCGGTGGCCGGCGTCGTACGCCAGTCGGCCGAGGAGGAGTCGCCGACCGGCTCGGCCTGACGGCACCCTGGGGTGATCGCGGTGGCGCGATCACGGCGGCGCGGTCCGGTCCGGAGCACGGCGGCGGCCGGGCACCCCCAGGGGTGCGGAGACCAGGGAGCGGGCGAGCACAGGTGGCGCGAGCGGTGGTGCGGGGCGGGTACGGCGGCGGTGTGCCGCCGTACCCGGGGGCCCGGCGCTTCCTGCGGGCGCTGCCGCCGCTGATCATCGTGGGCGGGGTCGTCTTCGACGTGTCGACCCCGGCCACGTACACGGCGTCGCCGATGTTCGTGGCGGCGCCGCTGATCGCCGCCCCCTTCTTTCCCACCCGCACCACCCTCATCACGGGTATCGCCGCGGTTCTGGCCAGCGTGGGGCTGCACTTCTACAACGGGACCTCGGACCAGATCCCCTCGCTGACCGAGACGCTGACGGTGACGACGGTCGCGGTGCTCGCCCTGCTGGTGAACCGGGTGGTGCTGCGCAGCGGCGAACGGCTCGCGTCGGCGCGGGTGATCGCCGAGACCGCGCAGAAGGCGGTGCTGCCCGCGCCGGCCGAACGGATCGGCGGGCTCCAGATCGCCGCGCGGTACGAGGCGGCGCAGGCGGACGCGTTCATCGGCGGTGATCTGTTCGCCGTGCAGGACACCCCCTACGGGGTGCGTCTGGTGGTCGGTGACGTGCGGGGCAAGGGGCTCGAGGCGGTGGAGGCGGTGGCCGTGGTCATCGGGGCGTTCCGGGAGGCGGCCGAGCAGGAGCCGACCCTGGAGCGGGTGGCGGCCCGCCTTGAGCGGGCGCTGGCCCGGGAGGGCACCCGGCGGGCCGGGCTCGACGCCTTCGAGGGGTTCACGACGGCGGTGCTCGCCGAGATCCCGGGCGGCGACCGGGTGGTGCGGGTGGTGAACCGGGGGCATCCGGAGCCGATGCTGCTGCACGCGGACGGCGCGCTGCGGGTGCTGCGGCCGAGCGAGGCGGCGCTGCCGCTGGGGATGGGGGAGCTGGCGGCCTGGCCGGACCGGGCGGACGTGACGCCGTACCCGCAGGGCGCGACCCTCCTCTTCTACACGGACGGTCTGTCGGAGGCGCGGGACGCCGAGGGGGTGTTCTACGACCCGGCGGAGCGGCTCGGGGGCCGGATCTTCCCGGGGCCCGAGGAGCTGCTCGACGCGTTGGTGGCGGACGTGCGGCGGCACACGGACGGCGGGACGACGGACGACATGGCGCTGCTCGCGGTGGGGCGTCCGGCGGCGGGTCAGCCGGAGCGGCGGCGGACCATGCCGGTGGTGCCAGGGGGCCCGTGACGGGTCGTAGTCGAAGGGTGTCGCTCCGATAACAATTGACGTAACGTCAGATTCGGGCTTTGGTGCTGACCTTGCCCTGAGTGGGGGTCAACTCGGACCAATCCCTCCCAATTCAGCGAATGATCAAGGGGAACGGCTTGGAATCGGAGCGCCGAGTCTATTAACGTTCGATAACGCAGCGCGGTCGTCCCAGCCGTCGCAAGAGACGGCACCGTGCGCGTGCGCCGAATTCCGAAAGGGAACCGGGGAACCACCACTTGGGGTGAATCGGGCCCCGCCGCACCCGTGCGGCACTGCCCGTAGGAGACCTTCCTGCTCCGAACCCGTCAGCTAACCCGGTAGGCGAGAAGGAAGGAAAGGAGAACGCCTCCGTGGCGTCCAACACCCCCGCTCCGCATACCCCCTTCGCCCCCTTCGGAACTTCTGGACCGACGGGCGGCCCGGACGGAGCAGGGGAGCCCTGGGACACCTCCGCGCCCGCCGCGGAGGACGGCTGGAACCCGACCGAGGACTCCCTGCGCGGCGACGCCCGCTCGGGCGGCCGCCACCGGATCGTCAAGCAGCGCTCCAACTTCGCCCGCTCCTCCACCGTGCTCGGCGTCGGCGTCATCGCCGCCGTGGGCGCGGGCGGTCTGGCCACCGCCCAGGAGAAGCCCCCGGTCTCGATAGCGCTGCCGGACCTCGACCTGCCCGCCCCGGGCGATCTGCCCGGCGTCGGCGCCCTGCTCGGAGCGGACGACTCCGACGCCGCGCGCGACGAGGCCGTCGGCGGCAACCGCGCCACCCAGCCGCTCACCGCGCTCACCTACACCACCACCGAGGTCGTGGACTCCGCCCACGGCGCCGGTACGGGGGCGGGCGCGGGCCACGCCGCCGGTACGGCCACCAGGACCGAGACCAGGACCGCGGCCGACGCGGGCGAGGCGCTGCGCGCCCGGATCCTCCAGCAGGCCGAGCAGCAGCAGGCCGCGGCCGACGCCGCCGAGAAGGCCGAGACGGAGAAGCGCGCCGCCGAGAAGGCGGCCGCGGAGGCCGAGGCCAAGGCGGACGCGGCGGCGAAGGCGGCGGCCGAGGCGAAGAAGAAGGCCGAGGCGGAGGCCCGGGCGAAGGCGGAGGCCGAGCGGCTCGCCAAGCTCGCCGCCAGCTACGCCCTGCCGACCTCCTCGTACACGATCACCTCGACCTACGGCGAGGCCGGTTCGATGTGGTCCTCCGGCCACCACACCGGTCTGGACTTCGCCGCCCCCACCGGCACCCCGGTCAAGGCGGTGCACGGCGCGACCGTGAAGTCGGCGGGCTGGTCCGGGGCCTACGGCTACCGGATCGTCCTGGAACTCTCCGACGGCACCGAGGTCTGGTACTGCCACCTGTCCTCGATGACGGTCGCCGCGGGCCAGTCGGTCGGCACCGGCGACACCATCGGCCGGGTCGGCGCCACCGGCAACGTCACCGGCCCGCACCTGCACCTGGAGGTGCACACCCCGTCCGGCGACGGCATCGACCCGGCGGACTGGCTGCGCTCCAAGGGCCTGTCGGTCTGACCCCCTCCGGGGTCTGACCCAGGCAGGGCCTGGTGGGACGGAATAGGCCCGGCGGGGCGGGGGTTGCAACTCCGCATGACCTCTCTTCGCCGTCTGGGCGCTTCCGACCTGCACGTCTTCCCGCTCGCTCTCGGGGGCAACGTCTTCGGCTGGAGCGCCGACGAGGCGCAGTCCTTCGCCGTCCTCGACGCCTATGTCGCCGGGGGCGGCAACTTCATCGACACCGCCGACGTCTACTCGGCCTGGGCCGAGGGCAACGAGGGCGGTGAGTCCGAGACCGTCATCGGCCGCTGGCTGGCCTCGCGCGGCAACCGCTCGGACGTCCTGATCGCCACCAAGGTCGGCGGGCACCCGAAGTACAAGGGACTCGGCGCGACGAACATCAAGGCCGCCGTCGAGGAGTCGCTGCGCCGCCTCGGCACCGACCACCTCGATCTGTACTACTCGCACTTCGACGACGAGTCCGTGCCGGTGGAGGAGATCGTCACCTCCCTCGACCAGCTGGTGAAGGACGGCAAGGTGCGGGCCGTCGCCGCCTCCAACATCTCCCCCGAGCGGCTGCGGGCCTCCCTCGACTTCGCCGAGGCCGAGGGCCTGACCGGCTACGTGGCCCTCCAGCCGCACTACAACCTGATTTCCCGTGCCACCTACGAGGGCCCGCTCCTCGACACGGTCGCGGCGGGCGGGCTCGCGGCCGTGCCGTACTTCGGTCTCGCGAGCGGCTTCCTCACCGGCAAGTACCGCCCCGGCAGGACGGTGGACAGCGTCCGCGCCCCGCGGATGACGGAGCTGCTGGAGTCCGAGCGGGGCCTGCGGGTGCTGGCCGCGCTGGACTCGGTCGCCGAGGCGCACGGCGCCGAGCCCGCGACGGTCGCGCTCGCCTGGCTCGCCGCCCGGCCGACGGTCGCCGCCCCGATCGCCTCCGCCCGCACGGTCGAGCAGCTGCCCGCACTGCTCGCGGTCGCCGACCTGACCCTGACGGACACGGAGCTGGCCACCCTGACGGCGGCGTCGGAGGAGTGAGCCCCCGCTTCCGCCCAGGACACTAGCTCCGGTACGGGTTGTAGCCGCCGTAGTCCAGGTACTGCGGCGGCACCCACACCTGGCCGGTGGCCCGGGCCGCGTAGGTGAGCGCGGGCGACGCGACCTGGCGGCGCTCCCACAGGTGGTGCAGCAGCTCCTGCTCGCGGGCCGTGAAGTCCCCGGGTATCTGGCCGCGGCGGGCCCGGTGCCGGAGGAACGCCAGGGTCGTGGCGAACGCCTCGTACTCCCCGACGGCCCGCGAACCGGGCTTGCCGAAGCCGCGGGCGGCGAAGCCACGGGCCGTCGCGCGGGCCCGCATCGAGGCGAGCGCCATCGGCTCGTCGGGCGCGAGCCAGCCCGCCGCCGCGTACGCCGGGAGCTCGCCCGCGATGGTGCGCAGCTCCTTCTGGCGGCTCCAGATCGCCAGCCAGGTCAGCATGGCGAAGACCGGGACCATGAACATCACGTAGACGAGGACGAAGGCCAGCGGGTGGAAGCTCGCCGAGCCGTTCCAGGTCGCGTGCAGGCCCATCGCGAGCAGCAGTCCGGTGATCGGCAGCAGCCACATCCGGGTGCGGCGGAACTTCGCCCCGGTCGCGAGCAGCGCGGCGAAGCCGAGGCCGAGGCCGGTGAGCGAGGTGAACAGCGGGTGGGCGAACGGGGACATGATGATCCGGGCGAAGAAGGTCGCCACGGTCGTCGAGACGCCGCCGGAGCCGAGGTCCTGGTCCTCGCCGAAGGCGTTGCCCAGGTAGAGGATGTTCTCGGTGAAGGCGAAGCCGGTGGCCGTGAAGCCCGCGTAGACCAGGCCGTCGACCGGGCCGGTGAAGTCCCGGCGCCGGAACAGGAAGAGCAGCAGCAGCGCGGCGCCCTTGGCGGTCTCCTCGACGACCGGGGCGACGGCGGTCGCGCCCAGGGACTCGGCGGAGCCGGGGTCGGCGGAGATGCTGGATATCCAGTCGATGGCGAAGGAATTGGCGAGGATCGCCACCAGCGTGGAGGCGAAGGCGCCCCAGGCGAGCGCGAACAGCAGGTTCTTCCAGGGGGCCGGCTCGACCCGGTCGAGCCAGCGGAAGGCGGCGATGAGCAGCGGCACGGGCAGGGTCGCGATCCCGAGGCCGACGAGGAAGCCCTCGGTGCCGGTCTCCTCCCGGACCATCGCGAGGATCGCGAGCGCGCAGATCGCGAGCACGGTGATCAGGGCGATGGCGCGGACCAGTTTGCTGCGCCAGAAGTCCTTGCGGGGCTTGTAGCGCCACTTGGCGCGGTCCGGCACGGCGGCGAAGTCCGGCCGGTCGCTCTCCAGGGCGGGCACGGGGCTGGGCGCGGGGATGAACGCACCGGCCGACGCTTCGGCCCGCGCCGCGGCGGGCGGGGAAGCGGGGACGGATGCGGGGGCCGGCTCGCTGGTGGGTCCGGCCATCGGTTTCGACGACACGCAACGACCCTAACGAGCGGCACCGACAGCGGCGAGGGGGTTCTCCCAGCCTGTGGATAACCCGGACCATCCACACATCCGGCGGCCGCCCCGGCCCACCCTCGGCTCAGACCCGGTGGAACAGCAGGTCGTGGACGACGTGGCCCTTGTCCAGGCCCTGGCCCTCGAAGCGGGTCACCGGCCGGAAGCCGGGGCGCGGCGCGTAGCCGCCGTCGGCCTGGCTGTTCTCGAAGTCGGGGTGCG
This sequence comes from Streptomyces sp. NPDC090025, assembly GCF_044748125.1. Taxonomy (NCBI): domain Bacteria; kingdom Bacillati; phylum Actinomycetota; class Actinomycetes; order Kitasatosporales; family Streptomycetaceae; genus Streptomyces; species Streptomyces sp. NPDC090025. The sequence continues at coordinate 21,101 of NZ_JBIVFL010000022.1, read as the reverse complement.
CGGTGAGCACCTCCAGCATCTGCTCCGCGTACTCCTCCCAGTCGGTGGCGCAGTGCAGCAGCGCGCCCTTCTTCAGCCGGGGGGCGAGCAGGGTGAGGAACTCGGGCTGGATCAGCCGGCGCTTGTTGTGGCGCTTCTTCGGCCAGGGGTCGGGGAAGTAGACCCGGCAGCCCGCGAGCGACTCGGGCGCGATCATCTCGCGGAGCAGGATGATGGCGTCGCCGTTGGCCACCCGGACGTTGGTGAGGCCGTTGCGGTCGGCGAGTCCGAGCAGGTTGCCCTGGCCGGGGGTGTGCACGTCGGTGGCGAGGATGCCGGTGCCGGGGTCGGCGGCGGCCATCTGGGCGGTGGCCTCGCCCATGCCGAAGCCGATCTCCAGGACGACGGGCAGCCCGTCGAACATCTCGGCCAGGTCGAGCACCCGGCTGCCGTCGATGTCGAGGCCCCAGTCGGGCCAGCGCTTCAGCATGGCCTCGGCCTGGCCGGTGGTGACGCGGGAGCGGCGCGGCTGGAAGCTGCGGATCCGGCGTTCGTGGTGCGACCCGGCCGGGTCCGGCAGGGGGCCTTCGCCCGGTGCGAACCGCTGGCTGCCCCGCCGTACGACGGGCCGGCCGACCTCGTCCACGGCCGGGCCCTGCGGGGCGGGGGCGGCGTGCGGGGTGCTCGGGGTGTTCTCAGGCTGCTCAGACACAATGCCCCCGATTCTACGGCGCCGGTCGCCCGCCGCACGGCGCCGCGGAGGCCCACCGGCGCTCGGCCCGAGGGGGGTCGGGCGGCTTGGCCGGAGCGGGCGGCTCGGTCAGAGCAGGGCGAGGGCGCGGCCCGCGACCTCGCGGCCGATCGGGAGCGAGGCGGTGGCGGCCGGTGAGGGCGCGTTGAGCACATGGACCGTGCGCTGCCCCTCGCGGATCAGGAAGTCGTCGACGAGGGTGCCGTCCTTGAGCACGGCCTGGGCCCGCACGCCCGGGGTCGCCCGGCGCAGGTCGCGCTCCTCGACGATCGGCAGCATCCGGCGGACGGCCTCGGTGAAGGCCCGCTTGGACAGCGAGCGGTGCAGCTCGCCCGCCCCGTAGCGCCAGTGGGCGCGGGCGATGGCCCAGCTGCCGGGCCAGGCGAGGGTCTCGGCGAGGTCGCCGGGGCGGACCACGGACCAGCCGTAGCCCTCGCGGGCGAGCGCCGGGACCGCGTTGGGTCCGACGTGGACGCCGCCGTCGATGCCCCGGGTGAGGTGGACGCCGAGGAAGGGGAAGGCCGGGTCGGGCACCGGGTAGACCAGGCCGCGGACGAGGGAGGGGTCGGCCAGCTCGTAGTACTCGCCGCGGAAGGGGACGATCCGCATCTCCGGGTCGTCGCCCGCGAGGCGGGCGATCCGGTCGCAGTGCAGGCCCGCGCAGTTCACCAGGACCCGGCCGCGCACCACCTGTCCGGCGGCCGTGCGCACCGCCACGCCCCAGGGGCGCCGGTCGACGGCGGTGACGGCGGAGCCGTACCGGATGCGGGCGCCGGAGGCGTCGGCGAGCTTGGCGGCGACCTGCCCGTAGTCGACGATGCCGGTGCTGCCGACGTGGATGGCGGCGAGGCCGCGGACCCGCGGCTCGTACTCGCTGATCTGGGCGGGGCCCAGTTCGCGGACCGGGATCCCGTTCTCCCTGCCGCGCTGCACGAGGGCGTGCAGCCGGGGCAGCTCGTCGCGGTCGGTGGCGACGATGAGCTTGCCGGTGACCTCGTGGTCGATCCCGTACTCCGCGCAGAACTTGACCATCTCGGCGGCGCCCTCGACGGCGAAGCGGGCCTTGAGGGAGCCGGGGCGGTAGTAGATCCCGCTGTGGATGACCCCGCTGTTGCGGCCGGTCTGGTGGCGCGCCGGGGCGTCCTCCTTCTCCAGGACCGTGACCCGGGTGCCCGGGGCGGCGCGCGTGATCGCGTACGCGGTCGACAGACCGACGATCCCACCGCCGATCACGAGCACATCACAGTCGAAACGGTCCGACACGGACACCAGCGCCACCTCCCACCCCTGATAGTGCACTGGCCCACTGACATCCCCGCTAAACCGCCCGCACCCTGGGACGCTCGTCACTCCTTGATCCGCCGCGCGGGCCGTGAACCGCGAGGCCGTGAACCGCGAGGCCACGGACCGCGAGGCCACGCGGCGCGAGGCGGTGAACCGCGAGGTCCGCCGCCGGGCGGCGGGTCATGCCGGGGTCACGAGCAGCGGCCTCGCCCGCTCGCGCAGCTCCATCACCCGGGGTTCGTCCCCGTACGGCTCCAGGCGGTGCAGCAGGTCCCGGACGTACTCGGTGGTGCGGGCGGAGGAGATCCGCCCGGCGACCTCCACCGCGCGCGTGCCCGCCGCGCAGGCCGCGTCCAGGTTGCCCGACTCCAGCTCGGCGACGGCCGACACCACCAGCCGCAGGCCGTGCGAGCGCACGAACTCCTCGGTGGGCCGGGACAGCGCCTGCTCGGTGAAGCGGCGCACCTGCCGGGGCAGCTTGAGGTCGCGGTAGCACTCGGCGGCGTCGGCGCAGAACCGGTCGTACGAGTAGAAGCCCAGCCAGGACGGGTCGGGGTCGCCCTCCCGGGAGCGCTCCAGCCAGCCTTCGGCGGCCTTGAGCGCGGCGGCGGCGGCGGTCCCGTCGCCCGCCTTGGCGTGCGCCCTGGCCTCGACGAGCCGGAAGAAGGACATGGTGCGGGCGGTGGCCAGGCCGCGGTTGCGTTCCAGGGCGGCCTGGGCGAGGTCGACGCCCTCGTCGGCGAAGCCCCGGTAGGTGGCCTGCAGGGACATGGAGGCGAGGACGTAGCCGCCGAGCGGCACGTCGGCGGCGGCGCGGGCGAGCCGCAGCGCCTGGATGTAGTAGCGCTGGGCGGCTTCCTGCTGGCCGGTGTCGAAGGCCATCCAGCCGGCCAGCCTGGTCAGTTCGGCGGTGGCGCCGAACAGGGCGCGGCCGACCTCGTCGGAGTAGGAGCCGAGCAGCAGCGGTGCGGCGTCGACCCGTAAGCACTCGGGGACCATCGAGGAGCGCCAGTCGCCGCCGCCGTACTTGGAGTCCCAGCGGCGGGCGTCCTCGGCGGCCTCGCGGAGTTTGGCGACGTCGCTGTGGCCCACGCGCGCGTGGTCGCCGTTCTCGCCGGGGGCGCCGCCGCCCGTACCGGCGGATCCGGCGGGGGCGGTGCCCGCCCCGGGTCCGGTGCCGTCCGGTCCCGCCGGTGCCGCCAGGTCCACGGCGCCGGGCGCGAGCCGTGCCACCGAAGGGTCGGCGGGGGTGATCAGCCAGCGGGAGGCCGGGGTCGCGTAGGCGCTCACCGAGAAGGAGCCGGCCAGCGACTGCCAGATGCCGCCGCCGCCGCGCCGACCGGCGAGATCCAGCCGGTAGAGCTCGGTGGCGGAGCGGACCGCCTCGCCGACGTCGCGCGGGAAGGCGAGCCCCACCTCGGGCGCCGGGTCGGCGTCGGCGAGCCCGATCTCGTGCAGCGGCACCGGGCGGCCCAGCTTCTGGCCGATGGCGGCGGCGATCAGGTGCGGTGCGGCGCCCTGCGGCACCATTCCCTTGGCGACCCAGCGGGCCACCGAGGTCTTGTCGTAACGAAGCGTCAGACCCCGCTGCGCACCGAGATCGTTGACGCGCCGGGCCAGCCCGGCATTGCTGATTCCCGCGAGGGCGAGAACCGTGCCGAGCTTTTCGTTCGGCCCGCGTTGCTCCCTGGACATGACGCCACCCCTCGACACGACACCCAGACGCCGCCACGACGCCGGGCATAGGCGCGCGGCATTCGTAAGCACAGCGTAGTTCGCCGGATCCCGACCGTTAAGGGGCGGTGTTCCGTATGGCGAGATTGTTGTGGGATGGAATGAGTGGCGCCCCCTGTCCGGTCCGGCGTGCTCCCGCCGCGCGGCCGTGCGCCCGGCCGTGCGCTCTCGTCGGGTTCTGGGGCGAGCGCTTCCATGAGTGCTGCGTGGGTCGGCCCGCTTGGCCGAGGACCGATGTCCTGGACCGGGTGGGCTGGGGGACACCGTCGCCCCAATCCCCGCGGGCGGCGGACGGCTCCGGGAGGCGACCGCCTCCCGGACTGCCGTGAACCTTCGTGAACTCACCCATGATCAACGGGAGTTGATCGTGGTTCCGGAACGGTCCTGGATGGGTCGGCAGGGGATCCTGGGGACACCCGGCGCGGGTCCTGGAGGGAAACCTCCGCCACGCCGACCGGTGCAGAATGGCCGAAACCCGACGGTCGTCAACTGGCCCATGCCAGGGGTGCATTCACCCTTGTGGCGTTGGCCCCCACGACACCTCCCGTGCGCCGTTGTCATGGCAGCATGTCCTCCACTCGACCTTTGTGGAGGCGGCGATGCGGTGGCTGGTGGGCTGGAGCAGTGTCGCCGCGCGCTTCGGCGGCCCGGGCCCGGCGCCGTACGGGACCCCCGGCGCGCCGCCCGCGGCCGGTGCGGTCGGTGACCCCGCCGAGGGGCGCACGGTGCATCCGGTGGGCGCACAACTGCTCTGGGGCGACCCCGATCCGCTGTGGGCGGTCGGCGACTGGCGCCCCGACGAGGTGCGGCTGCTCGACGTCGACGCGCAGACCCGGCTCGCCGTGCTCGGCTGCTGCGCCGCGAGCGACGAGGAACTGCGGCGCGGGCTGCTGACCGCGCGCGGGGGCGCGCTGCGGCATCTGACCGCCTGGCCCGGCAGCTACACCGCCGTCGTCAAGGCCGGCCGCCGGATCACCGTCACCGGTGATCTCGCGGGCGCCCGGCCGGTGTTCCACACCCCGTGGGCGGGCGGCACGGCCTACGGCACCGCGGCCCTGCCGCTCGCCGACCTCACCGAGGCCCAGCTCGACATCGGACACCTGGCCGCGCTGCTCGCCTGCCCCGAGACGCCCGAGGCGCTGCGCGACTCCACCCCGTACGAGGGGGTGCGCCGGGTGCCGCCCGGGCACGCGCTGATCCTGCGCGAGGGCTCCCGGGAGATCAGCGGCTACGAGACGGTGTCGTCGCTCGCCGTCGCCGCGCCCGAGGCCGACCCCCGGCAGGCCGTGGAGGCCGTCAGGGACGCCCTCATCGGCGCCGTACGCGCCCGGCTCACCGCGCCCCGGCACGCGCCCGAGAGCCCGCCGCCCGACCCGGGTCCGGTGCCGGGCATGGGCCCCGCCGACCGGCGGGCGGCCCGCGGCGGCGCGCCCGCGCCCGGCATCGGCGCCGACCTGTCCGGCGGCAGCGCCTCCGGCACCCTCGCGCTGCTCGCGGCCGGGCTGCCCGGCGTGCCCGGCACCATCCTGGGCCACGGCACCGGGGCGGGGGAGCGGCTGCTCGCCGTCACCTTCAACGACCTCACCGGGCTCGACGAGCCCACCGGGCGCGGCGGCCAGGACGAACTCACCCGGGCCCGCGAGATCGCCGCCAACCCCCGGCTGCACCACGTCGTCGTCGCGGCCGGCGAGGAGGCGCTGCCGTACGCGGAGCTCGAAGGTCCGCTCACCGACGAGCCGGGCCCCGCCCTGGTCTCCGCCGAACGCCACCGAAGGCGGCTCGCCGGCGGCAGCGCCGACCACTTCACCGGCTTCGGCGCCCGGCAGGTCCTGGACGCCCACCCGGCGCGCCTGGCCGACCTCCTGATGGACCGGCGGCGCCGGTCCCTGGTGCGGCCGGTGACCGCGCTGGCCAAGGCGAGCGGCCCGTCGGCGGGCGCGCTCCTGGTGCCGCTCCAGGTGTACCGGGCGGCACGCAGGCTGGCCCGTACGCCCTACCGCGCGGGCCTGGAGAGCGCCGCCACGCGCGTGCTTGAGGCCAACCGGGCGCCCGACGGCGGCTACGGCCCCTTGGAGGCGTCGCTCTCCGCGCTCGCCTGGTCCCGGCCGGGGCCCGCGGCGCGCTGGCTGACCGGCGAGGCGCTCGCCGAAGTATCGGTTCGGCTGACCCGGGCGGCGACCCTCCCGGCCGCCGTCCAGCGGCCCGGCGAGGCACGCGCGCGTGCCGCCCTCGCCCGGGCGGCCGCCGACCACCGGATCCTGGAACAGGCCGCCGAGATCCGCAGCCAGCGGCTGCACGCCCCGTTCCTCGACAACCAGGTGGTACGGGCCTGCCGCGACCTCCCCGAATCGCTGCGGGTCCAGCCCGACGCACGCGCGGGCGTGCTGCGCACGGTGCTCGCGGGCGCGGGCATCCACGACCTGCCGCCCGGCTGGGGCACCCCGCACCCGGCCGTCCCGGCCGCCGCCACCCGCGCGGGCCTGCGCACCGCGCTGCCCCAGCTGATGGCCCTCTTCGACGCCCCGCTGCTGGCCGACGCGGGCCTGATCGAGGCCCGGGTGGTCCGCCGCGCCCTGCGCGCCGCCGCCGACGGCGAACAGCTCCCGCTGGACGGCCTCGCCGACCTGATCTCCACCGAACTCTGGCTCCGCCGCCTCCTCGCCCGCCGCGGCTCCTGCTGGACCGGCACCGCCGCCCCCCGCCACCGCGCGGTCCCCGGCCCCCTGATCCCGTCGGCCCGCTCCCTGCCGGCCTGAGCGGACTGTCTGAGCGGACGGCCCGAGCGGACGGGCCCCCGGGGCGCGGCACCGGCGATCGAGGCCCGCGCGCGGAAACGTCACAGCACGCCCGTTCGAGTGAAGGGGGCGCCGTTCCCGGCGGGCGCGGGAACCTACGCTGGGAGCGTCGCACCGAGCGTAGGAGGTCCGTCATGGCCATGGCGCAGCCGCCCGACCACGAGGGCGCGTCCGCGGCGCAGACCTTCGAGCTCTTGAGTGCGGCGGCCCCCAAGGGCTGGCGCCTGGAGCTGACCGAAGGGGAGATCGCGGTGGTCCCACCGGCGAACGGTGAACACGAGGAGATCGTCTCGGAACTGAGCGGCCAGGTCCGGGACCACGACCGCGCGCTCGGCCGGTACACCGGGGTCGGTCTGGCCCTCCCCGACGGTTCGAAGGTGATCCCGGACCTCGTGATCGCCCCCAAGGGGAGCTACGCCGACGATCAGGAATGGCACGGCGCGGCCGACGTCCTGCTCGTCGCGGAGGTCACGTCGAAGTCGACGGCGGACCGCGACCGCCTCCAGAAGGTCCGCGGCTATGCCCGGGCGGGCATCCCGGTGTACCTGCTCATCGACCGGGAGTCGGGCGAGGCCGTCGTCTGCTCCGCTCCGGAGGGGGGCCAGTACCTGCACCGGGCCGCCCACCGGCTGGGCACGGTCGCCCCGCTGCCGCGCCCGCTCGGCTTCGACCTGGACACCGCCGAGTTCTGACCGGGCCCGCGCGCCCCGCGCGCCCCTCTCCGGGGAAACCCCGAGGCGTACGGCCCGGGCAGCCGCGAGAATGGGGCGGTGCGGTTTCTGATTCTCGGGTCCACCGATGTCCTCGACGCCCACGGCGCGCCCCTTCCCCTCGGTGGCGCCCGGCTGCGGGCGCTGCTCGCCGCGCTCGCCTCGCGGGGCGGGCGGACGGTGTCCGTCGGGGAGCTGGTGGACGACGTGTACGGGGACGAGCCGCCGCTGGAGGCCGCCGCCGCGGTGCAGGCGCTCGTCGGGCGGCTGCGCCGGGTGCTCGGGAAGGACGCCGTCGAGTCCGGGCCCGGGGGATACCGGCTGGTGGCGCGCCCCGAGGACATCGACCTGTTCGTGTTCGAGCGGCAGGTGCGGGAGGCCGGTACCCGGCTCGCCGCCGGGGACCCGGAGGCCGCCGCCGCGCTGCTGCGGGCCGCGCTCGGCCTGTTCCGCGGGCCCGCGCTCGCCGATCTGCCCGAGCACGCGGGCGTGCGGACCGAGGCCCGCAGGCTCGCCGCGCTCCGCCAGCGCGTCGAGGCCGACCTGCGGCGCGGCGCCACCGACGGGCTCGTGCCCGAACTGACCGAGCTGACCGGGGCGTACGCGTACGACGAGACCTTCCACGCCCAGCTGATCCGCGCCCTGCGGGCCGAGGGCCGCCCGGCCGACGCGCTCGCCGCGTACGAGAGCGCCCGCCGCACCCTCGCCGACGGCCTCGGCACCGACCCCGGCCGTGAGCTGACCGCGCTGCACGCCGAACTGCTCGCGGGCGACCCGCCCCCGCCCCGGCCCGCCGCCGCCCCCACGCCCGCCCCCGGATCCACCGTGCCGCCCGCCGAGGAGCCCGGCAACATCCGCCCCCGGCTCACCTCCTTCGTCGGCCGCGAACCCGACCTCGCCGCGCTGCGCGCCGACCTCGCGGACTCCCGGCTCGTCACCCTCACCGGGCCCGGCGGCTCCGGGAAGACCCGGCTCGCCGAGGAGGCCGCCCGGCAGGCCGTCGGCGCCGCCGCCTGGATCGCCGAACTCGCCCCGCTCGACGACCCCGACGCCGTCCCCGGCGCCGTGCTCTCCGCGCTCCGGCTGCGCGAGACCAACCTGATCACCCGGGAGGGCGTCCCGCTCCAGGACGACCCCACCGCCCACCTCGTCGAGCACCTGGCCCGCCGCCCGCTGCTCCTCGTCCTCGACAACTGCGAGCACGTCATCGGCGCCGCCGCCGCCCTCGCCGACGTCCTCCTCACCCACTGCCCCGACCTGCGGATCCTCGCCACCAGCCGGGAGCCGCTCGGCGTCCCCGGCGAAGCCGTCCGCCCGGTCGAACCGCTGCCGCCCGCCCCCGCCCACCGGCTCTTCACCGAGCGCGCCCGCACCGTCCGCCCCGCCTTCCGGGCCGACGCCGACGCCGAGAGCGCCGCCGCCGTCGACGAGATCTGCCGCCGCCTCGACGGCCTCCCGCTCGCCATCGAACTGGCCGCCGCCCGGCTGCGGCTGCTCACCCCGCGCCAGATCGCCGACCGCCTCGACGACCGCTTCCTGCTGCTCACCTCCGGCTCCCGCACGGTGCTGCCCCGCCAGCAGACCCTCCGCGCGGTCGTCGACTGGTCCTGGGACCTCCTCGACGAGGCCGAACGGGCCCTGCTCCGGCAGACCTCCGTCTTCGCCGGCGGCTGGGACCTCGCCGCCGCCGAAGCCCTCGCCGACCCCGCTGGCCTCGCTCACCCCGCCGAGGGCGTCGACACCCTCGACACCCTCGGCAGCCTCGTCGAGAAATCGCTCGTCGTCGCCACCCCCACCGAGGACGGCGAGATGCGCTACCGGCTCCTGGAGACCATCCACGAGTACGCGACCGAGCGCGCCGCCGAGACCCCACGGCTGCGCGCCGCCGCCGAGGCCGCGCACACCGCCCACTTCACCGCCCTCGCCGAGACCGCCGAGCCGCTGCTCCGCTCCGGCGACCAGCTCCCCTGGATCGACCGCCTGGAGCGCGACCTCGACAACATCCGCGCCGCCCTGCACCGGGCCACCGCCCCCGCCACCGCCCCCGGCCACCCCGACGAGACCGGCGCACAGCGCCTCGTCCTCGCCATGGGCTGGTTCTGGTGGCTGCGCAACTACCGGCCCGAGGGCCTGGCATGGGTCGAGCGCGCGCTGCGCCTCGGCACCGACCCCGAGGACGAGAGCGACCCCCGCTACTGGCCCCGGATGCAGCTGCGGATGCTGCAGTACTTCCTCGCCGTGGAGAGCCAGGGCTTCCAGGGCTTCGCCGACGACCCGGAGGCCGCCGCCCTGGTCCGCCGGGTCCGCGACGCGTTCGCCGCCCACCGCGGCCCGCAGACCGCCCGGTTCCCCGGCCTGCTCTGGCCGTTCACCACCTATCTCACCGAGGCACCGGCCGACATCCTCGTCCTGCTCGACAGCGTCGTCGACAACGCCCGCCGCCACGGCGGCGAATGGGAGATCGGCGTCGCCCTGATGTTCCGCACCCACATGGTCGTCGACATGCCCGGCGGCGTGGCCGGGGTCGACGAGGCCCTCGACGAGCTGCGCGCCCTGGCCCGCCGGGTCGGCGACCGCTGGATGCGCGCCCAGACGAGCAGCGCCGCCGCCGAGGCCCACATGATGCGCGGGCGCCACGCGGAGGCCCGCGAGGCGTACCAGGAGGCCCTGGACCTGGCCCGCGAGGTCGGCGCGCACGCCGAGTCCCCGTTCCTGCTCGCCCGGCTCGCCGAACTCGACTTCCGGCTCGGCGAGATGGACGCGGCGGTCAAGGGCCTCGACGAGGCGGACGCGGCCGCCGCGCGCTACCACGTCCTGGAGCCCCTCACCTATGTCTGCTTCCTGCGGGCCTGGATCGCCCTCTACCAGGGGGACGTCGCCGAGGCCCGCCGCCAGGTCGAGCAGGGCCGTACGGAGACCACCGGCTCCAGCCCGCTGCCGCACTTCCTCGCCGTGGCCCGCGGCCTGACCGCCCGCGTCGAGGCCCACGAGGGCGCGGGCGCGACGGCCGTGGCGCACGCGATCGAGGCGCTGCGCCTCGGCGTGGAGGTCGGGTGCGCGGAGTTCATCACGGCAGCGCTCACCGAGGGAATCGCCATCGCGCTGTCCCTCGCGGGCGAACTCCCGCTGTCCGTGACCGCGCTGGCCGCCGCCGACCGGCTGCGCACCGACGTCCCGAGGGCCGTCTTCGAGCAGGACGAGGCCGACCGGATCACCACCAAGGCCGCCGAGGTCCTCGGCCCGGCCGCCCGGGCCGCCGCCGACGCGGCGGGCCGGGACCTCACCCCGGAGGGCCTGCTCGCCCTCCTCGCGCCGCACGCGGCCGCGCCGGAGGAGATACCGGCGCCGCCTACGAGCAGCTGATCCGGGACTCCGCCCAGTCGGCGACCGCCGCCCGCCCGTACGGGGTGTGCTCCTCCACCACCAGGCGCAGCGTCGTGCGCCCGGCGAGGCTCACATGGACCGGGACGGGGGTGTCGCCGCGGCGCAGCACCGGGGAGGTCCACAGGCGTTCGTCGTCGCCGTAGACGGAGAAGCGGACGCCGCCGGGCCCGATCGGGACGGTGATGTCGTCGACGCCGACGACCGCGTCGTAGCTGACGCAGCTCCGGTTGAGGTCGATGTACAGCGAGGAGGGGGCGTGCACGCTGACGCCGTGGGCGTAGCGGGTGCCGTCCATGGCCAGCCGGGAGCGCTGCCACATCCAGCTGCTGCGGGCGAGGTCGACCTCCGGCTTGGTGCCGTCGCCGAAGATGCCGTACTCGAGCCGGTTGACCTGGTAGACGGCGGGCGGCGCGGGCGTGGGGGTCGGGCTCGGGGTCGCCTTCGGCGGGGTGGGCTTCGGGCTGGGCGGCGGGGTCGGCCGCGGCGTGGGCTTGGGCTTCGGGCTCGGTGGCGGCGTGGTCCGTGCCGGGGTCGGCTTCGGTGTGGGCTTGGCGCTGGGCGCCGGGGGCGGCGGCGGTACCGGCGGCGGGGTCGGCTTCGGCGTGGGCTTGGGGGCCGGTACGGGCGGGGGCGGCGGGGTCTCGACGGGCGCGACGACCGTCGGCGCGGCGGTGGGCTTGGCCACCGGTTCCGGCTCGGCGCCGGTCAGCGCCCACACCAGACCCGCGGTGGCGGCGACGGCGGCGACGGCGGCGAGGCCCGCCTTCGCCGGGATGCCGAGGCCCTCGGCGGCGGCGGCCGATCCGGCGGACGCACCGGCGGTGGTGCCGGTCGCGCCCGCCCCGGTGGCGGCAGCCGCGGCTCCGGCGGCGCCCGCGCCGGCGACCCCGCCCGCGACCACTCCGGCGGCCTTGAGCGAGTACCCGGCGGCGAACCAGCCGATGACGGCGATCGGCAGCAGCGCCGGGATCCCGGCGTTGACATGGGCGAGTTCACCGGCGGCGAGCCGGCACTTGGCGCACTCGTCGAGGTGCTTGCGCAGGCCCCGCTCGGCCCGCATCCGCAGGCCGCCGCGGGCGAACGCGCCGAGCCGGTCGGCGTAGCGGGCGCAGTCGCCGCCCGCCGTCAGCGACTGGCTGACGTGCGCCTGCAGATATGCCTGCTTGAGGCCCTCGCGGGCCCGGCTGGCGAGCACGGCGGTCGCGTTGGCGGTCAGCCCGAACAGCGGGGCGACCTCGCTCGGCGACTCCTCCTCGACGGTGGTGTGCCACAGCACGGCCTGCCAGCGTTCCGGCAGCGACCGGAACGCCTGCATGGCGAGGGACTGTTCGGCCTCGTGCATGGCGAGCACGTCGGCGCCGAGGTCGAGGCCCGCGCCGAAGGTCGCGGCCTGCTCGGACTCGGTCGTACGGGCCGCCTCCTCGGCGAACAGTGCGAAGTCCTCGACCAGCTGTTCGCGCTTCTGGGTCTTGGTCCAGGTCGCGGCGACCCGGCGGACCGAGGTCAGCAGATAGGCGCGCACGGCCTGTTCGGGCCCGGCGCCGCCGCGTACCGCCTGCAGGGTGCGGGCGAACACCTCGGCGGTCAGGTCGTCGGCGGTGTCGGCGTCCCGGCAGCAGGTGCGGGCGTAGCGGCGGACAGCGGCCGAGTGGCGGCGGAACAGCTCCTCGTAGGCGCTGTCGTCGCCCTCCCGCATCCGCTGCACCAGCTCGCCGTCGGACGGCGGCAGGTCGAGCGGGGGTGGCAGGACGGAGTCGAAGTCGGCGCCGCCCTCGCGCTGCTGGGGGACGCTGGCCTCCGCCGTGCCGGGACCGTGGGCCCCGGGGGCGGTGGCACCGGCCGGGCCGCCCTGGTTCGGCACCTGCCGGGCGGGTGGACCGGTCCCGGTGGTACCGGCGGCGGCCGACGTCTCGTCCCGACTGTCACCGCTCATCGCGGAAGCCCCCGTTTGCACGCTCGGACCCGAACTCGGTCAAGCCTGCCACAGAGCGCGGGCGTGCCGAACCCCCGCGTCCACTTACCACTCGTCCGGGGCGACTTCCCGTGTCGGGGCGTGACCGCTCATCCGTTCGTGTCATCCCCGGAGGTCCACTCGGACCTCCGGGGAGGGCGCGCCCTCAGGGGCGACGGGTCAGCGCGAGCGCAGCCCCTCCAGGAGGATGTCCAGGAGCCGGGCCGAGGCCGCCGCCTGCTGCGCCGCGTCGGGCAGCGCGGGCGCGGCGGTGGCTATCACGAGGAGCACGTCGGACACGGTCACGTCGGGGCGCAGCTCGCCCGCCTCCCGGGCCCGGTCCACGAGCCGGCCGACGACCTCCAGGAGCTCCGCGGCCCCCGCGTCGTCCTGCTCGGCGGCGGGCACCGCGCGCGGCGCCACGATCCGCGGGTCGCCCGCGTCGCCGTAGCCGAGCTGGCCGGTGAGCTGGCCGCCCAGCGGTCCGCCGAGCAACGAGCCGTTGACCGAAGCCCCGTTGGAGGTGCCGTTGGAGGTGCCGTTGTGGGCGGGCGCGGCCCCGTTGGACGCGGTCCCGTTCGGCGCGACCACCCGCTGCTGCGGGACCCGGGCCGCGTCGTCGGCGGCCACCGCGCCCGAGGGCAGCAGCACCTCGTCGACACCGACCCGGAGCACCTGCGGCGGCAGCAGCCGACCGGCGCCCGAGGCAACCGACGTGCGCAGGAACCGGGACAGCGCCGACCACGGCTCGTCCTCCTGCCCGAGCGCCGTCCTGGCCTGCTCGGTCAGCCGCGCGGTCTCCTCCTCGGCTATCCGCCGGACCAGCACGTCCTTGCTGGGGAATCGGCGGTAGACGGTGCCGACACCGACCCGGGCGCGGCGCGCCACGTCCTCCATCGGCGCCCCGTAACCGAGTTCGCCGAAGACCTCGCGCGCGGCCCTGAGCACATGCTCGAGATTGCGCTGCGCGTCCACGCGCAGCGGCGCGGAACGGCCGTTCGGCACCGACTGCGCCGTACGGACCTGGCCGTACGAATCCTGAATCTGCATAAGCGTTCCCCCGCTCATGATGTCTCCCCCCGGAGACTCCCCGCCCTGACACGGGGGTCCGATCCTGCCGCGCCTCTGGTCCACGCACGACCGTCCGACACCCCGACGAAGTACGAACATAGTTGAGTCCGGGTCAATTCAGAAGGGGCAGTTCCGTACGGTGCGCCCCCCGATCGGAGCAAGGACCCGGACCCTCCCGATTCAGGCCCGGAACACCACCCACCACTCCCGTCCTGACCTGCGCGGTTCACGGCCAGGACAACTCGTCCGCCACCCCGCGCCTCCGTACCTCTCCGGTCACACAATTTGCCGGGCCTGTGGACAAACCCCGGACGGCGGTGCGTCATGGGACAGTGACCGAACCTGTGCGCATTCTCGTCGTCGGCGGCGGCTACGTCGGTATGTACACCGCGCTGCGCCTCCAGCGGCGGCTCAAGGCGGAGCTGCGGAGCCGTACGGCCGAGATCACGGTGGTCACCCCCGAGCCGTACATGACCTACCAGCCCTTCCTGCCCGAGGCGGCGGCCGGTTCGATCTCGCCGCGGCACGTCGTCGTCCCGCTGCGCCGGGTCCTGGACCGCTGCCGGATCGTCATCGGCGAGGTCCGCGCCCTCGACCACGCCAAGCGCACCGCGGACGTCGCCACCCCGGCCACCGAGGAGGAGGGCCTGGGTGGTCTGCGGCTCGACTACGACGAGCTGGTGATCGCGCCCGGCTCGGTCTCCCGGACCCTCCCGGTCCCCGGACTCGCCGATCACGGCATCGGTTTCAAGACCGTCGAGGAGGCCATCGGGCTGCGCAACCACGTCATCGAACAGATGGACATCGCGTCCTCCACCCGCGACCCCGCGATCCGCGACGCCGCCCTCACCTTCGTGTTCGTCGGCGGCGGGTACGCGGGCGTGGAGGCCCTCGCCGAACTCGAGGACATGGCCCGCTACACCGCGCGGTACTACCACAACATCAAGCCCGAGGACCTGCGCTGGGTGCTCGTCGAGGCGTCCGACCGGATCCTCCCGGAGGTCGGCGCGGAGATGGGCCGGTACGCGGTCCGCGAGCTGCGCGGCCGGAACATCGACGTCCGGCTCGGCACCCGGCTCGACTCCTGCGAGCACCGGGTCGCCGTGCTCAGCGACGGCACCCGGCTGCCCACCCGCACCGTCGTGTGGACCGCGGGCGTCAAACCCGCGCCGCTGGTCGCCGCCACCGACCTGCCCCGTACCGAACGCGGCCGGATCCGCTGCACCGCGCAGCTCGCCGTCGCCGGGGTCGAACACGCGTGGGCCGCGGGCGACGCCGCCGCCGTCCCCGACCTCACCGCCGCCGAGCCCGGCACCGACTGCGCGCCCAACGCCCAGCACGCCGTCCGCCAGACGAAGGTCCTCGCCGAGAACATCGCCGCCTCGCTGCGCGGGCAGCCGCTCAAGGACTACACGCACGCGTACGTCGGCTCCGTCGCCTCGCTCGGGCTCCACAAGGGCGTCGCCCACGTCTACGGCCGCAAACTCAAGGGCTACCCGGCCTGGTTCATGCACCGCGCCTACCACCTCAGCCGGGTCCCCACGTTCAACCGCAAGGCCCGCGTCCTGGCCGAATGGACCCTGTCCGGCCTCTTCAAACGCGAGATCGTCTCCCTCGGCTCGCTCGAACATCCGCGCGCCGAATTCGAACTCGCCGCCGCACCTCCACCCGCGCCGAAGGACAAGCCACCGGACGAGCCCGCGGGCTGACATCACTGTCAGTGCACTCGTCCACACTGGACGTGTGACCATAGGTGGGCTCACACCTGCACAGAGTGACTCTGCACGGCAACGACACCACGAGGCATACAGATCCGTGAACTTCACCCGTTGGAGCGCCCGGCTCCCCGGTACGCAGCGCCGCGCGGCGTCCCGCGGGACCGAGGGCTCCGTGCCCGCGGCCCGCGGTGAGTACGGGCCCCAGCCGGACCACCTCGCCGACCCCGTCCCCGGCGTCCCCGCCCTCGAGGACTTCACCGTGCGGGAGATCGTCGGCCGCCTCCCCGGCCTGATCGCCCTCGTGTACGGCCCCGAGCACCGCATCGCCTACGTCAACGAGGCGTACGCCACCGCGTTCGGCCCCCGCACCCCGGGACTCACCGTCGCCGACACCTGCCCCGAGGCCGAGGAACTCGGCCTGCTGCCCCTCCTCGACCAGGTGCTCCGCAGCGGCAAGCCGCGCACCGTGAAATCCCGCCGCACCCAGGACGGCGGCTCCTACACCGTCACCTGCCTCCCGGTGGAGAGCCCCCACCTCGCCGACGGCGGCGTCCTCGTCCACGCCGCCGACGTCACCGACCACGCCGAGGCCGCCGAACGGCTGCGCGCCAGCGAGCGCCGCCACCGCGAGACCGCCGTCACCCTCCAGCGCTCCCTGCTCCCGCAGGAACTGGAGCAGCCCGACGACCTCCGCATCGCCGCCACCTACCAGCCCGGCGGCACCGACGCCGCCGTCGGCGGCGACTGGTACGACGTGATCACCCTCGGCGCCGGCCGCACCGCCCTCGTCATCGGCGACGTCATGGGCCGCGGCGTCCGCGCCGCCGCCGTCATGGGCCAGCTCCGCACCGCAGTCCGCGCCTACGCCCGCCTCGACCTGCCCCCGCACGAGGTGCTCCAGCTGCTCGACGGCCTCGCCGCCGAGATCGACGCCAGCCAGATCGCCACCTGCGTGTACGCGGTCCACGACCCCAACGAAGGCCGCCTGGTCTACGCCTCCGCCGGCCACCTCCCGATCCTCGTCCGCGACGAGGACGGCACCGTCCGCCGCGCCGAGGACCCCACCGGACCGCCGCTCGGCACCGGCGGCTGGCTGCACACCTCCGGCACCATCGCGCTGCCGCCCGGCTCCACCGCCGTCCTCTACACCGACGGCCTCGTCGAGCGCCGCCGCGAGGACATCGACGAAGGCGTCCTCGCCCTGGAGCGCGCCCTGTCCGGCGCCACCGGCACCCCGCAGGTCGTCTGCGACCGGCTGCTGCGCGCCCTCGGCGTCACCGCCGAGCACGACGACGACGTCGCCGTCCTCGTCCTCCAGCACCCGGCCCGCAAGGGCCCCGACGCCGAGCTGTTCCACAACGCCGCCCTGGAACTCCTCGGCGGCGTCGAGGCCGCCCCGCGCGCGCGTGCCTTCGCCTCCGGCGTCCTCGCCAGCTGGCGCTTCCCGGTCGAGCTGCGCGACCTCGGGGTCCTCGCCACCAGCGAACTGGTGGCGAACTCCCTCCAGCACGGCACCCCGCCCATGCGGCTCCGGCTGCGCCGCACCGACCGCCGCCTGATCATCGAGGTCACCGACGGCGACGACCACCTGCCGCGCCGCCGCCGCGCGGAGACCGAGGACGAGGCGGGCCGAGGCATCTCGATCATCGCGACGATCGCCTCGTCCTGGGGCAGCCGCCGCACCCCCGGCGGCGGAAAAGCGGTGTGGTGCGAGTTCGCCCTGCCCGATTAGTCCTCCGGCCGGGACTCCGGCCAGTCCTCCGGCCGGGACTCCCGTCCCAGCCGGCCCGGAATATTCATTGCCGCGGGTGACCTGCGCGTATGAGGATTCCGGCCGTGTCCATATTCCTCATCTTCGCCATCGGCATGTTCCTCTTCACGCTCGTCAAGAAACTCCGCGAGCGCTCGGGCGACAGCCGGAGCGGCGGCGCGGGCGTGCTGTCCACCACCGACCGCTGGGTCCGCGACTCCTTCGTACCGTCCGCGTACGGACTCGTCCCCTTCGAGGCCCTCGACACCGGCCGGGCCGGACCGCCGCCGTCGCCCCAGCGCGTCGGCGAGATGCAGGCCGTCGCCGACGCGGCCTGGGCCGGGGACTGGCGCCGGGCCGCCGCGTACGTCGCCGCCGCGGGCGAGGACTGGGACGAGCGCTGGTCCCGCACCGAACTCCTCCAGCAGATCGCGAACCAGGACGACAGCTGGCTGACCGCCTGGCGGGCCGCCGAGCCCGCCAACGGCGACGCGGGCACCCTGTACGCCGCCCTGCTCGTGCACCGGGCCTGGGAGATCCGCGGCAGCGAGTACGCCCACAAGGTGCCCGCCGAGCGGATGCGCCAGTTCAAGGAGATGCTCCCGGCGGGCATGGCCGCCGCGTCCAAGGCCGCCGAGGCCGACCCGGCCAACCCCGGCCCCTGGGTCGTCATGATCACCACCGCGCGCGCCCTGTCGTACACCCACGGACAGTTCGAGAACCTCTGGGCCGGCCTCACCGCCCGCGCCCCGCACCACTACGACGGCCACTGGCAGGCCCTGCAGTACTGGTGCGGGAAGTGGCACGGCTCGGACCGGGCCATGCTGGAGTTCGCCGAGCGGGCCGTGAACGCCGCACCCGTCGGGAGCCCGCTCGCCGGCATGTACCTGCACGCGCTCACCGAACTGGACAGCCGCGGCGGCACCGGCGCCGCCAAGGCCCGCAAGTCCGTCCCCGTCCTCACCGAGGTGGCCCGCTCCCTCGCCCGCGTCGACGACGCCCACACCGCGCTGCCCCGGCTGCGCCACCTCCTCGCGCACTACCTCCTGGAGGCGGGCCTGAAGGACCTGGCCCTCGAACAGTTCCGGCGGATCGGCCCCTGGTGCGGCGCCCACCCCTGGGACGACGCCGACGACCCGGCCGTCGCCTTCAACCGGGCCAGGGGCCGCGCGGCCAAGGACGCCGTCCCGCTGGAGCGGGGCAAGGGCGACGCCACGGCGATGCGGCTCTGACGGAAGACGGACAACGGATACGGCGGTGGGGGGGGGGGGGGCGGGGCGGGGGGCCCCCCCCCCCCCGGGGGCGGGGGGGGGGGGGGGGCCGCGGGGGGCGCGCCCCGCCGCGCCCCCCCCCCCCCCCCCCCCCCCGCCCCCGCCCGGGGGCGGCCCGCGCCGGGCCCCCCGGGGGGGGGGGGGTTGCCCCCCCCCCCCCCCCCCCCCCCGGGGGGCCCCCCCGCCCCCCCCCCCCCCCCCCCACCGCCGTATCCGTGGAGGAAGCAGGGTCAGGCCGCCGCGTGCTCCCGCTCGGGCTCCCGACGCGCGACCACCTTCGACGCGGCGAGCGACGGCTGGTTCTGCACCGGCGTGAGCCGCTTGCCCAGCCGCACCGCGAGCACCGTGATGCCCAGCGAGAACAGCACGAAGGTCACGATGTACGGCCCGTGCAGCGCGGCACCCATCGGCCCGCCGACCGCCGGGCCGACCGCCAGGGCCAGCTGCTTCACCAGGGCGAACGCCGAGTTGTACGTACCGACCATCGACTCCGGCGCCAGATCCGCCACCAGCGGCGCGACCGTCGGCGACAGCATCGCCTCACCGAGACCGAACAGCGCGTACGTCGAGATGAACGCGGCCGTCGCCATCGCCTGGCTGCCGTGGCCCAGGCCCGCGTACCCGGCGAACAGCCACGCCACGGTCCAGATCAGACCGACGGAGGCGATCACCCGGGTGCGCTTGCGGCGCTCCACGAACTTCAGCACCAGGAACTGGGCGGCCACGATGACCGCGGTGTTCGCGGCCAGGGCGATGCCCAGGGTCGACGGGTCGATCCCGGCGGCCTCGGTGCCATAGGCGGCGAGCCCCGACTCGAACTGCCCGTAGCAGGCGAAGAACAGCACGAAGCCGAGGACGCACAGCTGCACCATCGCCTTGTGCCCGAGCAGCGCCTTCACACCGCCGCCGGCCTTGCCGCCGGGGCGCTTGTCCGCCAGGACGGCCGACTCCGGCATCCGCACGGTCATCACGATCCCGGCGAGGACCAGGAACATGACCGCCTCGATGGAGAACAGCAGCAGGAAGCTGTTCGGCCGGGACGCGTCGACCAGCTGGCCGCCGATCAGACCACCCACACCGAGACCCAGGTTCTGCAGGAAGAACTGCGTCGCGAACGAGCGGGTCCGGGTCACCGGGGTCGAGCACCACACGATCATCGTCGCGAGCGCGGGCTGCGTCACCGCCGTACCGGCACCGAGCAGCGCCGCCGAGCCGACGGCCGTGGGCACCGAGGCCGCGAAGCCCATGCCCAGCGCGCCGACCGACGCGAGGAGCGAGGCCACGATCAGGACGGGCACCGGGCCCCGGCGGTCGATGGCACGACCGCTGAAGGGCAGGACCACGAGCGCGGCCATGGCGAAGACGGCCAGGACGACGCCCGCGGTGGCCGCGCCCAGATCCCGCACCTGAGCGACGTACACATAGAGGTACGGCACGGTGAAGCCGAGTCCGAACGCGCTCAGCGCGCTGCCTGCCTGAATCCTGCGCATCGCTGCGCCCATCGCCTTGGTCACACTCACCTACCTCGGTCGCGGGTTCAGCCCTGTAGGTCTGAGCCCTGAAGACTTCAACACTAAAATTAGATCCTTAACAATACACATAGAAGGACTTCAACGCCAACGCCTGCCGTGGGATACTCGCCGCATGTCCGACACCCCCGAGCCGTCCGGCCCCCAGGCCCCCCAGGAGCCGACCCTCGACGAGCAGATCGCCGCCTACCAGCGCGAATTCCGCGACCTCGACCCCCAGGTCGAGAAGGTGGTCTCCGCCCTGGGCCGGCTGAACCGCCGGATGAACGTGGCGTACGGCCGTCAGGTCGCCGACCTCGGCATCAGCAACGCCGAGTGGGAGGTCCTGAAGACCCTGGTCCTCTCCGGCGCCCCCTACCGCCTGGGCCCCGGCGAGCTCGCCAAGCGCCTCGGCCTCACCCCGGCCGCCATGACCCACCGCATCGACCGCATGGCGGGCGAGGGCCTGGTCACCCGCGACCGGGACGAGAACAACCGGGTGCGCGTGATCGTCGAGCTGACGGACGAGGGCCGACAGAAGTGGCTGGAGGCCATGCGGATGGCCACCGACTTCGAGGAGGAGCTCCTCCAGGACCTCAGCACGGAGGAGCGGGGCGCCCTCGGCGAGATGCTGATCCGGCTGCTGCGCCGGGTGGAGCTGACCCAACCGGACGCCGGCGGCCGCCTGACGGACCTCGACTGAGGCCCTGACCTGGGCGCCGACCGGGCCCGGAACCGGGGGCCGGGCGAGGTTTGACACGGCCCCTGGGGACGCGTAGTGTTCTCCGAGTTGTCACGGAGCCGGAACGGTTCTTCGACAGCCATCCCGCCGCGAAAGCGGCAACCTCAACTCCGCACGATCTCCCTGACGGGACGAATTTCGGCATGCCGAAATTCATTTCGAAAGACTCGATTATGAGTCGCCAGGGAAATCCGCTAGAGTTCAGGACGTCGGAAGGGCCCAACAGCCCGGAAGACAAACCCCGCTGACTGGGAATCAGACGCCGAAAGGATCTGATAGAGTCGGAACCGCCGGAAGGGCCCGGAGCGAAAGCCGAAAAGCTGGAGCGAACGGACCGGAAAGCACCGAGGAAATCGGGTCGGAAAGATCTGATAGAGTCGGAAACGCAAGAACGAAGGAAGCGCCCGGAGGAAAGCCCGCGAGGGTGAGTACAAAGGAAGCGTCCGCACCTTG
>NZ_JBIVFL010000021.1:0-140000 GCF_044748125.1 Streptomyces sp. NPDC090025 | reverse complement strand
GCCACACCGAGTGCTCCCCCACCCCGCGCCGCGCGGCCCCCCCCCCCCCCCCCCCCACCCCCCCCCCCCCCCCCCCCCCCGGGCGGGCCCCCCGGGGGGGCCCCCCCGCCGCCCCCCTCCGTCGCGCCCACCGCCGTCAGTGCGTCGGCAGCACGCACACCGTGTCGAGACCCAGCACCCGGTTCAGCCGCCCGAACGCCAGCCACGACCCCAGACTCATCGTCAGCTCCACGATCTCCACCTGGCTGTACGCCGCCGTCATCCGGCCCCAGAACTCGTCGTCGAGACCGTGGTGGTCCAGCGTGTACCGCTCCGCGTACTCCGCCGCGAGCCGCGTCCGCTCGTCGAAGACGTCCGCCGTCCGCCACTCGGCCACCGCGTCCGCGAACGACTCCTCGACCTTCTCGCCGTCCCGGTCGGTGCGCCAGTCCAGACAGAACTTGCAGCCGTTGATCTGCGCGATCCGCAGCCGCGCCGCCTCGAACTCCCGCAGCCCCAGCGTGGTGTGGGAGTACACGGACAGCGAGAAGTTCGCCGCCGCCATCCCGATCCCGGGCACCATGTCGCCCCACACGTACCCGATCGGCTCCTGGCCCTCGGGAATGTCGATGATCACCCTGTGCTCCTTCCCAGTTTCCCCACCGCCGGGCGCAACGGCACGTCCAGCGCGTCGTACAACCCCGGCTCCGCCTCCACCAGCCAGTCGATGGCCCCGACCAGGCGGCCGACCGCGGTCGCGTTGCCGCCCGCCGAACGGTTCTCGCCCTCGTCCGACGCCTCGACCGTCACCTCGATCCGCGGCCGCCCCTCCACGATCACCCGGTGCGCGCCCGAACCGTCCGGCGGCACCGGCCAGTCCGGCGCGCAGTCCGGATGGATCCGGGTGACGTGCTCGATCACCAGACGCGGCTCGCCGTCCACGATCCCCTGCACCTCGAAGCGCACCGCGCCCTGGGTGCCCGCCGCGAACTCGCCCATCGTCCGGGTCGTGACCGTCGCCTCCAGCGGCCGCCGTTCGAGCGTCTCGCGGATCTCGTCGAGCTCGACCTCGAGCGCCCGCGCCATCAGCCGCAGCTGCCCGCCCCACACCATCGTCGGCACCGACGGGAACAGCATCGGCGGCTCGTAGTCCATCGGCTGGCCCATGCCGACCAGATAACGGACCGAGTCCTCCTGCTCGTACGTCGAATAGTCGAAGATCTCCTGGCAGCGGATCGCCTCCACCGTGCTGCCGAGCCCGCTGACGAGCAGCGGCAGCACGTCGTTGCCCCAGCCGGGGTCCACACCGGAGGCGAACAGCGAACCGCCGCCCTCCTTCACCGCCGCGAGTACCGGATCCCGGAACTCGGGCGGCGCGCCCCGGTGGTCGTAGAGCGGATAGAGCGAGGGCGTCACCACGACGGCACCCGCCCGGATCGCCCGCGCCACGTCGGCGAGCGCGTCGTCCGGCCGGACGTCGCCGGACGCCGCGTACACGACGGCGCGCGGCCGCTCGGCCAGCACCGCCTCGACGTCGTCCCGCGCCGCCACCCCGAGCGGGCGCCCGAGCCCCGCGAGCTCGCCCGCGTCGCGGCCGACCTTGGCGGGGTTCGCGACGAGGACGGCCGAGAGAACGAGCGCCGGATGGGCGTCGACGGCCCGGATGGCCGCCCGCCCGACATTTCCGGTTCCCCATACCACGGTCGGAATCATGCGCGGAGGGTAGCGCCGGGGGCGCGAGGTTCCCAGAGGCGGGACAGGCCGGATCTGACGCAGTGTCAGAATGCGGGTGCGGGGCGGCCGGTACGGAGTCCGGTACGGGCCTCGGTACGGGGAGTCGTACGGCCCCGGCGCCCGCCCGCGCCCCGCCGGTACGGGCCCGGCGCCCCGCCGCTAGCGCGCGCCCCCCACGCACTCCGCGAACCCGCGCGGATCCTCCCGCCCGATCCGGCGCAGCGCCGCGGCCACCCGCTCGCCGGGCTCCGTGCCGTCGTCGGGCAGCCGCCACCGGAACATCAGCCACGGGCCGCTCTCCGCCGCCGTCCCCTCGAAGACGCCGGGACGGTACACGAGGTGGACCGTGGTGGTGTGCGGCTGCCGTCCGTCCGTGCCCACCAGCCGCACCTCGCAGTCCCAGCGGGCCGCCAGGCCCGGCCGCGCGCGCAGCGCCTCGCCGAGCAGCCACGCGGTCCGCCGGGCGGGCCAGGACCAGCGGTCGTCGGCGGTGGCGCGGGCCACCTCCGCGTCGTACGCGGCGGCGTCGAAGCGGTGCGCGGGCAGCTCGGGCGGGGCCGGACGGCCGACGAGCGGGGACGGGCGCCGCCAGTCCCGCCACACCACCGCGCCGCCCTCGCGGACCACCGTCGCCCGCAGCGTGCCGCAGCACCCCGATGAGCACCAGGTCTCCCCGAGGACGGCCTCGTGCGGTTCCCCGGTGGCCCGCAACGCGCCGTTCAGGAGCACCTGCTCGGGCGGGGCCCCGGCCGCGCCGCCCAGCGCCGCCGGGACCAGCGGCCGCCCGTCGACCAGGACCCGGACCTGCACCGCGCAGCCCAGGTCCGCCGGATCGCCCGAGAGCACCTCGACCCGGAACCGGCCGGGCGGCACGGGCGCGCGGAACACCCGCTCAACCGTGTAGTCGAACCAGGCGGAGCGGTGCCGGGCCTGCGGGGTCGCCGTCGCGCCGGGCCCGTCGAACACCCCGCTCCAGGTGGCCGCTTCGAGCACCGCCCCGAGCGTCACGAGCAGCCGCTCACGCTGCCCGTGCCGCCACGGCAGCACGGCGAGGGGCCCGCTGTGCAGTTCCACGGCGAGCGAGAGCAGCACGGCGGCGTGATCGTCGGTCGGCGGCAGGACATGGGCGTGCCGCACCACGGCCTCGCAGAGCTGCCGGGCCTCGCCGTACCGCAGGATCTCCGACTCGTGGTCGTGCGAGCGCGCCATCCGGACCAGGAGCAGGGCCGCCCGGGCGAGCAGCGGCGGATCCGGCGGCTCGTGACGCGCCAACTCCGCGAGCCCGAGGGCGTCCGCGATCCACCGGGCGGCCTCGGGGAACACCGCGTCCGCGTCGAAGGAGGGCGCGGCGAGGAGCGCCAGGGCGTCGTCGGCCGCGCCCGCGAGCGACGCGTCCACGAGCGGGCGCAGCGCGTGGGACGCGGGGATCCGGCCGTCGAGCCGGGCCAGCGCGGCGGTGGCCGGGTCCAGGGGTTCAAGCGCGGTCAGGGCGAGTCCGGACAGGAGCTCGAGGCGGGCGAGCGCCAGCAGCGAGGGGATGTCCTCGGCCTCACCGAGCCGTCCGAGCAGGGCGAGCCCGACGCACACCGGGTGGCGCGCCGTGCCCGTACGGACCAGTCGGCGGGCGAAGGCGCGGGCGGCGGGCTCGTCCGGCAGCGGCATGGTCCGGGCGACGCGCACCATCGCGGAGAGCCGCACCGGGAGTTCGGCGAGGCGGTGAGCCGTCTCCTCGGCGGTGGCGGGGGAGTCCGGTGCGCGGAGCAGGGGGGTGAGGGCGTCCCGTACGGCCGCGAAGGCAGGGGCACCCCGCAGCGTGGGGCCGACCGCTCTCGCGCCCCGGGGAAGCGGTGGGTCCTCGGGCAGCGCGGCCGCGGCGGGTGCGGACGGCGGCAGGCTCAGGGCGTACGCGTACAGCGCGGGTCGTGGGGTGCGCGCGGGGCGCTCCTCCGGGGGCCTCATCGGCCGGGGGTGTGCTCGATTCTTCCGATCATGCCGCAAGCATCGCGCACACCCCCGGGGCCGTCCAGCGGTTTTGTCCCCGGCGGGACGCCCCCCCCCAGCGGGGACGCCTCCTCAGCGGACCGGCTCCTCAGCGGGCCGGCTCCTCCACGAGCCGCAGCGTCACGAACGCGATGGTGTCGCCCGGCAGCACATAGCGCTCGGTCTCCTCGAAGCCCCGCGCCCGCGCGAAGGCCAAGCCCGCCTCGTTGCTCGCGAGCACCACCGTCTCCACACCCGCCTCGCTCAGCGTCCGCGCGTGCGCCAGGCCCCGCTCGTACAGCGCCGTGCCGTACCCCCGGCGCCGGAACGCGGGCAGGATGCGGGAGATGACCGTCGCCGCGGGCGTCTCGTCGTCGGGCGGGCGGACCGTGGAGCAGCCGATGGCCGTGCCGTCGAGATAGGCGACGTCGAGCCGGTTGCGGCCCGCGCGCTCCCGCACCTGCTCGGGGGAGAGCGGGGCGGTCGGGATGATCGTGTTGTGGATCAGCCGCCAGTCGGCGAGGAGCGCGGCCGACGCGTCCGGGTCGGCCGGGTCGGCGGTTTCGATACGGAGCTCGTTCAACAGGTTCACCCGGGCAGGAAATCGGGCCCGCCGCCCCGCCGTCAATCGCTTTCCGGGTGCACCCGGACGGGTGAGGCGGCCCGGGCACGGCGACAGGGCCGCGCTCGTACGGGTACGGATCCCGGCATTGCCCCGAGCCCCGGAGGAGCCCTCCCATGCCCGTCCGCAAGGGCACCACCGCCACCGTGCTGACGCCCGCCCGCGTCCGCACGCGCGCGCGTACCCGTACCGGCACCCGTGCCCGGCTCCGTACCGGCGCCACCGCACTGCCGTCCGTCCTGCTCCTGACCGGCCTCGTCGGCGGCCTCCTCACCGGCTGCGCCGGGCCACGTCCGCCCGCCGCCCCACCGGCCGCCGCGCCCGCCGCGGCCACGCCACCACCGGCCCGCTCCGCCCCCGCGGCCCCCACCGGCCGGGACGCCGCCAACCGGGCGCCCGCCCGCATCCCCGGCGTCGGCCCGCTCACCCACACCCGGATCCCCGACGGCACCAGCCAGGTCCTGGTGGTCAGCGGCGACGGCGTCGACGGCAATGTGGTCACCGCCGTGCTCCACGAGCGGGACCCGGCGGGCCGCTGGCACCGCGCGGCCGGGCCGTGGACCGGGCACAACGCGCTGCGCGGCTGGACCGACGACCATGTGGCGGGCGATCTGCGTTCGCCCACCGGCGTGTTCCGGATCGGTGACGCGGGCGGCAGGCTGCCGGACCCGGGCGCCCGCTTCCCGTACGACCAGGACGAGGAGTTCGCGGTGTCCGGCACCGGGTTCCTCGGCGAGTCACTGGAGGGCTCCTTCGACTACGTGGTGGCGATCGACTACAACCGGATCCCCGGCACCACCCCGCTCAACAAGGTGCGTCCGCTGGGCGCGGAGCGGGGCGGCGGGGTGTGGATCCACGTCGACCACGGCGGGCCCACGCAGGCGTGCGTGTCGCTGCCCCGCGAGCACATGACCGAACTCCTCCAGGCCCTCGACCCGGTCCGTGAACCCGTCGTCGTGATGGGCCCGGCGGCCTTCCTCGCCACCTGAGGACGCCGGACCCGCCGCCTGAGAGACGCCGGAACGCCGTACCTGAAGGCGGGCGGGGCCGGGCCCGACCGGCCCCGCCCCGCCCGCTCACGCCACCCGACCCCGCTCAGCCCTTCGTCGTCCGCAACGCCTCCGCGTGCTCCTTGATCTGCTCCGGGGTCAGATACACGTCGGTGTATTCGAAGTCCTTCAGGGTGCCCGATTTCGACGCCAGGAACCCGGTCCGTACGAAGTCGTCCCCGGCGACCGCGTTCAGCAGCCAGTTGGTCATCACCCGGGTCTTGGCCACGCCGGTGCGCAGCGCCGCCCAGTGGTAGCCGCGGGCCACCGCCTGCGCCGGCATCCCGTGCAGCTCGATGCCCAGGGGCTTGGACACCCCGTCGAGACCGCCGAGGTCGACGACCAGGCCCAGGTCCTTGTGTTCGTACGGCCGGGCGGGCTCGCCGCGCAGCGCGGCCACCACGTTGTCGGCGGCCACCTTGCCCTGGCGCATGGCGTGCTGGGCGGTGGGCGGGCAGATCGCACCCTCCTCGCCCTTGGCGAGGTCGGGGACGGCGGCGGCGTCGCCGAGCGCGTACACGCCCGGCAGCTCCGGCACCGCGAAGTCGGCGCCGACCACGAGCCGCCCGCGCAGGGTCTCCGCGCCGAGCGTGCCGATCAGCGGACTCGCGGCGACGCCCGCCGTCCAGATCAGGGTGCGGCAGGGCAGCACCCGGCCGTCCGTGAGGGTCACGTTCTCGTCGTCCACCGCGGCGACCGACACGCCCAGCGAGACCTGGATGCCGCGCTTGCGCAGGATCTCCAGGGCGGCCGCGCCGAGCTTCGGCCCGAGCTCGGGCATCAGCGTCGGCGCGATGTCGACCAGGTGCCACTTGATGAGCTGGGGGTCCAGCCGCGGATAGCGCTTGACCGCGTTGCTGGTGA
Organism: Streptomyces sp. NPDC090025; assembly: GCF_044748125.1. Lineage (NCBI taxonomy): Bacteria > Bacillati > Actinomycetota > Actinomycetes > Kitasatosporales > Streptomycetaceae > Streptomyces > Streptomyces sp. NPDC090025. Next base: position 133,772 of record NZ_JBIVFL010000021.1, on the reverse strand, counting down.
GCAACTGCAGGCAGGCGGCGGTCTCCGTGCCCGCGTAGCCGCCGCCGACCACCACGAACTGCAGCCGCGCGGCCCGTTCGGCCTCGTCCTGGCTCGCGTCGGCGAGGTCGAGCTGCGCGATCACGTGGTCACGGATGTACGTGGCCTCCGCGAGCGTCTTCATGCCCCGGGCGTGCTCGGCGAGCCCCGGGATGTCGAAGGTGCGGGTGACACTGCCCGGGGCGAGCACCAGATGGTCGTACGGCTCGATCAGCGTCTCGCCCGTGATGGTGCGCACCACGCAGACCTTGGCGGCCGTGTCGACGCCGATCGCGCCGCCCGGGATGATCCGCGTCCTGTGCCGGGCGCTGCGCCGCAGCGAGAGCGCCACCGACTGCGGGGTGAGGACGCCGGAGGCGACCTGCGGCAGCAGGGGCAGATAGAGCTGGTACGAGAAGGGCGAGAGCAGCGAGATGACCGCCTCCCGCCCGGTGAGCCGCCGTTCAAGCCGCCTTACGCACGCGACCCCGGCGAAACCGGCGCCCACCACGAGGATTCTCGGTCGAGCCACGGTGAAAGACCGCCTTTCCCTGACCTGCGCTTGTCCCGCTCTTGAGCCTGTCTATCCGATCTATCCGAACCCATCATGAGGAAATCATTCATATCCGGCAAAAGGGTGATAGCGGATGGGGGATGGCGGGTGAGCCCCGCGAGGGCGTGCGACACGCCCGGGGGTGTGGCTGAGTGGGGTCATGTGGCAGTTCTTCGCGGACAACCCGTGGTTCACCCTGTTCCTCGTCATCGCGGCGGGCTCGCTCTTCGGCATGGTCCGCTTCGGGCCCGTGAAGCTCGGCGCGGCCGGTGTCCTCTTCGTGGGACTGCTCCTCGGCGCCCTCGACAAGGACATCGGCCCGGCGGTCCCGGCCGGACTCTCGGTCTTCGGCCTCGCCCTGTACGTGTACACGGTCGGCCTGGAGGCCGGTCCCGCCTTCTTCCGAGAACTGCGCCCGCAGCTCGCGGTGATGCTCGGCGCCATCGCCGCGCTGGTCGTCACCGCCGTGGCGGTCGGGCTGCTCGGGAACAAGGTCTTCGGCATCTCCGGCCCCTATCTGGCAGGCGGTTTCGCGGGCATCGGCACCACCACGCCCGGACTCGCCGCCGCCCAGGCGTCCTCCGACGACCCCACCGAACCGGCCACCGGTTACGCCATCGGCTACCCCCTCGCGGTCGTTCTCACCATCCTCTTCGTGTCCGCGCTCGCCGCCCTGCGCCACTGGCCCGCCCGCCGCGACCCCGGCACCGGGCTCCCGGCGAAGCTCGTCACCCGCACCGTCACGGTCGACCGCCCGGTGACCTGGGCCGAGGTGCCCGGCGTCGCCGACGGACGGCTGATCGCCAGCGTCCACCAGCCCGGCGGAGCGGACCCGCGGGTCGCCCGCGGCCTCGGCGCCCTCGCGCCGGGGGACAGGGTCGTCCTGGTCGGCGGCCCCGAAGCGGTCGCCGAAGGACTCGCCGCCCTCGGCACCGAGGCCCCCGACCACCTCCTGGACCGCCGCGACACCGTCGACTACCGGCGCATCCTGCTCACCAACCCCGACCTCGCCGGACGCACCGTCGGCGAACTCGGCCTCGGCGAGCGGTACGGGGCGATGGCCACCCGGGTCCGGCGCGGCGACCAGGACCTGCTCGCCCACGACGACCTGCTGCTCCAGCTCGACGACCGGGTCCGGGTGGTCATGCCCCGCACCCGTACGACCGAGGTCACCGGCTACCTCGGCGACACCGAGGCCAAGGTGAGCGAGGTCAGCGCCGTCAGCATGGGCATCGGACTCGCCGCCGGATTCCTCATCGGCATCCCCAAGCTCACCCTCGGCGCCACCACCCTCTCGCTCGGCACCGCCGCCGGCCCGCTCCTGATGGCCATGGTCCTCGGGCGGCTCCGCCGCACGGGACCGCTCGTCTGGGTGCTGCCGACCCGCGCCAACCTGACCCTGCGGCAGATCGGCCTGCTGGTCTTCCTCGCCTGCGTCGGCCTCACCTCGGGCTACGCCTTCCGCCGGGACGCCTTCTCGCTCTTCGGCCTCAAACTCCTGCTCGTGCTGTTCATCGGCGCCGTCCTCAGCTACGCCCTGATGGTCCTGGTCGCCCGGCTGCTCGGCCAGAGCCGGCCGCGGACCATGGGCCTGCTCGCGGGCTACGTCGGAAACCCGGCCATCACCGCGTACGCCAACAGCCGGGTGTCGGACAGCCGGATCAACACCGGCTACGCGACCCTGTTCGCGCTCGCGATCCTGGTGAAGATCGTCTGCATCCAGCTCATCGTGGGGCTGTGAACCAGGCCGTACGGGGGACGGGGCGCGGGTCCCGGTCGCCGTACGGCGGCACCCGGGTTACGTTCGCGACGATGCCCGCGCCCGCGCGCGGCCCCCTTCCGAGCGCCGTGAGCACGACGAGCGCCCGAACACCCCGAGGACGGCACCCGTATGACCACGTACAAGGTCGGCTACTTCGTCGGCAGCCTGTCGGAGAAGTCCATCAACCGGATCCTCTCCAAGGCCCTCATCCGGGTCGCGCCGCCCGGACTGGAGTTCCACGAGATCCCGATCAAGGACCTGCCGCTCTACAACCACGACTTCGACGCCGACTACCCGCCCGAGGGCCGCGCCCTGAAGGACGCGATCGCCGCGTCCGACGCGGTCCTCTTCGTCACCCCCGAGTACAACCGGTCCATCCCCGGCGGCCTCAAGAACGCCATCGACTGGGCGAGCCGCCCCTGGGGCACCAACTCCTTCACCCACAAGCCGTCGGCCGTGATCGGCACCTCGCCCGGCAAGATCGGCACCGCGGTGGCCCAGCAGAGCCTCCGCTCGGTGCTCAGCTTCTGCAACTCGCCGCAGATGAACGCCCCTGAGGGCTACATCCAGTTCACCCCCGGCCTGTTCGGCGACGACGGCGAGGTCACCGACCCGACGACGCTGCAGTTCCTGTCCGACTTCATGAAGGACTTCAAGGTCTTCGTCGAACGGGTGCACACGGTCCTGCCCCAGGGGTGACCGAGAGCGGGGCAGGACCGTGCCGGTGCCGGGCACGGGAGGCGGTGCGGGGGGTGCGGGGCGAGGCGGTGCGGGGGGTGCGGGGTGCGGCGGTGCGGGGGGTGCGGGGTGCGGCGGTGCGACGGCGTCGGGCGTGCTCAGCCGGAGATGCTGGGTGCGCCCGTCTCGATGTGGCCGGTGTAGCGGCGCGACCAGGTGCCGTCGATGTCGGCCAGGATCGTGAAGTCGTACCAGCCGTTGCTGTACGCGACCGCGTTGAAGTAGTCCTCACGGGACGACTTCGCCGGGACCGTGTACGTCCACGGGCCGTCCGCGCGGTACGCGTTGGAACGGACCGTGAAGGTGACCGCCGAGGACGAGTTGTTCGTCATCTTGAACCACAGCGCGGTCTTCCCGGTGCCCGGCTCGACGGCGTATCGGGCGGCGACCTCGATGTCCTTGCCCGCCTTCGACGCGTCGCCGATGAACCGGCGCAGGAAGCGGTTGGGGCCCATCATCGAGATGTCGTACTTGCCGGAGCCCGAGCCGAGACCGATGTTGAAGTAGTCGCTCGACGTGCTGTTCGGCTCCACCGTGTACTGCCAGGCGGCGGTGTCCCGGTACTGGTGCGGGTGGATCGAGAAGTGCGCGGGGCGGCGGGCCTCGGTGCCCTGGTTGGTCATCGAGAACCAGGCGAGGATCTTGCCCGCGGCTCCGAACTCGAACCGGTCGAGATTGCCGTTGACCTGGTACGGCAGGGCCCGCGCCGGGCGGGTGCCGGACTCCTGCGGCGGCAGCGCGTTGTCCTGCGGGGCCGGGTTGGGCAGCGGGCCGCAGGTGGCCTGGCCGATGACCTTGGCCGTCGACGGCAGGTTCGCGGGCACGCCGTACACCGGGCGGGCGAAGTCGAACACGCCGGTCAGGTCGCCGGTCACGCTGCGGCGCCAGGCGCTGACGTTCGGGCAGGCGGCCGGGGTGCCGAGCGCCGCCGTCCACACCTCCATGAAGCGCAGCACGGAGGTGTGGTCGAACACCTCGGAGCTGACCCAGCCGCCCCGGGTCCACGGCGACATCACGATCATCGGGACCCGGAAGCCCAGCCCGATCGGCACACCGTCGAGGTACTCGCCGGGGGTGCCGGGCGGCGCGATCGGCGGCGGCACGTGGTCGAAGAAGCCGTCGTTCTCGTCGTAGTTGAGGAACAGCACCGTCGAGTCGAAGACCTCGGGGTTCGCCGAGAGGGCGCGGTAGACCAGGTCGACGAAGTGGGCGCCGTCACCGGGCGGCGCGTACGGGTGCTCGGAGAACGCCTCGTTCGCCACCACCCACGACACCTGCGGCAGCGTCCCCGCCACCACATCCGCGCGGATCGCGGCGGCGATGTCGTCCGGGGTGGAGCCGGTCACCTTCGGCACCGAACCCATGCCCCGGTCGTACAGCGGGTCGCCCGGCTTGGCGTCGGTGAACTTCTTGAAGTACGCGAGGCCGTTGTCGCCGTAGTTGTCCTGGGCGTTCTGGTAGACCTTCCAGCTCATCCCGGCGCGCTGGAGCGCCTCGGCGTACGTCTCCCAGGTCAGCCCGGACTCGTCGCCGCCGTCCTTGCTGGAGGCGTCGACCTTGCCGCTCCACAGGAAGGTGCGGTTGGGGCCGGTGGCGCTGAGGGTCGAACAGAAGTAGGCGTCGCAGATGGTGTAGTTGTCGGCGAGCGCGTAATGGAAGGGTATGTCGCCGCGGTCCAGGTGGCCGAGGGTGCGGACGTTGCCGACGCCCGTCACCCAGTTGTCCATCCGGCCCTTGTTCCACGCCGAGTGCTGCGAGGACCAGCTGTGCGGCAGGTCGCCGTTGCACTGCGCCAGCGTCTCGCCGTCCACGCCGCCCGCGGCCGGGGTCGAGCTCAGCTTCCACGGGTACTGGCGGCCGCCCCAGTTGGGCTGGTTGAACATGCCCCAGCCGCCGGGGATGTTGCCCGCGGCCCGGTCACCGAAGCCGCGCACGCCGCGCAGCCGGCCGAAGTAGTGGTCGAAGCTGCGGTTCTCCTGCATGAGGATCACCACGTGCTTGACGTCCGTGATCGTCCCGGTCGCGGCCCGCGCCGACGCCGACGCCGTGCCGGCCGTCGCGGACGGCACCCCCGCCCCGGCGACAAGCCCGGCCCCGAGCCCGGCTCCGATCCCGACGAACCCTCTGCGGCTGATGGGAATCACAGCCCTGCCTCTCGTGTCCCGGAGTGCCCCGGTGGCACGCCGAGGACAGGATGGGGGACCGGGCCGCAAAGGTATACGGCCGTGCGGTAATCGGTTGGTTAACATCCCGAGGACGGCGAGGTGGTGGGGTGAAGACCGTTGACTGATTGGTTCGTTCGCGGACCATTGTGTGCAGTCGTCCCGTTGTCGGTGACCTGGCCTATTGGCGGGCGCTGGCGGGCCTGCCTGCTCGCCCACGTCGTGAGGTGGCCGACGGGGTGACGGGACTCGGCCCGCCAGCCGCACAGGCCGGGGCGGCGGTCGTCGCGCTGCGTGCCTGAGCGGCGGGCTCGTGCTCTGCGCCGAACCGCGCGCCGGATCCCACCCGCTCGGTTCGACGTGGGGCGGATCGCCACCAGAAGCTACCTGACCGTAGGCTGCCTGGTCATAGGCTTCGAGTGGGGTCCCGGCGGCGATTCTCCGAGACCTGGCGGCGAGCGGGCCCACGGAGGTCCCCGTCACCCCGGACGGGACCCGTCCCGCCCGGCGAGGCGGCATCGGACGAGGACGAGGAAGAGGAGGACGACACGTGAGCGACGCTGACCCGTACCTGTGGCTGGAGGACGTCGACGGCGAGCGGGCGCTCGCGTGGGTGCGGGAGCGGAATGCCGAGACCGCGGCCGAACTCGCCGCGGGGGAGGGGTTCGACGGGCTCGTCGCCGAGCTGCGGGAAGTACTTGACGCGCCCGACCGCATCCCGTACACCCGCCGCAGGGGCGAGCACCTCTACAACTTCTGGCAGAACGCCGAGCACCCCCGCGGCCTCTGGCGGCGCACCACGCTCGACGAGTACCGGAGCGACACGCCCGACTGGGAGCCGCTGCTCGACCTGGACGCGCTGGCCGCCGCCGAGGACGAGGACTGGACCTGGTCCGGGGCGCAGGTGCTGCGGCCCGCGTTCCGGCGCGCCCTGGTGAGCCTCGCGCGCGGCGGCGGGGACGCCGTCGTCGTACGCGAGTACGACCTCGCCGAGCGGGCCTTCGTCACCGACGGCTTCACCCTGCCCGAGGCCAAGACCGACATCGGCTGGATCGACGAGGACCACGTCTTCGTCGGCACCGACACGGGCCCCGGCTCCCTCACCACCTCCGGCTACCCCCGCACCGTCCGCCGCTGGCGCCGCGGCACCCCGCTCGACCAGGCCGGACTCGTCCACGAGGGCGCCGAGTCCGACCTCGCCGTGTCCGCCTGGCACGACCCCACCGAGGGCTTCGAGCGCGACTTCGCCGTCCGCTACCGGGACTTCTGGCACCACGAGACCCACCTGCTCCACCCCGACGGCACGGCCGAACGCATCGACGTCCCCGACGACGCCGACAGCTCCGTCCACCGGGAATGGCTCCTCGTCACCCCCAAGGCCCCCTGGCTCGACCAGCCCGCGGGCAGCCTCCTCACCTTCCGCTTCGACGACTTCCTCGCCGGCCGCCGCGACCCCGAGGTGCTGTTCACCCCCGACGACCGCACCTCCCTCGACGGACACGCCTGGACCCGCAACCACCTCGTCCTGTCGACCCTCCAGGACGTCGCCAGCAAGATGCACGTGCTCACCCCGCCCGAGAGCCCCGGCGCCCCCGGCGGCTGGCGGCGCACGGAGATCGCCGACATCCCGCCGCTCGCCTCCGCCGGGCTCACCGACACCGACCCCGACACCAGCGACGAGTACTTCCTCTCCGTCACAGGGCACCTCGTCCCGCCGTCCCTGCACCGCGGCGAGATCGGCGGCCCCGGCGAGCTCATCAAGCAGGCCCCCGAACGCTTCGACGCCACCGGCCTCGACGCCCGGCAGTACTTCGCCGTCTCCGCCGACGGCACCCGCGTCCCGTACACCGTCGTCGGCCCCCGCCCCGCCGCACCCGGCGCCCACACCCCGGGTCCCACCCTGCTCACCGGCTACGGCGGCTTCGAGGTCTCCCTCACCCCGTCGTACGACACCGTGCGCGGCCGGGCCTGGCTCGCCCGCGGTGGTACGTACGTGGTGGCGGGCATCAGGGGCGGCGGCGAGTACGGCCCCCGCTGGCACCGCAGCGCCCTCAAGGCCGACCGGCACCGCGCCTACGAGGACTTCGAGGCCGTCGCCCGCGACCTGACCGCCCGCGGCATCACCACCCCCGAACTCCTCGGCATCACCGGCGCCAGCAACGGCGGCCTGCTGATGGGCGCCATGCTGGTGCGCAGCCCCGAGCTGTTCGGCGCGATCGTCGCGCACGTGCCGCTGCTCGACATGCTCCGCTTCCACACCCTGCTCGCCGGAGCCAGCTGGATCGCCGAGTACGGGGACCCCGACGACCCGGCCGACCGGCCGCACCTCGCCGCGCTCTCCCCGTACCACCGGCTGACCGCCGACCGGCCCTACCCGCCGCTGCTGCTCACCACCTCGACCCGCGACGACCGGGTGCACCCCGGTCACGCCCGCAAGGCCGCCGCCCGGCTGCGCGAGCTCGGCCACCGGGTGCTGCTCCACGAGACCCTCGCGGGCGGCCACGCCGGAGCCGCCGACCACGAGCACGCCGCCTACAACAGCGCCCTGGAGCACACCTTCCTCTGGCGGACCCTGGCACCGGAGGGTTCCGGCGCCTGATTCCGGCGCCTGATTCCGGGGGCCGGGCCGGGCCGGTGCATCGGGCCGGGGTCAGACCAGGGCGCCGTCGCGGGCGACCACCCGGCCCGCCCGGACCACCAGTTCGCGGCGGGGCAGGTCCACCACGGCCTGCGGCACGCACTCGCCCGCCACCAGCATGAAGTCGGCGGGCGCGCCCGGGCGCAGGTCCGCCCGGTCGAGGCCGAGCAGTTCGGCCCCGCCGTGCGCCGCCAGGTCGAAGCAGGCCCGGAGCTCCTCGTCCAGGCGCGCGTCGAGCGCCCAGCCGGCCAGCCAGGCCCGGTGCAGCATGTCGGCGTTGCCGAACGGGCTCCAGTTGTCCCGCACACCGTCCGAGCCGAGCCCGACCACCACCCCGCGCTCGGCGAGCCGCCGGAACGGCAGGACGGTCACCGAGGACAGCGCCACCGTGGTCAGCGCCACCCCGGACGCGGCCAGCAGGTCGGCCGTCTCGTCGAGCTCCCGGCCGGACAGCTGGGCGACGGCGAAGGCATGGGCGACGCTCACCTTGCCCTGAAGACCGAGCGCCTTCGTCCGGGCGGCGATGTCCCGCAGCGGCGCCAGACCGGTCTCGCCCCGGTCGTGCAGATGGATGTCGAGGCCGAGACCGTGCCGCTCGGCGAGCCCGAACACCGTGTCGAGCTGGCCGCCGTCCGCGCCGCCCACCGCGCCGGTCGTGTCCGTCGCGCCGGTCGAGCCCGCCGCGCCGGTCGCGTCGAAACCGGCCGGGTCGATCCCGCCGATGTGCGTGATCAGACCGCTCGCCGCCGCCTCGGCCAACAGCTCCGTCACCCCCGGAGTGCGCACCACACCGTGCTGCGGGAACGCCACGAGTTCCACGTCCACGACGCCCCGCAGCCGCTCGCGCGCCTCCGCGATCCCCTCGAGTCCCGACAGACCGAAGGCCGGGGCCACATCGGCGTGCGCCCGCATCGCCCGGGTGCCCTGCGCCGCCGCGTGCGCCATCAGCCGGTACGCGCGCTCACCGACCGGCGTCGGAAGCGCCCGGGCGAGTTCCACATCACCCGCGACGTACTCGGCGATCCCCTCGGCGGCCCGGCGGCTGTGCCACGGCTCGCCCCACGAGGTCTTGTCCGGGTGGATGTGCGCGTCGACCAGCGTCGGCAGCGCCATCCGGCCGCCGCCCTCGACCACCTCCACGGCCGCGCCCTCCGGCACAGACGCCACCAGCACCCCGTCCACGGCGACGAGATCGCCCACGGCGCCGCCGAACGGACGGACGTTCCGGAAGACGGTGGCCGAGGCCGAGGCCGAGGGCGACGGCGACGGCGATGACGAGGAGGGGACGGGGGCGGGGGTGGCGGACACGGCGGACTCCAGGGAGCGGTTCAGGGAACAAAAAGGGCGGTGTCTCTTTGGTATACCACGTGGTATACCAAAGAGACACCGCCCGGCCCGGCCCCGAGGTCAGTCCGTGCGCCGCGCCAGGAGATAGCCGCGGCGCGTCTCCGCCTCGTGCGGGTACGGGGCCCGTTCCAGCTCCGCCTCGATCCGGAAACCGGCCGCTCGCAGCGCGTCCGCCACGGCGGCGGGCTCCAGGTAGTGGAAGTCGATGTCCACGGAATGCCCCCACCACTGGTCCAGGTGATGGGTCTCGCTCCCGATGTGGAAGGACACCAGCAGCCGGCCGCCGGGCCGCAGCACCCGACGGATCTCCGTCAGAGCCGGGAGCAGTTCCCCGGGGCCCAGGTGGATCAGCGAGTACAGCGCGACGGCGGCGTCGAACTCACCGTCACGCGCCGGAAGCCGCAGCAGGTTCCCGGTCCGGAACTCGACCTCCGGGTACGACTCCCGCCCGAGCGCGACCATGGCGGGGGAGAGGTCCACCCCGACCACCGTCCCCGCGCCCCGCCCGGCGAGCCAGGCGGCCACATGCCCTGGCCCGCAGCCCAGATCGGCCACCGCGGCGCCCGCGCCCGCCTCCTCGGCCAGCGCTCCGAGCAGCGCCCGGTCGAGCGGCTTCCCGGCCAGTTCGTCACCGATCCGGGCACGGTACTCCCCGGCGACGGTGTCGTAGCTGCGCCGCACCCGCTCGTGCGCGGTGCCGCCACCGGCGGCCGAGGCGGCTTCCGCCCGGCCGTCCGCACCGGCGTCCGGCGCCCGGGCGCCGCGAGCCTCCCCGCCGTCCTCGACCCGCTCGTCCATCGGCTTCCCCCTTGCGTCCAGTTCTGTCCACGACCCGGCCCGGCCCGGTCCCGCCCCCGTCACGGCCCTGGCCCCGCCCCCGTCGCAGGCCGCAGCGCCTAACGCATGGGCACCGGCAGACCGGCCTGGTGGGCGCCGAGCCCCGCCGGCGGCATTTGGATCACCCGGCTGAGGTCCCGCAGCACCTCCTCCGCGGTCCGGCGCGCGTCACCGGGCACGTCCCCCTGCTCGCGTATGAGCTCGGCGTAGATCGGGGCGGAGGGGTCCGGGTGATTCATGGGGCTCGCTTCCTCGGGTTGGGGCGTTCGGCCCGGCAGTCTACGGGCTGCCGCGTCCCGGCCCCGCCCCCGCGGTCGGCGCCCACGCTAAATTCGCTGGTCGGAGGGGGGAGGGCGAGGAAACAATGAGGGCCGACGAAAGGGAAGGAACCCTCATGAGCCAGGCGCACCTGACTCTCGACGCGCTGCTGCCGCCGGACGAGCTCGCGGCAGCGGTCGAAGCAGGCCACGTGACCCGCAAGCGGCACCCCGAGCTGCCGTTGTCGATCTACACGTACACGCGGGCCTGTCAGTACGAAGGCGTCTGGAACCAGGTCACCACCCGCTGCCGCGGTCTCGTCGCCGACGACGAGACCGGCCGGATCATCGCCCTGCCGCTGCCCAAGTTCTTCAACGTCTCCGAGCACGAGAGCGGCCGCCCCTACGCGCCCGCGCTGCCCGACGAGCCGTTCGAGGTGTACGAGAAGGTCGACGGCAGCCTCGGCGTCGTCTTCCACTACGCGGACCGCTGGCGGGTCGCCTCCAAGGGCTCCTTCGGCAGCACCCAGGCCACCTGGGCGCAGCGCCGCCTGGACGCCGCCGACACCTCGGCGCTCGCGCCCGGCACGACGTACCTCACCGAGATCCTCTACCCGGAGAACCGGATCGTCGTCGACTACGGCGACCGCCGCGACCTCGTGCTGCTCGCCGCGTTCCGCGCCGACGGCACCGAGACGCCGCTCGCCGAGGCCGCGACCGCCTGGGCGGGCATCGGCTCCGTCGTGACCGTCCACCCGCCGCTCGCGCTCGACGAACTCCTCAAGCAGACGGAGACCAGCACCCTGCCCGACGGCGCCGCGGCCACCGGCACCGACGCCGAGGGCTATGTGCTGCGCTTCGCCTCCGGCGTGCGCGCCAAGGCGAAGATCGCCGAGTACGTGCGGCTGCACAAGGTCCTCACCGGCGTCACCGAGCGGGACATCTGGCGCGGCCACGGCATCCAGCGGTTCGCCGGCACCGACGCCAAGACCCTGGCCCAGGGCCTCGGCCTGTCCATGGCCGAGCTCGGCGGCATACGGGCCGCGGGCGGCCGCCCGCTCGACGCGCTCCTGGAGCAGGTGCCGGACGAGTTCGACGCCTGGGTGCGGGGCGTCATCGCCCGCATCGAGGACGAGTTCGCCGCCCGCGAGCGGGCCATCGACGAGGCGTACGCCTCGCTCGCCCCGCTCGCCGACGACCGCGGCGCCTTCGCCCGCGCGGCGCGGGCGCTGCCCGACAAGCAGCTGCGCTCCGCCGTCTTCCTGCGCCTCGACAACCGCCGCACCGACCTGCTGGTCTGGCGACAGCTGCGCCCCGAGACCGCCGACCCCTTCACCGACGACAAGGAGAACTGATCGTGCCCGTGGTCCACGTCATGACCGGACTGCCGGCCTCCGGCAAGACCACCGCCGCCCGCGCCCTGCAGGAGCGGTCCGAAGGCCGGATGCGCCGCGTCAACCTCGACGACCTGCGCACCATGCTCGACCTGCCGGGCGGCGACCGCCGCACGCCCGGTCACGAGCGGACGGTCCTGGACGTCCAGGACGCGGCGGTCCGCGCCGCGGTCGACGACGGCTTCGACGTCGTCGTCGACAACACCCACCTCACCCCGCACATCCCCAAGCGGCTGATGGCCGCGGTCGCCGGGCGCGAGGTCACCTTCGTCGTGCACGACTTCACGGACGTGCCGGTCGAGGAGTGCGTACGCCGGGACGCCGCCCGCGAGCGGCAGGTCGGCGAGGAGATCATCCGGATCCTCGCCGACAAGCACGCGAAGGCCACCCGGGGCGGCTGGAAGCTCACCGCGGAATGGCTCAACCACCGGCCCGCCGCCACCCCGTACGAGGCCGACCCCGCGCTGCCCTCGGCCGTCCTCTGCGACATCGACGGCACCCTCGCGCTGCGCGGCGACCGCGGCCCGTACGACTTCACCCGCTGCGACCTCGACCTCCTCAACACCCCCGTCCGCGACGCCCTGCGGGCCTTCCGGGCCACCGAGCGGGACCGGATCGTGCTGCTGTCCGGCCGCAGCGAGGACCACCGGGAGCTGACGGAGGCGTGGCTGCGCCGGTACGAGGTGCCGTACGACGAACTGTGGATGCGGGCCTCCGACGACGGCCGGTCCGACGACCTGGTCAAGGCCGAGCTGTTCGACGCCCACGTCCGCCACCGCTACGCGGTCCGCGTCTCGCTCGACGACCGGGACCGGGTGGTCGCGGTCTGGCGCCGGATGGGCCTGCCCACCTGGCAGGTCAACTACGGCAACTTCTGACCGGGGACGAGCCGGTTCCGACCGGGGACGAGCCGGGATCCGGAACGTCGGACGGTGCGGGCGGCGGGGGCGGCCTTCGGGCGGCCTCCGCCGTCCGACCTAGGACCGGCGACCGGCGATTCGTCCCGGGGCCGGATGCCGGGCGCCGGAGCGCCGTCCTAGGGTAGGTCGGTGGCCCGTCATGGGCTGACGACCCGCACGACCCGTACGACCGAGGAGATGGACCGACGCATGATCCGCCGCACCGACGAGGTCGAGGACCTCATGCACCGCTTCCCGCACGTCCCGAAGGAGGCGGTGATCAAGGAGGACCTGCTGCGCGGCGGCATCGCCTTCGACGATTCCGCGCTCACCGACTCGGGCGACGAGGCGGCCGGTGAGGTCAAGCCCAAGTCGTACTTCATCTTCTCCTTCGACCACCGCACCCTGCCCGAACTCGGGCAGGCCGCGCTGCGCCGTCCGCCGGAGGAGATCGTCCTCACCGGCGGCCCGTACGAGCTGCGCCGCACCGTGGTGTCCGTCCGGGTCAACCCGGCGTCGCCGTACCGGGTCGCCGCGGGCGACGACGGTCTGCTCGGGCTCTACCTCGACGGACGCCGGATCGCCGACGTCGGCCTCCCGCCGATGCCCGAGTACTACCGGCACACCCTCGCCAACGGGAAGTCGGTGATGGAGGTCGCCCCCACCATCCAGTGGGGCTACCTGATCTATCTGACGGTCTTCCGGGTCTGCCAGTACTTCGGCGCCAAGGAGGAGTGCCAGTACTGCGACATCAACCACAACTGGCGCCAGCACAAGGCCGCCGGACGCCCCTACACGGGCGTGAAGCCGGTCGAGGAGGTCCTGGAGGCCCTCGCGATCATCGACAAGTACGACACCACCGGCTCCTCCACCGCCTACACCCTCACCGGCGGCGCCGTCACCTCGCACATCGGCGGCAAGGACGAGGCCGACTTCTACGGCCAGTACGCCGAGGCCATCGAGGACGCCTTCCCCGGCCGCTGGATCGGCAAGGTCGTCGCCCAGGCGCTGCCGAAGGCCGACGTCCAGCGGTTCAAGGACTACGGCATCCAGATCTACCACCCCAACTACGAGGTGTGGGACAAGCGGCTGTTCGAGCTCTACTGCCCCGGCAAGGAGCGCTACGTCGGCCGCGACGAGTGGCACCGCCGGATCCTGGACTCGGCCGAGGTCTTCGGCCCGCGCAACGTCATCCCCAACTTCGTGGCGGGCGTGGAGATGGCGGAGCCGTTCGGTTTCACCTCGGTCGACGAGGCCATCGCCTCCACCACGGAGGGCCTGGAGTACTTCATGTCCCGTGGCATCACGCCGCGGTTCACCACCTGGTGCCCCGAGCCCACCACCCCGCTCGGCAAGGCCAACCCGGCCGGCGCCCCGCTGGAGTACCACATCCGGCTGCTCGACGCCTACCGCGCCACCATGGAGTCCCACGGCCTCAGCTCCCCGCCCGGCTACGGCCAGCCCGGACCCGGCCGCGCCGTCTTCTCGGTGAGCTCCTTCATGGACAGCCTGCCCGCCGAGGACTGACCCCCGGACCGGACCGGACGGACCTGCGGCCGCCCCCGTCGTCGGCCCCGACTCCGGCCCCCAACTCCGGGGTCGGCGACGGACTGTCACCGCTTGGCCCTAACATGCCGCCCATGAGCACGAGTGGTACGGGTGAGGGCGGCGGCAGACCGCTGGTGGACGGGCGCTTCCGGCTGGACGCGCGACTGGGCAGCGGCGGGATGGGGACGGTCTGGCGGGCGCGCGACATCGCGCTCGACCGGGACGTCGCACTGAAGGAGGTCCGGCCGCCCGACCCCGCGGTCGAGGAGGCCGATCCGGGCCTCGCCGCCCAACTGCGCGAACGCGCGGTGCGCGAGGCCCGGGCCCTCGCCCGGCTCTCGCACCCGCACGTCGTGACGATCCACCACATCGTCGAGCCCCGGGACGGCTCCCACCCGTGGATCGTGATGGAGCTGGTCGAAGGACGCTCGCTGTACGACCGGCTCGCCGCCGGACCGATGCCGGTCGCCGAGGTCGTCACCCTCGGCCGCCAGGTGCTCTCCGCACTGCGCGCCGCGCACGCCGCCGGACTCCAGCACCGTGACGTCAAGCCCGCGAACGTCCTGCTGCGCCCCGACGGCACCGCCGTCCTCACGGACTTCGGCATCGCCGCGTTCAGCGAGGCCACCTCACGGCTCACCTCCACCGGCGACCTGATCGGCTCGCCCGAGTTCATCGCCCCCGAGCGGGTGCGCGGCGAGGAGGGCAACCCCGCGTCCGACCTGTGGTCGCTCGGCATGCTCCTGTACGTGGCGACCGAGGGCCACCACCCGCTGCGCCGCGCCACCAGCCTGGCCACCGTGGTCGCCGTGCTCGACGACCCGATCCCCGCCCCCGTCCGCTCCGGCGCCCTCGCCCCGGTCCTCGAACGGGTCCTGGTCCGCGACCCGGCGGCCCGCCCGGACGCCGCCCTCCTCGACCGGCTCCTCGCGGACGCGGCACAACACCCGCAGGGCCAGGGGCTGGCAGCGGTGCCGGGCCAGGGGCAGGGCGCGGGCCTGCCGTACGTGCGGGACGCCGTGCCCGGTTCCGTACCGGGTCCGGCCACGCCGCCCGCAGGGTTCGGGCCGCCCCTCGCCCACCCCGCGTACGGCTCGCCGACCCCGCCGACGACGCCGCCCCCGGCCTGGGGTGGGCCCACGGTGAGCGCCGCTCCGGCCGCCGGTTCCGGCTCGGCACGCGCGGGGCGTCGCGTCGCGATCGTCGGCGGGGCGTTCGCGCTGACCGCCGCCGTCATCATCGGCGCGGTGAACCTGATCCCGGACGGCGACGCGGGCACCGGCGGGACCACCGCGGGCACGACCGGCGGCGCCAAGGGCGGCGACAGCCCCTCGACCGCCGCCCGCACCCCGGGCAGCGCGAACGGCGGCAGCGGCAGCGGCAACGGGAGCGGCAGCGGATCCGGTACGGACACGGGCGGCGCCAGCAGTGCCCCGACCGCGCCCCGCGGCAGCCTGCTGACCCCGGCCAACGTCCGTACGGTCATCAAGGCGTTCGGCGACGCCGCGGGCGGCGGCGGGACCATGAAGGAGCTCACGGTCTACGAGGAGTACGCGATCGCCGAGATCCCGACCCGGCCCGGCGCCAAGACCTACGACCGGTACCAGTACCGCGACGGCGCCGTCAGCAAGATGGGCCCCGGCGGCACCATCGGGGACGACGCGGACGAGCAGACCTTCGACGCCAAGGCCATGGCCTGGGACTCGCTGCCCACCCTGATCCAGCGCGGCGAGCGGGACCTGAAGGTGGAGAGTCCGACGATGCGTTACCTCATCGTCGGCCGCTGGACGTTCAACGAGGACCGCCCGACGGTCCGCTTCTATCTGACCAACGAGTACCACGCCACCGGCTATCTGGCCGCGGACCAGAAGGGGAAGGTGGTCCACAGCAACCCGGCCACGTGACGGCCGGTGCGGCGCGGCGGGGCGGCCGGGCCCGGCGGGTGGACCATGGACGGGCCCCCGCCCGCCGTCGCCCAAGGAGCGAAGGAGCGTCCGAGGATGCGCAGAATGCTCGTCGACGCGGCCCGCACGCTGGTCCCGCCCCCGGGCGACCGGCACGGGCCGCTGCCACCCCTGATGCTGACCCTGACCGTGGTCACCGGCCTGGTGGACGCGGTGAGTTACCTCGGCCTCGGCCATGTCTTCGTCGCCAACATGACCGGCAACGTGGTCTTCCTCGGCTTCGCCTTCGCCGGCGCCGAGGGCCTGTCCGCGCCCGCCTCGATCGTGTCGCTCGCCGCGTTCCTGGCCGGGGCGGTGGCGGGCGGCCGGTTCGGGGTGCGTCTCGGCGCGCACCGGGGACGGCTCCTTGCCACCGCGATGACGGTGCAGGTGGTGCTGCTCCTGGCGGCGCTCGGTACGACGCTGGCCGCCCGTGACGAGCTCGGCACCGGCGTCCGGTACACGCTGATCGTGACGCTGGCGCTGGCGATGGGCCTGCAGAACGCGGCCGTCCGGCGGCTCGGCGTGCCGGACCTCACCACCACCGTGCTCACCCTGACCCTCACCGGCCTCGCCGCCGACTCGGGCCCGGCGGGCGGTACGGGGCCGCGCCCGGGCCGCCGTGTCCTGTCCGTCCTGGCGATGTTCCTCGGCGCGCTCGTCGGTGCCGTGCTGCTGCGCGAGGCCGGAGTGCCGGTCGTGCTCGGGGTGGCCCTGGCGCTGGTCTCCGGGGCGGCGGCGGTGCTGTGGCGGCTGTCGCGGCCCGGCGTCGGCTGGGCCCCGGCCCCGTAGGCCCGTGTGGGTGCGCCCGTGCGCCCGTGAGCCCGTGCGTCAGTGGGCCTCGCGCACCGGGTGGCGGCTGAGGATCGAGACCCGGTTGAAGGCGTTGATGGCGATGGCCACCCAGATCACCGCCGACAGCTCGTCGTCGGTCAGCACCGCGCGGGCCTCGGCGTAGGCGCGGTCCTGCGCGAGGGCGTCCGCCGGATGCGTGGTCGCCTCCGCGAGGGCGAGAGCGGCGCGCTCGCGCGCGGTGAACAGCTCGGTCTCCCGCCAGGCGGCGAGGACCCCCAGCCGCCGGGGCGTCTCACCGGCGCGCAGCGCCGCCCTGGTGTGCACGTCGAGGCAGGAGGCGCAGCCGTTGAGCTGGGACACCCGGAGGTTCACCAGCTCCACCAGGATCCGGTCGAGCCCGGCGTCCGCCGCCGTGGCGCGTACCGTCTCGGCCGTCCTGACCAGGGCCCGGTAGGCGTCCGGGCTCTGCTTGTCGACGTACACCCGCTGCTCGCTCACCGTCTGCTCCTTCGCGTCCTGCTCCTTCGCCGGGGTCCGTGCGCCCGGCAGTGTTCAGAGCTATCATGATCCAATATAGTTGAAAAGCCAACTATGAGAACCGACCGCCTGCGGGCGGTCCGTCCGGCGAACGTGCGGACGCATGTGAGCGGACACGCGTGAAACGTGAAAGGGGTCGGGAGACTATGGGTGAACACGAGGCCGAGGTCCTCACCGCCCGGGACGTCCCGCTGGGCGGCCCGCGCGCCATGACCGTACGACGCACCCTGCCCCAGCGGGCCCGCACCCTGATCGGCGCCTGGTGCTTCGCCGACCACTACGGCCCCGACCGGGTCGCCGACTCCGGCGGCATGGACGTCGCCCCGCACCCGCACACCGGACTGCAGACCGTCAGCTGGCTGTTCAGCGGCGAGATCGAGCACCGCGACAGCCTCGGCAGCCACGCCCTCGTCCGCCCCGGCGAGATCAACCTCATGACCGGCGGCCACGGCATCAGCCACTCCGAGGTGTCCACCCCCGACACCACCGTGCTGCACGGCGTCCAGCTCTGGGTCGCCCTCCCGGACGCCCACCGCCACGCGCCCCGCGCCTTCCAGCACCACGCGCCGCGCCCGGTCCGCGTCGACGGCGCCGACATCCGGGTCTTCCTCGGCACCCTCGCCGGGGACACCTCCCCGGTCGCCACCTTCACCCCGCTGCTCGGCGCCGAACTGCTCATCGACCCCGGCGCCACCGTCACCCTCGACGTCGACCCGGCCTTCGAGCACGGCGTCCTCGTCGACGAGGGCGGCATCCTGCTCGCCGGGACCGCCCTCGGCCGCGCCGAACTCGGCTACCTGCCCGAGGGCCGTACCACCCTCACGCTGACCAACGACTCCGCCGACCGCGCCCGCCTGATCCTGCTCGGCGGCCCGCCGTTCGAGGAGGAGATCGTCATGTGGTGGAACTTCATCGCCCGCACCGACGCCGAGATCCGCCAGGCCCGCGAGGACTGGGCCACCGGAGACCGCTTCGGCGAGGTCACGGGCTACCCCGGCGCCCGCCTCCCGGCCCCCGAACTCCCGACCGTCCCCCTCAAGGCCCGCCACAACCCCCGTCACCCCCGTCGCGACTCCCGCTGACCGCAGTCGCGTTACCTTTCCCTTTCCCTTTTCCTTCTGATTCCTTCTGATTCCTTCCGGCGAAAGGCCCGTCATGACCGAGCAGGCAACCACCCCCGTCGTCCGCCGCGTCGACGCCCGGCACCGCTACGAGATCCTGGTCGGCGAGCAGCGCGCCGGACTCACGGCCTACCGGGACCACGACGAGCGGCAGCGTGTGTTCTTCCACACGGAGATCGACGACGCCTTCGCCGGGCAGGGCCTCGCCGGGATCCTGGTGTCCGAGGCGCTCGCGGACGTGCGGGCGGCGGGTCTGCGGATCGTCCCCGTCTGCCCGTACGTCTCCGCGTTCCTCAAGAAGCACGGGGAGTTCGCCGACATCACCGACCCGGTGACCCCCGAGATCCTGCAGTGGCTGGAGGGGCAGCTGCGGCGCCCGTGACTGGCTGGGCGGACGGCGGTGCGGCCGGGCCACGCTCGGGCAGCGGTCGGGCGCCCGATCCTGCAATCCTTTGCAGGATCTTGCAGGAGGTGTGCGGCCGCTGTTTGACTGCCCGCATGAGCAGCGGCAGCCACGGCCAGGAGCAGGGCCAGGATCAGGACCTCGACCTCGACCTCGACCTCGACTACGACGATGAGGGCGCCGAGGACGGGGCCGGTCCCGGCGACGACGACACGGACATCGACACGGACATCGACACGGACATCGACGTGCTCGTGCTCGGCGGCGCCGGGGTCGACACCATCGTCCACGTGCCCGAGCTGCCCGTCCCGCTCGCCGACAGTCACATGATCGACACCGGCATCGTCACCCGGGCCGGGCAGACCGGCGACTTCGTCGCCCTCGGACTGCACCGGCTGGGGCTCCGCACCCACCACCTCGACCTCCTCGGGGCCGACCCCGAGGGCGAGTTGGTCCGCGCGTTCCACCGCGCGGAGGGCATCCCGCTCACCACCGCCCCGCAGCCCGCCGGCACCCGGCGCGCGGTCAACCTGGTCGGACCCGACGGGCGCAGACTCTCCCTGTACGACGCGACTCGCGGCCGCGACCAGGACCGACTGCCCGAGGCGGAGCTGCGTGCGCTCGCCGGGCGCAGCGGACACGCTCATGTGTCGCTCACCCAGCCCTGCGCCCACGCGCTGCCCGTCCTGCACGAGACGGGGGTCACCGTCTCCACCGACCTGCACGACTGGGACGGCCGGTCCGCCTATCACGAGGCGTTCGCGCTCGCCGCCGACGTCGTCTTCGTGTCCGCCGCCGCGCTCGACGACCCGACGGGCACCCTGCACGACATCCTGCGCCGCGGCCGGGCCTCCGTCGCCGTCGCGACCGCCGGGGCGGACGGCGCCCAGGTGCTCTACCGGGGGCCCGGTCCGGCCGGGACCGCGCCGCGGCTGCTGCGGGTGCCCGCCGTCGCCCCGCCGAGCCCGGTGGTCGACAGCAACGGCGCGGGCGACGCCTTCGCCGCCGGTTTCCTGCACGCCTGGCTGGCCGGACTGCCGGTCCCGGACTGCGCCCTGCACGGCAGCGTCGCCGGGGCGTACGCCTGCACCGTGCCCGCCACCCGTACCGAGGCCATCGGGCGGGCCGCGCTGCACGCCGAGGTGGCGCGGCTCGGCGGCGCCGTGCCCGGGGGACGCGCCCCCGTGGCGCCGGTGGCGACGGAGCCGCTGCTCACCGAGCCGGTGGCGAGGGCGCCGGGTGACGAGGGAGCGGGTGGTCACGGAGCCGGTGGTGAGGGAGCCGGTGGTCACGGACCCCATGCCGGGCATGTCAGGATCGAGGGATGACTGACAAGATCATCGCGGCGTGCGACGGCGCGTCCAAGGGCAACCCCGGGCCCGCCGCCTGGGCCTGGGTCATCGGCACCGAGGGTGGCGAGGTCACCCACTGGGAGGCGGGCCCGCTCGGCACCGCGACCAACAACGTCGCCGAACTGACCGCCCTGCTGCGCCTCTTGGAGCGGATCGACCCCGGCACGGCGGCCGAGGTCCGGATGGACTCGCAGTACGCGATGAAGGCCGTCACCACCTGGCTGCCCGGCTGGCGCCGCAAGGGCTGGAAGACCTCCGCCGGGACCCCCGTCGCCAACAAGGAGCTGGTGGTCAGGATCGACGAGCTGCTCACCGACCGGCGGGTGGAGTTCGTCTACACCCCCGCCCACCAGGTCGACGGCGACCCCCTGAACGACGCCGCCGACCGGGCCGCCAGCCACTCCGCCCGCAGCCAGCAGCCGGCCGGTTCCGCCGCCGGTTCGCCGCTGCCTCCGCCGGAGCCCGGCTCGACCCGTCCCGCCACCGCCTCGCGCCCCCGTAAGACCGCCGGAACGGCCGCCTCCACCGGCGCCAGCCACCCCGCGCGCGCCGGGTCGCGCTCCGGTGCCACCGCCCCCAGCCTGAAGGCCCGGTTCCCCGGCCGGTGCCGCTGCGGCCAGTCGTACGCCAAGGGCGAGACGATCACCAAGAACGCCGACGGGTGGGGGCATCCGGCCTGCGCGGAGGCCGCCTCCTAGGTGGTCCGCCCCACCGGCCGTTCGCCGTGGAGGTTTCCCCTGGATCGCCAGGGGAAACCCTGGCGAAATTCAGGGTAAGTCCCGGGAAAGTACGGGGGTTTCGCCGCTGGGCGCGCCCCGGTCTCAGGGTGCGGCGCGGGGTGTTCCGGGCGGGCTCCGGATGGATTCCGGACGCGCGGAGGGCGGATTTCGGACGCCCGAGGGCCGGGCGCGGGGCGTGCACGGGGCGGCGCTCAGGACCGGTTCAGGACCGGCTCCGGAGGGGTTCCTGGGCGGCCCTGAGCGATCTTCCTCAGGGGGTACGCGGGGTGTCCCGCAGGGCTCGCTGAGCCGAACGGGGGATGGGGTAAACCGGACATTCACCCAGCCGTGCGCGCGGGTTCGTGTGGGGTTCTGTTCTCGGGGCCTTCGGGGCTGCATACTGTTCCTCCCGCCACCGATGGCGAACCGTTTCACTTGCCCTTTTCCCCTTGGGCGAAGCGGTCGGCAACGGGCGGGAACCCCTCCCTTGCATCGTCGCCGCGATTCGGCGTGCGATGACCCCTGCCCGCGAAAGACCCGATGTCCCGTGCCAGTACCTGTAGTCCTTTCCGGACGCACTGTGCGCCTGGAGCCGCTGGCGATGCGCCATGCCGAGGGCATCGCCTGGGCCGGCGCACTGGATCGTGCGGCGTATGCCTACACCTCCGTGCCCCACGGCCTCGACGCTTCGTGCGACTACATCGCCCGCGCCCTCGCTGAACAGGCGGCCGGCCGGGTCCTCCCCTTCGCCGTGGTCCATCCGAAGACGGGCCGGGTGCTCGGGTCCACCCGCTTCCTGGAACTCGACTACTGGCGGGGCCCCGTCGTGTGGCCGCCGATGACCGGCGTCCCGTACGGGGATCCCCTGACCTCGGTCCCGGACGCGGCGGAGATCGGCAACACCTGGATCTCCAGCGAGGCGCGGGGCACCGGGGTCAACACCGAGGCGAAGTACCTCATGCTCCGGCACGCCTTCGAGACCTGGGGCGTGCGCCGCATCTCGATGCGCGCGGACGCCCGCAACACCCGCTCGTGCGTCGCCATCGAGCGGCTCGGTGCCTCCTGCGAGGGCATCCGCCGGGCCCACTCGCGGGGCCTCGACGGCATCGTCCGCGACACCGCGTTCTACTCCGTCCTCGACGAGGAATGGCCGACCGTGCGGGGCATCGTCGAGCTGCGGATGTCCGCCCGGCTGCGCCGCCCGGCCACGCTCACGACCGGCGGCTATCCGGGCGAGACGCGCGAGCACGGCGGAGCGGGAGAACTGCTTCCCGCCTGACGGCCGGGAGCCCGGCCCCGCGCCACGGCCGCGCGCGACAGCGGTGGTGCCGTCACCGGAACGGTGCGGCACCACCGGCGAGGCGCCCGGCGTCGCCCTCACACCGACAACCGGCCCGGCAGGCCCGCCCGTTGCGGCGGCGGACCCGCCGGTACGGGGGGACTCGCCGGTACGGCCGGGGTCGCCGAGCCGTTCGGCGGCGCGGGCGGGCCCAGCGGGTCGTGCGGACCCGGCGGGGTCGGCCTCAGGACCTCGTCCAGAGCCGCGAGCCGGATCAGCCGCAGGGTCATCGGATGGTCGCAGACCAGGCGCCAAGGGGCGGCGCGCGACTGCACGCGCTGGGCGCAGCGGACCAGGAGTCCCAGCCCCGAGGCGTCACAGAACGTGATGTGGCGCAGGTCGACGGTGAGGGCCGTCGCCTCACGGGCCAGCACGTCGAGCTCGTGCCGGACGCGCTGCACCAGGACCAGGTCGAGCTCTCCGTACAGCTCGGCCGTGGTCAGGCCCTCGCTCGACCGGACGGCGAGTTGCGGATCGCCGCGTCGGATCAGATGCATGGACACGCTCCACTGGATCGGTCCCCGTGGAACGAGGTTCGCGGGCCGAGCAGAGGCAGACACGTTTCTCCACATCCGCCATCACCCGAAGAGGTGAAAACGGAGCATTCTCGCCCGCTCGCGGAGTCGTTCACGGCTGCTGCGCGGGTGGTACGACGGCCACCGGGCAGCTCGCGTGATGCAGGACGGCGTGCGCGACCGAGCCCACGAGCAGCGTCTCGACCCGGTGGCGGCGGTGCCGTCCCACGACGAGCAGCCCCGCCTCCCGCGAGTCGTCGACCAGACGGCCCGCCGCGTCCGCGGGCGTGACCGTCGGAATGACCTCGACCTCCGGGTGCCGGGCGGCGAACGGCCGCAGCCGCTCCTCCTGGCGCCGTGTCGTGGTGTCCACCAGCTCGGGCGTCTCGTCCGGCATCGGCGGCGGCACCTGGAGCGCGGGCGCGGGCGCGCCGATGAGCAGTGCGGGGGAGGGCGGCACCGGATACGCGGTCACCACCTCGAGCGGCACCCCGCGCCGCCGCGCCGCCTCGAAGGCGAACTCGACCACCACGTCGTCGGTCTCCTCGATGTGCAGCCCGAGCAGCACCCGGCCCGCGCCCGCCCCGATCTCCAGCGACGCGGCCCGCGCCTCGTGCGGCACCACGACCACCGGGCACGGCGCGGAGGAGGCGAGCGTCCGGCTGGTCGACCCGAGCAGCAGGCTCGCGAAGCCGCCCCGCCCCCGCGATCCCACCACCAGGAGCCGGGCCCCGGCGGCCGCCGCCGACAGCGCGTCGACGACCGACCCGTCGAGCGAGGCGTACCGTACGGCGATCCCCTCGGCCCGGGCCCCGACGTCGGCCGCCAGCGCGTCGAGCAGCGTGTCCGGCAGCTCCGGTGTCCGGCCGAGCGACGCGATCCGCGCGCCGCCCAACTGGAGCGCGTCCGGCCGGACGTGCGCGACGGTCAGCGGCGCGCCGAGACTGCGGGCCGCGGCGAGCGCCCAGTCCAGGGCGCGCAGGCTGTGGTCGGATCCGTCGACGGCGACCACGACGGCCGCGTCGCCCGAGGCGTGAGGGGAGGAGCCGGGGGAGTTCGACGTGCTGGGGGAGTTCCTCGTGTTCGGGGTGTGGGCGGGGCTCGGGGTGTTGTGGTCGGTGTGTGAGCTCATGGTTCGAACTCATATCGGGATCATTCGCCCCGATCGGGCTGCCACGCCGAGCACGGGCGGAGATGGCGAGCAGAGAGGGGGAGCAGGGGGGAGAGGGGAGGGCCGCGCCCGGCACGGCACCGGAGCGAACTCCCCCCCGCCCCCGCCCCCGCCCCCGGCCAGGCCCCGCCCGCCCCGGCGCGGTCTCCGCCCCGCTCAGCGCAGCAGTCCGCGCCGTCCCCGCGCCGCCGCGACCAGCTCGGGCAGCGTGGCCAGCTTCACCCGGGGGCGGCCCGCCGCCTCGCCCCTGGCCCGCTCGGCGCGCTCGATCGCGGCGAGACCGCGCGCGTCCACCACCTGCCGCACCCGGCGCCGGACGAGCCGGTCGAAGGCCCGCGCGGTGCCGGCCGGCGCCGGCAGGCCGCCCGCGACGGCGTCGGCGAGGAGACTGCCCACGGTCTCCGCCGCACAGGTGCGGTTGGCGCCGATGCCGCCCGAGGGACCCCGCTTGATCCAGCCGACCACGTACGCGCCGGTGCGGCCCTCGACCCGGCCGCCCTGATGCGGCACCGTGCCGCTCTCCGGGTCGAACGGCAGCCCCTCCAGCGGGAGTCCGCGATAGCCGATCGCCCGCAGGACGAGCCCCGCGGGCAGCTCGACCGGCCCGGCCGCGCCCGTCACCCGTACCCCGCCGTCGGCCAGCACCTCCGCAGGCTCCGAATGGAACCGGAACACGATCCGTCGCTCACCCTCCGGGGCCGTGTCCGCAGACCGCGCGGGCGCGCCCCAGTCCACCCGCTCGCGCACCGCGCCGCCGAGCAGCGCCGCCTTGTCGCGCGGCCCGGCCGCCGTCACCGCCGCCCACGCGCGCGGATCGTGGTCGTCCACGACGAGCCGGACCCCCGGCAGCGCCCCGAGGGCCAGCAACTCGGGCCCGGTGCAGGACAGATCCTCGGGACCGCGCCGTACGAGCAGCACCACCTCCCGCACGGCGGAGGCGCGCAGCGCGGCGAGGGCGTGGTCGGCGATGTCCGTCGTCGCGAGGACCTCCGGATCGGTGACCAGGAGGCGGGCCACGTCGAGCGCCACATTGCCCGCGCCGACCACCACGACCCGCGCCACCCCCGACAGGTCCACGGCATCGGGCGCGACCTCGGGATGGGCGTTGTACCAGGCCACGAAGTCGGTCGCGGAGAGACTCGCGGTACGCACCTCCTCGCCCGGCACCCCGAGCCGCCGGTCGCCCGCCGCGCCGACCGCGTACACCACCGCGTCGTGGTGCGCGGCCAGTTCGGCCGCCGTGACGTCCGTGCCGACAGCGACGCCGAGATACATGCGCACCCGGGGGTGGGTGTGGAAGCGGGCGAAGGTCTCCCCGATCCGCTTGGTCGCCGGATGGTCGGGTGCCACCCCGTACCGCACCAGACCGCCCGCCACCGGCAGCCGGTCGACCAGCGTCACCTCCGCGTTGGTGTGCAGCAGCAGGTCCTCGGCGGCGTACATGCCCGCGGGCCCGGTGCCGACCACGGCGACCCGGATCGGACCGAAGTCGGCGGGCAGGCTGCGCGGGAACGAGGGCGCGCCCCAGGAGTGGAAGACCGGGCCCTCGTCCGGCACCGGGGGGAGCGGTGGGCGTTCCGCGTAGAAGTCGGCGTTGAGGGCGACGTACTCCTGCCGGCCGGGGGCGGTCAGCGCGTCCGCCGGGAACACGGCGTCGACCGGGCAGGCATCGGCGCAGGCGCCGCAGTCGATGC
Organism: Streptomyces sp. NPDC090025; assembly: GCF_044748125.1. NCBI lineage: Bacteria > Bacillati > Actinomycetota > Actinomycetes > Kitasatosporales > Streptomycetaceae > Streptomyces > Streptomyces sp. NPDC090025. Next base: position 108,030 of record NZ_JBIVFL010000021.1, on the reverse strand, counting down.
ACGCGCGCGGGTCGATGTAGAGCATCTCGGTGCGGCCGAAGTCCGGTTCGTCGGGCGTGGGATGGATGCAGTTGACCGGGCAGACGGCGACGCAGGTGGCGTCGTTGCAGCAGGTCTGGGTGATCGCGTAGGTCATCGGGGTCCGCTCGGGGTTCCACTGGGGGTCGGATCAGGGGCGGGATCAGGGGAGGGGCGGGATCAGTGACGGGCCGGGGCCAGGGCCGGGGCCAGGTCGGGCATCGGCCCGGCTCGGGTACAGGCTCGGCTCGGGATCGGCCCGGGCTCGGGGGCTCGGGGGCTCCGGGACTTCGGGGCTCAGATCAGGTGGGCGCGCCGGTACACGGTCACGGCCGGCCGGGTCAGCAGTCCGGCCGAGGACAGGAACTCCATCAGGCCCGAACAGCTCGACCGCAGCAGGGACTTGTGGTGCTCGTTGGCCCGCGCCTCGGCGAGCGCCCGCTCGACGTCGAGCCCGGCCCGCGCGTACACCTCACGGCTCACCATGCTGGTGACGATGAAGTACGAGGCGATGGCGACGACCAGCGCCTGCGCCCGGCGCCGCAGCGTCCCCGCCCCGGCCAGCCGGGCCCGGGTCTCCTCGCGGGCGAACTTCATGTGCCGCGATTCCTCCACCACATGGATGTTGTTGATGGTCCGCACGAACGGGACCACCCGCTCGTCGCGCATCCAGTCGCGCTGCATCACGTCGAGCACCTCCTCGGCGACGAGGATCGAGGCGTACGCGGCTTCGCCGACCGCCAAGGTCTTGAAGGCGCGGCCGAGTTCGAGGGCGAGGCGCGGCGGCCGGTAGGCGGGGGCGCGGAGCTTCGCGGCGCCGCGCCCGAACATGATGGAGTGCCGGCACTCGTCCGCGATCTCGGTCAGCGCCCACTGGAAGCGCGGGTCGGTGGGGTCCTTGGCGTACATGTCACGCAGCACCATCTGCTGGAGGATCATCTCGAACCAGATCCCGATGCTGGCCACCGAGGCCGACTCCTGCCGGGTCAGCTCCTTGCGCTGCGGCTCGGTCAGCTCCTGCCAGTAGCGGGTGCCGTAGAGGGTGCTCCACTCCGGGCTCATCCCGTGGAAGTCCTCGTCGAGCGGCGCGTCCCAGTCGACCTCGACGGCGGGGTCGTACGAGAGCGCGGCCGAGGACTCGAGCAGCCGCCTGGCCGCTTCGCGCTCGGACTGCCGGGCGGACCGCCGGGCGGCCTCCCGCGCCGACAGCCGTGCGGACCGCTGTTCCGACTCCCGTTCCGGCGCCCGTTCCGACTCCCGTGCGGTCTCCTTCGGCTGCGGGACGGTGCTGCGTGCCATGGTGCGGCTCCTTCGGGACCTCGCGGGCCTTATTAGACGCGGTGTCTAGCAAGCTTGTTGGACGGACCGTATAGCAAGACGAGGCGCGCGCCTACCCGACGGTACGGAATTCATTGCCGCGGTGGCGCCGGGTGGGAGAGGATGTGTTCATGATCGACAGTTCCGAGGGCACGGTGCGCCGCGCCGGCACGGGCGTGGACCGGGCCGGGCAGGAGGCCGCGATCGCGGCCGCCATCGACGGGGAACTCCGCCTCCTGGACCCGGCGGTGCGCGGCTCCGCCACGGAGGCGGCCCGGTTCTTCGACCCGGAGTTCGTCGAGGTCGGCGCCTCCGGACGACGCTGGACGTACGAGGAGATGCTGGCCGCCCTGCCCGGACTCGACGGCGGCGCGGCCGAGGGCCCGCGCTTCGAGGTGTCGTCCCTGCGCGGAGTGCTGCTCGCCCCGGACCTCGTCCACCTCACGTACGAGACGCGGTTCGGCGACCGCAAGGCCCGCCGCAGCTCGATCTGGCGCAGGGCGGCGGAGCCGGGCGAAGCGGAGTCCGCGGCGCGGGTCGGTGTCGACGGCTGGCGGCTGTACTACCACCAGGGGACCCCGTTCGGGGACGACTGACCTCCCGGTTCGGGGAGGGGTGAGCCCGAGCCTCCTCACGGGGGCGGCGGGACACGCGCGACGGGCAGCGGCGACGATGGACGGGCAGCGCCACGCAGGGCGGGCGGCGGCCACGAGTGACGGGCACACGAGCGACGTGTGGCGGGGGAGAGGGACGGACCATGGGTGACAGCGCGGTGCTCACCGAGCGTTTCGAGCGGGACCGGCCACGGCTGCGGGCCGTCGCCCACCGGATGCTCGGCTCGCTCGCCGAGGCGGACGACGCGCTCCAGGAGGCGTGGCTGCGGGCGGACAGCGCGGGCATCGTCGGGGTCGACAACCTCGGCGGCTGGCTGACCACCGTGGTCTCCCGGGTCTGCCTCAACATGCTGCGCTCGCGCGACCGCCGCCGAGAGGACTCCCTCGACGCCCGGCTCGACAACGGACCCGGCGACATCGGTCCCGGTGACGTCGAGGGCGACGGCATCGGCGGCGGTCGCACGCGCGGCATCGACCCCGAGGAGGAGGCCCTGGCCGCCGACGCGGTCGGCGTCGCCCTCCTCGTGGTGCTCGACACCCTCGGGCCCGCCGAACGCCTGGCCTTCGTGCTCCACGACATGTTCGCGGTCCCCTTCGAGGACATCGCCCCGATGCTCGACCGCACCCCGGCCGCCGTCCGCCAGCTCGCCTCCCGCGCCCGCCGCCGGGTGAAGGGCGACACCGGCGTCGGCGGCGGTGCCGGTGCCGCTGGCCGCGCCGGTTCGGGCATCGGTTCGGACACCAGGTCCGCCGTCCGTGCCACCGCCGTGGCCTCGGACGCCGGGCGCCAGCGCGAAGTGGTGGCCGCGTTCCTCGCCGCCACCCGCGGCGGCGACTTCGACGCCCTCCTCAGGCTGCTCCACCCCGACGTCGTGCTCCGCGCCGACCGCATGGTCATCCCCACCCCCGAGCCGGTCCTGGTCGCGGGCGGCCGGACGGTGGCACAGGGCGCGATGGCGGCGATCGGCCGCGCCCAGTTCACCGGCCTGGCCCTGGTCGACGGCGCGTTCGGCCTGGTGATGGCGCCGCAGGGCCGCCTGCGGATCGTGCTCACCTTCGTCCTGACGGACGGTCTGATCACCGGCATCGAGGTCGTGGCGGAGCCGGAACGGCTCGACGCGATGGTCGTGGCGGTGCCGGAGGCGGTGTCCGGCGAGGAGTGAGGCGTGGCGCCCCAGCGGGAGTGCTCCACCCGGGGCCCTCTGTCCGGCGCGGGGTGGCGTCCGGCAGCATGGGGCGATGCGCTTCCGTCAGTCGCCGCCTCGCGTGCGGGGGATCTTGGGGCGGACCACCGACCCCGTCGTGCCGACCGGGGCTCCGACCGGGGCTCCGGCCGGGGCCACGTCGGTTCTCGTCGTCGGCGGCAGCGGCTTCCTCGGTGGTGAACTGATCCGCCGGGCTGCCGACTCGGGGTGGGCCACCGCCGCGACCTACGCCACCCGGCCCGGTGTCGCGGCCGGTGCCGCGGCCACCGTCGACTGGCACCGCCTCGACCTGCGGGACGCCGATGAGGTCGACACCGTCCTGGCCGCCGTACAGCCCGACGTCGTCATCAACACGTCGAGCGGGGGCGCCGACTGGGCCGTCACCGCCGAGGGCCCCGTCCGGCTCGCGGTCGCCGCCGCCCGCCACCGCATCCGCCTGGTCCACCTTTCCAGCGACGCGGTGTTCTCCGGACGGGCCTCGCCGTACGACGAGTCGTGCCCGCTCGACCCCGTCACCCCCTACGGGGCGGCCAAGGCCGCGGCCGAGACCGGCATCCTCGTCGTCCATCCCGCCGCCGCCGTGGTCCGCACGTCGCTGATCATCGGCCATGGGCGCTCGGAGCACGAGCGCCTCGTCCACGACCTCGCCGCCGGAACCAGGGCAGGCGCCCTCTACACCGACGACATCCGCTGCCCCGTCCACGTCACCGACCTGGCCGAGGCCCTGCTCGAACTGGCCGCGTCCGACGCGGCGGGCGTGCACCACCTCGCGGGCCCCGACGCCCTCAGCCGGTACGAACTCGGCACCCTCATCGCCCGCAGGGACGGCCTGGCCGCGGCGCGCCTCCCGTCCGCTCTTCGTGCCCACAGCCCGCTGCCCGGCGCGCTCGACGTACGCCTGGACAGCACGGCGACCCTGCGGACGCTGCGCTCGACCCTGCGCGGAGCACGCGAGTTCCTGAACGGCCCGGGCCCGTCACCGGGCTGAACGACCGTTGGGGCCGGTCATCACCGGCCGTACGTGCCGCGACACAGGGCGGGGACCCCGTACGGGATCTGGACGCGTTCGGCCTCACGGCAGAGCGCACGCAGATCGCCCGCCGTGGAGGCCGGTCGTGGCGCGACCGTTCGCTTCGGCACGGCCGCCGGCTTCGGCCGGGGCTTCTTCGCCGACCGCGGCTTGTCGGCGGACCGCTGCGCGTGACCGGGCGGGTGGGCCGGGGAGGCGTCGACGGCGGGAGGGCGAGCGGTGGCGCGGGGTGTTCCGGCCGGTGACGGGGCCGCGCTGGCGGGGTCGGTGGGGTCGGTGAGGGCGAGGGCTTCGCGGGGCGCGTCCTGGGTGGGCGGCGGCCAGGCGGAGGGGAGCGGGGTGGGCGGCCGGTCGTCGTGCGGGGCGAGTTCGACGGCGGGTCGTGTGGTGCGGGGCGGGAGTTCGGGTACGGCGACGCAGCCGGTGACGGTGGCGGTCACGGCGAGGAGGAGCACGGCTGTCGCGAGGATCGGGCGCGGGCGCATGGATCTCACGATGGCGCAGGCGGGCCGGTACGGGGGCGAGGTCGGGGTGAGGTCCATGCGCACGGGTGACGGGGGCGCCCTGCGGGGCCGTGGGGGAGCGGCCCCCGGCCCCCGACCGTCGGTCAGTGCGCGGTGACCGAGTACGCGGGGAGCGGGCGGTTGCCGTCGGGCAGGGCGATCGCCCTGAGGGTGTCGGCCTGGCTCAGGACGAGGTGACGGACCGGATCCGGGAGCCCGGACAGGGCGTCCGCCGGGGCCGAGGGGTCGGGGCCGATCAGGTCGAGGCACGCGGCGATCTCCCAGTCGCCGTCCTGGAGTCCGTCGGTGACGACCGGCCCGCCGCCGTCCACGGTCCAGCCGGTCTCGGGGAGCAGGCGCAGCAGCGCCTCGTGGGAGAAGGGGGTGCGGACGTTGCCCTGGCCGTGCGATCCGGCGGCCTCGATCTGGCCCTGGACCAGCACGGCGAGCAGGTGCGCGAGCTGGTCCCCGGACGTCGGTGTCAGGTCCCACTCGGTGAACCACAGGCGCCGCGCCCACGGCCGTACCCGGACCAGGGTGTCCCGCAACTGCCCGAGCGAGCTGAAGTACCAGGAGCTGTGGGTGAGCACCACATGATCGAAGGCGTGCTTCGGGAAGTCGACCGCCGGGTCGAGGACGTCGGTGCCGAAGCGGAAGTCGATACGGGGCCCGAGGGGGCCCGCTTCCAGCCGCGCGGCGGACTCTCCGAGCGTGACCGGTGCCCCGTACGAGGGGTCGGCCACGTCGACGGCCACCACGCGCCCCTCCGGCCCGACCGCCTCCGCGAGGACGGCGGTCATGTCGCCCTGACCGCAGCCCAGTTCGAGCACGGTGGCACCCGCCTCGATGCCCCAGCCCGCCACGAGCGCGGCGCGGTGGCGGGTCTGGGCGAGCTGGCTGTCCGGGCTGTGGTCGGCGGCGGCCATACCGGCGGCGAGCGAGGGAGCCTTGGCGTGGAGATCGGAGTGGTTCACAGAGTCCTTGGTGATCCGAGAGGCGGGCGTGGGGGTGGATGCGCGCCGATGGTACGAGACGTACGGGCGGCGGCGCCTCCGAGTTCTCGTTGGACCTGTGGACTCACCGATCCCGTGGACTCACTGATCCCGTGGAGAGGGCGGCCCCACGTGTCGCCCCGTGGGCCGCGCGGGCGACCGGTCCCACCCGGCCTCAGGCCGACGGCGCCAACCGCTCCGCCAACGCCCGCTCGTCCGTCACGAACCAGAGCTGTGTGCCCCGGTTGGACTCGCGGACGAAGTCCCGCAGGGCCGAACTGGCCTCCAGATGCCGGGAGATGTCCCCGACCACGGCGAGCCCGAGCCGGTAGTTGGCGAACTTCTGGACGATGTCCCCGGCCAGCTTCGTACGCAGCCGGAAGAAGTCGTCGCCGAACCGCTCGACCGGCACCGCCGCCCAGGAGGCACCGGCGTACGAGCCTTCGCCGATCACGTCCAGCGCGTCCCGCTCACCCAGCAGCGGCGGACCTTCCGCCGCGCAGAAGAAGACGGGCGTGCCGTGGATGTCGCGCACGGTGTTGGTCACTTCATGCCTCCGATCATGGCGTCGAGCACCTTCAGCAGGTCGGCGGTGAGGTCGAGATCGCCGAGGATGACGAACTTGAGCGCGTCCCGGTCCGGATCGAAGACGGCCTCGACCCGCAGTCGGCTTCCGGAGGCACCGACGGACCCGGACCCGGCTCCCGGCCCGGCTCCCGACCCGAACCCGAAGGCGCCTTCGGCTCCGGCCCCAGCCCCAGCCCCGCCCCGCTCCCGTTCGTGCCGCCCCAGCTGGGTGGCCATGATCGCGTTCGCGATCCGGTCGGCGGTGTGCCGGTCCACCCCGTCGATCTGCACGACGGTCGACGCGTCGGCGCGCGGCGCCCGGACCGTCGGCGCCGCCGCGGGCGCCGGAGCGGACGCGGCGGGCAGCACCGCCGGTGTGGCGGTGAACGCCTCCAGGTCCGCCGCGGCGATCCGGTACTGGCGCCCGACACGGGTGGCCGGAAGTCGACCGTCCCGGACGTAACCCCGAACGGTCTTCACATGCAGATCGAGCAGTTCGGCGACCTGCTCCACCGTGTAGAAGCGCTCCACCATGCTCATGCGCCCGGCCTCGATCCTCTTACTGCCTCTTACCCTTACCTTCCCTTACGGCGCTCAATCTACCACCTTGAGAGATCGATAGGGAACTCTAGGGGAGATAAAGGGAAGCAAGGGAAGGTGCAGGGCGTTAAGGTGAGGGAACGAGGACAGGGAGAGGGGGGATCAGAGCGTGGCCGGGCTCGTTCCGTACGCGTCGATGTGGGTCTGGGTGAGGGTGTTGCCCGAGCTGTCGACCAGCTCCGCGCGCAGCGACACCGTCCCGCCGGGCCCCGGCGCCGCCACCGCGAACCGGCCGCCGACCACCGGCGCCACGGACCAGCGGACCCCGCCGTCCGTCGACACCCGCACCGTCAGCGACCGCACCCCCGGCCCCATCCCCATCCCCGGCCCTGTCCCTGTCCCTGACCCCGACCGCGCCGCCGCGCCCCGCACCGCCACCGGCACATAGTGGGTGCGGCCCGGGGCCGCCGTGCCGTCCGGGGCCAGCGGCGGGGTGAACCGTACGACGCTGAGCGGGAGTTCGACGGGCGACCGGGTCGTCGCCGACAGGAAGGACCAGCAGGCGGTGACGGTACCCACCGGCCGTGCTGCGGTGGCGGTGAGCCGGTACGCGGCGCGCCCCGGCGGCACCGTGAACGTGGCCAGCCCCGGGTCACCGTCGTGGCTCGCGAGCAGCTTCCCGTCACGGTGCAGCGTCGTCCGGGCCGAGCGGTGCGGCGGCGCGGTCGGCAGATGTCCGTCGCCGTCCGCGAGCAGCGGCAGCGCGAGCTCCAGGGTGTCGCCGGTACGGACGCCCGGCGGCCGGGCGTCGGGGGACGGGTCGAGCGCGGGCCCGAAGACCGGGGCGTCGAAGGTGTGCACGACGGTGCGCCCCGCCGGGACCGTGATCCCGCGCACGAAGTACCGGTTGGGCTCCTTCGGCTCCTCCGACTCCGGGTCCTCCATCGGCGCCGTGTACGTGACGTCCCAGTCCCCGCGCTCCGGCGAGACCATGATCGTCGTCGCGCCCGGCACACGCATCGCCTGGCCGAACCCGGGCGTCGCCCCCACCTGCGGCGTGCAGTCGACCAGGCCGTAGCCGGGCCCGCCGGGCGGCGCGACGGCGCGCACGACCAGCGTGCCCAGCTCGGCCGGCTCCGGACGCCGGACGATCCCGGTCCAGGTCCGGTCGGACGTGAGCACGTCCGCGATCACGTACGTGGTCCGGTCGCCCTTCCAGTACGCGTCGACCCACGAACGCACCGAACCCGGCTCGGCCGCCGGACCCAGGTGCGCCATCCGGGTGTTCGGGTTCGTGTGCACCAGATTGGCGGTCGTGCGCCGGCCGCCGTACGTCACCTCCACGAACACCCCGCCGATCTGCATCTGCGCCGTCGGGTCCGGCGGCCGGACGTCGATCTGCCGGGCGGTGCGGGCATCGACCACGACGGTCATGTCCCGGTCGAGGTCGAGGCGCGGCCGCACCATCCAGTCGGTGCCGATGATCTCCGCGCCCGCCGCGTCGTACGCGGCGATGGAGCTGTCGAACAGGTAACGGCCCCTGGGCAGCCGGAGGGTGACGGTGCCCGAGGGGTCGTGGGGCTTGCGCAGCACGCCCGCGTCCGGCCCTTCGAGCGCGGCGAGCCGGACGGTGTACGCGCCGGTCGGCGCACCGGCGCGGTCGAGATGGACGAGCGTCAACGCGTACGTGTCGGGCTCGGCGCCCGAGCGGGCGGCGGCGGTGCCCGGGGCGGGGGCAGGGGCGGCGTGGGCGGTCGCGGCGGCGACCGTGGGCAGGACGGTGCCCGCCGTGGCGAGGGCGAGGCCGCGCAGGACGGTGCGGCGGTGCGTCGGAGAAACGTTCATGACCTGCACTGGGCGCACGGGCGGCCCGCGTTCCCGTGACCTGCGCCACACCGGGGCCCCCTGTCGGTGCCCTTTCGTGGCGCGGCGGCGGCGAGTGTGGCGCGGGTCACGGGAACCCGGGCGAACCCACGCCCAGTACCTCATGTGGAACCAGACATGAGAGATCGTTTCCGGGCGGGCGACCCAGCCGCGCTCGGCGAGGCGTACGACGAGCACGCGGACGTGCTGTACCGGTACGCGCTGCGCGTCGGCGGCGACCCGGCGGCCGCCGAGGACGTGGTGTCCGCCACCCTGCTCGAAGCCTGGCGCTGCCGCGGCAGCCTCCGGCCCGACGGCGGCAGCCTGCGCCCCTGGCTGCTCGGCATCGCCACCAACATCCTGCGCGGGTCGGCGCGCGAGGCCCGCCGCCGCGACGCCGCCTTCGCCCGCCTCGCCGACCGGGGCGTGCTGCCGGACCCCGCCGACGACATCGTCGGCCGCCTCCACACCACCGAACAACTCGCCGCCGCCCGCGCCGCCCTGAAGCGGCTGCGGCGCCGCGACCGCGAGGTCTTCGCCCTGGTGATCTGGGCGGGCCTCGACTACGCCGCCGCGGCGGAGGCCCTGTCCATCCCGGTCGGCACGGTCCGCTCCCGGCTCTCCCGGGCGCGCGAACGGCTCCGGTCCCTGGCGGACGCCGAACTGCGGGCGAGCCGCGCGTCCCGCGCGCAGCGCGCGGGACAGGCGGCCCCGGTCCCTGGCCCGGTCCCTGGCCCGGTCCCTGGCCCGGTCCCTGGCCCGGTCCCTGGCCCGGTCCCGCCGAGTGCGCGAGGCGGAGCACCGGGCCGCGGCGGGGACGTCAGCGCGGACGTCAGCGGGGAGTTCGGCCCGGATTCCGGTCCCTGCCTCGGTATCGACCTCGGTGCGGACCTCGGTGCGGACTTTGGTACGGACACCGGTACGGGCCTCGGCGTCGGTCGCGGCGCGGACCGCGACGCCCGCCCGGCCGCAGGGCTCGGCTCCGATCCCCGGGCCGCCCTCGGTACGCGTCCCCACGCTCACCTCGGTACGGGTCCGCGCGCGGACCCGCGCACCGTCCGGAGCGCCGCACCGGCCGCCATCACCACCCCCGCCCCCACCCCCTGCTCCGTCCGCCCCCTTCCCGTCCCGGAGGACTCGCTGTGAACCGCCCCCTCGACGGCTTCGACGGCCTCGACAGCCCCGGCGCCCGCGACGACGCCCGGCTGCGCGCCGATCTCACGGAGCTGCTGCCCGCGCCCACCGTGCCCGGTCTGACCGCGCCGCGCCGACAGGCCCTGCGCCGTACCGTCCTGACGACCGCTCGGAGCCGTACGGCTCGGAGCCGTACCGCTCGCCGTACCGCACCCTTCCGCGTCGGCTTCGCGGTCCCCGCGCTCGCCGGTGCGCTGGCCGTCGCGGTGGTCGCCGTGGCGGCGACGGGGGAGTCGCCCGTGCCGCCGGGATCGGCGGCGACCACACCCGCCGCGGAACCGGCCGCGGGGCTTCTCGCCCGGGCGGCGCACGCCGCCGCCGCGGCGCCCGCGCCGGTCGTCCCGCCGGGCGGCTACGTCTACATCGAGAGCCTGGTCGCGCACGCCGCCCGGGCGGCCGACAGCACGGGACCCGCGACGCCGGGGTCGCCGCACCGACGCCAGGTGTGGCTGTCCGCCGACGGCACCCAGGAGGGGCTGTTGCGCGAGGAGGGGGCGCCGGACAGCCCGTTGGACGTGTCCGGGCCCGTCGAGGTGATCGACCACCGGGGCGCGACCCCGAGGCCGAGCACCATGGGCCCCGGCGCGCCGTCGATCGACCGGCCGACCCACGCCTACGTGGCCGCGCTGCCCACCGACCCCGACACACTGCTCGGCCTGATCCGGGACCGGACCCGCCCGACCGGTGCCACCTCCGGTGTCACCCCCACGACCACGCCGGACGGCGGTGACCCGCAGCAGCGGGCCTTCACCGCCATCGGCACGCTGCTCGCCGAGACCTGGGCGCCGCCGAAGGTGACCGCCGCGCTGTTCGAAGCGGCGGCCCGGATCCCCGGCACGACGGTGCTGCCCGCCGTGCGGGACGCGGCGGGGCGCGAGGGCGTGGCCGTGGCCCGTACCGGGCGCGACGGCGCACAGACCCAGTGGATCTTCGACCGGCACTCGTCCGCCTTCCTCGGCGAACGCACCGTTCTCACGCGCGCCACGGCGGCGGGCCCGGCCGGCACCGTCCTCGGCAGCACCGCCGTCCTCACCAAGGCGGCGGCCACCCGCCCGGGCGCGACCCCCACGCCGCCCCGGTCCTGAGCCGGTGAGCGGGACCGTCGTACCCCGTACCCCGTACCCCGTACCCCGGGCCCCCCGCCCGGCGACCGGCCCGCCGGGGCCGGGGCCACTGCTCAAGCCCCGCCCCGGCCCCGCCGGGCTCCCGCTCAGACCGCCCCGCCCGGCCACACCGTGACGTCGAGCGTCATGTACGTACTGGGCGAACTCTCCGCCGAGAAGCCCCGCACCGTCACCATGCCCATGTGCCCCGACCCGGTGATGACGCACAGCTGGCGTCCCGGGGACAGCTTGTCGAGGTACACCTGGCCGGTGAAGCGGGTGTCCGCGCGGCAGACCGCGAGCGAGCCCTCCTGGCTCGGGTCGAGCAGCACCAGATGGCCGCCCGTGCTCTCGGCGTCCAGGTAGCCGCCGGTGTCGTAGGACAGGTCGTAGCCGCCGTCCTCGCCGTCCTGCGGGCGCATGCCGGTGTCGCTGAGCGTGAGGTGGTATCCGGCCGGGAGGTTGATGCTCCGGTACGCGCGGGGCGCGGCCGCGGGCTTCACCGAGGGCTTGGCGGACGACGCCGTACCGCCCGTACCGCTCCCGCCGGAACCGTTGCCGCTCGCGGTACCGCCCGAACCGGTCCGGTCGCCGGGCGTGTTGTCCTTGCTCGCCGCGTTCCCCGTGCCGTCGTCCTTCGTCGCGACGTACGCCGCCGTCGCCCCGCCGACACCGAAGACGAGCGCGGCGGCCAGCCCCACGAGCAGCGTGCGCCGACCGGAGCCGCTCCCGTTGCCGGGCTTCCGGCCGCCCGTCGGCGGCTGTCCCGGCGCCTGCGGGAACGGGGTCGGATAGCCGGTCGGGGAGGTCGGATAGCCGGACGGGTACCCGGTCGGGGCCCCACCCGGATAGCCGGTCGGATGCGGATTCAGGCCCTGATTCGGGCCCTGATTCGGGCCCTGATGGAGCCCCGGGTTCGGGGTCGGGTTCTGGTACGGGCCGGGCTGGGGGACCACCGTCGGGTAACCGCCGCCCACGCCCTGGGTCGGCGCGTAGGGGTGCTGCGGGTGCGGGGGAGCGGGCGGCACGGCGGGTCCCGAAGGGCCGGGGGCCGCCGTCGGCGCGTGACCGGCGGGCGCGGTCGCGGGAGGAGTCGCGGGGGCCACGGGACTCGCGGGCGCCGTGGGCGGGGCGGCAGGCGCCACCGATGCGGCCGGGGCGATCGTGGGCGCGGAGATCGGGGGCGGCGGCGCCTGCACCGGCGCCGGGATCGCCACGCGCGCGGTGATCTCGGCGGACACGGCGCTCGGGAGCCAGTCCTCCGGGCGGCGCAGCACGGTCGCGGCGTTCGCCGCCTGGCAGAGCCGGATCACCTCGGCGACCGACGGCCGGTCCGCCGGGTCCTTCGCGAGGCAGCGGCTCACCAGCTCGGTCAGCCGCTCCGGGACCGTGCTCAGATCGGGCTGCTCATGGACGATCCGGTAGAGGATGCCGTGCCCGGTGCCCTCGCCGAACGCGGGCAGCCCGCTCGCCGCGTACGCCGCGACCTGGCCGAGCGCGAACACGTCGGTGGCCGGGGTGACCCGGCTGCCCGCGGCCTGCTCCGGCGCCATGAAGGCGGGCGTGCCGATGGTGACACCGCTGCCCGTCAGCGAGGTCGCGTCGGCGGCGTGCGCGATGCCGAAGTCGATGACGCGCGGGCCGTCGGAGGCCAGCAGCACGTTGGACGGCTTGAGGTCACGGTGCACGAGCCCCGCGCCGTGGATCACCTGAAGCGCCTCGGCCATGCCCGCGACCAGCAGCAGCACGGTCTCGACCGGCAGCGCCCCGTGCGCGACGACCGCGTCGGCGAGCGACGGGCCCGGCACGTACGCGGTCGCGAGCCAGGGCCGGGTGCCCTCGGCGTCGGCGTCGATGACGGGCGCGGTGAAGAGCCCCTGCACCCGCTGCGCCGCCCGCACCTCCAGCGCGAACCGGCGCCGGAACTCCGCGTCCTCGCCGAATTCCGGCCTGATCACCTTGATGGCGACGGCGCGCCCGCCGGGGGTGTACGAGAGGTACACCTTTCCCATGCCACCCGCGCCCAGGCGGGCGGCGAGGCGGTATCCGGCGACGGTCGTCGGGTCGTCCGCGGCGAGCGGCTGGAAGACCGCCGGATCCTCGGCGGCGTGTCCTGGTTGCTGACCACTCATCAATTCGCTCTCCCCGTACGGAACTGTGGCTCCCGCTTTCTCGCCCGGCACCCTATCGGCTGCGGGTGACCGCCGTGACCACGCGCCGGAGCCCCCGCCCCGGCCCCTCCCGTACGCGCGAAGGGCACGACCCGGGCCTGTGCGCGGCCCCCGTACCGGCGATCGCGGTGGGTGACCGCACGCGCACCCACCGATGTCCTCCGAGGGGCGGGAATGAGCCACCGGGTGCCACTGTTACATCCACCGAGGCTGACATGCCCGAGTCAATCAGATCCGGTGGTGGCAGCCGGAAGGAGCACCATGTCCCGTTCCACCCAGCGCCCCGTGGTCACCCTCCGCTCCACGGCCGGCACCGGCGTCACCTATGTGACCCGCAAGAACCGCCAGAACGACCCCGACCGCCTGGTCCTGCGCAAGTTCGACCCGGTCCTCGGCGCGCACGTCGAGTTCCGCGAGCAGCGCTGACCGCTCGGCCGTTCCGCCGAGCGGTCCCCAGGACCACGACTCGGGACACGATGGGAAGGAAGCACGAGATGAAGGTACGCAACTCCCTGCGCTCCCTGAAGGCGCGGCCCGGTTCGCAGGTGGTCCGCCGCAAGGGCAGGGTCTTCGTCCTGAACAAGAAGGACCCGCGCATGAAGGCCCGCCAGGGCTGACGCGGACCGCACGGCGGCGGCACGCCGTGACCGCATGACCTGATCGGGTCCCGGCCCCGTCCGCGCCGAGCGGACGGGGCCGGAGCGCTGATACCTTCGGCGCCCGAGCAGCCGCCCCCGGAGAGCCGATGCGATGCCCGATCCCCGACATGACCCCGTGGCCGAATCCCGACCCCCGCTCATGACCGATCCCACGCCCGATCCCCGACCTGATTCCCGGTCCGCTCCTGCGCCCGACCCCCGGCCCGGTTCCGACCCCCAGACCCGCTCCGTCGTACGGCTCGTCCGCGCGGTCCTGGCCGACCAGGCCCTCGGGGCCTGTCTGCACGGCTCCGCCGTCCTCGGCGGGCTGCGCCCGCACAGCGACATCGACGTCCTGGTCGTCGCCCGTCGCGGTCTCACCCCCGGCGAACGCCGGGACCTCACCCGCGGGTTGCTCGCGCTGTCCGGCGCCGAGGCGCACGGCGGCCCCGCCCGTCCCGTCGAACTGATCGTGGTCGCCGCCGAAGCGGTCCGGCCCTGGCGCTACCCGCCGGTCTGCGACTACCTGTACGGCGAGTGGCTGCGCGCGGAGTACGAGCGGGACGACATGCCGTCGCCCGAGGCGATGCCGGACCTCGCGCCGCTCGTCACCATGGCCCGCGCCGCGAACACGGCCCTCTTCGGCCCGCCGCCCGTCACCCTGCTCGACCCGGTCCCCGTCGCCGACCTCCGGCGGGCGATCCGGCACGGCGTCCCCGGACTCATGGCCGACCTCGACACCGACACCCGCAACGTCCTGCTGACCCTCGCCCGGATCTGGTCGACCCTCGCGACCGGTCTGATCCGCCCCAAGGACGAGGCCGCCACCTGGGCTCTCGCCCATCTCCCGGCCGCCGAGCATCCGGTCCTGGCCCACGCCCGGGCCGTCTACCGGGGCGAGGCCACCGAGAACTGGACCCCGCTCCGAGGCGGCGTACGCCCCCACGCCGAACTGCTCCTGGAACGGATCAGCGGGTTCGCCGACTGAGCCGCCCGGACCCGGACGGCGGCCAGGGCCGCAGCACCAGGAGTGTGTCCTCCACGGCGGCCGCCATCGCGAAGGGGAAGCGGTCGAGCTCGACGCAGAGGGCGACGTCGTCGGGGTGGACGCCTTCGCGGACTCCCTCCGCCAGTTCCCTCGCCGCCCGTGACGCGGCGGCGCGGTCCAGGAACGGAGCCGCCTCGGCCGCCGGGTCACCGGCACCGCCGCGGGCGGCCCGCCCGGCGATGTACTGCGCGCACGCCAGATCCTCGTCCGCCCGGCCGTCCTCGCCGGTGACCACGAACGTGACCTGGCGAGCTGCGCCGACCTGACTGCCCTGGCCGGCCGCCTCGGCCCGGTGGTTCCGCACCACCCGCGCCGTCGCCTCCGCCACCGCGAAGCTCGCGCACAGGACGAGCGGGGCGTCCTTCACGGCCAGGGCGCCGACCGTCCCCGCCGTGGTCTTCTGCACCACTGTCCGGCCCGCGAGGTCGAGCGACCGCACCAGGCCCGGCGAGTTGACGGTGTCGAACCCGGGCGCGGACGGGCCGTCCTTCAGGGCCACCCAGTCGGGGTGGCGGGCCTTGAGCGCCAGGACCTCGTCGAGGGACTCGGCGAGGACGATCCGCTCGGCGCCGCGGCCGAAGGCCCACGCGGCCACGGTGAAGGCGCGCATGACGTCGACGACCACCGCCACGGAGGGCGACTCGCCGTGTTCCGCGCGCTCGATGACCTCGGGAATGCTGAGGAAACGGGACTCCATCGGATCATGATGCGGCGCGAACCGCCCGCCCCGCCGCCCCTTTTCGCGGGCCGTACGCCGCCCGTACGCCGCCCTCGCGCCGTACGCGGACCCCGTCCCGTACGACACCGGCCCGCCCCGTACGGCCATCCCCGCCCCCGCATTGGTCTGGACCTTGCGGGGCGGGGGCGGCAAGCTCGGCGCATGGACTTGGAGTTGCGGCATCTGAAGACGATCCGGGCCATCGCGGACGCGGGCAGCCTCACCCGGGCCGCCACCGCGCTCGGGCTCGCCCAGCCCGCGCTCAGCGCGCAGCTCAAGCGGATCGAACGGGCCCTCGGCGGGGCGCTGTTCGAGCGAGGCCGGGACGGGGTGCGGGTGACCGCGCTCGGGGACCTGGTCCTGGACCGGGCCCGGGTGGTGCTGCCCGCCGTCTGCGAACTCCAGGAGGAGGCCGTGCGGTTCGCCCGCGAGGGTGCTGCGGGCTACCGGCTCGGCGGCACCCACGGACCCCTCCTCGGCGGGCTCGTCGACCGCCTGGCCGCCGCCCCGGCACACCCCGAAGGCCCGGCGGGACCGGCACGGCCCGGCGGCGCGCCCGTCACCACGTACACCTCCTGGTCCGAACGCGAGATCGCCGGTGGGGTGGCCGCCGGGCGGCTCGACTTCGCGCTCGTCGGGGCGTGCGGCGAGAGCGCCCCGCCCGAGGCCGGACGGCTCGCCTGGACCGAGGTCGCCCGCGATCCGGTGTACGTGATGCTCGCCGCCGACCACCCGCTCGCGCCCCGCGCCGAGATCGACCTCGCCGCGCTCGCCGACGCCTCCTGGACCGACGTGCCCGGCGACGGCTGCTTCGGCGACTGCTTCGCCGCCGCCTGCGTGCGGGCCGGGTTCACCCCGCTGTGCGTGTACGAGACGGACACCGCGTCCTGTGTGCACCTGGTCCAGGTGGGCCGGGCCGTCGGGCTCTGCCGGGCCACCTTCCCCGCCACCCCCGGCCTGGTCACCCGGCCCCTCGTCGGCACCCCGCTGATCTGGCGCCATCTGCTCGGCTGGCACCCGGAGGGGCGCGCCGCGGGCCGGGCCGCCGATGTCCTCGCGCACGCCCGCGCCGCGCACGCCGAGGCACTGGCCCGCAGCGCCGCCCGCACCCCGGTCGCCGGGCCATAACGCGAGGGCAGGGGCGGACTGACAACTCCCGTACCGGCCAAGGGATTTCTACGGTGTGAGCGACGCGTCCCCACGCGTCGGCACCCCCACGAAACCGAGGAGACCCGTATGCTCCGACGCTCCGTCCGCGCGGTCGGCACCGCGCTGGCCGCCGCCGGACTCGCCCTGACCGCCGCCCAGGCCGTCCCCGCCAGCGCCGCCCCGGCCGCCCCCGCCCCGACCACCGCGCGGCAGACCCCGGCCGCCGAGACCCTCCGCACCGCCGCCGCCTCGCCCGAACTGCTCGCGGCGATGGGCCGCGACCTGGGCCTGGACCGTACCCAGGCGCTCAGCCGCCTCGCCCACGAGGCCGAGGCCGGGGCCACCGCCGCCCGGGTCCGTCAGCACCTCGGCGGCACCTTCGCGGGCGCCTGGGTCGACGGCGCCGAGTCGGCGACCCTCACGGTCGCCACCACCCGCGCCGCCGACCTGCCCGCGATCCGCGCGACCGGCGCCCGGGCCCGGCTCGTCGGCCACAGCCTCACCGCCCTGGAGCGCGCCCAGGCCACCCTGGACCGGGCCGCGGGCGTCGACGCGCCCGTGCGGTACGTCGACGTCAGGACCAACCGCATCGTCGTCGAGGAGAGCCGCCCGGGCGCGGCGGCCCGGCTGCTCGCCGCCACCGGCGTGCCGCGCGCGCTGGTGACCGTCGTCCGCACCGCGGCGGCGCCCCGCCCGCTGTACGACCTGCGCGGCGGCGACGCGTACTACATGGGCGGCGGCCGCTGTTCGGTCGGCTTCCCGGTCACCCGCGGCACCACCCAGGGCTTCGCCACGGCCGGGCACTGCGGCCGGGCGGGCACCGCCACCACCGGCTTCAACCAGGTCGCCCAGGGCACCTTCCAGGCGTCGGTCTTCCCCGGCAACGACATGGCCTGGGTCGCCGCCAACAGCAGCTGGACCGCCACCCCGTACGTCAAGGGCTCCGGTGGGAACGTCCAGGTCACCGGCTCGGTGCTGCAGCCCGTCGGCGCCTCGGTCTGCCGCTCGGGCTCCACCACCGGCTGGCACTGCGGCACCGTCCAGCAGCACAACACCAGCGTCACCTACCCGGAGGGCACCATCTCCGGGGTCACCCGGACCACGGTCTGCGCCGAGCCGGGCGACTCGGGCGGCTCGTACATCTCCGGCAGCCAGGCGCAGGGCGTCACCTCCGGCGGCTCCGGCAACTGCTCCAGCGGCGGTACGACCTTCTTCCAGCCGCTCAACCCGATCCTGCAGAACTACGGTCTGACCCTGCGCACCACCGGCTCCGACCCCGGCCCGGGCCCCGGCCCCGGCGACCCCGAGCCCGGCGGCACCTGGAAGGCGGGCACCGTCTACCAGTCCGGCGCGACCGTCACGTACGGCGGCGCGAGCTACCGCTGTCTCCAGGGCCACCAGGCGCAGACCGGCTGGGAACCCCCGAACGTACCGGCGCTCTGGCAGCGCCTCTGACCTGCCCCGCCCCACCCGGGGCGACCCACCGACGGCGGCCGGGATCCCACCCCGGCCGCCGTTCGGCGTGCCCGCCCACTAGTTTCAACTCCCTTTGCTTTCCGGCCCCTTGCGCCGATCCGGACGCGGACCATACGCTCCGGGCCTCAAGTTAGGAAGCTTTCCTAACTGTTTTTCGGCCAAGGAATCCCCCCGTCCGCACCTTCGAACACGGGAACCGCCCGAGAAAGTGGAGTGACATGTCCCCCACGAACAACGCACTCCGGCGCCACCGCACCGCCGCCCTCGTCGCCGCCGCCGCGACCGGGCTCCTGCTCCCCGCCCTGACCGGTCTCGTCCCCAGCGCCAGCGCCGCCGCCGGGAACCTCGCCCAGGGCCGTCCCGTCACCACCTCGTCGAACGAGACCAGCTCGCTCGCCGGGGCCAAGGCCGTCGACGGGTCGACCACCACCCGCTGGGCCAGCACCGAAGGCGTCGACAACCAGTGGCTCCGGGTCGACCTCGGCGCGGGCACCGCCGTCAAGCGGGTCGTCCTCAAGTGGGAGGCCGCCTACGCCAAGGCGTACCGCGTCGAACTGTCCGACGACGGCTCCACCTGGCGCCAGGTCTACGCCACCACCACCGGCGACGGCGGCACCGACGACCTCGCCGTCGACGGCACCGGCCGTTACCTCCGCGTCTTCGGCACCAAGCGCGCCACCGCGTACGGCTACTCGCTCTACGAGGTCGAGGCGTACGGCACCGGCGGCACCACCCCGCCGCCGTCCTCGGGCGTCAACCTGGACGACCCGAAGAAGAAGGAGGTCGCCATGAAGCTGGTCTCCTCCTTCGAGAACTCCTCGCTGGACTGGCGCGCCCAGTTCTCCTACATCGAGGACATCGGCGACGGCCGCGGCTACACCGCCGGCATCGTCGGCTTCTGCTCCGGCACCGGCGACATGCTCGACCTGGTCGAGCGCTACACCGCCAAGAAGCCCGGCAATCCGCTGGCCTCCTACCTGCCGGCGCTGCGCCGCGTCGACGGGACCGACTCCCACGAGGGCCTCGACCCCGGCTTCGTCAACGCCTGGCGCCAGGCCGCCCAGGACTCCGTCTTCCAGCAGACCCAGGAGTCGGAGCGCGACCGCGTCTACTTCAACCCGGCGCTCGCCCAGGCCAAGGCCGACGGCCTGCGCGCGCTCGGCCAGTTCGCGTACTACGACGCGGCCGTCATGCACGGCGAGGACGGCTTCCGCTCGATCCGCTCGGTCGCCCTGTCCCGCGCCACCCCGCCGTCCCGCGGCGGCGACGAGAAGGCGTACCTGAAGGCGTTCCTCGACGCGCGTGAGGAGGAGATGCGCAAGGAGGAGGCGCACAGCGACACCACCCGGGTCAGCACCGCCCAGCGCCGCTTCCTGAACGAGAACAACCTGGACCTCAACACGCCGCTGCACTGGAGCGTGTACGGGGAAACGTTCTCGATCACCAGCTGAGCCGGTCGGCCGACCGGCCGGCTCAGCCGGTCGGCCGGTGATCCGGTGAGTCCGTTCCCCGGGGGCCGATGGCCGGTGGGGCCTCGGCGGCCCCCGGGGACGCGGGCGCGGTACGGCGCGATCCGACGGCGCAGTGGGCATGGGGTGGTCCGGCCGTCGGCGCGCACCGCGCCCCTCGTGGGGGCCGCACCCGGCCCGCCGTACGCGGAATCGCTCCGACCGCGCACGGCGACCGGGGGCGGCCCCCACCGCGCTTCCCCCGGGCCCGCGCGCATCAGCGCCAGGCCGGATGCCCCTCGGGCAGGCCGCCGGTCGTCAGCCGCCGTTCGCCCGTGCCGTCCGCGCGGACCGCCCACACCACCGGGCTCTCGTACGGCCCCCGCACGAACGCCAGCCAGCGCCCGTCGGCCGACCACGCCGGATCCATCTCGTGCGCCTCCGTCCCGACCAGCGGCCGGTCGTTCCCGCCGTCCGTGCCCACCAGCCGGATGTCCCCCTTGGACGGATCCGTGTACCCGCCCGCCGTGTACGCGAAGGTGCGCCCGTCCGGCGACCAGACCGGGTCGAGCGCTTGGTGCGGCAGCCTGGTGACCAGGACCGGGGCCTCGTCCGGCGCCGCCGGGTCGACCGTGTGGATCTGCCAGGTGCCCGGTCCGCGGGTCTCCAGACAGACGGCGATCCGGCCGCCGTCCGGGGACCACGCCGGATCCTCCACCCGGCCCGTGCCGTGCGTCAGCTGCCGCGCCGAGCCGTCCGCCACCGTCACCTCGAACAACTGCTGCACGCCGTCCCGCGTCCGCAGCACCGCGAGCCGTGTGCCGTCCGGCGACCACGACACCCGGCCGCCCGCGATCGTCGCGATCCGCCGCGCCCCCGAGCCGTCCGCGCGCGCCGTCCACACCGCGGCCCCGCCCCCGGGTGCCACCCGGGTGAACGCGAACGACTTCCGGTCCGGCGCCCATTGGGGGAGCACGTCACAGCTGCCGGAGGGCAGCAGCCGGCGCGGGGTGTCCTGCGCTGCGGGCCGCAGCGCGATCACGCCGTGGCACTCGCGCGGCCAGCCGGGCGCGGTGTCCTGCCGGACGAGCAGCGGCGCCGTCGGGAACGCCGCGGGCTCCGCCCCACGGGCCGTCCCCGTGGCCTTGCCCTTGCCCGCCCCCGGACCACCGCTCGTCCCGGACTCCCCCTCCCACGGCCGCAGCGCCACCACGGTCACCGCCACCGCCGCGACCACCGACAGCGCGCCGAGCGCGAGCAGCCGCCGCCGACGCCCGGGCGGGGTCGGGTGCGGCGCGGTGGCCGCCCCGGGCGTGGCCTCGGGCAGCGGCGCGGTCTCCGGTTCCGGTTCCGGCTCCGGTACGGGGAGGGGTGCCGGCTCCGGTACGGGGGCGGGGCGGGGTTCCCGTACGGGATCCGGCGCGTCCTCCCGTACCGGCTCGGGCACCTCGGCCACCAGGAGCGTCGCCGGGTCCGGCGGCCAGGCGCCGTCCGGCGGGTGGTGGACCGTCAGCCGGGCCAGGAAGGCGGTGGGGGTGGGCCGCTGGGCCGGGTCCTTGGCGAGGCAGGCGGCGACCAGCGGGCGCAGCGCGTCCGGCACCGGTTCGAGGTCGGGCTCCTCGTGGACCACCCGGTACGGCCAGGCCGCCGACGAGGCGTCGCCGAACGGTGCCGCACCCGCCGCCTGGCACAGCACGACACCGAGCGCGAACATGTCGACGGCGGGGGTGACGGCACCGCCGGTCAGCTGCTCGGGCGCCAGGAAGCCGGGCGTGCCGACCTGGAAACCGGCCTGGGTGAGGGCCGGGTCGGCCCCGTCGAGGGCCCGGGCGATGCCGAAGTCGATGACCCGGGGACCGTCCTCGGCGACCACGATGTTCGCCGGTTTCAGGTCCCGGTGGATCACCCCGGCCCGGTGGATCGCCTCCAGGGCCTCGGCGAGCCCGGCGGCGAGCACGGTCAGCGTCGGGAGCGGCAGCGCGCCGAGCTCGTCGAGCACCGTGCGCAGGGTCGGTCCCGGCACGTACGCCGTCACCAGCCAGGCCGGGCGGGCGTCGGGGTCGGCGTCGACCACCGGCGCGGTGTGGAAGCCGCCGACCCGGCGCGCGGCGGCCACCTCACGGGCGAACCGGCGCAGGAAGGCGGGGTCGGTGCCCAGTTCGGGCCTGACCACCTTGACGGCCACCGCCCGGCCGGACCGCGACCGGCCCAGGTACACGACGCCCATGCCGCCCTGGCCGAGCCGCCCCACCAGCCGGTATCTGCCGTCGCCGACGGATTCCGGATCCCCTGCCTCCAGCGGCCTCATGGTGCCCCCTCGCAAGACGAACCGCGCGGGGCGCTCACCCCGTGCAGGGATCTCCTACCAGCCGGGCGGTGCTCCGGTCGAGCACCGCCGCGTCGGGGGTGAGGACGACGGCCGGGCGGCGAGCCGTTCCCGGACCGCCGTCACCCGGCCCGCCGAGCTCGTGCTCAGCCGAGCTCGTGCTCCTCCCAGGTCTCGTCGTCCGGGTCGTACTCGGTCTGCGCGGACTCCCAGGTGGCGGAGGCCAGCTCCACACCGGGGACGTTGCCGAGCAGCGCGACCGGGTCGACGAAGTGGGCGAGGGAACCGGAGGGGTCGATGTCGATGGCCTCCAGGGCCTCGGCACGCTCCTCGTCGTCCATGTAGGTGTCGTCCTTGACCTGCGTCAGGGCGGCGGCCTTGAGGGCCTGCTCATCGGTGATCTCGGCGATGAGCTCGATGTTCACGCGCACGTAGCGCGGGGCGGACTCGTCGGAAGCGGCGTCGGAAGGGTGCTCGAAAGTGCTCACCCCGGAAGCTTAGGGGACCTCACCGACAGAGCCGTCCAGCCCTTCGGGCAGTGCCCGGGCGACCACTCCCTGTGGCCGTTCCTGGTGCCCGCCGGAGGCGAGGATCCGTACCTCGGCCCGGTCGCTGATCTCCGCCCGGATGATGCCGGTGGGGTCCGCGTAGACGGGGTGCCCGCCGGGTCCGGTGGCCGGGGTGCGCGCGACGACGACCGCGTCGCGGGCCGCGCCCGCGCCGTCCGAGAAGACCAGTTCGTACCGACGTACGCTCATCGGACCAGTTTACGTCCGCGGGCCCGGCCCCACCCGGCCCGCACCGGCCGTTCCGGCGGCCGCCGGCTCAGTGCTCGTCCGTCACCGCGTCCACCAGGGCCGCCAGGGCCATGCCGAGCGTGCGCACGCCCGGGCCCGCCGGGCCGCCCGGTTCGGTCATGTAGCCGTCCCGCCGGAGCTCCACCATCAGCGCGCTCACCCGGGCGTCGTGCCCGTAGTGCGCGAGCGGCACGTACGTCCCGGCGAACGGGCTGTCCGTGCCCACCCCGCCGAACCCGGCGAAGGCCCGGCGTGCGGCGGCCAGCAGCTCCGGCGGGGTGTGGAAGGCGTCCGTGCCCAGGCACACCGGCGGCCGCTCGCCGTCGCCGTGCAGCTCGTACGGCAGCGGCGCGGTCGGGTAGGAGTGGACGTCCACGACGACCGCGCGGCCGGTCGCCGCGAGCCGGTCCGCGACGGCCCGGGTCATCGCCTCCGCGTACGGCTCGAAGTAGCGCGCGACGAGCGGTGCCGGGTCGAACCCGGCCGGGCGCAGCTCGGCGCGGTGCGAGGTCCGGGTGTACACCGCGCCCATCCCGGCCGCGAGCATCTCCTCGCGCTCGTCCGGGAAGCGTTCCGGGTCGACGACGAGACGCGAGCGCTGGTTGACGAACCGCCAGGGCGCGGTGGTGGCCGACGCCGCCGCCACGGCGGCGATCTCGGCCGTGTGGGAGTCCGTCATGTGGTCCAGTTCGCGCGCGAGTTCGGCGTCCCCGAGCAGGATCCCGGCCCGCACCTCGGGCGGCACCACCCGTGAGGAGTGCGGCACATGGAGCAGCACGGGGGAGTCCGGGTTCCCGGCGAGCACGGCGAACGGCGCGCCGTGCTCGTCGCGTGTGTCGTCCCGGACGCCGTCGTGGCGGGCGTCGGTCATGGGGGCGGACTCCTCGGGCCGGTCGGTGAGATGTGGAAACTGCGACGGGGTGGGGCGGGACTTTCCGGAGACGACCTAGGGGAGCCGGTGGCCGCGGGCGGCGATCCAGAGGCGGTACCACTCCTCGTGCCCGAGCCGGGCGGTGCCGCGCGCGGTGCCCGCGTCGTCGTCGGTGGCGGCGTCCCGGCAGGCGCGGATCCGCTCCGGATCGGTGGTGCCGATGACCGGGACGATCCGGGCGGGGTGCCGCTGCAGCCAGCCGAGCACGACCGACTCCGGCGTGGTGCCCTTGGCCTTGGCGAACTCGGCGACGAGCGTGGCCGTCTCGTGGTCGGCGGCGGTCTCCTGGCGCCCGGTGTAGCGGCCCTTGGCCAGCGGCCCCCATGCCTGGAGCCGCACCCCGTGCCGTACGCAGTGCTCCACGGTGCCGGTGGGGAAGCCCACGGCGGCCGACTCGGGGGTGTCGACGAGGACGCCGTCCTCGACCCAGTCGCGGCGGTGCAGGCTCATCTCCAGCTGGTTGGCGACCAGCGGGAGCCCGAGGTGGTGCTGGAGCAGCGCGATCTGGGCGGCGTTCATGTTGGAGACGCCGAACCGGCGCACCAGGCCCTGCCGGTGCAGGGACTCCAGGGCCTCGGCGATCTCGGCCGGGTCGGCGAGCGGGTCGGGCCGGTGCAGCAGGAGCAGATCGAGGTGGTCGGTGCGCAGCCGGGTCAGGCTGTCCTCGACCCGGCGCAGGATGGTCGGCCCGCGCAGGTCGTACAGGCCGGGCAGGTCGCCCTCGGCCTGCCGGATGCCGCACTTCGACTGGAGGGTGATCCGCTCGCGCAGGCCGGGGGTGCGGGCGAGCACCTCGCCGAAGACGGACTCCGCCTTGCCCTTGCGGTAGATGTCGGCGTGGTCGAAGGTGCTGATGCCGCTCTCCAGGGCCGCCTGGATCGCCGCCTCGGCGGTGTCGATGTCGCCGGGGGAGTAGGGCGCGGTGTCCCAGGTCCCGCCCAGGCCCATGCAGCCGAGGATCACGCGGTCGTCGGCGGAGCCGGTACGTTCGTTCGTCTCGGTCGAGGTCACGGGGTCACCCTGCCACAGGCGGCGACGGGGCAGGGGCGCGAGGGCGGGCGGGTTCCCGCCGCGCGTCGGGGCGGCGGGGCAGGGCGCGGACGGGGGCCGAGGGGGCCGGTCGTCGCCGCTTCAACAGTTTGTATACAATCTCTCGGTATGCCCCTCGACACCTCACCCCGCACCCGCCCCGGGACCACCGGCGGCGCCCCGGCCCGCCCGGCGCCCGCGGCCGCGTTCCACAGCGTCGGCGCGGTGACGGTCGGGCTCCTCATGCTCGTCGGGATCGGCGCGGTGATCCACGAGCCGGTCCTGATACCGCCGCTCGCCGCCAGCGCCGCGCTCGTCCACAGCGCCCCGACGCTGCCGCTGTCCCAGCCGCGCAGCGTCATCATCAGCCACCTGCTCGCCGCCGCCGCGGGCTACGCCACCCTGGCCCTGGCCGGCCCCGGTTCCTGGGCCGCAGCCCTGGCCGCGGGCGCGACCCTCGCCCTGACCACCCTGGCCCGCACCCCGCACTCCCCGGCCTGCGCGACCGCCGTGGTGGTCGTCCTCCAGTCCCCCTCCCCGGCCCGCTTCGTCCCGCTCCTCCTCGGCGCCACCGTCGTCCTGGTCCTCCTGGAGTACGCGGTCTCCCGCCTCCGCCCGGGCGCGCCGAAGTACCCCAGCTACTGGTGACGGCCCGCCGGTGACGGCGTACGGGTGACGGCGTGCCGGTCGCGACGCGGGCGAGGCCCGAGCGGGGCTTCTGGTATACGAAGTCGCCGTCATCCGGTCACGTCATCCGGCCATGTCATCCGGCCGCGCCACCCCCGGGCCCGGCCCCGGCCACCGCGCCGGTCACCGTCGCGGCACCGCGCTCGAGCGCGACCACCGCCCGCACCGTCTTGCCCCGCGGGCCCACCTCCACCGACACCTCGCGCGCGAGCCGCAGCACGATCGGCCACCCGTAACCCCCGGGCCCCCGGTCGAATCCGCCGTCCTCCCGGCGCCGCGGCGGACGGCGGCTCGCGTCGCTGACCGCGACCGTGACGCTGCCCCGGCCCACGTCGAGCGCGAAGCCGGTGACCCCGCCCCCGTGCCGTACCGCGTTCGTCACCAGCTCCGACGTCACCAGG
Source organism: Streptomyces sp. NPDC090025 (assembly GCF_044748125.1). NCBI lineage: Bacteria > Bacillati > Actinomycetota > Actinomycetes > Kitasatosporales > Streptomycetaceae > Streptomyces > Streptomyces sp. NPDC090025. Next base: position 82,265 of record NZ_JBIVFL010000021.1, on the reverse strand, counting down.
AGCAGATCGTCGACCTCCGGCGACGTCCAGCTCACCGCACGCCGGACGGAGCTGCGCGCCTCCGCGGGCGTGCGGACCGCGACCGCGGCGGCGGTGTTCCTCGAGTTCATGGCGGGCTCCTCTCCCCGATCCTGTCCGGCCCTGCCGGTTCCTCCGGCGGCGCCGGTCCTCGGCAGCTCCCGCCTGCCCCGTACGTCCGAAAAGATGCCCGAAAACCCCGGGTCCGGGCCCACGCAGGCCCCGCCCCGGCCCCGTCGCCCGGCCTTCGCAGTTCCCTCACCGATCCTCACCGATCCGGACGCGTGTCATCCGCGAGGGCGGGTAGGCGAACCGCCACAGATGAACGTCCGGCGAGATACAGGAGGTTGTCACCGTGCGGACCGAGAGGGTCGAGGCGACGACGACGGCCGTGGCAGACGGAGCGAGCGGCGACCTGCCCATGATCGAAGCTCCGTACGAGGTCGCGCCGCGGGACGCGCGCGCCCTGACGAAGGTGTTCCTGCGGGAACTCGCGGTGCGCGAGGAGGGCACCGAAGGCCACCAGTACGTCCGCAACACCCTGATCGAGATGAACACCTCCCTCGTCCGCTACGCGGCCGGCCGCTTCCGCGCCCGCGGCGACGAGATGGAGGACATCGTCCAGGTCGGCATCATCGGCCTCATCAAGGCCATCGACCGCTTCGACCTCAGCCGCGAGGTCGAGTTCGCCACCTTCGCCGTCCCCTACATCGTCGGCGAGATCAAGCGGTTCTTCCGCGACTCCACCTGGGCCGTGCACGTGCCACGACGTCTCCAGGAGGCCCGGGTCGAACTCGCCAAGGCCAACGACGAACTCGGCGCCCGGCTCGGCCGCGCGCCGCGCGTCGCCGAACTGGCCGAGGCGCTCGACCTGTCCGAGGAAGAGGTCGTCGAGGCGCAGATCGCCGCCAACGGCTACCACACGGCCTCCCTCGACGCGGCCCTCGGCAACGGCGACGAGGAGGCGGCGGACGCCGCGCTCGTCGACGTCATCGGCGAGGAGGACCCGGCGCTGGAACTCTTCGAGGACTTTCACACCCTCGCCCCGCTCGTCGAACGCCTCGACGAACGCGACCGGCTGCTGCTCCACCTCCGCTTCGTCGAGGAGCGCACCCAGTCGGAGATCGGCACCCGGCTCGGCGTCTCCCAGATGCATGTCTCCCGGCTGCTCGCCCGCGCCCTTGCCCGCCTCCGCGAGGGCATGCTCCCGGAGACGGGCAAGGCGTAACAGGAGACGGGCCAGGCGTAGCAGGACCACCGGGACGAAAGCTCCGAAGCTCCGAGCGACGGCCCCGCCGACCCGGGCGTCCCTCAGCGCACCGCGCGCAGGAACGCCCGGGTCCGTTCGTGCCCGGGCTCGTCGAGCAGCTGGGCCGGGCGGCCCGACTCCACGATCCGGCCCTGGTCGAACATCAGGATCCGGTCCGAGACGTCCCGCGCGAAGCCCATCTCGTGCGTCACGCACAACAGCGTGATGTCGGTGTCCCGCGCCACGTCCCGCAGCACGTCCAGGACCTCCGCCACCAGCTCCGGATCCAGCGCCGAGGTCACCTCGTCGAGCAGCAGGATCTCCGGCCGCATCGCGAGCGCCCGGGCGATCGCCACCCGCTGCTGCTGGCCGCCGGAGAGCCGGGTCGGCCGCGCGTCGACCTTGTCCGCGAGGCCGACGAGCCCGAGCAGCTCCCGGGCCCGCTCGGCGGCCTCGTCCCGGTCCTCCTTCAGGACGTGCACCGGCGCCTCCATCACATTGCGCAGCACGCTCATGTGCGGGAACAGGTTGAAGTGCTGGAACACCATGCCGATCCCACGCCGCCGTTCCGCGAGATACCGCTCGCTCGCCGGTACGAGCCCCGCCGCCGGGACGGTCCGGTCCGTCCCCCGCGCCCCGCCGTCCCGCCCCGGCATGTGCGAGAACGGCGCGCCGCCCACCTCGATGACGCCCTCCGTCACCCGCTCAAGGGTCATGAGCAGCCGCAGGATCGTCGTCTTGCCGGAACCGCTCGGCCCGATCAGCGTCACCCGCTCGCTCCGGCCCACCGTCAGATCGAGGCCGTCGAGCACCGTGTGGTCCCCGTACCGCTTCGTCACCCGGTCGAACCGGACCGCGGCCGTGGTGCCGCTCCTGGCTTCCTTCGTCGCGCGCTCAGTGAGCAAGGCGTGCCTCCAGTCGTCGTACCAGCACGGACGTCGGCCAGCTCGCCAGCAGGAACACCGCGGCGGCCAGCGTGAAACTCTCCAGATAGGCGAAGTGCGCGCTGCCGAAGGTGTTCGCCGCGTGCACCATCTCGTGCACCGTGATCACCGAGAGCAGCGGCGTCTCCTTGAACATGGCGACCGCGTAGTTCCCCAGCGGCGGCAGCACCGCGCGCACCGCCTGCGGCAGCACCACCGCCCGCCACACCCGCCGGCGGGGCAGCGAGAGCGCCGTGCACGCCTCCCACTGACCCTTGGGCACCGAGTCGATGCCGGTCCGGTAGACCTCCGAGAGGTACGTGGCGTAGTGCGCGCCGAGCACCAGGACCCCGATCACCGGCGCGTCGAGACCGGGCAGCAGCACCCAGGCCGCGAACAGCTGCACCAGCAGCGGCGTCGACCGTACGAACGCGGCGGCGCCGTTCACCGGGGCCGCCACCCAGCGCGGCGCGGCCCGTCCGACGAGCGCGAGCACCAGGCCGAGCACCGCCGCCACCACGAAGCCCACCACCGTCGCCACCAGGGTGACCCCGAAGCCCGCGAGGACCACCGGCAGCGCGTCCCAGGCCGCCGCTCCGTCCCACACCATCACCGACCACCGCCCGTCCCGGTCCCGACCCGCGTCCGCGCCGCCCGCTCAAGGGCGTTCATCCCGAGGCTCAAAACGCCCGCCAACACCCCGTACACCACGAGCAGCAGCAGATACGCCGCCGCCGTGTCACCCGTCGCCGACCGCACCTGGTCGATCTCGAAGGTCAGGTCGGGCACCGTCACCAGCGACAACAGCGGGGTCGCCTTGAGCAGTTGCACCAGCAGGTTCTTGAACGGCGCCACCATCAGCGGATGCGCCTGCGGCAGCACCACCCGGCGCAGCCGCAGCCCCGGACCCATGCCGAGCGCGACCGCCGCCTCCCGCTGCGCGGGCGCCACCGCGGCGACCGCGCCCCGCACCACCTCGGCCCCGTAGGCACCGAAGTTGAGGCCGAGCGCCAGCACCCCGCACGCCAGCGGTTCCAGCCGGAAGCCGAGGATCGGCAGCGCGAAGAACAGCCAGAACAGCTGCACGTACAGCGAGGTGCCGCGGAAGAACTCCACGACCACCCGGGCCGTGCCGCGCACCGCCCGCCGCCGCGACCCGGCCGCGAGCCCGAGGCCGTACGCCAGGAGCAGCGCGAGCGCCGCCCCCAGCACGGTGGCCTCCACGGTGACGAGCAGCCCCTCGCCGAGCCGCGGCAGCGCCCGCCGGATCTCCTCCAGGAACCCGCTCACGCCGCCCCCGCACCCTCCGGCGCCTTGCCCGCGCAAAGATCGGCGGTGCGCAGCGTGCGCGGCGGCGCCTCCCGCTCGGTGAAGCCGTAGCGGCCGACCAGACCGACGAAGCGGGCCGGGTCACCGGTGATCCGGGTCAGTTCGCGGTCGAAGGCGTCCCGCAGGTCCCGCGCGCCGGGCCGGAACACCGCGCCGCCCGCGCTCCACTGCTGCACGCCGTCCACCTCGGGCACGAACGGCGTCGTCACCTCCACCGCCGCGCCCTGGTTGGTGCGGGCCAGCCAGCGCAGCGAGATCCCGGTCAGCGCGAACGCGTCGATCCGGCCCGCGAGCAGCGCGTCCAGGCCGTCCTGCTGCCGGGCGAGGGTCTTCACCGAGCCGTCGGGGACCCCCGCCGCCTTGGCGTACGAGGCTTCCACCGCGGCCGACAGGACACCGACCGTGGCACCGGCGCGGGCGCAGGACACCAGATCGCGCAGCTGCTTCGGATTGCCGCGCCGGACCAGCAGGGCGGTCGGCGAGACGAACTCCGGCGCCGAGAAGATCACCTTGGCGCACCGCTCCGGAGTGATCGACATCCCGGCGCTCACCACGTCGAACCGGCCGGCGAGCAGCCCCGGGATCAGCGCCCCGAACTCGGTGAGCGTCGGCCGCAGTTCGGGCACCCCGAGGGCCTTGAACACCTCCTGGTGCAGGGTCGGCGCCTCGCCCACGAGCTTTCCGCCGTCCTGGAAGCCGTACGGCGCCTCCCCGGCGAACCCGACCCGGACATGGCCCTGGTCGCGGAGTTTCGCGAGCAGCCCGGCGTCCGCCTTCGGCGCGCCGGTGCCCACCTCGGTGCGGCTGCACGCCGTGAGCAGGGCGGGCGCGGCGACGGCGACCCCGGCGAGCAGCGCGGACCGCCCGAGGAAGCCCCGGCGGTCGAGAGGGCCGCGCGGGCCGGGGGAGCCGGGGCCGTCGGGCGATCCGGGACCGCCGGGCGGTCCGGGGCGTATCGGACGGGGCAGGGGCATGGGGTTCCTCTCGCTGGTCGACGGGTGGCGGGTGGTCAGCCCAGCGGGGTGGTGTCCTGGGCGGCGACGAACGACGGGCGCCGCACCGGCGCCGCGAACGGCGCCTCCGGCGCGTTCTCCACGCTGTTGAACACGAGGAACACATTGCTGCGCGGGTACGGCGTGATGTTGTCGCCCGAGCCGTGCAGCGCGTTGCAGTCGAACCAGGTCGCCGAGCCCGGCGCGCCGGTGAAGTGCCGGATGCCGCACGCGTCGGCGAACGTGGTCAGCGCCTCGGGCGAGGGGATGCCCGCGTCCTGCATCCGCAGCGACTTCTTGTAGTTGTCCTTCGGCGTCTCGCCCGCGCAGCCGAGGAAGGTGCGGTGCGAACCCGGCATGATCATGAGGCTGCCGTTGGTGGTGTGGTTCGCGGTGAGGGCGATCGACACGGACACCGTGCGCATCCGGGGCAGTCCGTCCTCGGCGTGCCAGGTCTCGAAGTCGGAGTGCCAGTAGAAGCCGCTGGCGCCGAAGCCCGGCTTGACGTTGATCCGCGACTGGTGGACGTACACCTCGGAGCCGAGGATCTGCCGGGCCCGGCCGACCACCCTGGGGTCGGCGGCGAGCCTGCCGAACACCTCGCTGATCCGGTGCACCTCGAAGACCGAGCGGATCTCCTGGGACCGCGGTTCGACCACGGCCCGCTCGTCCGCCCGGACCGTCGGGTCGGCGACGAGCCGGTCCAGCTCGGCCCGCAGCTCGGCGACCTCGTCGGGGGTCACCAGGGCGTCGACCGTGGCGAAGCCGTCGCGCTCGAAGTCGTCCAGCTCACGGGCCCAGAACGGCCCTGGCGTGCCGGGCTCGGACCACACCACGGGATCCTTGCGGCCGATCAGCAGCTCGTCGCTGCCTCGGGTGGGATAGAGGTCGACGGGACGGGTGGGGGCGGAGGTCATGACGTGCGGTGCCTTTCTCGACTCGTGAGGGAGCGGGGTGGGGCGGGGCGGGCCGGCATGGGCCCGGACGGGTGCGGTCCGGCTCAGCGGGGCTCGGACCCCGGCTCCGGCTCCGGCTCGGGCTCGGTGAGCAGCGGGTAGACGCCGTTCTCGTCGTGGTCCTCGCGGCCGGTGACCGGCGGGTTGAAGACGCACAGGCAGCGGAAGTCCTCCTTGACCCGGAGGGTGTGCCGCTCGTGGCCGTCGAGGAGGTACATCGTGCCGGGCACGATCCGGTGGGTCCGGCCGGTCTCCTCGTCGGTGAGTTCGGCCTCGCCCGCCGTGCAGACGACGGCCTCGACGTGGTTCGCGTACCACATGGAGGTCTCCGTCCCGGCGTACAGGACGGTCTCGTGCAGCGAGAAGCCGACCCGCTCGCGGGCGAGCACGATGCGCTTGGACTCCCAGGTGCCGGAGGCGGCGCGGACGTGCCGCTCGGTGTTCTCCAGCTCGGCGAAGCTGCGGACGATCATGTGCGGTGGTTCCTCTCGTCGGTGACGGGTGCGCGATGGCTGCGGGAAGGGGGCGGGAAGGGCCCGGTCAGCCGGTGCGGCGGTCGGCGGTGTGCCGCACCGAGCGGGCCAGGATGCCCAGGCCCTCGTCGAGCTCGTCGTCCGTCGCGGTCAGCGGCGGCAGCAGCTTGACGACCTCGTCGCGCGGCCCCGAGGTCTCCAGGAGCAGCCCCAGCTCGAAGGCGCGGCGGCAGACGGCCGCGGCCCGCGCCCCGTCGGCGAACTCCAGGCCCCAGACCAGGCCGCGGCCCCGGTACGCGACGCCGGACCGCCCGTCCTCGCCGAGCAGTTCGGCGAGCGCCGCCTCGACCCGCCCGGCCCGGCCGAGCGTGCGGTCGCGCAGGGCGTCGTCGCGCCAGTACGTGTCGAGCGCGGCGGTCGCCGTGACGAAGGCCGGGTTGTTGCCGCGGAAGGTGCCGTTGTGCTCGCCCGGCTGCCACTGGTCCAGCTCGGGCCGGAACAGGCAGAGCGCCATCGGCAGTCCGTAGCCGCTGATCGACTTCGACAGGCACACGATGTCGGGGGTGATGCCCGCTTCCTCGAACGAGAAGAACTCCCCGGTGCGCCCGCAGCCCATCTGCACGTCGTCGACGATCAGCAGCATCTCGTGGCGGCGGCACAGCTCGGCGAGACCGCGCAGCCACTCGGCGCGCGCCACGTTGATGCCGCCCTCGCCCTGCACCGTCTCGACGATGACGGCGGCCGGCCGGTCGAGACCGGAGCCCGGGTCGCCGAGCAGCCGCTCGAACCACAGGAAGTCCGGCATCCGGCCGTCGAGGTAGTGGTCGTACGGCATCCGCGTCACATGCGGGAGCGGCACGCCCGCGCCCGCCCGCTTGGCGGCGTTGCCGGTGGTGGCGAGCGAACCGAGCGACATGCCGTGGAAGGCGTTGGTGAAGGACACCACCGTCTCCCGGCCGGTGATCTTGCGGGCCAGCTTCAGGGCGGCCTCGACGGCGTTGGTGCCGGTCGGGCCGGGGAACATCACCTTGTACGGCAGGGCGCGCGGCTCCAGGACCACGGACCGGAAGGTCTCCAGGAAGGCGCGTTTCGCGGTGGTCGACATGTCGAGGCCGTGGGTGACGCCGTCGTCCGCGAGGTAGTCGAGCAGGGCGCGCTTGAGGACCGGATTGTTGTGGCCGTAGTTCAGCGACCCCGCCCCGGCGAAGAAGTCCAGGAAGGGGCGCCCGTCCTCGTCGTACAGCCGGCTGCCCCTGGCCTGCTCGAAGACCACCGGCCAGGCGCGGCAGTAGCTGCGCACCTCGGACTCGACGGTCTCGAAGACGGACGGGGCGAAGGCGGTGGTGGTGGCGGACGTGTCGGTGAGGGTCACGGTTCTCCCGTAGTCGAGGGGGTGGGGGCTGGGTCGTCCGGTGGCGGCGGGCCAGTCCGGTCCGGTCCGGGCCGGGTCGCCGCAGCGCCGGGTGGTCAGGCGGCCGGCGGGCCGATCCGGTAGAGCAGCTCAGGCTCGTGGCCGCCGTCGACGCCGGCGCGCGGTCCGTCGGGGAACGCCTCGGCGGGGAACAGCACCGTCCGGGTCAGCTCGGCGCCGCGACGGCGCGCGAAGGAGCGGAACAGCCGGTCGGACGCCACGTTTCCGGGGGTCACGGTCGCCTCCAGCCGGATCGGGGCGCGCCGGGCCGCGGTGACCCGGGCGGCCAGGGCGTCGAGCAGTGCTCCGGCTACCCCGCTTCCGCGATACGAATCGTCGACGGCCACCTGCCAGACGAAGAGGGTCTCCGGTGCCCGTGGCCGCAGATAGCCGGTCACGAACCCGACGGGCCGGCCGGTCACGTCCCGGGCGACGGCGGTGGTGGCGGCGAAGTCGCGGCACCACAGCAGGTAGCTGTACGGCGAGTTGAGGTCCAGGTCGCGGGCCCCGCGGGCGATCCGCCAGAGTTCGGCGCCGTCCGTCGGCCGGGCCGGTCCGATGTCGACGGCGGCCCGCGTGAAGGTCAGGTGCGCTGTGGTCATGGGCGCCGAAGCTACCGACCGGTGGGATGAACTTCCTGGTCCTGCCCCCTTGCGCGCCCAACGGTCGGTGCGATAGGTGCGCGGGCGGATACCCATCGCGGACTTCGGCGCGCGACGGCGGTCAAACCACCGTCAAACGGCGTGAAATGACCGTTTATAACGGCTGGGTAACGGCTCGGCCTGCGCCGATGCGCTCATCACAATCCCATGAGAGTCTGCCTGGTTCCGCGTTTGAACCCCGGCGGACGGGTGAGGTGTACGGGTTCCCCCGCCCCGCCCCACGACGCCGTGCCCGCGCCCCGGCGCACCGCCCCCGGCTCGGGCGCCCCGCGCCCCGTACCGCATGATCGACCGCATGCTGTACGAGTCCCTGTCGGTCGCCGCGCTCGCCGTGGTGCTGATCTGCGCCGTCGTCCGCCCGCGCGGACTGCCCGAGGCGGTCTTCGCGATCCCCCCGGCCCTGCTCCTGATCCTGACCGGCGCGATACCCCTCGGGCACGTCCAGGAGGAACTGGCCCGGCTCGGCCCGGTCGTCGGCTTCCTCGCCGCCGCCCTGGTGCTCGGCAAGCTCTGCGACGACGAGGGCCTCTTCCACGCCTGCGGCACCTGGATGGCCGGCTGGGCCAGGGCCCGGCCGCGCCGGCTGCTCGGCGCCGTCTTCACGCTCGCCTCGGTGATCACCGCCGCCCTCAGCCTGGACGCCACCGTGGTCCTGCTGACCCCCGTCGTGTTCGCCACCGCCGCCCGGATGGGCACCAGCGCCCGCCCGCACAGCTACGCCGCCGCCCACCTGTCCAACTCGGCCTCGCTGCTCCTGCCGGTCTCCAACCTCACCAACCTGCTCGCCTTCACCGCCACCGGCCTCGGCTTCACCCGCTTCGCGCTGCTCATGCTGCTGCCCTGGCTCGCGGCGATCGCCGTCGAGTACGCCGTCGTGCGCCGCTTCTTCGCCGCCGAACTCGCCGCCCCGCCGCAGCCCCGCGCCGCCCCCGAACGCCCCGAACTGCCGCTGTTCGCGCTGGTCACCGTCGCCGCCACGCTCGCGGGCTTCGGCCTGACCTCGGCGCTCGGCATCGACCCGGCGTGGGCCGCGGCCGCCGGGGCGGCCGTCCTCGCCGTACGGGCCCTGCTGCGGCGGCACACCACACCGGCGGCGATCGTCGGCTCCGCCGCGCTGCCCTTCCTCGCCTTCGTGCTCGCCCTCGGCATCGTCGTGCGGGCCGTGGTCGACAACGGCCTCGGCACCGCCCTCGGCGCGCTGCTCCCGGACGGCAGCTCGCTGCCCGCCCTGCTCGGCACGGCCGCGCTGGCCGCCGTCCTGGCGAACCTGATCAACAACCTGCCCGCCGTCCTGGCCCTCGCCCCGCTCGCGGCGCCCTCGGGACCCGGCGCGGTGCTCGCCGTGCTGCTCGGCGTCAACATCGGGCCCAACCTCACCTACGCGGGCTCCCTCGCCACCCTGCTGTGGCGGCGCATCGCGCACCAGCACGGCCAGGAGGTCGAACTCCGCGAGTTCACCCGGCTCGGCCTGCTCACCGTCCCGCTCGGCCTGACCGCCGCGACCCTCGCCCTGTGGGCCTCACTCGCCCTGTTCGGCTGAACCGGCTCGGCGCGGCCCGGGCCGGGCGGGCCTCACTCCTCGTCGTCGACGACGACGTGCATGGCGGCCTCCTCGGCGGACGCCGCCCCGCCGTCGATGCCGACGTCCCGGGCGTACCCGTCCACCGGGGTGAACGCGAGCGCGCCCTCACCCGCCATGATCCGGCCCGCCCTGCGGCCGCCGACCTCGCTGTCCAGCGGCTCGCCGTCGGTGCCCACGGCGTCCCCGATGCCGTCCCAGTCCGGATCGGGCCCGTCGTCCGGCAGCTCCTCGGCGAGCCGCCGCTCCAGGCTCTCGCCGCGCAGCCGCTCCGCCGCCGTCACACCCTCCCGCTCCACCGCCCACGGCCGGTCCGGCGGTACGTACCCCTCGTCCAGCGGACTGTCGAGCGGCCCGTCGAGGGTGTCGGAGGCGTCGAGCAGCCCCGCGTCGTCCTGCACCTCGCTGCCGTCGGGCTGGTAGACCTCGTCGCCCCAGACCTCGTTCTCGGTCATCGGAACACTCCAGCCACTCGTCGCTCGGCCCGTACAAGATCCATGCTGGGCGCCCGCCCCGCGCACCGCCACCGCAGCCCGCCGCGGTACCGCCGAGCGGGCAGCGCGGCGGGCGCCCGGAAGGCCGTGGGAGACTGGGGGTGTCTCGTCGGTCGGGCATGATCGGCAGGACACCCCTGGATCCGGCCACCGTCCACCCGCGTCCGCCCCGGTACTCCCCGGCGCGGCGCACGGACCTCGGCCACGTCCCCGGTGACCGTCGCCACCCGGCGGCCCGCCGGGACCACCCCGCTCACCAGGGCCGTCACCCCCGCCCCCGGGACCGAAGACACCCCCGGGCCCCGCCGAACGCGCGTCCGGCGGGGTGGAAACGCGGCCGGATCGCGCCGCCACGGGCAACCGGACGGCCTCCGGATGTGAACCTTCGACGCGCACGGGGTAAAACCATGGCCAACACCCCTCTTACCTGAACGGAAACGTGCGCGTTGAGCATGCTCCCTGGATCGCGTGTGCCAGGCAGGACCTGGACGATCCGTCTGACCGGGCACCCCGACCACTCCGCGTCGGTCGCCTGCTCCACCCCCGGCTGCCGGATGCCGGCCCGGTCCAAGGACCTTTCCGCCGTACGGGCCTTCGCCGTCGAACACGTCCGCGCCCACGCCCGGCTCGCCAGCGCCCGCCCCAACGCGGCCTGCGCCTGCGGGGCGAGCGACTGCCGACACCACTCCACCCGCACCACCTGCGTCGGCCGGACCCTGCTCGTCCTCATCCACAACCCGGTCGTCGGCGAGGTCTGGACGCTCGCCGAGATCTGCCAGGCGTGCGCGCCGCTGATCGCCCACGCGAGCGTGGTCCCCGGCGCCCACCGCGCGGCCGCCGCGCCCGCCGGGGCCCGGCAGGGCCAGTCCCCGGCGGCGGCCCAGGCCGGTGCCGCGCCCGAAGCGGCGCCCGCGCCGCAGCCCGCGGCCCCGCCCGCGGTGCCGATGATGTTCTCCTCCCCGGAGGCCGCAGGCGGCCAGGGCGCCCCGGTGCCCGCACCGCAGCGCAGGCGCCCGCGCCGCGGCGGCGGCGCCGCCGGTGGACGCGGCGGCCAGGGTGGCGGTGGCGGACGCGGTGGCCAGGGCGGCGGCGGAGGCTGGCAGCGCCCGGCCAGGGGCCGCTCCTGACCCGCCCCGGCACCCACCCCGTCACCGCCCGGCACCGGCCACCCGCCCCGGCCCCCGGGCGGCCCCGGACGCCCGCACCCCGCCCCGGCGGCCCCGTCCGTACCCCCGGGCCGTACCCGCTGGACAGCGCCCCGGGGCGGCTTTCTAGGCTGTGCCCATGCCCGACGAGTCACCCCTCCTCCGCAGCCTGCGCGCCGCCGTCACCGCCGCGCCCGACGACGTACCCCTGCGCGTCCACTTCGCCGAGCTGCTGCTCCAGGAGGGCCGCGCCGACGAGGCCGTCGGCCAGGCCGCCGTCGCCCTCCAGCACGCCCCCGGCGACCCCGCCGTACGGGACCTGATGGCCCGCGCCATGAACCTCCCGGGCCCCACCGCACCCGCCGCACCCGCCGCCCCGGCCCCCGCCACACCCGAGGCCCCGGCCGCCCCCGCCACGGGACCCTTCGACTGGGCCGCCGCCGAACGCGAGGTCGCGGACCTCGTCGGCCCCCGGTTCAGCGACCAGGAAGGACCCCGCGAGGCGCCGCTCACCGCCGACGGCTCCGGCGACCCCGGCACCGCGTCCGCCTGGGAGGTCGACGCCCCCGGCGCCGTACGCCTCGCCGACGTCGGCGGCATGAGCGAGGTCAAGGAGCGCCTGGAGGCCGCCTTCCTCGCCCCGCTGCGCAACCCCGAACTGCGCCGCCTGTACGGCAAGTCGCTGCGCGGCGGACTGCTCCTGTACGGCCCGCCCGGCTGCGGCAAGACGTTCATCGCCCGGGCCGTCGCGGGCGAACTCGGCGCCTCGTTCCTGTCCGTGTCGCTCTCCGACATCCTCGACATGTACATCGGCGCCTCGGAGCGCAACGTCCACGACATCTTCGAGACCGCCCGCCGCCAGGCCCCCTGCGTGGTCTTCCTCGACGAGCTCGACGCCCTCGGCGCCAAGCGCTCCCGGATGCAGCACAGCGGCCTGCGCAACGTCGTCAACCAGCTCCTCACCGAGCTCGACGGCGTCGACGGCGACCGCAACGACGGCGTCTTCGTGCTCGCCGCCACCAACGTGCCCTGGGACGTCGACCTCGCGCTGCGCCGCCCCGGACGGCTCGACCGCACCCTGCTCGTGCTGCCGCCGGACGCCGCCGCCCGCGAGGCGATCCTCCGCTACCACCTGCGCGAGCGGCCCATCGAGTCCGTCGACCTCGGCAGGATCGTCAAGATCACCGAGGACTTCTCCGGCGCCGACCTCGCCCACCTCTGCGAGAGCGCCGCCGAGACCGCGCTCCTCGACTCCGCCCGCACCGGCACCGTCCGCATGATCGGCACCAAGGACCTGCTGTCCGCCGCCCGGCAGATCCGCCCGTCCAGCGAGTCCTGGTTCACCGCCGCCCGCAACGTGGCCACCTTCGCCAACGACGGCGGCATGTACGACGACCTGCTCGGCTACCTCAAGAAGAAGCGCAAGCTGTGACCTCACCGACCGGCCGCGCCCTGCTCCAGGCCGACGCCCTCTACGACCTCGGCCGTTACCCGCAGGCCGCCGCCGAAGCCGGCCGCCACCTCGCCGAACACCCCGACGACGCCACCGCGCTCACCCTGCTCGCCCGCTGCCACCACCACCTCGGCGACGAACCGCTCGCCCTCGAACTCGTCGAGCGGGCGCTGCGCGCCGAACCCGAGTCGATCGGCGCCTGGCTGACCCGCACCCATGTGCTGCTCACCCTCAAGGAGCACGAACGGGCCGAGGAGTCCGCCCGGCGGGCCGTCGCCCTCGCCCCGCAGCTGTGGGCCACCCACTACACCCTCGGCACCGTCCTCGACCGCTCGGTACGCACCGAACGCAAGCGCGCCGCCTACGAGTCGGCCCGCACCGCCGTCTCCCTCGCCCCCGAGGAGAGCGACGCCCACTTCCTCGTCGGACTCACCGCCCAGCGCCTCGGCAACCACCAGGTCGCCGAACGCGCCTACGAGACCGCGCTCCGGCTCGACCCGCAGAGCAGCGAGGCCCACAACAACCTGTCCCTGCTGCACCTGCGCCGCCGCTGGTGGCGGCCCGGCTCCTGGACGAAGGCCGCCGACGGCTTCGTGCAGTCCGCGGCGCTCGACCTGGCCGACCGGCAGGCCCGGTTCAACCTGGAGACCATGGCCTGGGGAATCGCCGCGGGCGCCCGCTGGGTCGGCCTCCTCGGCTTCGCCACCGCCTCCATCGCCTCGGCCCGGCTGCGCGGCGGCGGCGACGTCCTGCCCACCACCGTCCTGGCCGCCACGGTGCTGCTCGCCGGCTGGGGCGGCTGGTTCCTGTGGCTGACCCGGCGGGTCCCGGCCCGGCTGCGCCGCCCGCTGCTGCTGGTCTCGCGCGGCTGCAAACCGGTCCTCGCGATGGCCGCCGCGGTCGGCGTCCTCGCCCTCCACTCGGTGCTCACCCTCGCGCTCTGGCGGGTCCAGCTCTTCGGCACCCTCGCCTTCCCGCTGTTCTGGGCCGCGATCATCACCTACTGGGCGAGCCGCGCCCGGCTCCAGCGCCGCGCCCCGAAGAACTGAACCCGGCGGCGGCCCGCACGGCACGGGCCGGGCGTCCGGCGGGCACCCGCACCCGCCGGACCCCCGGTGCTCACGTACGACGTGCCGCCGTCAGGCCGACGCCGCCCGGTACGCCTCCGTCAACGCGCGCACCGCACCCGCCGGATCACCGGACAGCAGCAGCTGGTCCGCCCGCGCGAACGGCTTCGCCGTCGCCTCGGTGATCCGCTGCCCGATCCGGGCCTGGACGAGCAGCCGCGCCCGCTCCACCAGGCGACGGGCCTCCGGCGATTCGCCGCGCCCGGCGGCCCGCAGCACCTGGGCGGCGAGACCCATCGCCTTCAGGGCCGGCTCCCCGCCGGACGGCGCCGGGGCGAGCGTGGTCAGCCCCCAGCCGTACGGGAACTGCGGGTCGTAGCGGTCGTCGCCGACGTTCAGCGGCAGCTGCGCCTCCGCGCGCGGCCAGCTCACCGGCAGCCGTCCGGTGAACGGCCGCTTGCCGTACAGCACGTCGGCGACGCCGTCGCCCTCGGTGCCCGGCAGCCAGGACGCCACCAGGGCGTCGATCGCGGGCAGCCGGTCGCCGATCAGCTGCGGACGCCCCGACACCACCAGGACCGCGCACGGCAGCGCGCCGCACACCCGGTCCACGGCCGCCCGGTCCGCCGCGCTCAGCTCCAGGTCGTGCCCGTTGCCGACATCGCCGACCCCCTCCGCGTACGGGGTCTCGCCGACCACCACCACGCCCACGTCATAGCCGTCGGTGGGCGCCGAGGCGTCCTTGGACCAGCCGATGTCCGCCGTCGGGGCCGCCTTGCGCAGGCCCTCCAGGATCGTGGTGCCGGTGGTCGTCCGGCCGGACGAGCCCTGCCAGCTGATGGTCCAGCCACCGGCCTGGTTGCCGAGGTCGTCGGCGTTCGAACCGGCCACGTACACCTTCTGCGACGGCTTGAGCGGCAGCACCCCGCCCTCGTTCCTCAGCAGCACCTGCGACTTGGCCGCCGCCTCCCGGGCCACCGCGCGGTGCCCGGCCGAGCCGACCTCCGCGAGATGGGTGGTGTCCGCGTACGGCTTCTCGAACAGCCCGAGCCGGAACTTCTGGGTGAGGATCCGGGCCACCGCGTCGTCGATCCGCGCCTGCGGGATCCGGCCCGCCCGGACCTCGGCGAGCAGGGTGCTCGTGAACTCCTGATAGCGGGTCGGCACCATGATCATGTCGAGTCCGGCGTTGACCGAGGTGCGCACGTCGCTGGGGTAGTCGCCGGGGATCTGGTCGATGGCCTGCCAGTCGCTGATGACGAAGCCCTCGAAGCCCATCCGGCCCTTCAGCACCCCGTTGATCATCTCGGCGTCGGCGTGCATCTTCACCGGACCCCGGTCGTCACCGATGATGTCGAGCGACGAGTACGACGGCATGACCGTGCCCGCGCCCCGCTTCACCGCCTCCGTGAACGGCGCCAGGTGCACCGCCTCCAGCTCCTGCCGGGTGACCCGGGTGACGCCCTGGTCGATGGTGTACGAGCCGGTCGTCGACGAACCGTAGACGGTGCCGCCGTCGCCGACGAAGTGCTTCGCCGTGGTCAGCACCTTGTCGTTCCGCTTCAGGTCCCGGCCGTCCGGGGCGCCCTGCATCCCCTGGATCACCGTCTCCATCGCCGTGACGAGCGCCGGGTCCTCGCCGAACGACTCGTAGGAGCGGCCCCAGCGCTCGTCGCGGGACACGCACAGACACGGCGCGAAGTCCCACGGCACGCCGGTCGCCCGCACCTCCTTCGCGGTCACCGCGCCGGTCCGCGCGGCGAGTTCCGGGTCGCGGGCCGCGCCGATGCCGATGTTGTGCGGCATCAGGGTGGTCCCGGGCACGTTGTTGTGCCCGTGCACCGCGTCCACGCCGTAGATCAGCGGGATCTGCAACCGGGTCGCCCGGGTGCGCAGCTGGTAGCCGTCGACCATCCGGGCCCAGGACTCGGGGGTGTTCGGGGTCGGCACCGACCCGCCGCCGGAGAGCAGCGACCCGAGCGCGTAGCCGCCGATGTCGCCGGGGGAGCGGAGCGCGTTGCGCTCGGCCTGGGTCATCTGCCCGGCCTTCTCCTCCAGGGTCATCCGGCCGAGCAGATCCGCCACCCGCTTCCTCACCGGAAGCCGCGGGTCGAGGTACGGCAGGCCGTGGGCGTTCACCACGACCACCGGGGTCTCCGCCGGGGCCTTGGCGCCGTCGACGGTGAGCGTCAGCGGGATCGTCTCGGCGGCCTCGGCCGCCCTGTCCCGCAGGGTCCGTACGGTGACCTGACGGGTGGCGCCGGACGGGGTGCCCGCCGGGAACACCACGCTGCCGGTGACCGGGGTGTAGTCCTTGCCGGGCTCGGCGCCGCCGGTGGTCCCCTCGGGACGCTCCTCGGTGGTGTACGCGACGGTGACCGGCGCGGCGAGCGGAGCGGACCCCGTCGTGGTGACGGCGAGCTCGACCACCGCCGCCTCGCCCTCGGCCACCGGGTGCACCACGGAGGTGGTGCTCACCCGGGTGTTCACGACCGGCTCGGCGGCCCCGTACAGCTCCACGCCGTCCAGCGCGAACGACCCGGGCGCGCCGGTCGGCAGGGTCAGCGCGTACCCCCACATCCGGTCGAGCCCGAGGACCTGGTCGATGCCGCCGACCGGCTGGTAGTCGGTGCGGTACTGGAACCGCGAGAACGGGATCTCGACGAGGTGCCAGCCCTCCCAGTCGTCGGTGAACGAGGTCGTCCACAGCTCGGACGCCTCGCCGTTCGCCCCGCCGTCCTTGATCTCGAAGTTGATCCGGCGGCCCGAACCGGGCGGCAGCGGCGCGGTGTTCTGCCCGTACCACCAGAACCGCAGCCCCTTGTACGCCGTCCAGTCCTGGGCCGGGCGGTCGAAGGCGAAGTCATGGGTGAAGCCGCCCCAGCCGCTGATGCCGTACTCGCCCTGGAGCACCGTGCCGCCCTCGGGGGCGTCGGCGCGCTCGGCGAGGCTCAGCCGGGGGTGGTCGTCGGCGTCGCTGCCCCAGGTGAACAGGCCCTCGGCGGGCGGCCCGGCGAACGGGACCTCGCCCTCGAACCGGTCCACCGGCCGGGGCGCCGGTTCGGCGGGCGCGGCGGCACTGGGCACGGCGCCGCCGAGCAGTCCGGCGAGCACGGCGGTGGCGGCGGCCAGCGCGGCACCCGCCGCCCGGCGATGTCGCCTTCGGCGGATGCGTACGGGTCGATGCGGGCGTTCCTGGTGCGGCATGGAAGCTCCTCGGACGGGCCTGCGGGGGACGCGGGAAGGGGTGTGGGGGAGACGGGGCCGGGGACGGTGGATCCGGTGGGGACGGTGGGGACGGTGGATCCGGTGGGGGGGAATCAGGCGGAGGCGCGGACGACCAGTTCGGTGGGGATCACCAGGGGTTCTTCGGGCAGCGGCGCGCCGCCGAGCCCGTCGAGCAGCATCCGGGCGGCGGCCTGGCCCATCGCGCGCATCGGCTGGCGCACGGTGGTCAGCGCGGGCTCGGTGTGCCGGGCCATCGGCAGGTCGTCGAAGCCGATCACGGCGACGTCGTCCGGCACCCGGCGCCCGGCCGCCCGCAGGACGCGCAGCGCGCCCGCCGCGATCAGGTCGTTGTGCGCGAACACCGCGTCGAAGACGTGGCCCTCGGCGAGGGCCCGCCCGACGGCCGTACGGCCGGTCTCCTCGGTGAACTCGCCGTCCAGGACCAGGGCGGCGGGCAGCAGCCCGGTGAATCCGGCGAGCCGTTCGCGGACGCAGCCGAAGCGCGGCGGACCGGTGACCACCAGGGGGCGGGTGCGGCCGGTGCCGAGCAGTCGGCGGGCCGCGTCGGCGCCCCCGGCGTGCTGGGTGGTGGCCACGGAGGGGAAGGCGGGCCGGTGCCCGTGGTCGTCGATGACCACCACCGGCATCCCGCGCCGCCGCAGCGCGGCGACCGTGCCGACGGCCTCCTCCGGAACGATCGCCAGCAGGCCGTCGAAGGCGCCGGCCGAGACCTGGGCGGCGACGTGCGCCAGGGACCGGGCGCCCCGCCCGTGGCTGAGCAGCAGCATCCCGTATCCGGCGGCCTCGACGGTGTCGGCGACGCCCTGCAGCACCTCGCCCATCCACGGCCAGGTGAGCGAGGGCACGAACATGCCGATGGTCCTGCTGCTGCCCCGGGCCAGACCGACCGCCCCCGAGCTGGGCACATAGCCGAGCAGATCGATCACTTCACGAACACGGGCGGCGGTGCCGGTGCCGACCTCGGCCCCGGTGTTCAGGACCCGGGACACGGTGGTCTTGCTGACCCCCGCCGCACGTGCGACATCGGAGATGGTGACGCGCATCGAGGGGCCTCCCGAGGCAGGTCTGACATCGCTGTCGGAACCGGTTCCGGAGCGTGGCCGTGAGTCAACAGCCGCCCGAACCCGCCGTCAAGACTTCACGTCAGAACCGGCCGGAACTCAACCGGCCGGGATGGGAGGGGAGTTGTGTGTTCAAGATCTGAATGCGCCACCGCTTGACGTGTCTGGTTCAGACCTCTAGGTTCCCCGCTCAGAAGGCGGGATGCCGTTCACAACGGTGAACGACCACGGGTGGTGCCGACCGGCACCGCCCGGCGGCCCACGGCGCGCCGCACACCCTCGCACCACGCACCACCCATCTCGTACCCCCCCCCGCACGTCGCACACCGCGCGCCCTCCTGGCCCCCGCCCCGCTCCCACCGACGCGCCCGTCCGCCTGTCGAGAGGACCTGAACCCCCCATGCCCCGCAACCACCCCGCACGCCGGACGCACCGCGCCCGGCTGCCGCTGACCCTGGCGGCCTTCACCCTCGCCGCCGGCGGCCTCGCCGTCACCACCGGCGCCCCCGCCCAGGCCGCCACCGGCACCATCACCGGCATCGGCGGCAAGTGCGTCGACGTCGCCGGGGCCGCCACCGCCAACGGCACCGCCGTCCAGCTGTACGACTGCAACGGCACGAGCGCCCAGAACTGGGACGTCCGCACCGACGGCACCGTCCGCGCCCTCGGCAAATGTCTCGACGTCACGTCCGCCGGAACTGCCGACGGCACCAAGATCCAGCTGTGGGACTGCAACGGCAGCGCCGCACAGCGCTGGACCGTCACCGCCGCCCGTGACCTCGTCAACCCCGCGGCCGACAAGTGTCTCGACGCCACCGGCAACAGCTCGGCCAACGGCACCCGGCTGCAGATCTGGAGCTGCACCGGCGCCGCCAACCAGAAGTGGACCGCCCCCGCGCCCGGCGGCACCGACCCCGCACCCGGCGGAAACATGGCGGTCGCCCCGTACCTCTACAACGGCTGGGGCAGCCCGCCCAGCCCGACCACCGTCATGAACGCCACCGGGGTGAAGTGGTTCACCCTCGCCTTCGTCCTCTCCAACGGCACCTGCAACCCCCAGTGGGACGGCGCCCGCCCGCTCACCGGCGGCGTCGACCAGCAGACCGTCAACACCGTCCGCGCGGCGGGCGGCGACGTCATCCCGTCCTTCGGCGGCTGGAGCGGCAACAAGCTGGAGAGCTCCTGCACCAGCGCCGCCACGCTCGCCGCCGCCTACCAGAAGGTCATCGACGCGTACGGCCTGAAGGCCATCGACATCGACATCGAGGCCGAGGCGTACGACAGCCCGGCCGTCCAGCAGCGCACGGTCGACGCCCTGAAGACGGTCAGGTCCAAGAACCCGGGACTGAAGGTGTACGTCACCTTCGGCACCGGCCAGAACGGCCCCGACACCAGCCTGATCAACCGGGCCGCCGGCGCCGGACTCACCGTCGACAGCTGGACGATCATGCCGTTCGACTTCGGCGGCAACGGCCAGAACATGGGCACCCTGTCCGTCCGCGCCGCCGAGGGCCTGAAGACCGCCGTCAAGAACGCCTACGGCTACAGCGACGACCAGGCGTACCGGCACACCGGCATCTCCTCGATGAACGGCGTCACCGACGTCGGCGAGACCATCACCCAGGACGACTTCCGCACGATCCTCGGCTACGCGCGCCAGAGCCACCTCGCCCGGCTGACCTTCTGGTCCGTCAACCGCGACCGCCCGTGCACCGGCGGCGGCGCCGACACCTGCTCCGGCATCGCCCAGCAGCCCTGGGACTTCACCCGGATCCTGGCCGGCTACACCGGCTGACGCCGCCGGGCCCCCGCGCCTCCGTACCCCGTCCGCCCGGCCCCGTCACGGTCCCCGCCCGCACGTTCCCGAGGAGCACCATGCCCATACCCCAGCGGCGCCGCCTCGGCGCCGCGCTCGCCGCCGGCGGAGCGCTCTGCTCCGTCCTCGTCGGGCTCTCACCCGCCCCCGCCACGGCGGCGCCCGCCGCCGCACCGCCCGCCGGCACCGTCACGCTCACCAACAACGGCAGCGGCAAGTGCCTCGACGCCCGCGCCGCCGCCACCGTCAACGGCACCGCCGTCCAGCAGTACACCTGCAACGGCACCACCGCGCAGCAGTGGACGCTCACCCCGACCAGCGGCGGCTACTACCGGATCGGCAACGGCAACGCCGCCGACCAGGTCGTCGACGTGACCGACGTGTCCACCACCGACAACGCCCGCCTCCAGCTGTGGAGTTACGGCGGCGGCCTCAACCAGCAGTGGCAGCCCGTCGACGACGGCGGCGGCGCCTTCCACTTCGTCAACCGCAACAGCGGCAAGTGCCTCGACGTGCCCGGCGCCGCCACCGGCGACAGCGTCCAGCTCGTCCAGTACACCTGCAACGGCACCGCCGCCCAGCGCTTCCAGGTCACCCAGGTCGCCCCGCCCACCGGCGACCCAGACCTCGGCCCCAACGTCGTGGTGATGGACCCGAGCATGCCGTCCGGGACCGTGCAGAGCCGCCTGAACAGCATCTTCCAGCGCCAGGAGACCAACCAGTTCGGGCCGGAACGGTACGCCGTCCTGTTCAAGCCCGGCACCTACACCAACGACGTCAACGTCGGCTTCTACACCCAGGTCATCGGCCTCGGCCAGTCGCCCGACGCGGTCACCATCAACGGCGCCGTGCACGTCGAGGCCGACTGGTTCCCGCCGCAGAACGCCACCCAGAACTTCTGGCGCGGCGCCGAGAACCTCTCCGTCAACCCCACCGGCGGCACCGACCGCTGGGCCGTCTCACAGGCGTCCGCCTACCGCCGGATGCACGTCCGGGGCAACCTCGAACTCAGCGACGGCGGCTGGTCGAGCGGCGGCTTCATGGCCGACAGCAAGGTCGACGGCCAGGTCCGCTCCGGCACCCAGCAGCAGTGGCTCACCCGCAACTCCCAGCTCGGCAGCTGGACCGGTGCCAACTGGAACATGGTCTTCGTCGGCAGCCAGGGCGTCCCCGCCACCAGCTTCCCCAACCCGCCGTACACCACCGTCGACCGCGCCCCCGTGGTCCGCGAGAAGCCCTACCTCACCGTCGATGCCTCCGGCGCCTACAAGGTCGTCGTCCCGCCGGTCCGCACCGACGCCACCGCCACCAGCTGGGCCACCGGCGGCAGCCCCGGCACCCAGCTCGGCCTGGACACCTTCTTCGTGGTCAAGCCGGGCGCCACCGCGGGGCAGATCAACGCGGCCCTGGACGCGGGCAAGAACCTCCTGGTCACCCCGGGCGTGTACCACCTCGACCAGACCCTGCGGGTGACCCGCCCCGACACCGTGGTGCTCGGCCTCGGCCTCGCCACCCTGATCCCCGACAACGGCATCACCGCGATGACCGTCGCCGACGTCGACGGCGTGAAGATCGCGGGCCTGCTGTTCGACGCGGGCACCGTCACCTCGCCCCGGCTGCTCGAACTCGGCCCCACCGGCTCGACCGCCTCGCACGCCGCCAACCCCAGCTCGCTGCACGACGTGTACTTCCGCGTCGGCGGCGCGGGCGTCGGCAAGGCCACCACCAGCCTCGTCGTCAACAGCGACCACGTCATCGGCGACCACATGTGGATCTGGCGCGCCGACCACGGCAGCGGCGTCGGCTGGACCACCAACACCGCCGACACCGGACTCGTCGTCAACGGCGACGACGTGACCATGTACGGCCTCTTCGTCGAGCACTACCAGAAGCACCAGACGCTGTGGAACGGCGAACGCGGCCGGACCTACTTCTACCAGAACGAGATGCCGTACGACCCGCCCAACCAGGCCGCCTGGATGAACGGCGGCACCCAGGGCTACGCCGCCTACAAGGTCGCCGACAACGTCACCAGCCACCTCGCCTACGGCCTCGGCAGCTACTGCTACTTCAACGTCAACCCCGGCGTCACCGCCGAGCACGCCATCGAGGCCCCCAACCGGCCCGGCGTCAGCTTCCGCTCCATGGTCACCGTCTCCCTCGGCGGCACCGGCACCATCCGCCACGTCGTCAACGACCGTGGCGGACCCTCCAACTCCTCCACCAACGTGGCGAATCTGGTGAGCTACCCGTGAGACGACTCCTGCTCGGCCTCCTGGCCCTGACCACCGCCCTGCTCCTCGGCACCGGCGGCACGGCCGCCCCCGCCGCCGTGGCCGCCGCCCCCGCCTTCAAGGTCCTCGCCCTCTACAACGGCACCTGGGACGCCGCCCACATCGACTTCGTCAAGGAAGCCAACGCCTGGTTCCCGAAGACCGCCGCCGCCGAGAACTTCTCCTACACCGCCACCACCGACTGGAACCTCCTCGCCAACGGCGGCGTCGACGCCTACGACGTCGTCCTCTTCCTCGACGACGCTCCGCAGACCGCCGCCCAACGAGCGGGCTTCGAGCGCTACATGCGCGCGGGCGGCGGCTGGCTCGGCTTCCATGTCTCCGCCTTCACCACCGACGCCGGCGGCTGGAACTGGTACTACAACCAGTTCCTCGGCAGCGGCAACTTCCGCTCCAACACCTGGGGTCCGACCACCGCCGTGCTCCGCACCGAGAACGCCTCCCACCCCGTCGCCGCGAGCCTCCCCACGACCTGGACCTCCGCCGTCAGCGAGTGGTACAGCTGGTCGAACAACCTGCGGGCCAACCCCGACATCAAGGTCCTCGCCTCGGTCGACCCGTCGAGCTTCCCGCTCGGCACCGACCCCGACCAGTCCTGGTACAGCGGCGACTACCCGATCGTCTGGACCAACACCAAGTACCGCATGCTGTACGCCAACTTCGGCCACAACGCCATGAACTACAGCACCAACACCCGACTCTCCTCCACCTTCGCCAGCGCCACCCAGAACCGGATGCTGATCGACGCGCTGAGGTGGCTCGCCGACGCGCCCACCACCCCCGCCGACCCCTGGTACACCCTCACCAACGAGGGCAACGGCCGCTGCGTCGACACCCGCGCCGCGGCCACCGCCAACGGCACCGTCGTCCAGCAGTACACCTGCAACGGCACCCAGGCGCAGCAGTTCCGGATCACCGCCACCGACAGCGGCTACAGCCGCCTCGCCGTCCGCACCGCACCCGCCCAGGCCGTCGACGTCACCGACCGGTCCACCGCCGACGGCGCACCCCTGCAACTGTGGGCCTACGGCGGCGGCACCAACCAGCAGTGGCGCGCGGTCACCGAACCCTCCGGCCGCACCCGCTTCGTCGCCCGCCACAGCGGCAAATGCCTCACCGCGAGCACCGGCACCGCCGACTCCGTTCCGCTCGTCCAGCGCACCTGCGACGACTCCCCGTCCCAGAGCTTCCGGCTCACGGCGCAGCCGTAGCACGTCCACGGTACGGGCAGGGGTGCGGGCGCGCCGACAGCGGCGCCCGCACCCCTGCCCGTACGACCGCTCGAAACGCCGCCCCGTAAAACCGTTTCACCGCACCGCCCGGCGTTCCCTACACTCACCGCTGTACCGATCAACGCCACACCGTCCGAAGGGAGATGACCCATGCGCGCCACGGCCCTCACCGCCGTCCCCGCCCCCGTCGTCCCCCGCGCCCGGTACGACGTGATCCTGGCCTCTTCGTCGCTCCGGTGCCGGCTGCGCGGCCGCCACCGCTGACCCGCGACGATCCCGCACCCGGCGCGCGGCACCCGACCCACGTCCGGGTGCCACGACCCGCCGCACGGCCTTCCCGGCCGACCCCTTCCGTCACGGGAATCGCGCTGCCCTGCACCCACGCATCGCACGCGAAGGACCCCATCCCATGCGAACCGAGACCCGTACCCGCATCCGCAACCTCGGCATCCTGGCCCACGTCGACGCGGGCAAGACGACGCTCACCGAGCGCTTCCTCTTCCTGACCGGCGCCACCCACAAGCGCGGCGAGGTCCACGACGGCACCACCGTCACCGACTTCGACCCGCAGGAACGCGACCGCGGCATCACCATCTTCGCCGCGGCCGTCAGCTGCGACTGGGCCGGCCACCGCCTCAACCTCATCGACACCCCAGGGCACGTCGACTTCGCCGACGAGGTCGAACGCGCGCTGCGCGTCCTGGACGGCGCCGTCGCCGTCTTCGACGCCGTCGCGGGCGTCGAACCGCAGAGCGAGTCCGTGTGGCGCCAGGCCGACCGGCACGGCGTCCCGCGCCTCGCCTTCGTCAACAAGCTCGACCGCGCCGGAGCCGACCTCGACACCGCCGTCGCGTCGATCCGCACCCGGCTCGGCACCGTACCGCTGCCCGTCCAGCTGCCCATCGGCCGCGAGGACGGCTTCACCGGAGTCGTCGACCTGATCCGGCTGCGTGCCCACACCTGGCACCCACCGCAGGACGACGGCACCGGCGGCCAGGAGACCGGGCCCGTCCCCGACCACCTGGCCGAGGAGGCGGTACGGCGCAGGCGGCGGCTCGTCGAGACGGTCGCCGAACTCCACCCGGGCGCCCTGGAGGAGTTCTGCGCCACCGGCACCCTCGACGCGGCCACCCTGACCGCCGCCCTGCGTGACCTCACCCTGTCCGGCGAGGCCGTCGTGGTGCTGTGCGGCTCCGCCTACCGCAACCGCGGCATCGAGCCGCTGCTCGACGCCGTCGTCGCCTACCTGCCCGCCCCCGCCGACCTGCCGCCGGTACGGGGCGAGCACCCGGCCGACCCGACGGCGCCGCTCACCGCGCTCGCCTTCAAGGTGACCACCACGGCCACCGGCCGCCTGACCTACCTCCGCCTCTACGCGGGCACCCTGAGAAAGGGGGACACCGTGCTCGACACCACCGCGGGCCGCACCGAACGCATCGCCCGCATCCTGCGCGTCCAGGCCGACCGCACCGCCGAGACCGACCGCGCCGAGGCGGGCGACATCGTCGCCGTCGTGGGCCCCAAGTCCGCCCGCACCGGCGCCACCCTCTGCGCGCCCGACGCACCCGTCCGGCTCGAACCGCCGGTCAGCGCCGACCCGGTGGTGTCCGTCGCCGTCGAGGCCCGGCACGGCCGCGACACCGAACGGCTCGCCACCGCGCTCGCCCGGATCAGCGAGGAGGACCCCTCGCTGACCGTGCGGACCGACCCCGAGTCCGGCCAGACCGTGCTCTCGGGCCTCGGCGAACTCCACCTGGAGGTCGCGGTGGAGAAGCTGCGCCGCGACCGGAACCTGGAGGTGACGGTGGGCCGCCCCCGGGTCGCGTACCGGGAGACGCCCGCCGGGACGGTCACCGGACTGACCTACCGGCACGTCAAACAGGACGGCGGGTCCGGGCAGTTCGCGGTCGCCGTGCTCGACCTCGCGCCGTTGGAGGAGGGTGAGCGGGTGGCGGGCGACCGGACCGGGGGCGAGCGGACCGGCGGCGGTTCGGCCGAGGACTTCGTCTTCCGGTCGACGGTGACCGGCGGCCGGGTCCCCGCCGAGTTCGTCCGCGCCTTCGAGGCGGGCTGCCGCGACGCGCTCGCCGAAGGACCGCTCGGCGGCCATCCGGTCACCGGCGTCCGGGTCACCCTCACCGACGGGGCGACCCATGTGAAGGACTCGTCCGAACTGGCCTTCCGGGCCGCGGGCCGCCTCGCCGTGCGCGAGGCCCTGCGCACGGCGGGCACCACCCTGCTCGAACCGGTCGTGGAGATCACCGTCACCGCGCCCGGAAGCTCCGTCGGCACGGTGCTCGGTGATCTGACGGCCCGCCGGGCCAGGATCACCGACTCCACCACGCACGCGGACACGGCGGTCCTGACCGCCACCGTCCCGCTGGCGGCACTCTTCGGCTACGCCACGCACCTGCGCAGCCGTACCCAGGGCCGGGCGACCTTCACCACCCGCCCGGCGGGCTACGCCCCCGCCCGCTGACCCGTCGCAGCAGGGGGCCCGGCGCCGTCACGGCGCCGGGCCCCCGAGGACATCGGGGCCCCCGGGCTACGACTCGTGCGGCTCCCGGGCCAGGAACGCGGGCCGCAGCGACGCGTCCACCGGGTCGTAATAGCGATGGAACACCGGGGTCGCGGAGCCCGACACCGGCGGCACGATCCAGCTCCAGTCGGCGGGCGTCGGGCGGCCGTGCCGGGCCTCCTGCGCGATGTGCCGCAGGAACCGCTCGGACTCGGTGTGATGGTCGGCCATCGTCACCCCCGCGTCCTGGAAGGAGTGCAGCACCGCCACGTTCAGCTCCACCAGCGCCCGGTCCCGCCACAGCGTCCGCTCCGAGGACCGGTCGAGCCCGAGCCGGTCCGCCACCACCGGGAGGAGGTCGAAGCGTTCGGCGTCCGCGAGATTGCGGGCGCCTATCTCGGTGCCCATGTACCAGCCGTTGAACGGCGCCGCCGGATACCGGATGCCACCGATCTCCAGCACCATGTCGCTGATCGCGGGCACCGCGTACCAGCGCAGCCCCAGGTCCGCGAACCACGCGTGGTCGGGATGCCGCAACGGCACCTCCGACACGGCGCCGTCCGGCAGCTCGTACCACTCCGGCGCCGCCCCCGGGCCCGCCCGCACCAGCAACGGCAGCACCTGGAACTGCTCCTGGTCCCGCTTCCAGCCGAGCGCCCTGGCCCGCTCGGTGAGCCCGGCACTGCGCGGATCGCCCGCCCAGCGCCCCTGGGCCGTACGGTGCCCGGCGTAGCGCACCAACTGGTCGTTGACGATCCGCGGCCCGGGCCGCCCCGGCAGGTCCGGCGCGAACACCGAGATCACCGGCCGGATCCGGCCGCCGTTCCCGGCGAGCCGCAGATGCTCGAAGCACTCCTCCGCGACCTCGTCGGGGGAGGACACCGCGCGCAGGTCCCGGACGACCAGGCTGCGCCAGTACAGCCGCCCGATGCAGCGGGCGGCGTTGCGCCAGGCGACCCGGGCGCCGAAGGTCAGCTCGGCGGGGGAGTGGGTGTAGGTGCCGGTCCGCTCGATCTCGGCCCGCACCTCCCGCAGCCGCGCCTCCACGGCACCGCCCTCCGCACCGGCCTCGGCCGCGAGCTGCGGGTGCTCGGCGTGGTACTGCCGGACGAACCGCTCCGCCTCCTGCCGGAGCGACGCCGACGGGGACGGCGGCGGCACGGGCGCGGGACCGGGATCGAGACCGGGGTCCTGCGCCGGGGCGGGGGCGGCGGGGGTGTGGGTGTGCGCGAACGGGCAGGCGCCGGCGACGGGGGCGGCTTTACGGCGACGACTCAGACTGAAGACCAAGGTGTTCCCTCCCTGGCCCCATGACTACCTCACGAAGTCGGGCGGGTGTGGAGAGTAGTCGAATATCGCCCACCGGCCGGTGCCGCGCTGCTAGGGTGCCGCCCCACTTGTCCGGGTCTGCGGGCGGGTACGGCGCAGTGCCCGGTCGTGAGCGGGGGCGTCACCGGAGCCGCCGCCGGGGTCGTCAGCGGGTCAGGTCGAGGACCAGCTTCCCGCGCGTCCGGTTGCCCTCGCCCAGCCGGTGCGCGTCGGCGGCCTCGCCGAGCGCGAAGACGCGCTCCACCTCGACCCGCAGCGCGCCCGCGTCGACGAGCCCGGCGATCGCCGTCAGGGCGGGGGAGTCCGGCTCCACGATCATCGGGGTGGTGCGCACCCCGGCCGCCTCGCCCGCCGCGGCCAGCGCGTCCCGCACACCGCCCGGCAGCGACACGACCAGGCCGCCGGGCCGGGTGACCGCGACCGACCGCACGTCCGTGTCGTCGATGCCGCCCATCAGGTCCAGGACCACGTCGACCGGAGCGGTCGCGTGCTCGAAGCGCTCCCGGGTGTAGTCGATCGTCTCGTCCGCGCCCAGCTCCTTGAGCCAGCCGTGCCGGGGCTCCCGGGCGGTGGCCACCACCTCGGCCCCGAGGTGCCGGGCGATCTGCACGGCCAGGTGCCCGACGCCGCCCGCCGCCGCGTGCACCAGGACCCGCTGTCCCGCGGTCACCCGCGCGGTGTCCACCAGGGCCTGCCACGCGGTCAGCGCGGCGAGCGGCAGCGCCGCCGCCTCCACATGCCCGACGGACGAGGGCTTGCGGGCGAACTGCCGGGACGGCGCGGTGACGTACTCCGCGTACCCGCCGGCCGGACGCGGGAACCAGGGCATCCCGTACACCTCGTCGCCCGGGCGCAGCGTGGTGACCCCGGCGCCCACCGCCTCGACGACGCCGGAGACGTCCCAGCCGAGGATCACCGGGAGCGACACCGCACCGGGCAGGCCGTGCCCGTCGCGGGTCTTCCAGTCGACCGGGTTGATCCCGGCGGCGCGCACCCGCACCAGCACCTCGGTCGCCAGCGGCGCGGGGCGCGGTACCTCGGCGACGGTCAGCCGCTCGGGGCCGCCGAACGCGGTCAGGGTCACGGCCCGCATGGTCTCGCTCATGATCTTCCTTCACTCTCGGGCGTACGGCACGGGGCCTGCCGCCCGGTGGTACGAGCCGGGGCGGAACCCCCGGCCCGACCAAGGGTTTCTCCTGGCCGGCCCGCCGAGTGAGTGGCCGGAAGGACAGCTGTCGTACTATTCCAGCCATGGCTTCCGTCGTGACGACCACCGCGCCCACCCGCCCCGCCGTGCCCTCCGCGCCCGGCTACCCGTCGGCGGTCGTCCCCGCTCCGGGCCCGGGCCAGGGCGCGTCCGGGGCGCCGCACCGGGTGGTCGTCCTCGCCCTGGACGGCGTGCTGCCGCTCGACCTCGGCGTCCCCGCCCGGGTGTTCAACGCCGCCACCGACGAGCACGGCATCCCCTTCTACACCCTGGTCACCTGCTCGCTCGGCGGCCGCCCGGTGCACACGGCGGAGGACTTCCGGCTGCTCGTCGACCACGACGAGACCGCCCTCGCCACCGCCGACACCGTGGTGATCGCCACCCAGGAGCCGTCCACCCATCTGCTCGCCACCGGCACCCTGCCGCCGGAACTCGCCGCCGCGCTCGACCTGATCAGGCCCGACGCCCGGGTCGTCAGCCTGTGCAGCTCCGCCTTCCTGCTCGCCGCCGCCGGACTCCTGGACGGCCACCGCGCCACCACCCACTGGATGCTCTGCGACGCCTTCGCGCGCCTCTTCCCGAAGATCGACGTCGACCCCGACGTGCTGTTCGTCGACAGTGGCCGGATCCTGACCTCGGCGGGCGGCGCGGCCGGCATCGACCTGTGCCTCCACCTGGTGCGCCGCGACCACGGCGCGGCCGTCGCGAGCGCCGCCGCCCGCCGGGTCGTGGTGGCGCCCTGGCGCGAGGGCGGCCAGGCACAGTTCATCGAGCACCCGGTCCCGGCCGACGCCGACCGGTCCACCTCGGCCACCCGCCACTGGGTGCTGACCCGGCTCGCCGAGCCGCTCACCCTGAAGGACCTGGCGCGCCACGCGCTCATGAGCGAGCGCACCTTCACCCGCCGGTTCCGCGCCGAGGTCGGCACCAGCCCGCTCCAATGGCTCCTCCAGCGCCGCATCGACCACGCCCGGCACCTCCTGGAGACCACCGAACTCACCGTCGCGGCCATCGCCACCGCCTGCGGCTTCGGCGACCCGGTGGCCCTGCGCAAGCACTTCCACACCCACCTCGGGCTCGCGCCGCTCGCCTACCGCGCCGCCCACCGCGCCCCGGGACTCCCGGCCGCCGCCCCGGCCTGACCGCCCCGCCCGGCCCCCGTGGCGATGCGCCGTCCGCCCGCGCGCGGCACGATCGAGGTGACCCCAAGGCGACACGGCGCGGCACACGGAGGCGGACATGGCGGCAGGCTGGGAACCCCGTCCCATCGAGGACCCGGACGCCGACGAATTCCGGCCACCCCTGGACATCCCGCCGCCGGAGCCGCAGCGCCGCTGGACCGTACTGCTGCGCTGGCTGCTGCTCATCCCGCAGTTCATCGCCGTCGCCGTGCTGTCGTTCGTGGCGTTCTTCGTCACCGTCGCGGGCTGGTTCGGCGCCCTGTTCACCGGCCGGCTGCCCGACCCGATCGCCTCCGTGCTCGGCGCGATCCTCGCGTACCAGACCCGGGTCTCCGCGAGCGAGACCCTGCTCGTCGACCGCTACCCGCCGTTCTCCTTCGACGCCCCCGACCATCCGGTCCGCATCGAACTGCGCCGCACCCCGCTCAACCGGCTCGCGGTCCTCTTCCGGCTGTTCCTGATGATTCCCGGCGCCATCATCAGCGGGCTCGCCCAGACCGGCTGGTTCGCCGTCGGCTGGGTGTTCTGGCTGATCACGCTCTTCACCGGGCGGATGCCGGACGCCGCGTACACCGCGACCGCCGCCGTCGTGCGCTACCGGATGCGGTTCAGCGCGTACGTCATGATGCTCACCCCGGTCTACCCGAAGGGCATCCTCGGCGACGAACCCGCCCCCGCCGCCCAGGAGGTCCGCTCGGGCACCCGCCCGCTGCTCCTGGACACCTCGGCGAAGATCCTGGTCTGGCTGTTCCTCTTCCTCGGCCTGGTCGGCCACCTCGCCAACGGCACCCTGACCTCGACCAGCGGCGGGAACGACGACACCAACGCCGGAGGCGGTGCCGGTGGCCACGGCACGCACGCCGTCACCACCGTCACCGCCCCGGCAGATCCGGCCGGTCCGGCAGATCCAGCCGGTCCGGCCGGTTCCGGTCAGACCGCCGTCGGCTCGACGACGAACAGCGGGATCTCGCGCTCGGCCCTGGCCTGGTAATCGGCGTAGTCGGAGAAGGCGGCGACCGCCCGCTCCCACCACACCGCACGCTCCTCGCCCGACAGCAGACGGGCCTTCATCTCCCACACCTGGGTGCCGTCCCGAAGCTCCACCAGCGGGGAGGAGACCAGGTTGTGGTACCAGACCGGATGCTTCACCGCCCCGGCGTTGGACGCGACCAGCGCGTACGCCCCCTCGTGCTCCACCCGCATCAGCGGCGTCTTGCGGATCTTCCCGCTCCGCGCGCCGACACTCGTCAAAAGGATCACCGGAAGGTCCCCACGGATCGTGGTCCCCTCCGTACCGCCCGAGGACTCGTACAGCTCCACCTGATCCCGGACCCACTGCGTGGGGCTCGGCTCGTACACACCGACAAGTGCCATGTCCAACCTCCTTGGTCAGCTCCAACGACCGCCGGACACCGAGGTATTCCGGACGGTAAGAAGCATTGTCAGACCCCCCGCCTACGGTGTGTGAGGAGAGATCAGGACCGATCTTGGTCTCGTACGTCGAGGAAAGAAGGGGCCCGTGGGGCGCTGGGAGCACACCGGGGACGGCTCGGCCGACCCCACCACCGAGAGCCCGTCCGGGCAGGCCGCCGAGCCCGACGAGGACACCTTCGTCTTCCCCGCCGCCTGGAAGAAGCTCCTCCACCCCCGCCGCGGCGGCGTCGCGACCGAGGTCGCTCCGGTCGCGCCCGACGCGGCCCGCTGGGACGAGTGGCGCGCCCGGTACGCCGAGGACATCGAGCGCGCGCTGGACTCGCCGACCGGCGACGAACTCCTCGTCGGCGCGGCCCGCACACACGACGCGGGGGTGCCCGAGCCGCTCGGCGCCGCCGTCCTCGCCGTGCTGCTGCCCGACGGAGCAGGTGGGGTCGGCGGCGCCGAGCTCGCCGACGCCTGGGTGGCCGCCCACGGCCTGCCGTTCGCCGCCCGCGCCGCCGTCGAGCAACTGGACTGCCGCACCCAGCGCCATCAGCCCTTCCACACCCCCGGCTTCGTCCGCGGCGTGGAGCGGGTTCCCCAGAACGACGTGGACTGGCGCTCCATGCGGGCGTACGCCACGCTCGACCGGGTCCGGGCGCTCCTCGCCGTCACCGACGACGCCGACCACGCGTCCGCCGTGGCCGGTCTCGCCGGACACCGCGGCGACGCCCGCCGCAAGGCCGCCGTCAGCTTCCTCGTCCCCACCGAACGGGCCTGGACCGACGACTGCCTCGCCGACCCCGAGGTCCTGGGCCACCCCCTGTTCCCGGTCCGCGAACGGCTGCTGTGCGCGGTCGGCTCCGCCGACCAGCTCGCGGCCCACGCCACCGGCAGCGCGCACGCCGGACACCCCTGGGGCGCCGTGCGCCCGCTCGTCGTCGCGACCGTCGCCGACGCCGTGGGCACTGCCGTCACCCCGCTGCTCGTCACCGCGCTCGCCGCCCCCGCCCACTCCGGCGACGACACCGCGGCCCTCGCGGCCGCCCTCGGCGAGCTGCCGGTCGACGCGGCCTTCCAGGCCCTCGTCGACCGCATCGGCGACAAGCGCGTCCGTCCCGAACTGGCCCTCGCCGCCCGCCGCTTCCCCGTCCGGGCGCTGCGCCTGCTCGGCGCCGCGGCGAGCGACGGCGGCCCCCACGCCGCGCTCGCCGAGCGGATGCTCACCGCCCAGGTGGCCGCCCACCGCGCACGGACCCGCACCGCCCTGCCCGGGCTTCCCGACACCGTCGCCGCGCTCGTCACACCGCTCACCGTCGAACCCGACCCGGCCGACGACGCCCCCGTGTCCGCTCTCCCGCCGCTCCTCACCGCCCCGCCGTGGACCGGGCAGCGCACCACCGCCAAGCCGCCCGTCGTCAAGGGGCTCGTCCCCCCGGCCGACGCGCGGATCGCCTGGCTCCCCGACGAGCGCGAGACCTGGGCCACCGGCGAGTGCTGGGCGAGCGGCTGGTACCCGTACCGGCCGGTCGAGCACTTCGTCGACCTGTTCCACCAGGGCAGGCTGGGCAGCTGGGACGCGCTCGGACTGTTCCTGCACGGCCCGGCCGAGCTCGTCCGCCCGCTCCTCGCCGACTGGCGGCCCTTCGACGAGGGCGACGGCGCCGCCTCCTTCCGAGCACTGGCCGCCGCCCATGAACTCGCCGTGCTGCCCCCGATGCTCCGGCTCGCGCAGGACGAACCCCTGGCCATGGCCCCCGCCCTGCTGCCGTACGTCGACACCGGGGTCGCCCGGCTGATGGCCGACTGGCTGCACCGGCTGAAGAGCACCGGGCGCATCGCGCGCGGCTGGTTCCTGCGGCACGGCGCCGACGCGGCGCGCCCGCTCGTCCCGGACGCGGTCGGCACCCCGGGCCCGGCCAGGACGGCCGCCGAAGGCGCCCTGCGGACCGTCGCCACGGCCCACGGGGCGGACGCCGTCCGTGCCGTCGCCGCCGAGTACGGGCCCGAGGCCGCCGCGGCCGTCGACCTCCTGCTCGCCGCCGACCCGCTCGTCACCGCCCTGCCCGCCCGCCTGCCGGCCCCCGCCGACTGGGCCGACCCCCGGACACTGCCCCGGATCCGGCTCACGGACGGCGGCGGCGCGCTCCCCGTGACCGCCGTCGGCCATGTCCTCACCATGCTCGCCCTGTCCAAGCCCGAGGCGCCCTACCCGGGCCTCGCCCCGCTCGCCGAGGCGTGCACACCGGAATCCCTCGCCGCCTTCGGCCGGGCCCTGTTCGAGGACTGGCGGATCGCCGGGATGCCCGCGAAGGGCGCCTGGGCCCTGCACGGCCTCGCCTGGCTCGGCGACGACGAGACCGTCCGCGCCCTGACCCCCGTGATCCGGGCCTGGCCCGGCGAAGGCGCCAACCAGCGCGCGGTCGAGGCCCTCGACGTCCTGGCCGCCATCGGCACCGACACCGCCCTCGCCGCCCTGCACGGCATCTCCCAGCGGGTGCGGTTCAAGGCCCTCAAGGAACGCGCCCAGGAGAAGATCACCGAGGTCGCCGAGGGACTCGGCCTGACCGCCGACCAGCTCGCCGACCGGCTCGTCCCCGACCTCGGGCTCGACCCGGACGGCACGACCACCGTCGACTACGGCACCCGCCGCTTCACCGTCGGCTTCGACGCCCGGCTCGCCCCGTACGTGCGCGACGCGTCCGGCCGCCTCCTGAAGGACCTGCCCAAGCCCGGCGCCCAGGACGACCAGGACCGGGCCGCCGCCGAACGGAAGCGGTTCACCGCGCTGAAGAAGGACGCCCGCGGCGTCGCGGGCGACCTGACGCACCGCCTGGAGAAGGCGATGGTCGACGGCCGCACCTGGACCGGCGCCGAGTTCCTGCGCCTCCTCGTCGCCCACCCGCTGGTCCGGCACCCCACCGGTCGCCTGGTCTGGCAGGCCGCACAGGACGGCGAGGCGTTCACGTTCCGCGTCACCCAGGACGGCGGCTGCGTGGACCCCGACGACCGCCCGCGCACCCTCGCCGACGAGGCGACGGTCACCCTGCCGCACCCACTGCGCCTCGGCCCCGCCCGCGAGCGCTGGGCCGAGGTGTTCGCCGCCCACGGTTTCGACCAGCCGTTCCCCCAACTGGACCGCCCGGTCCTGACCCTGGACGAGGCCGAGGGCCAGGGTGACCAGCTGACCCGCTTCGCGGGGCGCAAGGTACCCACCGGCAAGGTCCTCGGACTCCGGGCGCGCGGCTGGGAGCGCGGCGCGCCGCAGGACGGCGGCGTCGAGGGGTGGATCTCCCGCCGGGTCGCACCGCGCTGCCACCTCGTCGTCACGCTCGAACCCGGCATCGTCATCGGGGCCGTGGACGCCGAGCCGGACCAGTTCCTGGAGGCGATCGGCCTCGCACAGCACCCCGGCGCCCGGCGGCCCGGCGATCCCGACCCGGCCCGCCTCGCCGACCTCGATCCGGTCGTCCTCAGCGAGGTCCTCGCCGACCTCACCGCGCTGACCTCGTGACCCCGTCCGCCCCGACTCGGCCGGCCGCCGGTGAGCCGACCTGGCCCCGGCCGGCCGGCGGGGTTACGGTCGGCGCCATGCGCGAGGACACCCCGGGCCAGGGCGACGGCACACGAGCGGGCGGGGCGGCAGCACCGGCGGAGCAGGCGCGGCGGCAGGGCTGGCTGCGCTGCCTGCTCGCCGGGGCGGTGTTCGTCGTCTGCATGACCGGCACCACCCTGCCGACCCCGCTCTACCCCCTCTACCAGCAGAAGTTCGGCTTCTCCGAGCTGACCGTGACCGTCGTCTACGCGGTGTACGCCTTCGCGGTCATCGGCGTCCTGCTGCTCGTCGGCAACGTCTCCGACACCATCGGCCGCCGTCCCACCCTGCTCTGCGGGCTCGGCTTCGCGGCCGCCAGCGCCTGCTGCTTCCTCGCCGCCGACCAGCTCGGCTGGCTGTACGCGGGCCGACTGCTCTCCGGCCTGTCCGCCGGACTGTTCACCGGCGCCGCCACCGCCTACGTCCTCGAACTCGCCCCGCCCGGCGGCACCTCCCGCGCCACCTTCGTGGCCACCGCCGCCAACATGGGCGGTCTCGGCTGCGGCCCGCTCCTCGCCGGACTCCTCGCCGAGTACGCGCCGAGCCCGCTGCGGACGCCCTACCTCGTCCACCTCGGCCTGGTCGCCGCCTCCGTCCTCGCCCTGCTGTGGCTCCCGGAGACCGTGGCCGACCGCCGCCCCCTGTCGGCCGTCCGCCCCCAGCGCCCCGCCCTGCCCCCGCAGGTCCGGGCGGTGTTCTTCCCGGCGGCCGTCGCCGCGTTCGTGGGCTTCGCCCTGTTCGGCGTCTTCACCTCGGTCAGCCCGGCGTTCCTCGCCCGCTACCTCCACGTGGACAACCACGCCGTCAGCGGCCTCGTCGTCGCGCTCGCCTTCTTCGCCTCCACCGCCGGACAGCTCGCCGTCGGCCGGGTCGGCGTGACCCGCTCCCTGCCGCTGGGCTGCGCCGTGCTCTTCGCCGGCCTGCTCCTGCTCGCCGCGGCGATCCACGCGGACTCGCTCGCCCTCGTCGTCCTCGCCGCGCTGACCGGCGGCATCGGCCAGGGCCTGGCCTTCCGCGCCGCGATGACCGCCGTCGCCCAGGCCGCACCCGCCGAGCGCCGCGCCGCCGTCATCTCCACCCTGTTCGTGGTCGCGTACACCGGGATCTCCGTCCCGGTCGTCGGCGTCGGCCTGCTCGCCGACCCGCTCGGCCTCGAGGGCGCGGGCCTGGTCTTCATCGCCTGCATGCTGGCCCTGATCGTCCCGGCCGCGGGCTATCTGCTGCGCCGCCCGATCCGTACCGGAACGCCCTGAGCCCCCGCCGTACGTCTCGCCGAGCCCGCCGCCGGGCGCTCAGTCGTTGCCGGACTGGGTGGGGTTCCGCCGCCGCCGGTCCGAACGCTGGACGGCCCGCACCAGTTCACCGGCCGTGAGCGTCACCGCCGCCACGCCCCGCACCCAGCGGGGTCCGCCCCGTGCGGCCCACACGACACAGCCGCAGCCGAACGCGGCGAGCACCACGACTCCCGCGAGCACCAGCATGATCATCGATGATCCCCCATCGGTCCGTTCCGTTCCTGCCGTCCCTGTTCAGCTTCCGCTTCCGCCATCCTTCCAGGTCCAGGGGGCTCCCCGAGCAGCCGGAGGACGTCCGCCGTGCTGCGCACATCGCCGAACGACCGGTAGATGACGTGCAGCGCGGCGTTGTGGTCCCGGTCCCGGCGCGCCGCGTTCGCGTCGGCGACCATCAGCACCCGGAACCCGGTCGTCGCCGCGTCCCGCGCCGAGGACTCGCAGCACACATCGGTCAGAGTCCCGGTGACCAGGACCGTGTCGACCCCGCGCTCGACGAGCAGCCCCGGCAGCGGGGAACGCCCCGGGAAGAACGCGCTGTACGCGCTCTTCTCCACCACCAGGTCGTCCGCCCCGACCTCGAACGCCGGCCACAGCCGCCCGCGCGGCGGCCCCTCCCCGCCGCTGCGCGCGAACACCTCGCTCGCCGCCGCCCCGTAGAACTCCCCGCTGCGCGCCCCCAACGGCGCCTGCCGCCCCGGCAGCACCCACGCCACCAGACCCCCGGCGGCCCGCAGCGCACCCGCCAGGAGCGCGATCCGCGGCACGATCCCGCGCGCGTACGGATTGGCCGCCACGAAGAACGCCACCATGTCGATCACCACGAGCGCCGTCCGCGCGGCCTCGATCCGCTCGTACGCGTGCCGCCGCCCCCGTCGCAGCTCGTGCCGCTCGTACTCCCGGGGCTCGATCCGCCACGCGTGCGTCCGGCCGCCCGGGTCCGCGCCCTCGTCGGCACCCGCACCCGTGTCCGCGTCGGAATCGGTTCCCATGCTCCCCCTCGGCCCCGTGCCCGCACCGAAGGTGATCCTTCCCGGCCCCCGGCCCCGTCACCCCCGCGCCCGCGACCGCGCCCCGGGCGTCGATGTAAGGTCTGCCCCTACGCGTACGCGAATCGCGAACACACGCGCGAAGGCATCCGCGTGCGGATACGCGGATACGCGGATGCGCGGATGCGCGGATACACGGGCACGCGGGCACGCTGCTCATACGGTGAACGACGGGGGAGTACGGGGATGAAGCGACGCTGGGTGAAGGTCCTGACGATCGTGGTCGTGATACTGGCGGGACTGTTCGTCGCCCTCGACCGGATCGCGGTCCACTTCGCGGAGAAGGAGGCCGTCGCCCTCGTCCAGGAGAAGTACGGCTACGGGGCGAGCTCGACCGACGGGCGCACCGAGGTCTCCATCCACGGCTTCCCGTTCCTGACCCAGGCCGCCGACATGCGGCTCGACCACGTCACCCTCAGCGCAGGGAACTTCTCCGTCAACACCACGGTGAACGCCCAGGGCGACCACCTGAACATCCGCGCCCTCGACCTCGAGCTGCGCGACCTCACCGCGTCCTCGCTCTCCGCGCGCAGCGCCGGAGCCAACCTGGTCACCGGCCGCGTCGTCATCGGCTACGAGGACCTCTCGGGGGTCGTCTCCCGCCTGCTCGCCAAGGGTGGCGGTCTGACCGTCGCGCCCGCCGACCAGGCCCAGAACAATCAGACCCAGAGCGGCACGGCCCAGAACGGCGGCTCCGGCGAGGAGGCCCGCCTGAAGGTGTCCGGCACCTGGGACGGCCGGGCCCTGAACACCCCGGCGAGCATCTCGGTCGCCGCGGACGAGTTCCAGTTCCGCGCCCCGGAGATCAGCCCCGAGCCGTACACCTGGCGCATCCCGCTCCCGCAGAACATCGACATCACCGGCTCCCGCGCCACCCCCGAGGGCCTCGAACTCGAACTCACCGGCCACCAGGTCGTCCTCGGCGGCTGACCTGCGGGGGAGCGCGCCACACGGGTGCGCGAGGCCCGTGGGACGGGAGTTATGTTGTGAGCTCGGGAGGGCCAGGGGCGGGCAGCCGCCTGGGGGCTCCGAGCGTCGTGGAGGGGAATCGCATGATCCGTCTGTCCGAGCAACCCATGACCTGGGTGGCGGCCGGGGACAGCATCACCCAGGCCGTGCTGCACACCCATGGGGCGCGCGGCTGGGTGGAGCACCTGCAGGAGCGGGTCCGGTGGCAGCTCGACCGGCTGACCGACATCGTCGTCAACACCGGGGTCTCCGGCTGGCGGGCGGTGGACGTGCTCGGCTCGTACGACCATCTCATCGGACGTTTCGAGCCCGACGTCCTTTCGGTCTCGCTCGGCACGAACGACGCGCGCGCCGGTCTCGCCGGACTGCCGGAGTTCCGTGACGCCATGCGCGAGATCCTCCGGCGCGCGGGTGCGCGGCCGCAGATCGTCCTGCACACCCCGGTGCTCGTCAGCCTCGCCGGGCGCGAGGCCCGCGGCGCGCTCCCGGCCTACGCGCAGGCCGTCCGCGAGCTCGCCGACGAGACCGGCGCCCTGCTCGTCGACCACGAGGCCCACTGGCGCGAGCGCTTCGGCGACGACGACCCGATCGCCTGGCTCGACGACCCGGCCCACCCCAACGCCGCGGGCCAGCTCGAGATGGCCGAGCACACCCTGCGGGCCCTCGGCCTCGGCCCCCTGCAGCCGCGCTACTGAGCTTGCCGAGGCGTACGGGCCGGCCGTGAGCGGCCGGCCCGCGCCCCGGGCGGGGGTCACTCCCCGGCATCACCGAGCAGGCCGAGGAACAGCGTCTGCGCCGTCACGATCCGGGCCAGTTCGGCCAGGTCCACGCTCTCGTCGCCCGCGTGGATGCGCGCCCCCGCCATGTCCTCCGCGCCCCACAGCACGACCCCCGCACCGGGGGCCACCGACTGCAGCGTGGCCACCAGACCGATCGCACCGCCGCCGCCGATCGTCCCGGCCGCCCGCCCGAACGCGGTGCCCATCGCCTCCCGGGCGGCGGCGAACGCGGGGTGCGCGGTGTCGGCCCGGAACGGCTGCCCCGTCTTCACCGGTTCGACCTCCACCCGGACACCCCAGGGGGCCGCCGCGCGCAGGTGCTCCATCAGCAGCTCAAGCTCGCGCGCGGGGTCCGCGCCCGGCGGCACCCGCATCGAGATCCGGGCGGCGACCGACGCGTGCAGCACGTTCGGGGCGCCGTCCCGCGCGGGCACGTCGACGCCGAGCACGCTCGCCGAGGGACGGGCCCACAGGTGCGAGGCCACCGTCCCCGAGCCGATCACCTCGACCCCCTCGGCCATCCCGGCGGCGGCCCGCAGCTCGTCGGCCGCCAGGTCGGCGCCGGGCCACTCGGCGTGGTGCAGCCCGGGCACCACGACGTTGCCCGTGTCGTCGTGCAGGGACGCGACGATCCGGCTCAGCGCCAGGTACGCGTCGGGCACCGGGCCGCCGAACACGCCCGAGTGCACGGGGGCGTCGAGCGCCGTCACGGTCAGGTCGCACACCGCGGTGCCGCGCAGCGCCGTGGTCAGGGCGGGCTCCCCGGTCCGTACGTTGCCGAGGTCGGCGATGACGAAGGCGTCGCACGCGAACATCTCCGGGTGCGCGGTCACGTAAGGACCGAGGTGACTCACCGTCTCCTCCTCGCCCTCGACGAGGATCTTGAGGTGCACCGGCGGCCTGCCCTCGAACGCGCGCAGGGTGGCCGCGTGGGCGACGACGCCGCTCTTGTCGTCCGCCGCGCCCCGCCCGTACAGCCGGCCGTCCGCACCGGTGGTCGCCGTCCACGGGTCGGTGCTCCAGCGCTGGTCGTCCGGGGCGGGCTGGACGTCGTAGTGGGCGTAGAGCAGCACGGTCGGCGCACCGGGAGGACCGGGCACCTCGGCGTACACGGCGGGGTAGCCGCCCGGGATGTCGAGCAGCCGGGCGTCCGCTGCGCCGCTGCGCCGCAGCAGGTCGGCGGTGGCGTGCGCGGCGCGGAGCACCGGCTCCTCGGGGAAGCCGGGGAAGGCGACCGAGGGGAGGGCCACCAGGGCGGCCAGTTCCTCGGCGAGTTCGGGGAGGAGCGGTCCGAGGCGCTCGACGGCCTCGCGGGTCGCGGCGGAGAGCGGCCGGGGCCGGGACGGGGACGAGGGCTGGGCCTGGGGGAGTCCGGCGTGGTGGTGGTTCACGAGGTGCGCCTTTGCGGATTCGGATCGGGGAGGAACGGGCGGGCCCGGCCCTGTGCGGCGGCGTGCGTCAGTGGACGAGCGTGGCGAGCAGCAGACCGACTCCCACCGAGACCACCCACGACACGAGCATCGGCAGCGTGAAGGAGTGGTGGAGCGGGAACTTCGAGAGCCGGGTCGAGCCGGTCTTGTCCAGCTCGACGGCGGCGATCTGCGAGCCGTTGGCGGGGAACAGCCAGACACCCGTGAGGGACGTCCACATGGCGGTGACGACGGCGGGGCTGAGCGCGGCGAGGCCGATCGGGGCGATGGTGCGGGTCGCGGTCGACTGGCTGGTGGTGAGGCCCACGACGAGGAAGAAGCCGACGGCCACCAGGTACGGATGGTCCTTGATCATCACGGTCAGCGGGTCGATGATCGTCGTCTGGTTGCCGGAGATGAAGGTGTCGGCCATCCACGCGATGCCGAACAGGGCGATCGCCGCGACCAGTCCCGCGGTCATCAGCGGCTGCTTGATGACGTCGGCCGGGTCCAGCTTGTTCAGCAGGATGATCAGCAGGGCGACGGTGAACATCACCAGCTGGATGACCGTCGACATGTCCAGCGGCCCGGTCTTCTCGCCGATCGTCACGACCGGCCGCAGCCCGTCGAACAGGCCGAGGAGCACGACCACCGCCACACCGCCGAGGAACAGCCACGCGCTGCGCGCGGCCCCGGCCGGAAGCGCCTGGCCGCCGTCCGGCCGCGCCGCGCCGTCGTCGGCGCGCGCCGGGATCGGCTCGACGATGCCCGCGTCCACCCGGCGGAGGAACTCCGGGTCGTCCTTGAGCTCCTTGCCGACGCGGGACTGGATGACCGACACGGCGACGATCGCCACGACGGCGGCCGGCACGGTGATCGAGAGGATCTTGGCGAGGGTGAAGTCGCCGGGCAGCAGGGTGAGGTAGGCGGCCATCGCGGCGGAGACGGGGGAGGCCGTGATGCCGAGCCCGGAGGCGACGGTGGAGGCGGTCAGCGGACGCTCGGGGCGGACGCCGCTGCGGTGCGAGGTCTCGTAGATGACCGGCATGAGTGCGAAGAAGATGTTCGAGGTGCCGGAGCCCACGGTGAAGACGAAGGTGACGAACGGGGCCACGTACGTGATGCGTTCGGGCCGCCGTCTGATGATCCGTGACGCGATGCCCACGAGATAGTCGATGCCGCGCGCCGACTGCATGGCGGCCGACGCGGAGATGACCGCGATGATGATGAAGAACGCCGACACCGGCGGCGATCCGGGAGCGAGCCCGAACCCGAACACCAGCAACCCGGTGCCGAACACGCCCCAGAGTCCGAGGCCCATGCCCCCCGCGCGGCGTCCCGATGCCGCTCCCCGGGCGCCCGCGCGCCGGTCAACGCCGCAGGTCCGTACCGTGGTTCACGGTACGGACCTGCGCCGCCGCCTCGTACTCCGTCAGTACTCCGTCAGTACTCGGCCAGTACTCCGCCAGTGCGCGTCAGTACTCCGTCGTCTCGTTGTTCCAGCGGTGACTGGCCCGCGACGTCACGTCCTCGACCCGCTTCACGAACAACTGGAACAGCAGCTTCGTCGCCTCGCTGTCCCCGAGACTGAGACTGAAGTCGCCGTGCTGCTCGGGCTTCAGACCGACATAACCGCCGAGGCTGCCCTCGGCGCCCGAGCCCGTCGCGAAGGTGCGGTTCCGCGCGGCGAAGATCTTGCGCAGCGCGGCCGCCGCGCCGGTGTTCCCGGACAGGGCCATGTTGTCCGGACTGAACAGCAGCTCGTGCGCGCCGGGCTTGAGCGTGAACTCCAGGACGCGGGTCGCCGGGCCGCCGACGACCCGCTGGCCGGGAGTGTCCCTCATGTGGTTCTCATAGTGCTGGTCGTGCTGGGACTTGTAGTAGTGGTACGCCTGATCCATGTCGCCGAGGTGGTTCTTGACCGGCATCGCGCCGACGGCGGCCCCGGGCAGCGCCTTGGCCGCGTGGTAGTGGGCGGTGATCTGCGCGTCGCCCTGATGGCCCCGCAACCACTCCTCGGTGCCCTCCAGCTTGCCCTCGCCGCGCCAGGTGAGGATCGCCTCGGCCTCCTCGACCGTCATCGTCCGGAACACCCGCAGTTCCTGCTGGCCCGCGCCCGCGCCCTGCGCCGTCAGATCCGTCAGGAGCTGGTTCGCCACCCGGGTGAGGATCTCGTTGAGGTTCCGCGCCCCGCCCGGAGCGGTGGCGCCCACCGCGGGGAGGTCCCCCGCTCGCTGCTCCCAGTGCTCGTCGGTCAGCACGTCCTGGATGGGCATCCGCTGTACGGCCCCCGTCGCCTCGGCGCGCTGCGCCGCGACCGGCTCCGCGGTCGCCGGGGCGGCGGCGGAACCCGAAAGCACCCGGCGCGCGTTCGCCTCCGCCGCGCGCTCGAAACGGTCCGACGGGTCGGACACCCGCAGCCCGCTGCCGTTGTCGGTGCCGGCCACCGGTCCCTGCCGCTGCTGGATGACGTGCGTGAGCTCGTGGGCGAGCGTGTGCCGGTCCCCGCCGCCCTGCCCGATGACGACATGACTGCCGGACGTGTACGCCCGCGCGCCGATCTCGGCGGCCGAGCGCTGCGCCGCGGCGTCGTCGTGGATCCGGACGTCGGAGAAGTCCGCGCCCATCCGCGACTCCATGTCGGTACGGGTGGCCTCGTCCAGCGGCCGGCCGCCCGAGCTCAGCACACCGGGCACGGCCGAACGCTGCACCGTGGCCGCCCCGGGCCTGTCGTGGCCGCAGCCGTCGTCATGCTGATGCGGCGCCTGGCCAGGCCCGCCGGGCCGTCCCGCCTGCCGCATCATCTGCACGACGGCGGCGTTGCCCGCGCTGCGCTGCAGGGCGAGTAACGCCGCGGGGACGGCCGCGGCCGTCCCGGCCGACCGCTGAGCCGCCGGTTCGTCGGACGACTTCCGGGGTTTGTGCGTATGCATGCGGAGCGGCCCTTTCGGAGCTGGATCATGTACCTGCTCCTGGATACCGGGAACGCACATGCCACTCAAAGGCGAATCCACGCGAAATCGGGCGCCCTCGCCGTGATATGCACCACGGTCCCGCCGTGGAACCGACGGGACCGGGACAACCTCCAGGCCGTGTGGCGCCCCAGGCCGTTGTCCGAAAGACACGGCCTGGACACGGCCTAGGGCCTGTCCGACCCTGATCCGCCGGACAGGCCTTAGATGCGCGAGTTCCGCAGCGACTGCCACACCGCACCGGCCAGCGCCCGCGTGGACCGGGGCACCGACAGGTGCTCGTGCTCGCGGTACAGCGACCAGTTGTACTGGACGAGGGAGAGCTTGTTGGAGGAC
The DNA here is from genome assembly GCF_044748125.1 of Streptomyces sp. NPDC090025. NCBI lineage: Bacteria > Bacillati > Actinomycetota > Actinomycetes > Kitasatosporales > Streptomycetaceae > Streptomyces > Streptomyces sp. NPDC090025. Next base: position 38,810 of record NZ_JBIVFL010000021.1, on the reverse strand, counting down.
AGCGACCCCGCCTGGTGGGCCCGGTACACGGCCAGCGGCTCGGCGAGACCACGGGCGTCGGCGCCGTCCCGCATGATCGACAGCCACAGGGCGTAGTCCTGCCGCTTGCGCATCTCCGGCATCAGCCGGGTGCCGAGGACGTTGCGGTCGTACATCGCGGTCAGCGCGCCGATCCAGTCCCGGCGCAGCATCGCGCGGTAGTCCACGTGCGAGCGCGCCCGGATCACCCGTCCGTTGGCGACCCAGTCGGTGCTGTCGCCCGCGTGCTCGGCGTCCATCTTGAAGTACGAGGTGAAGGTGAGCGGCGCGGTCCCGGCCGCGGCGAACGCGAGCTGCTTCTCGGTCTTCTCCGGGAGCCACATGTCGTCGCTGTCGAGGAAGGCGACGTAGTCCCCGCGGGCCCGCTCGATCGCCAGGTTACGGGCCTTGCCCGCGCCACCCCGCTCCGGCGCCGCACGGGGCAGCACCCGCTCGTCCCGCGCGGCGAACTCCTGCAGCAGGTCCATCGAGCCGTCGTCGGACCCGTCGTCGGTGATCAGCAGCTCCAGGTCGCTGTGGGTCTGCGTGAGCACCGACCGGACGGCCGCGCCGAGCGTGGCGGCCGAGTTGTACACGGGCATGACGACGGACACCAGGGGCACAGCGGTTCTCCTTGCAGGACCAGGAACGACGGCCCATTCAAGCACCGCGACCGCCCAGGAGCCGCACCCGGCCGTGCGGGCGGGCCGCCGCCGGGTCCCGCCTGGGGTGCGCGGAACGGGGGTATTCAGAAAGGTATTCAGCGGTGCATACTCGGGGCATGGACACCACCATGAAGGTCGACTCCGAGACCAGGGACCGGTTCGCCGCGGTCGCCGCCGCGCACGGCAAGAGCGTGCGGGCCTACCTGGCGGACCTGGCCGTCGAGGAGGAGAACCAGCTCGCGCTCGGGACGGCGACGGCCGTGTTCCGTGAGGTCGTGGGCGGACCCGGGGTCGCCGAGGCGTTCGACGCCGCGTTCGGCGGGCTCCCGCCGTCGCCGTCGCCGTCCGACGAGCCGGAGCGCGGGGCGGCCTGACCTTGGAACTGCACATCGACATCCGCTGGCTGCTCGACCGCCAGGAGGAGCTCCTCGGCCGCGACCTCCGGGTGCGCGACTACTCGGGCCTCGTCGCGGCGGTCGCCCGGCACCGGGTCAACACCCCGGCGCTCGGCAGCGAGCCCGACGCGTACTGGCGGGCCGCCGCCCTCCTGGAACAGCTGGTCCTCCTGCGCCCGCTGCCCGCCCGCAACGAACTCTTCGCGTACGGCGTCGCCATCGCCTACCTCCGGGCCTCCGGCCGGTCCGTCGACGTGACCGTCGAACCCTGGCACGCGCTGATCACCGACATCCGCGCCCTCCGGCTGACCGTCTACAGCGTCGCCGACCGGCTGCGCGCGCTCGACGCCTGAGCCGGGCCGCGCATCCGCACCCGAGGCCGCCCGTCACTCGGCGGCGGTGAACACGTGCTCGGTCGGCGGCCCGACGAGCAGCCCGGGCCCCGCCGCGAGCGCCTCGGTCAGATGCGGACTCACCAGGTGCGCCTCGAACGCGGCCCGGTCCTCCCACTCCTCGAAGACCAGCCACGCGCTCGGGTCCTCGGGGTGCACGTACGCCTGGTAGCTGATGTTGCCCGGCTCGGCCCGTGACGGCGCGACCATCGAGAGTGCCTGCTCCCGGACCTTGTCCTCGGCGCCGGGGGCGGCCTTGAGCAGGGCGATGGCGGTGACCTTGGGCATGATGCTCCGTTCGACGCGGGAGTTGCCGGGACGCCGCGCGAGTCTACGTCCGCCCGCGGCCCCTCGTACGCCGGAACGCGCCACTGCCCGCACCCGCGGAGCCTGTTCGGCTCGGGTCGGCTCGTGAGGTCGCGGTTCCCGAAACCTTGCCGATCTTGACGCGGCCGAGGGACATGGCGTCGGATGGGGCGGGAGACCGGCATCGAGGAGCGGCCCAGGCCGTGGGGGAGTCGCGCGTGTTCATCAGGGAAGAGGACGTCTTCGACCCCGACGAGATGCTGGGCCTCTACGACTCGGTCGGCTGGGAGGGCTACACCGCCGACGTCGACCGGCTCTGCCGCGGCCTGCGCAACTCCCACCTCGTCATCACCGCACGCGACGACGCCGGAACGCTCCTCGGACTCGCCCGCACCATCTCGGACGACGAACACATCTGCTACGTCCAGGACGTCGTGGTCGACCCGGCGCAGCACCGGCGGGGCGTCGGCCGGGCCCTCGTCGAGGAGCTCATGCGGCGCTACTCGCACTGCCGCTTCCTCCTCCTCTCCACGGACCATGAGTCGTCACCGGAGGGCGAACGAAACCACGCGTTCTACCGGAGCCTGGGCTTCCTGTCGTACGCGGAGAAGGAGATGGCGGGCTTCGGCCTGCCCCGGAACCGCCCCGACCTGCGCGGCACGACCACGTAACGGGCAGCGGGACCTTCTTACGGCTCCACCGGTCACGGCTCCACCGGCCGGTGCGCCGGCAGATCCAGCGTCTTCATGATCACGAAGCTGTTCACCGTGGCCACGCCCGGCAGCGCGGCGAGCTGGTTGGCGTGGAACTCCTCGTACGCGGGGAGGTCGGCCACCTCCACCTGGATCAGGTAGTCGAAGCTGCCGGTGATGTGATGGCAGGCGATCACCCCGGGCACCGCCATCACCCCCTCCTCGAAGGCGACGACCTCCGTACGGGTGTGCCGCATCAGCCGGACCCCCGCGAAGACCCGCAGGCCCCGTCCCACGGCGGCCGGATCGACGACGGCCCGGTACCCCCGGATGACCCCGGCCTCCTCGAGGTTCCGCACCCGCCGCAGGCACGGTGAGGGCGAGAGCCCCACCCGGGCGGCGAGCTCGTTGTTGCTGATCCGGCCGTCGCGTTCGAGCACGGCCAGGATCCGTCGGTCCACATCGTCCATGACCAGCAGAATATTGCGGAGAGACCCCTCCCGAAGCACAGCGATGCCGACACCCCGCGCAATCTCCTGCCGAAATTGCGCCGGGACGACCGCGCCCGCGGCCCGGGCGCCCACGCTGGACGCCGGTACCACCACCAGCACGAAGGAACGAACGAAGGACCCCCATGAAGACCCTGCTCTCCGGCGGCACCGTCCTCAGCATGGACCCGGCCGTCGGCGACCTCGCCCGCGGCGACGTCCTCATCGAGAACGGCAGGATCGTCGACGTCGCCGCACATCTGCACGCGCCCGACGACGCCGAACGGATCGACGCGACCGACCGGATCGTCATGCCCGGCTTCGTCGACAACCACCGCCACACCTGGCAGACCGCGTTCCGCGGCGTCGGCGCCGACTGGACCTTCGACCAGTGGGCCCAGGCCATGCACCGTACGGTCAAACCCCACTACACGCCCGAGGACGTGCACGCCGCGACCCTCCTCGGCCGGCTCGAAGCGCTCCACTCCGGCATCACGACCCTGCTCGACTGGTACCACGTCGCCCAGGGCCCCGACCACGAGGACGCCGCCGTCGACGCCCTCCACGAGGCCCCGGCCCGCTCGGTGTTCTGCCTCGGCGCGGGCTGGGCCACCCCCGCCTCCGTCACGTCCGGCATCCGCCGCGTCCGCTCCCGACTGGACGACAGCGGTCTCGTCACCATGGCCTGGGGCCTGCGCGGCGCCGACGACACCGGCCTCGACACCCTCGCCGACGAACTGCGGACGGCCGACGAACTCGGCCTGCGCACCAGCCTCCACACCGGCGGCGACCAGCGCCCCGTCGACACCCTGCGCCGCCACGGCCTGCTGCGCGACACCACCACCTTCGTCCACGGCAACGGCATCGGCGACGACGAACTCCGGATGCTCGCCGACGCGGGCAGCTCGCTCTCCGTCAGCCCCGACGTCGAACTCAAGATGGGCTTCGGCGCCCCGCTGACCGGCCGCGCCCTCGCCGCCGGACTGCGCCCCACCCTCTCCATCGACGTGGTCCCCTCCGTCGGCGGCGACATGTTCTCCACCATGCGCACCGCCTTCTCCGCCCAGCGCGGCCTGGACGGTGGCCTGCGGGCCCGCGACCTGCTCCATTTCGCCACCATCGACGCCGCCCGCTCCTGCGGCCTTCAGGCCCGTACCGGCAGCATCACCCCCGGCAAGGACGCCGACCTGATCCTCCTGCGCACCGACGACCTCACCGTCTTCCCCGTCACCGACCCGGCCGGCACCGTGGTCAGCGCGGGCCACCCCGGCCTCGTCGACACCGTTCTCGCCGCCGGACGGATCGTGAAGCGCGACGGAGCGCTGGTCGGCGTCGACGTCGAACCGCTGAAGCGGCGCCTGCTCGCCTCCCGCGACCGGATCGCCGCGGCCGCGGGCGTCCCGCTCGACGGCACCTGGCGTCCCTAGGTCGTGTCCGTAAAGTCCCGCCCGGCCCGCGACCCCCCGCTACCGGCGGCTGCGCACCAGCAGATACAGGAAGTACGGCGTGCCGATCACCGCCGTCATGATGCCCGCGCCCAGCTGCGCCGGGGCGATGGCCGTACGGCCCACCAGATCGGCGGCGCAGACGAGCACGGCGCCGAGGAGGACGGCGACCGGGACGACCCGGGCGTGCTGCCGGCCCACCAGGGCGCGGGCGGCGTGCGGGGCGACGAGTCCGACGAAGCCGATGGTGCCCGCCGAGGCCACCGCGGCGGCGGCGAGCAGCACGCTCAGGGCGAGGAAGCCCAGCCGGCCGCGCCCGAGGGCGAGCCCGAGGAGCCGCGGGGTGTCCTCGTCCAGGGAGACCAGGTCGAGTTCGGTGCGACGGGCGACGGCCACGGCGAGACCGACGGCCAGGACGATCGCGAGCGGCACCACGTCGGGCAGCGTCCGGCCGTAGGTGGAGCCGGACAGCCAGGTGAGCGCCTTGGTCGCGTTGAACGGGTCGGTCAGGATGATCAGCAGGCTGACGAGTGCGGCGGCGCCGGAGTGGATCGCGAAGCCGACGAGGACGAGCCTGGTCTGCTTGAAGCCGCCCCGCGCGGTCAGCCCGAAGAGCAGCAGCGCGGCGGCCGCGGCTCCGGCGAACGCGGCGGCGGCCACGCCCCAGCCGGAGGCCATGGGGACGGTCGTGACCAGGAGTACGGCTCCGAGCGCGGCGCCGCCGGAGACGCCCAGGATGCCGGGCTCGGCGAGCGGGTTGCGGGTGACGGCCTGGACGAGCGTCCCGGACAGGGCGAGCGCCGCGCCCGCGAGCAGCGCGGCGAGCACCCGGGGCACCCGGGTGTCGAGGACGAAGTCGACCGTCCGACCGGCCCGGCCCATGGCCCAGTTGGTGACGTCGCCGAGGAGGAGTTTGGCGTCGCCGAGCAGGACGGCGGCGATGACGACGCCGACGAGGACGGCGACCAGGGCGATCGTGACCGTGACGAAGACGGTCCGGCTGCGGATCGTCAGCCGGTCGGCGGCGACCCCCGCCGTGTCCTTCAGGCGCGCGGCCATGACGACGACGAACGCGGCTCCGACGAGGCTGGTGACCACACCGGTCGGCACGGCGACGGCCGCGTCGCCCGGGACGAGCGCCCGCAGCAGCACGTCGGCGCCGATCACGAGCGCGGCGCCGACGAGCCCGGCGGCCGGGACGGCGATGCGCGTACGGGCGAAGCCGCCGAAGCGGCGGGCGAGCGGCCGGACCAGGGCGGGGGCGCACAGTCCGACGAAGCCGACCGGGCCCGCCAGGGTGACGGCGGCGGTGGCGAGCAGCGCGGCCAGGACCACGGCGGTCGTCCGGGTGGCCCGGACGGGCACGCCGAGGCCGCGGGCGGCGTCGTCGCCGAGGGCCAGGGCGTCCATCCGGCGGGCGAGCAGCAGCAGTCCGACGAGTCCGACGACGGCGACGGGCGCCATCTGGAGGACGCCGTCGAAACCGTTCTGAGCGATGCTGCCCTGGTTCCAGTGGTAGACGCCCTCGGCCTCCTGCGGGAAGAGCAGGAGCATGCCCTCGGTCATGGCGCTCAGGCCGAGGGTGAGCGCACTGCCGGCCAGGACGAGCCGGACGGTGCCGGTGCCCAGGCCGGAGAGGCCCAGCACGATCGCGGCGGCGGCCAGGCCACCGGCGAACGCGATGCCGGAGGAGGCGAGCAGCGGGAGAGAGACGCCGGTGGTGGCGGTGAGCCCGAGGGCGAAGTAGGAACCGGCGTTGACGGCGAGGGTGTCGGGCGCGGCCAGCACATTGCGGCTGACGGCCTGGAGGGCCGCGCCCGCCACGCCGAGCACGACGCCGACCAGCAGCCCGGCGGCCATCCGGGGCAGCCGCGAGGCGACGACGACGGACGCGTCGCCGGGCGCGGCCCGCCCGGTGAGGGCCTTCCAGATCTCCGGGGCGCCGACGGACGCGGTGCCCTGGGTGAGGTCGACGAGCGCGAGCCCGGTGACGAGGAGGAGCAGCGCGGCCGTCACCGCGGCCGCGCCCGTCCGGGACGGGGCCGCCGGCGGACGGGTGGCGGGGGTGGTTGCGGTGACGGCCATGGCCTCTTACCTCGTCGGGCTTACTTCGTCAGGGCGATGATCGAGTCGACGTACTTGCCCATCGAACCCGGGCCGCCGAACATCCAGATGCCGTCGGGCAGCCGGTGGACGTTGTTCTTCTTGACGAACGGCAGCGACGTCCACACCTTGTCCTTGGCGAGCGCGCCGGTGAACGGGGTGCTGTCCTTGTCGTCGGCGTTGCCGATGTAGGCGAAGTGGACGTCGGGGCTGAGCTTGGTCAGACCTTCGACATCGGTGGTGCCGAGGCCGTACGCCGGGTCGCCCTTGACCGTCCAGTCGTTCTTCAGGCCGAGCCGCTCGTTGACGGCGCCGATGAGGGAGCCGCTGGTGTACGGCCTGACCTGGACCTGATTGGAGACCACGTAGCCGTCGGCGAACGCGACCTTCGCCCCGCCGAGACCGGCGCCCGCGAGGGCCTTCTTGCCCTCCTCGATCTTCGCGTCGAAGGTCTTCTTGAGCTCGGCGGCCTTGTCCGTGGTGCCGGTGGCCCGGGCGAGCAGGTCGAGGTTCTGGTTCATCCGGCCGATCGGGTCGGCGGCGTCGGCCGACTTGACCTCGATGACGGTGGCGACGTCGCGCAGCTGCTTGACGGCGGCCGGCGGCAGGTCGGTGCTGGCGACGATGAGGTCCGGCTTGAGGGCGGCGATGGTGTCCATGCTCGGCTCGCCCCGGGTGCCGATGTCCTTGGGCTCGTTCTTCAGCGGAACGGCGGAGTCCCAGGACTTGTACCCCTTCACGTCGGCGACGCCCACCGGGTCGACGCCGAGCGAGACCAGGAGCTCCACCTCGTGCCACTCGGTGCCGACGACCTTCTTGGCGGGGCCGTCGAGGGTGACCTTCTTGCCGGAGGCGTCGGTCAGGGTGATCTTCTCGGCGGTCTTCGGCGCCTTGGCGTCGGCGGCGGGCTCGGTGGTGCCGCAGGCGGTCAGGGCGAGGGCCGCCGCGGCGAGGACCGCGGCGGCGCTGAGGTGTCGTCTCATGAGAGGGGGGTGAGCCTTTCGCTTCGCGTGTGGTGGCGGCCGATCGCCCGGGTGCGCAGTCGGCCGGTGAGGGGGTCGGGGGCGACGTCGACGCGGATGCCGTACGTGTCGGTCAACCGCTCGGCGGTCAGGACGTCTTCGGGGTTGCCGTCGGCGACGACCCGTCCCGCGTCGAGCAGGACGATGCGGTCGCCGACGGCCGCGGCCTGGTCCAGGTCGTGCAGGACCACACCGACGGCGATGCCGTGGACGTCCGCCAGGTCGCGCATGAGGTCGAGGAGTTCGACCTGGTAGCGCAGGTCGAGATAGGTCGTCGGCTCGTCGAGGAGCAGCACGCCGGTCGCCTGGGCGAGGCAGCCTGCGAGCCACACCCGCTGGAGCTGTCCTCCGGACAGGTGCTCGACGCCCCGGTCGGCGAACTCCGCCACACCGGTGAGCCCGAGCGCCCGCTCGACCGCGGCGGGCCCTTCGGGATCGGCCTTCCCCCAGCGGCCCCGGTACGGGTAGCGGCCGAACTCGACCACGTCCCGCACCGTGAGCCCGCTCGGCGTGGGCCGACCCTGCGTCAACAGCGCGACCTGCCGGGAGAACTCGCGCGGCGTCAGCGCCAGACCGTCCGCCCCGTCGATGAGGAGGCTGGCGGTCCGCGGCCGCTGGAGTCGCGCGACCGTGCGCAACAGCGTCGACTTCCCACTGCCGTTCGGCCCGACGAGGACGGTCACCTCGCCCGGCAGAAGCGTCAACGACGCCTCGTGGACGACGTCGACACCGTCGTACGCCACGGTGACACCCGTGGCCGAAAGCTGATGACCGCGTGGACGCTGGTCCGCGGAGTTCTCTTCACCGACATGCACGAAACAGAGGTTAGCCTAACCTAAGTAGTGCTCGTCAACGGGGTCGGCGGAGACCTCCGGAGCCCAAGGGGAAGCGACGTCGGCCACGCCTCGGCCGAAGCTCCCGGTGGCTGGATCTCGTCGCGTTGCGCCGCCGAGCCGGGGCTTTGCCGTGCGGGCACGCGTCCGCAGGCCCGCACACCATGCGTTCGGCCCCTCGGCCGACCTCAACGACATGTTCGAGTCTGGTGACTACCGCTGGAGGACACCGAGCGCGACCGACCCTCGCTCTCGACCGCGCCTGTCGTGGCCACGTACCTGTTCTTCGGTCTCCTGGTCAGTACGGTCTGGCGAACGAAAGGGGAGGGCGTGACGGGAGCGCTGGCGGCCCATCTGGCCGTAGGCTCCGGGGTGTGCGCTTGTCGTCTGGCTTCTTCGCCGCCGATGGCGGCGGACCGCCGCGCTGACAACAGAGCAATGGCCGCGTGCCCGGTGCGATCGAGCGCCGGACACGCGGCCGTAGCCTTCCCCGCCAGGGCCTCCGATGGACGCCGCAGGCCCGTGCGTGCGAAGGCAGCGGGGCCGGCCCCCTCCCCGACGAGCCCCCGACGAGCCCCCGAGGAGTCCCGAACGACTCCCCGACGAGCCCCACCGGCCCCCCGGTTCGGCGACCGTCCCCGCCGCCGCGCGCCCTCAGACCTGGTAGCGCCCGGGCGCGAACAGCCCCAGGTTCGCCGCCACCCACTCCGACGTGCGCCGCAGCCCCTCCTCCAGCGTGACCTCCGGCCGCCACCCGGCCCACTCCCGGGCCCGGGAGTTGTCGGAGAGCAGCCGCTCCACCTCACTGCCCGAGGGCCGGAGCCGGGCCGGGTCGACGACGACGCGGGCGTCCCGTCCGGAAGCGGTGACGAGGGCTCGGGCGAGATCGCCGATCGAGATCTCCCGGCCCGTGCCCAGGTTCACCACGTGCCCGACCGCCCGGTCGCTCGCGGCGAGATCCAGGAACCCGGCGGCGGTGTCCGTCACGAACGTGAAGTCACGGGTCGGCGTCAGGGACCCGAGCCGGATCTCCTCGGCGCCCGCGTGCAACTGCGCCAGGATCGTGGGGATCACGGCCCGCGCGGACTGCCGGGGCCCGTACGTGTTGAACGGGCGGACCACGGTCACCGGGAGTTCGAACGCGTGGTGGAAGGAGAGCGCCATCATGTCGGCGCCGATCTTCGAGGCCGAGTACGGCGACTGCGGCTGCAGCGGGTGGCTCTCGTCGATGGGAGCGGTCAGGGCCGTCCCGTACACCTCGCTGGTGGAGGTGTGGACGAGCCGCGCGCCGTGCCGCCGGCACGCCTCTGCGACGTTCTGCGTGCCGGTCACATTGGTCTGGACGTAGGCGCCCGGCGAGTCGTAGCTGTACGGGATCCCGATCAGCGCCGCCAGATGGAAGACGGTGTCGCACCCCTCGACGGCGTCGCTGACCCGGCCCGCGTCGCGGATGTCACCGGCCCACATCTCCACCCGGCCCGCGGCACCGTCCGTACCGCCGTCGCCGCCGCGGGGGTCCAGGTACCGCGCCAGATGCCCCTTCTCGGCGTACGGCTTGTAGTGCACCAGGGCCCGCACCCGCGCACCGCGCGCGACCAGCAGGTCGACGAGGGTCGAGCCGATGAACCCTTCCGCGCCGGTGACCAGGACACGCCGCCCGGTCCAGTCCGCCCGCGGACCCGCGCCGCCGGGTCCGTCCGCCGTGACCGTCTCGTCCACCATGACCGTCTCGTCCGGCGTGACCGTCTCGTTCGTGTTCATGCGCGCTCCAGCTGGGAGTCGGGATGGGGGTGGGGGTGAGGGTGGGGAAGGGGGTGCCCGGCGAGCCGCAGCACCTGACCGGCCAGCAGATCCGCGGCCCGCGCGTGCGGCCCGGGATCGGCGGCGCGGGTCATCGCGGCCAGCCGGGCGGGCTCCGCGAGCAGCGGCCCGATCAGCGCGGCCAGCGCCGCGTCCGTCGTCTCCCCGTCGGGGAGCAGCAGACCCGCGCCCGCGTCGGTCAGCACCCGCGCGTTGTGGGTCTGGTGGTCACCGGGCGCGTACGGGTACGGCACGAGCACCGCCGGTACCCCGGTCGCCGCCAGTTCGGCGACGGTCGCCGAACCGGCCCGGCACACCACCAGGTCCGCCGCCGCGTACGCGAGGTCCATCCGGTCGAGATAGGCGACCGGGGTGGCGATCCGGTCGCCGCCACCGGCGGCGAGCAGCCGCACCGTCTCCGGGAGCGCCTGGGGACCGGTCTTGACCAGCAGCTGGACGTCGTCCCGCTCGCGCCACAGCTGGGCGAGGCCCACGGCGGCCGCGGTGAGCCGGGCGGCGCCGAGGCTCCCGCCGTTGAACACCACCAGCCGCCGGTGCTCCGGCACCCCGAGGGCGGCCCGCGCGGCGGTGCGCCGTCCGGCCCGGTCCGGGTCGGTGGCGAGCCGGGCGAGTTCGGCGGAGATCGGCATCCCGCAGGTGATCGCCCGTTCGCCGCCCGACAGATGCGTACGGCTGTGGTCGAAGGCGACCGCGACGTGCGGGGTGAGCCGGGCGGCGAACTTGTTGGCCCGGCCCGGCACCGCGTTGGACTCGTGGATCAGCGCGGGCAGCCCGGCGAGCCGGGCGCCGAGGACGGCCGGGGCGCTCGGATAGCCGCCCATGCCGACCACGACCCGGGCGGCCTCGCTCCGCAGCACCGCCTTCGCCTGCCCCGCCGCGCGCAGCAGATCCGCGGGCAGCAGCCAGCGCCGGGCGCCCAGCGAAGGGTCGAAGGGGATCATGTCGACGGTGTGCAGCCGGTACCCGGCGTCCGGGATCAGCCGGGTCTCCAGGCCGCGCTCGGTCCCGATGAACGAGACCCGGGCACCGGGCACGACCCTGCGCAGCGCATCGGCGAGCGCGAGCCCCGGATAGATGTGACCGCCGGTGCCGCCCGCGCCGATCACCACGGAAAGAGGTGGGAATCCGATGGGTGTGTGCATGACCCCACCGTCCCGGCGCGCCCTAAGAACGTTCTAAGAACATCCCCGATCCTGATTTGGCACGATTCATCGCATGGCTGCAGTCACGGCATATCGCATTCTGGTGGTGGACGACGAACCCGAGGTCCGCGCCGCGGTCACCGACGGTCTCGCCGTCGAGGGGTACGAGGTACGCGGCGCCGCCGACGGCCTCGGCGCGCTCGCGGAGATCGCCGCGTGGCAGCCCGACGGCATCGTCCTGGACGTGATGATGCCGGTCCTGGACGGCCTCGGGGTCTGCCGGCAGCTGCGCGCACTCGGCGACCGCACCCCGGTCCTGGTCCTGACCGCGCTGGACTCCGTCAGCGAACGCGTCGACGGCCTCGACGCCGGGGCCGACGACTACCTGGTGAAACCCTTCGCCCTGGACGAGCTCCTGGCCCGTCTGCGCGCCCTGCTGCGCCGCACCGCGCCCGACGACCCCGCGGGCAGCGCGCTCCTCGGCTTCGCCGACCTCGTCCTGGACCCCGCGACCCGCACCGGGCACCGGGGCGCGCGCCCCCTGGAATTCAGCCGCACCGAATCGGCCCTGCTGGAACTGCTCCTGCGCCACCCGGGCCAGGTGCTGCCCCGTGAGCTGATCCTCGAACTGGTCTGGGGCCGCGACTTCGGCCCCGACTCCAACTCGCTCGCCGTGTACGTCGGATACCTCCGCCGCAAACTGGAGGCCGAGGGCGAACCACGGCTGGTGCACACGGTCCACGGCGTCGGCTACCGGCTCGGCCCGGCATGACCGCCCGCCCCGCCCCCGCCCCCGGCCCGGATCCCGCGTCCGCCCCGGGTCCCGGCCCCGGCCCCGCCCCGGCCCCGGTCCTGGCTGCCGGGCGGGGACGCCGCCGCCTGGGCGCCCGCTGGCGCCGCCGCCGGCCCCTGCGGGTCCGGCTCGCCCTCGCCGCGACCGCGGCCGTCGCCGTCGTGGCCGTCGGGGTCTGTGCGGCGGCCTTCGTGATCGTCCGGGCCCAGCTCTACCACCAGCTCGACCTGAACCTGACCCAGTCCGCCCGGCTTGTCGCCCAGCAGAACCGCGACGCCGCACCGGGGCAGCTCGCCGGCCAGTGCCGGTTCTTGGCCGCACCCGCCTGCGCGGAGATCGTCCCGGCGGATCCCGCCCGCGACCCCAGCACCCCGTACCTGCTGCCGGTGAACACCGCCACCCGCGAGGTGGCGGCGGGCCGGCGGGCACCGTTCGTGACCAGCTTCAGCCTGGACGGGCATCCGGCCCGAATGCTCACCACCGACTACGCCTCCGGGCGGGCCCTGCAGGTCGCCCTGCGCGCCGACACCGTCGAGGACGGCGTTGAGCAGGCGGCCCGCTGGCTCGCCCTGACCGGCACGGTCGGTGTGCTGCTGGCCGCCCTCCTCGGCTTCTGGGTGTCCCGTACGGGGCTGGCGCCCGTGACCCGGCTCACCGCCACCGCCGAGCGGATCGCCGCGACCCGCGACCCGAGGCACCGCATCGAACTGCCGCCACCCGGCCGGGAGGACGAGATCACCCGGCTCGCGGCGACCTTCAACACGATGCTCGCCGAACTCGAACAGTCCGTCACCGCGCAACGGCGCCTGGTGGCGGACGCCTCCCACGAGCTGCGTACGCCGCTGACGGCGCTGCGCACCAACGCCGAACTCCTCGCCCGGGGCGACCGGCTCACCCCCGCCCAGCGGGATCGCGCGGCGACCGCGCTCGGCCGTCAGCTGCGCGAGGTCACCGGCCTGGTCGGCGACCTCATCGAGCTGGCGCGGGACGAGGAGCCACGGCCGCTGGTCGAGCAGGTGCCGCTGGCCCCGCTGGTGGCCCACTGCGTGGACGCGGCCCGCACCCACTGGCCGGACACCCCGTTCACGCTCCACGCCCAGGAAGTCGACCTCCCCGGGGTCCCGGCCCGGCTGTCGAGGATGCTGTCCAACCTCCTCGACAACGCGGCGAAGTTCAGCCCGCCTGGCCTCCCGGTCGAGGTGGACCTCACGACGGCCGCCCTCACGGTCCGCGACCACGGCCCCGGCATCGCCGCCGAGGACCTGCCCCACGTCTTCGACCGCTTCTACCGCGCCGACACCGCCCGCGCCCTGCCCGGCTCCGGCCTGGGCCTGGCCATGGCCCGTCAGATCGCCCGCGCCCACGGCGCCGACCTGACGGCCGAACAGGCCCCGGGCGGCGGCGCCCTGTTCCGCGTCACCTGGGGCGCGGGACCGGCCCACCCGGCCGCCTGACCGGCGACCGGGCGGGGGTGGGCGCCGACGGCCGTGCGATAGATTGCGCCGACACGAGAGAAGAGCGCGCATGGACCCCCGCATCCCGCGGCTGCGACGCAAGCTGGCCCGCATCCCCTACCTGCCCACCCGAAGCCACTCCTTCGGGGAGGAGCGCCACGCCTTCCGCCTCGGACCCCGCCTCACCGAAGCCCGGGCGGACGCCTTCGAAGCCGAGCACGACGTGGAACTACCCCAGCCCTACCGCGAGTTCCTCACCCTTCTGGGCGGCACCGGCGCGTCCCCGTACTACGGCCTGATCCCCCTGACGGACTGCGCCCTCTTCACGATGAACCCCCGGCAACCCGCCACCACCGGACGAGGCTTCACCCGCGCCCACCGCCCCACCCGCCGCGGCGACCTCTTCCTCCACATCATCGAACCCGGCTGTACCGACCTCGTCCTCCTCACCCTGACCGGCCCCCTCACCGGACGCGTGCTCACCGGCAACGCGGACGGCTTCCGCCCCCCGAACGTGTCCTCGGCCCCGGACTTCCTCGCCTGGTACGAGCGCTGGCTCAACCACATGACCACCGGCAAGACCAACCGGGCCCTGGGCCTCACCTCGAAGTTGAGCACCGTCCACAACGGCATGTCACGTGCCGTACAGGCGAGCGTCACACGGTCGCCCACTCCAGCCCGAGACCGGCGAGCGCATCGAGCTTGTCGGCAGCCAGCCTGGCCCGTCTCGTCTTGCTGTTGCTCAGGAACACCCCGAGGCGGACTTCGCTCCCGTCCGCGAGCCGCTCCACATGGGCTCGGGGAACTCGCAGATGCCCTTCCCGGCCCTTGTACTGGGCGAGGGCCGCGATGCTCCTCTCGAAGGTGTTCACGGGTGCCCCGGACGCTTTCGCGAGCGTGGACGCTTCCGGTTCCGGGGCGCCGGGGATGACGCCGAGCGCCCCGAGCCGTCGCCGTTGGCCTTCAGTCATGGCCGCCCACACCGTCGGCGTCCGCTGTCGGGCCAGCCACGCGCCGATGTCCATGCCGTGGACGGTGACACCGGGCAGGACATCGGCCCGGCCCTCCTCATCGACGATCAGCTCGCGCAGCGCGGCGTAGTGGCGCTGCCAGTCGGGCGGCCAGGCCGGGTTCCAGTCCTCGTCGATCTCGCTCAGCGCCGTCGCCCAATCCGACCGGTTCTCCAGCGCGCCGGGGCGGCGCAGATTGGACAGCCACTGCCCGATCGGCCTGTCCCACACCGTGGCCGTGCGGGGCGCGCACAGCGTCCAGTGCTCCTCGTAGTACGCCCTCGCCGCGGCCAGGTTCTCCTGGAACCGCTCGTCGGCGACCGCCCACACCATGCCGAGCTTCGCCAGCCGCCGCGCGCGCAGCCTGCTCATCTCCCCGGCCGCGTAGGCACGCCGCTGCTCCGCGACCCACTGGCCCAAGGGGTACGAGTCCTCCTTGTGCCCGTACGGGACCCTGGCGTGGGCCTCACGCTCGGTGAACCGTCTCAGCGCGGCCCAGCCGCGCGCCCAGTCCTGCCGCTCGGTGTCGATGACGTTGAAGCTGACCCAGTCCGCGACCATCACCGGGTCGCGCGGCGCGGCGAACCGCAACAGCAGCCGGGACTCCGCCTCGCCCGCCCCGGGCGGCGGGCCGATGAAGACGGACGGCTGCGCGGTATCCCGCTGAGGTTCCTGCGGGATCGCGAGCAGTTCGACGGCTTCCTCGTCGTGAGCGCGCAGACCCTCGAGGACTTTCACCAAGGGCCGGTACGACCCTGAGGTGAACATGTCCTCCGGCCGCTCCCCGGACCGGAGGAACACCGGCACGATCAGCGAGGCGAGCTTCCCCTGCCCCGGCTTCTGACGCAGGGCCCGCCCGATGGCCTGGACGATGTCGTGCGGGGCACCCTTCGGGTCGAGGAGAGCCACGGAGTCCACCGCCCGGATGTCGACGCCCTCACCCAGCACCCGGCAGTTCGACAGAACGGCCCGCCGCGCCGTGGTTCCGAACGAGCCGAGCACGCTCCGCCGGTGCTCCGCCCCGTGCTCGCCGCACAACCAGTCCGCCCAGATCGGCGCGGGGTAACGCGCCGGTTCGTTGGCGTGCAGCTTGGCCGCCACCGCCGCCAGACCCTCCGCGTAAGCCTGCGCCTCCATCGTCCGGTGATGGAACGTGATGCACGTCGACAGACCGTGCTCCGCCATGGTGTGCAGCAACGCGGCCTGCAGCGCCCCGAGCCGCTGCCCCCGGACCTCCTCGCCGAGCCGGTCCTCACCCATCAGCCGCTCCGGGGTGACGACGGGGTCCGCGACCTCCAGGACGATGATCTGGTACCGCGCGAGCAGTCCACGTGACACCGCCGACGCGAGCGAGAGCTTGTAAAGCACCGGCCCGAAGATCTTCTCGTCGTCCATCGAGGCCGCCATCTCACGAGGCAGCGGATCATGGACCCCCTCGGCGACCTCCCGGTCCAGCCGCTCCGCCCAGATCCGCGGCGTGGCCGTCAAGTACAGTCGGCGAGCCGATGGGACGACACCCTGGTCATGGACACCGGCCCACGCCTTGCCCATGGAGCCGGACGTACGGTGAGCCTCATCGACCACCGTCAGATCCATCGGGTCCAGCCGCTGCCCGTACACACCCCCGAACGCCTCCGCCAGCACACCGAGACTGGCGTACGTCCCGAACACCGTGACGGGCCCCGAACCGTGCCACAGCGCCAGCTGCACAGGATTCGTCGTGGCACGCACCTTCAGGCTCCCCAGCTCCGGGTCGCCCTGCAACGAACACACCGCGACCGCCGGCCCCGAATGCCCGGCCCCACGCCACGCCCGCACGGTCTGGGTCAGCAGATCCAGCGTCGGCACCAGCACAAGAACCCGCCCACCGGGCACCAGACGCCTCGCCGCGGCCGCCGCGATGATCGTCTTCCCCGTCCCGCACGCGGCGTGCACCTGCCCCCTGAGCCCGTCGACAGGAACGCCGCCCAGCGGCACATCCAGCCCCCGCACAATGGCCCCGACGGCCTCGACCTGATGGTCACGCAGCTTCACCGCCACGACCGGTACCTCCTCCATGCTCAACGCGGTCCCCAATGTGTCAGGGATTCCCGGCGCGAGGTAAACGGCGAAGGCGCCGACCGGCCTCCAACGCTGTTCGCTGTGCCTGAGCGGCAGGGGGCGTCGCCTGCTGTGTCGTGTCGCGCTGTCCGTCGTCTGATCGCGTCGCAGGCCACTGGGTGCGGCGCGCCTGCTGCTCACCCCGTGACGATCACGGTGTCCGGCGTGTCCAGCCAGAGGCTCCTCCTCGCCCAGCCTGCCGCCCGGCCCGCCTCCGCGCGAACCCGGACGCCGCGCCCGCCGCGCCGCAGACCGTTCCCGACCAGGCCCCGGCTGCGGCCTGCGGTTGTTGTGTGGGTGTCGGGGCGTTGTCTCGGCGGTGGTTGGTCAGTGTGGTGGTGTGGTGATGCGGGTGGTGAGTCCGTCGAGCAGCGCGGCGAGGCCGTAGTGCAGGAGGGATTCGGGGGAGAGGTCGGCGTCCGTCCGGGTGGCGGCGAAGGCGGGGAAGGCGCCGTTGTCGACGAGGGTTGAGAGGCGGGTTTCCTGGGCCTGCATCCACTGTTGCCCGCTGAGTCCGCTGGTGTGGGCCGCGCCGGTTTCGGTTTCCAGGTCTACTGCGTGGCCTCGTACGTAGCTGAAGAGGGTGACGGCGGCGTGCATGCGGGTGTCTGCGTCGAGGCCGTGTCCGTCCAGGGCTGCGAGGGCCCAGTCGATGTGCCGGATGCCGTTGGGGATCAGCAGTGGCCGGTTGAGGTTCATGGCGGCGGCGAGCCAGGGGTGGGTCCGGTAGAGCTCCCATTGCAGGGCGGCGGACAGCTCCAGCCGCTCGCGCCAGTGCGGTGGCGGCCGCTCGGGCAGGGGTTGTTCGCCGAAGGCGGCATCGGCCATCAGCACGACGAGCTGTTCCCTGCTGCTGACGTGGCGGTACAGGGACATCGCGGACACTTCCAGTTCTGCGGCGAGCCGGCGCATGGTCAGGGCCGCGAGTCCTTCGGTGTCCGCGATCGCCATCGCGGCGCTGACGATCCGTTCGCGCCGTGCGGTGTCGTCCTCGGTGGCGGGGCGGCGAGCCCGGCCGGTGGCGGGCCGGGCCGCGACCACGGTTCCGACTCCCGGTACGGCCCGGACGAGACCTTCCTGTCCGAGCGCTGCCAGGACCTTGCTCGCCGTGGCCATGGCGACCCCCCACCGTTGGGTGATGGCCCGGGTCGAGGGCACCCGGTCCCCGGGCCGCAGTTCGCCGGACTCGATGCGCCCGCGCAGCTCGGCCGCGATCCGCGCGTACGGCGCCTGCTTCCGTTCCGTCATCCCACCCTCCTCATTGCACTAGTACGCACAATCATAGTGCACTAGTTAGGATACCCAAGAAAACCATTTCCAGAAGCCTTTCAGTGTCTATACGTTGTACGCATCACCCCGACACGGAGGACAGGGAACATGACTGAGAACAACATCCGGACCGTGCTGATCTCCGGCGGCAGCGTCGCGGGTCCGGCGCTCGCGTTCTGGCTGCACCACCACGGCTTCGCTCCCACGATCGTCGAGCGGGCTCCGGAGCTGCGTGACGGCGGTTACGCGGTGGACTTCCGCGGCGAGGCCCTGGACGTCCTGGACCGTATGGGCCTGCTTCAGCAGATCGAGGCGCTGGACACGCAGATGGGCGACGCGGCCCTGGTTGACGCCGACGGCCGCCAGTACGCCACCCTCCCGGCCGCGATGTTCGCCGGAGACCTGGAAGTCCTCAAGGGCGACCTGACCCGGATGCTGTACGAGGCCACCCGCGAGAACGTCGAGTACGTCTTCGGCGACTCGATCGCCACCCTGGAACAGGACGAGGACGGCGTGCTCGTCACCTTCGAACGCGGAGCACCCCGCCGCTTCGACCTGGTCGTCGGAGCCGACGGCCTGCACTCGCGGACCCGCGCCCTGGTCTTCGGCCCCGAGGAGGAGTTCGTCCGCCATCTCGGCATCTACACCGCGATCTTCAACTTGGACAACTACCTGGGTCTGCAGAACACCGGCCGCCTCTACACGGCCCCCGGCAAGGCCGCCAACATCTTCACGGCCCGCGCGAACACCGAGGCCCGGGCGGCCTTCCACTTCGCCGCCGAGGGCCTGGAGTACGACCGCCGTGACCCCGCCGCGCACAAGCGGATCATCGCCGAGCGGTTCGCCGACGAGGGCTGGGAAGTCCCGCGCCTGTTGAAGGAGATGGACACCGCGCAGGAGTTCTTCTTCGACGCCAACGCCCAGGTCGAGATGGACACCTGGTCCGCGGGCCGGGTCGTCCTCCTCGGCGACGCGGGCTACTGCGCCGGCCCCAGCTCCGGCCGCGGCACCTCACAGGCCCTGATCGGCGCCTACCTCCTGGCCGGTGAACTCGCCACCTGCCACGGCGACCACGCGACGGCCTTCGCCGCATACGAGCAGCACATGCGCCCCTACGTGACCGAACACCAGGCACTGGGCCGCGAGGGCGCCCAGCATTTCTTCCTGCCGGCTCCCAGCCAGGAGATCCTGGACGCCCTGGTCGCCAACGCCACAACCACCCGCACCACCCCGGTCCGCCTCCACGACTACACCACCGCCTGAGGAGCGCCGCGGTCGGCGAACCGGATGGTGCCGGGGCGTCGGCCGGGCTGCCGTTCCCGCCCGCGCCCGAACGCTCGGGATCGCTGGGACGCGTGTCGGCCTGACTCGTCGAGACCGACCACGGGCGCCGGTCGCTCTTCGAGCGGTTGGGCTGCGCGGCGGTGCGCAGCGGGCGGGGAACTCGTGCGTGCCAGGGTGGGCAACCGTGCCCTCTGGGTGCGCGGGCGGGAACGGCTGATTGGTCGCTGTTTGTCCCGCGACCCAGTTCATACCTTGCCCCGGGGTACGTGGAGACCCACGACCGGTGGTTTCGTACACCACTATTCGTACGGCGGGCAGCCCAACTGCGTGACTGGGAAGCGGTGCGGCGTCAGCTGCGGCGAGTCGCTCAGACGAGGGACGATGCGGTGCCTTCGACTGCCCCGGCAGGCACGTGGACCTTGACCGGCTCACCCTGACCGTTGAGGGTGAGGGTGGTGGTGGACTGGACCGTCCCCTGGAGGTCCAGCTTCATCTGGACCTGCACGAGCCGTCCCCGGTCGTCGATCCAGACGTCGACGGTCGCCGGGATCGAACTGCCCAGCAGGTCACGCATCTGGTCGGTCTTCTTCCGGGACTCGGCGGACATGTCCAGGGTCAGCGCCGCATGCGTGAGATCGCCCCGGTAACGGGTCGCGGAGACCCCGGCCACGTCCTCCACCTGGAGCCGCTGGTAGTGCTCGCCCATGGCCGCCTGCCGCAGCAGGAACTCGGGGTCGTTGCCCGGGGCCTTGAGCAGGCGCTCGGACTTGATGCCTGCGCGGTCCACGAACGTCCAGCCGACGGATTCTTCGCCGGCGGTCCCTCGTATGTAGAGCCGCTTCGGGGTGAAGACCTGCTCGAAACGTGCAGCTCCCTCCAGGCCCACGGCGAGCGTTCCTTGCTTGCGCGCGAAGTCGTGGCTGCCCTTGCCTGTGACCGCGTACGTCTTGCCGTCCGGCCCGCCGATCTCCCAGCGGTACGCCGTACGAGCCGTGGTGAGCGCCGTGACGGCCTCCCGCACCGATCGCGCGTGATCGGGGGCCTCAGTGGTGGCGGCTGCGGCAGCCGTAGGCGTGGCCGCCTCCGGTGTGGCACCCGGGCCCTTGGTCCCACACCCTGCGGTGAGCAGGGCAAGGCAGACGACAGCGGAGGACAAGGTGCGGCGCATCGCGGTGCGACTCCAAGGACGGCGAGGGGAGCAGGGGACGGAAGCGCCCGTCCAGGTGTCTGTGCGAGCTGACCGTACGGTCACCCTACAGGGAGGAAAAGGCGCTTTGAACTTGTTCACTTGCGACGTCCGGGGCGGTGCTGTGGACAATGCGTCGCCCTCGCGTTGCCCGACCGTCCGGGCCCTGATGGACTTGGCGGATTCTGGAGAGGAGCTCCTGAGGCTTGTGTACCCATGAGGCGCAGAGTTGGGCCCGCCGAAAGGCGCTGGCAGGGAGGAGAGGAACTGTGCCTGAGTTGCTTCACGAGCAGTTACTGGATGTCGAGGTGGCATTCCGGGGGTTCGGGTTTCAGGAGTCCGATGACACTGTGGTGCCCGTGCCGTTCGGGGACGGGCAGGAGTGGGGATCGTTTCTCCAGGAGTACTCACGGCGGTTCGATCTGTTCAGCGCCGGTCACACCCACACGGCCGCTGTGGGCGTCAGGGTGTGGGCTTCCGAGCCCCCGGCGGCAGAGGGCGTGTGGGACGAACGCGGCGAGGTCGATTTCGAGTCGGCCACCGGGGACGTCGCGGTGTGGACGACGACCCTGGGGCGGTCGAAGCATCTGATCCGGCTGGGTCGGCCGGGATGGTGGCGTGTTCGTGTCCATTGCGCGGGCCGCGACGAGGTCGCGCGGGTCACACGGCTGGAAGGCGTCGCGTACGGCGTGGAGAAGTACTCGATCGACTTCTGGCCAAAGAGGTGACGCGCGGGGTGGGGGCCCCGGCGGCGCCCCCCCCCCCCCCCCCCCCACGGCCCGGGCGCGCGGGGGGCGGGGGGGGGGGCGGGGGAGGTTTGGGTGGGGTGGGTTGAAACCCCCCACACGGTGGCGGGGGGGGCCGGGGGGGGGGGGGCGGGGGGCGGGGGGGGGGGCGGGGGGGGGGGGGGGGGGGCGGGGGGGGGGCCGGGGCCGCCGCGGGGGGGGGGGGGGGGCCCCCCCCCCCCCCCCCCCCCCCCCCCGCGGCCCGACTCAGTTGATCTTGACGATGAAGCCGTCGTCCAGTCCGTCGATGATCTGGTTGGAGTCGTAGAAGCCGCTCAGCAGGTTGCCGGAGGCGCCGTGTTGCGCGCCGGGGGAGGGGCATCACGGAGTCGTTGTTCCTGACGGCCGCGTGGGCCCTGCGGGAGTCCCGTATGGACGTGGGAGCCCTCGATCTCACGGCTGACCGGCTGCGCCGCCTACAGGAGGTGGTCGCCAAGAGGACCGACGACGCCCGCGCCCGCGAGCACCGCCACACCGCACAGCCCGTCGCCGACGTGGTCCGCCCGGTGCGCCCGGACGAGCATCAGGCGCACCGCCCGCCCGATCCCGGACCGCACCGCGGCCGCGAGACCGGCCACTGAACGGAGCCGATGGCGCGCACCCGGTGCGGTGGTGCGCACCAACGACGCCCGGGTCCACTTCAGCGAGCGGAGCCCACCGTCAGGGAGCGGACGCCATCGACCGGCCCCGTTGTCCGGCTGAGTCGGTCCGACCTCGATCTGGTTCTGACCCTTTGTCCACCTCTTCTACCGCCCCGGAGCAATCGTCAAGAGGTGTGGATCGGTGGGCGGAGCGAGGGCGAGGTGCCCTCGTGCTGGCGTGGTTCCATCGATGGTTCGGTGAGTGCCGAACCATCCGGCCGGTAGCGTGCCGAGTCCTGTGCGGGAGATGCCCGCGCTGGTAAACGCCGGAGGCGACCCGATGTCGGAGACAGATCTGAAGCAGCAGCTCGCCGGGCGATTCCGCGAAGTCAACGGCGACCATCCGATGACCGATACCGATGACGCATACGTCAGCGCGCAGTTCGTTGCCCTTGAGGAACTGTGCGCAATTCATGGCCGCGATGCCGATGCGGTCCGCCGGCTGATGCTGGGGCGGCACCTGCCGCTTCCGGGATATCTGCGCTCCGACGGTGCCGAGATGGTGCCGGCCGACCTGTTCGCTCTCGCCGACGAAGCTGGCGGTGCAGAGCTGCTCGAAGCGTGGTTCACCGCTCACTGGGCCGACCCGATCACCGGGAAGGCGGAGTGGAATGCGTATCTCAGTGGACAGTACGTGTGCCTGCACTCGGTGAACCCGGCCGCCATTCAGCGCAAAGATTATCTGACGACCGCGATCAACGCCGCAATGAACGAGCCGGATGCCGGTTCAGCACGGTGGTCTGAGCGGCTGCACGCACTGGTCGACGAACTCGACAAGCTGGAACCGGCGTTCACGGCCTACGACCGTCTTCGGTTCGGCGGACCCACGTCCCGGGACACCTGCATCGACGCCCCGCGCGCCCGCTTCCCGCGCCCGTGACCCGGATCATGGGTGGCGTTCTGCGGATCGGTTGCGATCGCTCATGCCGCGCGGGCTTCGGGACGTTCGACGAGGCGGCCGCGTTCGAAGCGGCTCCGGTGCGGACGAGAGCGACGAGGTGGGGTGCGTTCACGGCCCGCCACCGGGCATGGGTGGGCTCAACAAGCTTGAAGACCATCGTCAGGGCTGCGTTGCCGGAGCCGGCGCCACGGGTGACCTTGGTCCGCAGTCGGACGGTGGCGAACGTGGACTCGATTGGGTTGGTCGTCCGCAGAAGGATCCAGTGTGGGGCGGGGAAGTCAGAGAAGGCCAGTAGCTCAGCCTCGTCGTCGGTGATCTTCTTGACGGCCTTGGGGAACTGGAAGCGCGATGCGTCCGTCGCCTCGGGCGGCCTGCAGCCTGTCCGGGTCGTCGACGGCGCCGGGTGCCTGGATCGCATCGAGGTACGCGTCCGGCTCGTCCAGGAACTCGCCGAGGCCGTGGCGTCCTGCCGCGCGGCGTACGACCGGGTGCTGCTCATCGCGGCGGTGGGCAGAGAGTGTCCCGATGTGGCCGACGTCTACGTCGAGGTGACACAGGACGAGCCCGTGGAGCCGGCCGACGTGCGGTGGGTCATCGAGGACGGTCGGCGTGCCCAGCGCGTGCTGCCACGGACACCGGAGCGGATCGCGCAGCAGTGGTGCCAGTCCGCACGACACGGAACGGACCCCCGTCGGCCCGTGCTCGGGCACATCCTCATCGAGCCGACGCACGCTGTCCGCGAGGCCTGCCACGACCTGGTGTGGGTGAGCGACGAGCAACTGGGCCACCAGCACGTCCAGGTGCTGGGGCGCCTGCCCGCCCCGGACCGCGACCCGCAGACGCTGCGCCCGCTCCCCGTCACCGACGGCCGGCAGGCGGCCGCGTACGACGCGGCAGCGCGCACCGTCCGGGCTGCTCTGCCGCGCGTCAGGAACCGGCCGGGCCGGGCTCCGAGCTGGCCCGGCCAGCATGCAGGCGACACCTTGGTGATCCTCTACCAGCTGGGGGAGTACAGGCGACTCGACCGCCGCGTGCCCGGCTGCCAGTGGCACCGCCTCGCCACCGATGGGCTGCTCGGCTTCACGGACGTGGACCTGCGCGAGCAGGCCCGGGCCATCAGCGCGGGGGAGTCATACGTCCTGCGCGTGACGGTGGCCTGACCTCAGGGACCGCATTGGCTGGCAACGCGTCGTTCAGAGGGAGGCGCGGTGCTGCGCCGTCGCCTGCGGGGGCGCAGCACCGCTTCGGCGACGGCCGTCTCCATGGGCACGCTCCCCAGCTATTCGATGCCCGCGGGCTCCATCACCGCGCGGCGGTACGGGGAGAAGCGGGGGTCGGCGAGGACGGCTTCGGTCAGCAGCCCCGAGGTCTGCCGGCGCGTGTAGGCGGCGGTGGTCGGGCACACGGTGCCCGCCGCCGCAGCGGCCGCGATGGCTTCCGGGTCCGCGGCGAGGTACCCGCGCATCAGGTCCAGGGCAGTTGCCGCCGGCTGGAGGATCACGTCAGGTTCGGCAGGTTGGGGCCCTGTGTGCAGCGCCGGCTGAGCACCGAGGG
Source organism: Streptomyces sp. NPDC090025 (assembly GCF_044748125.1). Taxonomy (NCBI): domain Bacteria; kingdom Bacillati; phylum Actinomycetota; class Actinomycetes; order Kitasatosporales; family Streptomycetaceae; genus Streptomyces; species Streptomyces sp. NPDC090025. Next base: position 14,511 of record NZ_JBIVFL010000021.1, on the reverse strand, counting down.
TCTTGCACTAGCGTTCAGAGCGGCAGGTAAGCGGGTAGACACACCCACCCTCACAAGATCTTTACATGGGGAATATGATCCTCCGATGGCTACATGAGTGGCCTTTGTAAGGGGAGGACTTCTTGATCAGAAGCGACAGATCGCCCACCGTGCGCGTGGGTGGGGGATGGCTGAGTAAGCGCACGCTGTCAAGGGTGGCCGTGGCTGTGGCGGGCCTGCTGGCAGTTGAGGCCGCTGTTGTGGTGGAGGCGACGGGGGCAGGCGGTTGCCGTGTCATCGCGGCTTCCCTCGGTCGACAGTGCGCTCTCTTATGCGACGGAAGCAGCCGATTTGACCTCTGCTCAGGTTGCTGCCCGGCTGTCGGGCAAGCGGGTCGAGGCGCTTTCGGAGCGGACGGAGTCGACCACCACGTGGGCGAACCCGGACGGCACCGTGACGCTGGACGCGGCCGCCGGCCCGGTTCGGTTCCGCGATGAGGCCACCGATAAGTGGCAGGACATCGACGTCGACCTCGCGAAGAGCGTCGACGGCACGATCGAGGCCAAGGCGCATCCACTCGGCCTGGAGCTCGCCGGGAAGACCCCGGCTGCCGAAGCCGCGGCGGTCGAAGCCTCCGGTGAAGCCGGTGACGCGGGCACGAAGCCGGTTCCGCTCGTGACGCTGGACGCTGGCGACGGCAAGGAACTGGGACTGTCGTGGCGTGGTGTGCTGCCGGAGCCGGCCCTGTCGGGCACGACCGCGCGCTACACCGACGTCATGACCGGGACCGATCTGCGCGTCGAGTCGACGCGTACCGGGTTCGAGCAGTTCCTGGAGCTGAAGGACCGTTCCGCAATCGACGCGAACGGTTCGGTGACGCTGACACTGAACGCCAAGGGCATCACTGCTCGGGCGAACGCGGACCGCTCGGTGACGTTCGTGGACTCGGAGTCGGGCAAGCAGGTCGGCATGCTGCCGGCGCCGGTGATGTGGGACGCGTACGTCGACCCGAAGTCCGGCGAGCACACGCACCGCGCTGACGTCGGCCTGAAGGTGACGCAGAACGCCGACCAGGTCGACATCACGCTGACCCCGGACGCGGCGTTCCTGAACGCCGCCGAGACGCAGTTCCCCGTGACGGTGGACCCCGCGATCAACATCGGCCCCAGCTTCGACACGTTCGTCCAGCAGGGCTACACGACCGACATGTCGTCGTCGACGGAGCTGAAACTGGGCAACAACGGCTCCAGCCAGGTGGCCCGCTCGTTCCTGGCCTTCCCCATGGCCAAGATCGCGGGCAAGCAGATCCTGAGCGCGAAGCTGAACCTGTGGGAGTTCCACTCCTGGTCGTGCACGGCCAAGAGCTGGGAGATCTGGGACGTCGCCCCAGTCTCCACCAGCACGCGGTGGACCGCTCAGCCCACGTGGTTCAAGAAGTGGGCGTCGTCGACGTCGACCAAGGGCTACTCGTCGTCCTGCGCGGACGGCTGGGTGAGCGCCGACATGACCGCAATGGGCCAGTACTGGGCCGGCGCCGGCGTCGCGACCGCCACTATGGGTATCCGCGCCACGGACGAGACCGACCCGTACGGCTGGAAGAAGTTCAACTCGGGCAACGCCGCGTCGAACACGCCGTACATGTCGGTCACGTACAACACGGTTCCGGGCGTTCCGACGCTGGTCAGCCCCGTGCCGAACTTCTACTCCAACGACACGACGCCGGCGATGTCGGCGAAGGCGATCGACGGCGACGGCCAGCCGCTGACCCTCGACATCGAGATCTGGGACCGCAACGGCACCGCCTGGCTGCAGGCTGCCGCGTCGCCGTACAAGCCGTCCGGCACGGTCATCACCTGGTCGCCGCCGAACCCGCTGCCGGCCGGCGCCTACAAGTGGCGCTCTCGTTCCTTCGACGGCACGACCCACAGCGCCTGGGCCGCATTCCGGAACATCAACATCGACACGACCGCTCCGGCGAAGAGCGCGGTCGGATCGACGGACTTCCAGGCGAACACCTGGTCCGGCACCCCGGACGCGAACAACAACTTCTCCGGCTCCTTCACCTTCACCCCGCCCATCACTGACGTGGCCGCGGTGGAGTACAAACTGGACTCCGGCGCCTGGACGGCGGCCACCACGACCGGCGCCACGGTGTCCAAGACGCTGACGTTCCCCGCGGGCAAGCACACGGTGACCGTCCGCACGAAGGACGCCGCCGGCAACTACTCGGCCGAGGCGGCACACGTCTTCTACGCAGGCTCCGGCGCCGCCCTGCTCACCCCGGGCCAGGGAGAGCGCCCGGCACGCCGTGTCGCGCTGTCGGCCGAGGGCCTGACGTCCTACACGGGCGTGACGTACCAGTACCGGCGAGGTGAGACGGATACGTGGAAGGACGTGCCGGTCGCCGACGTCCGGCAGGGCTCGGACACCGTCTCCGCCTGGCCGGTGGGTGTGTCCAACGGCAAGCCGGCCGGTCTGACGTGGAATATCACGGACACCCTCGCCGAGGACGGTCCGATCGAGGTCCGTGCCGCGTTCACGGACGGTTCGACGACCGTGTACTCGCCGGACAACGAGATCACCGTGGACCGCAACGCGGGCACGGCGCCGTCGGAGGCGGCCGGCCCCGGGTCGGTGAACCTGCTGACCGGTGACTACGGCCTGTCGGCGACCGACGCGTCGATGTTCGGCCTGTCGGTCTCGCGCACGGCGTCCTCGCGCCGCCCCGACGCGGGCGCGAAGCAGGACGGCCAGGCGGCGATCTTCGGTCCGCAGTGGACCTCCGGGACGACCGCAGAGCTCACCGAGTCGGACTGGGCGTACCTGAAGAAGTCGACGGCGACCTCGGTCGCGCTGGTCGACGGCGACGGCGAGGAGCTCGGCTTCACCGCGATGAGCGGTGGCGGCTGGAAGCCGGAGCCGGGTTCGGAGGACGTGACGCTGACCGGCTCGCTGACGGGTTCGTTCACGCTGAAGGACACCGAAGGCACGGTCACCGTCTTTACCAAGGCGGACCCGGCGGCGACGGCCTGGCAGGTCGCGTCGAGCACCGTGGACGGTCTGACGCAGTCGACGACGACGGTGTTCTCTGAGGCCGTGACGGTCGGCACCGCGAAGCTGGCCCGTCCGAAGCTGGTCATCGCCCCGACCTCCGCCGCCTCGTCCACGACGTGCACGGCGACGCCGTCCACGAAGGGCTGCCGGGTGCTGGAGTTCGTCTACGCGACCGCCACGACCGGCACGGACACCGCTTTCGGCGACTTCGCCGGCCAGGTCAAGGAGATCCGGGCCTGGTCCACCGAGCCGGGTGCCGCCGCCGCGACGTCGAAGACAGTGCAGAAGTACGCGTACGACGCCTCGGGCCGCCTGCGGGAGACGTACAACCCGCTTGTCACCCCGTCGCTGAAAACGCAGTACGCCTACGACACGGCCGGCCGGGTCACGCAGCTGACCACGCCCGGCGAGCTGCCGTGGTCGTTCACTTACGGCAAGGCGGGCAACGCCGCCACCGCCGGTGACGGCATGCTCCTGAAGGTGAATCGTTCCGGTCTGCAGCAGGGCAGCAAGGACGTGGAGTCCGGGACGGCGTCGACGAGCGTCGTCTACGACGTGCCGCTGACCGGTTCCAACGCCCCGTACCAGCTGGGCGTCTCGGACGTCGCGGCGTGGGGCCAGTCCGACGCTCCCACGGACGTGACCGCTGTCTTCCCGGCTGATCAGGTTCCGTCTTCCAACGCCGGGTCTCAGCTCGGTGCCGGTGACTACGGCCGTGCGTCGATCACGTACACCGACGCCTCCGGGCGCGAGGTGAACACGGTCGACCCGGGCGGCAACGTCACGACGACTGAGTACGACCGCTTCGGCAACAAGGTGCGTGAGCTGTCCGCAGGCAACCGTGCACTCGCGCTGGGCGGCACCGCCGTCGATCAGGCGACGCTGACCGACCTCGGCATCATCGGCCTGTCCGGCAAGGACCGTGCCGACCTGCTCTCCACAAAGTCCGTCTATGACACCAAGGGCATCCACGAACTCGAGGAGTTCGGCCCGCTGCGCCGGATTACTCCTACCGGTGGCGCCGAGTCGGCGGTGGCGCGTTCGTGGACGGTCAACGAGTACGACGCCGGCCGGCCGACGGACGGCACGGCCAAGGTCGAGAACCAGGTCACAAAGGTCACGACCGGTGCCCAGGTCTACGGCTCGACGGCCATGACCGACGCCCGCGTGACCCAGACGCTCTACGACTGGGCCAAGGGCCTGCCAGTCAAGACGATCAAGGACCCGGCGGGTCTGGCGATCACCGAGACCACCGAGCACGACGACCAGGGCCGCGTCACCAAGCAGCTGCTGCCCGACGCGACCGGCACGGACGCGGGTACCCGCGTGACCGGCTACTGGACGGCGACCGGCACGGGTCCGTGTCAGGGCCGCCCGGAGTGGGCCGACCAGGTCTGCTCCACCGGCCCGGCTGGCGCGGTCATCGGCGGCGGCTCGAACCCGACCGGCCTGCCGACGACCACCACCGAGTACGACTGGTGGGGCAACCCGGCCAAGGTCACCGAGACCGCCAACGGCGTCACCCGCACCACCACCAACACCTATGACGCCGCCGGCCGTCCGATCAAGTCCGTCATGACCGGCGGGCTCGGCCAGGCCGTCCCGGAGTCGACGACCGAGTACGACCCTGCCACCGGCCAGGCCGTCAAGACGACATCGCCGACCGGCGGCACGATCACCAAGGAGTTCGACAAGCTCGGCCGCCAGGTCGCGTACACAGACGCCGACGGCGGTGTGACCACGACCGAGTACGACCTCCTCGGCCGCCCGGTCAAGACCACGGACTCGGCCCCGTCGACGGTCACATACACCTACGACACGACCGCCGAGCCCCGTGGCCTGGTCACCTCTACCACGGACTCGATCGCCGGAACCTTCGCCGCCACCTACGACGCCGACGGCTCCGTCGCCGCTGAGAAGCTCCCCGGCGGCTACACCCTCACCATCACCGAGGACACCACGGGCGCGACCGCGACTCGGGTCTACACCCGTGACAGCGACAAGCAGGTCGTCTACTCCGACACGGTCGAGGAGTCCGTCCACGGCCAGGTCACCGAGCACGCTGGCTGGTCCGCCCAGGACTACGCCTACGACGCGACCGGCCGTCTGACCGGCGTCAACGACTCCGTCGGCGACGTCTGCACCGTCCGTACGTACGGCTTCGACAAGCGCACCAACCGCACCTCGCTGACTACCGCGACCGGCACGGCGGGCGCGACCTGCCCGACCACCGGAGGCACCACCACCGCCTCCACGTACGACAGCGCCGACCGCCTGATCGCGACCGGCTACGTCTACGACGCCTTCGGCCGCACCACCGCCCTGCCGGGCAGCCAGATCGGCTACTACGCCAACGACCTGGTGTACCAGCAGACCAGCGGCACCCAGCGGCAGACCTGGCAGCTCGACGCGGGCCAGCGCCGCCGCTCCTGGAGCGTCGAGGAGAACACCGACGGCACGTGGGCCCAGACCGCGGCCAAGGTCAACCACTACGACAGCGACGGCGACAACCCCCGCTGGACCGTGGAGGACACTACCGACGGCACCCTCAGCCGCAACGTCGACTCCGCCTCCGGCGACCTCGCCGCCACCACCAGCAACACCGGCGGCACCGTCCTCCAGCTCACCAACATCCACGGCGACGTCGCCCTCCAGCTCCCGCTGGACACCAACGACGCCCCGCTCGTTCTGGACAACGACGAATACGGCAACCCCCGCGCGGGCCAGCCGGCCGTCCGCTACAACTGGCTCGGCGCCAAGCAACGCTCCAGCGAGACGCTCACGAGTCTCATGCTCATGGGCGTCCGACTGTACAACCCGCAGACGGGGCGGTTCCTGTCCTTGGACCCGATCTACGGGGGTAACGCCAACGCCTACGAGTACGTCCAAGCCGACCCGCTGAATCGGTACGATCTGGACGGTCGCCGGAGCTGGTGGCGCAGGGGTTGGGGCTTTATCAAGCGCCATCGCGTCGGCCTCGCGTCCATCGCTGCGGGGGTCGCCTGCGGTGCCTTCACCGCCGGAGCCGCGACTTTCGCCTGCGCTGGCATTGCGGGCGCTCTCGCCGGAGCCGGAGCTAAGTGGCTGGGCAATCGCAGAGCTGGCATGGACGCGTATGTCCAGGCGGGATGGAGTGGAGCCCAGACGGCAGAGTTCGTCTCGGGCGCAGGCCTGCACTCCCACTGGAGGACCGGCTGGTCGCACGTCCGTAGATGGGGCGGTCGTGGGCGGTCGTACTTCCGGAGTGGCTGGAGCCGGGCGCGTAGTATCCGCTTCCGGCGGTTCTGGTAGTCATACCGGCCTGCAGGGCGGGTGAGAACCCGCATCAAGGTCACTGTCTGGTGGGGGTCCGGTCCCCGGACCCCCACCAGACACCGCCCACACTCGGCGTGCGAGCGCCGACTTAATGAGATGGAAGCTAGATCACATGGCAGCCGACTTTCTCAGCGTGGTCAGCGACGGACGCGTCTTGTCCGCCACCGTGCTTGGCGCCGCTCTTATCTGGCGTAGTCGCGGGGAGACTCGAACGGCTCGCATGGCGTGGTTCACCGGTGTCATTGGGCTCATCGCAGGCGCCATCGCCTACCACTGCACGTGGACACCAGGAATGATCACCGCGGTGATCCTCGTGGTCGGCTCTGGTCTGATAGCCACCCTGACCGCTCGGTCAACTGGGGCCAAGTCCTCCTGAGCCGCAGCCCCGCTTGGCGCCGCGTAACCAGCCGCGTACCAGATCGACTACCTACCGCAGAACCAGTGGTGCACTCAGGAGTTCGACTGGGTGGTCTGAAGGCTGGAGGTCCAGGACCCGCGGCGTCTCGCCGGTGAGGTTCCGGGCCTGGGGGAGCGGACCGGGGAGACGATGACGAACCTGGCCGCCGCGCTCGGCTGCGTCTACGAGCTGTACGTCGACGACGACTCCTACGACGACGGAACGCCCTACTACGCCTGGTTGGCGGGCACTTCACCGGTCTTGGGCGAGTTTGTACAGCTCCGCAAAAAGGCCGCCCAGATCCATCAGGGCCTGGAAGCCACCCTGTTCTCGTACGCGACCGCCGTCGAGGACGATGCTGCAGTCTGCGATCTTGGCGTTCTCCAGGTTGTGCGTGACGAACACGGCGGCCTTGCCCGCCGCGAGGTCCTTGAACCGGCTGATCACGAGGTGTTCGGCGCGCGGGTCCATCGCGGATGTGGGCTCGTCCAGCATGAGCATGGCGGCGCCCCTGTAGAACACGCGAGCGACCGCGATGCGCTGCCGCTGCCCGCCGGACAGGTCGGCACCGCCCCGATGATCCAGAATCAGTGTTCACGAAGCAACGACGGCACCCACGGCGTGCGCCGGGCCGGAGTGCGCCATGGCGCACTTCGTAGTGCGCGTGTGCTTCATCGCCCTACGCTTTGCGCCTGCCGGAGATGACGGGCAGCGGACCATCATGGAGGTGCGGCCTTCCGGCGCCCGGGATTTCCTGGCTTCCCTCCTGCCGCTGCTGACGGGACTTCGTCCACGTCCATGAGAACCAACCTTCCGGCGCCACATACGAGTCCGAGCGCACCGAGTCGGCTCGACGACGCGCCCTACTGTCACCACTGCCCCTGGCCTTGTACGCCCGTGTGGGCGGAGCGAGGAGTACATGCGATGGACATGCCCCCTTTGAGGTCTCCCGCAGTGCTGTTCCCCGGGCAAGGGTCACAAGGCCCCGGCATGGGTGCGGCCTGGCAGCGCGATCCTGCATGGTCGGTCGTCCGGGAAGCCGAGAGCATCCTTGAGCGCAGGCTCGAACCGATGCTGCTGGACTCCGGGGCCGTCCCCGCCTCGACCACGGACGCACAGTTGTCGGTGGTGCTGTGCTCGATGATGGCCTGGACGGCATTGGCGCCCGCCTTCGGCTGTGACGGGGAACTGCGTCCTCTGTTGGCCGGCCACTCGCTGGGGCTGATCTCGGCACTGCACGCCGCGGGTGTGCTCACCGCCGGGGACACCGTGCGGGTCGTGGCGCTGCGGGCCCGCCTCACCGAAGCGGCCTGTGACGGAACGGGCGGTATGACGGCCCTGCTTCTGGGCATCGACGGAGCGACAGAAGCGTGCGCCGATGTCTCCGGCTGCTGGGTCGCCAACGACAACGCACCGACGCAGACGGTCATTTCGGGACAGCACACGGCGCTGCGGAGGGCGGAGGCGGCCGCGACCGCGTTGGGGGCGGGCGACGTCATCCCCCTCGATGTCGCAGGCCCCTTCCACACGCCATTGATGCACCGGGCCTCCACGGAGTTCCTGCCGGGGCTGCACCGCATCCCCTTTCGCAGGGCGAGGGCGGTGGTCGTTCACAACGGCCGCGTACACAGTCCTGGTGACACCGGCCCCGGTACATGGCGTGAACTGGTCGCGGCCGATCTGACGACTCCGGTCCGGTGGCGTGACACCCAGCACGCCCTCGCCCGGCTCGGAGCCGACGCCGTCGTCGAAGCGGGCTACGGCCGTATCCTCACCGGCCTGGCCAAACGCACACTGGGACGGGTACGGCTCTACAACGCGGCGACACCCGATGCGTGCGGCTCCCTCTCCGCGCTCGTGGCCGCGTCCGCCGGCACCGGCCCGACGCCGACGCACACCGCGGCCACCGGCTGATGCCCGGGCAGGACCGTGGTCCCAAAGTCGCTCTGGTCACCGGTGGCTCACGGGGCATCGGCGCCGGAATCGTTTCGGCCCTGACCGAGCAGGGGCATCGGGTCGCGATCGCCTACGCCCGGGACGAGACATCGGCCGCCAAGGTGACTGCGGAGACGGGCTGTTTGGCGGTGCGCGCCGATGTCACCGACCCGGCGCGGGTCGACACCCTGTTCCACGAGGTCGGCGAGCACTTCGGCTCGGACGTGCAGATCCTGGTCAACTGTGCGGGGCTGCTGGCCGACGCGCTGGTCGGCGAGATGAGCACCGCCCAGTGGCAGGCCGCCCTTGACGTGAACCTCACCGGTCCCTTCCACTGCGCGTCCCGCGCCGCCGCGGGCATGACCGCCGCGCGGTGGGGCCGGATCGTCACCGTCGGATCGGCCGCAGGTGTGCTGGGATCAGCCGGGCAGACGAACTACGCGGCGGCCAAGGCGGGTCTTGTCGGCCTGACCAGATCACTTGCCCGTGAGCTGGCCCCGTACACCACCTGCAATCTGGTGGTGCCGGGGCCCGTGGACACCGCGATGATCAGCCACCTGACCGGCAAACGCCGACGCCAGCTTGCCGACATGATCCCGTTCAGAAGGTTCGGGACCGTCCCCGAAGTGGCCTCTGCCGCCGCCTTCCTCTGCTCCGAGGAGGCGAGCTTCATCACAGGCGTCGTGCTGCCCGTGGACGGCGGGATGTCCATGGGCCATTGAGCCCGCACCCCTTGCCCCCTGCCCAACTGCGACCGTGCGGCGGGCACCGTAACCCATCACCCTGTCAAGAAGGAGTACTCGCCATGAGCGACACCCAGCCCGACACCAAGATCTCCGATGCCGTCACTGAGGTCGTGATGCACATCCTGTCGGTATCCGAGGACCAGGTGACGCCCGAATCCCGGCTCGCCGACGACCTGGACGCCGATTCGCTCGACCTCGCCGAAATCGCGGCGGCGCTCGTGGCGCGCGGGTTCGTCGTGGACAAGGCCGATGTGAAGGCCAGGGCCTCGACGGTGGCCGACCTCGTTGCGCTCGTCAACGCACCGTCAGAGCCCGCCTGATGGACACGCAAGGAAGCGGACGAGCGGTGGCGGTCACCGGAATGGCCACCACCACACCGGCCGGGGCCCGCACCGAAGACCTGTGGAGCGAGCTCATCGCGGCCAAGGGTACCTTGGCCGGCGCATACGGGACTCCGGACGGTGCGCACGGAGTCCCGTGCTTCGCCTGCCGTGTGCCAGCCGCCGCGACGACCGAGCATCATCACGATCTACGCCTGGGCAAGTTGGGCCGCCGCCTCGACCCGGCCACCCGCCTTGGCGTGCACACCGCGCTCAAGGCGCTCGCCGACGCCGACCTGGACGAGCGCCCGCAGGGCGCGGGGCGTGCGGTCACCGGCAGGTTCGCGGTGGTCGCGGGAACGGCGTTCGGTGCGTCCACGACCGTGGAGGCGCCGGAGCGGGGCACCTTCTTCGTGCCGATGGCCATGCACAACGCTCTGGCGGCCACGATCAGTCTGGCGGCCGGGTTCACCGGGCCGTCGATGGCCGTCAGCGCCGCCTGTGCCACCGGCGCGGTCGCGGTCGGTGAAGGAGCGCGGCTCATCCGCGATGGCCTTGCCGACATCGTTGTGGCGGGTGGCGCCGAGCTGCTCACCGTGAAGTCACTGGCCGGGATCGGAGCCAGCGGCGCGCTGTCGGGGCGACACCATGAGCCGCTGCGTTCGGCGCGACCGTTCGATGCGGACCGGGACGGCACGGTGGCTTCCGAAGGATCGGCGTTCGTGGTGCTTGAGAGTCTCGAACACGCCGCTCGCAGAGGCGCTCGGGAGTACGGGCGGATCAGCGGCTACGCGACCAACTGCGACGCTCACCACCTGACCAGTCCCAGCCCTGGCGGCGAAGGGGCGGCGGAGTGCATGCGCGCTGCCCTGGCCGATGCGGGCATCGACGTGGCGGACGTATCGCATGTCAACGCCCACGCGACGTCGACGCCGCTCGGGGACGCGGCCGAAGCGCAGGCGATCACAGCGGTCTTCGGCCCGCGCCAGGTCCCGGTGACCGCCAACAAGGGTGTCACCGGCCACATGATCGCCGCATCGGGCACGGTGGAAGTGATCACCTCTCTGCTCTCCCTCGCGCACGGGGTGGTGCCACCGACCGCCAACACGGTCAGAGTCGACGACGGCATGGAAATCGACTTGGTGCTCGGGTGGCCACGAGAGCTGGTGGCCGGCCCGGTGCTGTCCAACTCGTTCGGCTTCGGCGGCCACAACGCGGCCCTGCTCATCGCCCCCACGCCCCGGCCGCGGGAGGGATCATGACACACCGTGATCAGCTTCTCGACCGTCTGGGCCGCCGCCGGGTTGCCGTGACCGGTATCGGCGTCACCACCCCGGCCGGCTGCGATCTCGACACGTTCACGGACACGGTCCTGGCAGGCACGCCGACCGCCGGACCCATCACCCGGTTCGACCCGACCGGTCTGCCGACCCGATTCGCCTGCCAGGTCAGCGGATTCCACCCCGGCCGCTACCTGTCCGGCAAGGAACAGCGCCGTGCGGACCTGTTCGCCCAGTACGCGCTCTGCGCCGCGCTGGACGCCCACGCCGACGCCGGTGCGCCGTCCGGCGACCCCCTTCGGCACGGCATCGTCTGCGGCTCCTCCTTCGGAGGCGCCCACTCTTACACCCTCCAGGCCCTCAACTGCCGCGACCGCGGCCCCGAAGAGGTCAGCCCTCTCACGACCACCCTGCTGATCCCGAACTCCGCTGCCGCGTTCATCGGCATGAAGCTGGACTGGCACGGCCCCTCCACCACCCTGTCCACCGCCTGCGCCTCCGGGATCGACGCGATCAGCACCGGGGTCGGCCTGATCCGTGACGGGCGCTGCGACCTCGTCCTGGCCGGTGCCTCCGACTCCGCCGGGGTGACCCGGTTGATGATGGCCGCCTTCTGCCAGTCCGACGCGCTCTCGACCCGCAACGAAGACACGGCCACCGCCTCCCGCCCGTTCTCGGTGGGCCGCGACGGCTACGTCATGGGCGAGGGCGCGGCCTTCCTGGCCCTGGAGCCCCTCGACGACGCGCTCTCCCGAGGGGCGAGGATCTACGCCGAGGTCGCCGGAAGTGCGCAGAGCACCGACAGCCACCACCTCACCGCGCCCAACCCGACCGGAACTTGGGTCACCACCTGTATGAACACCGCAATCGCCGACGCCAGCCTCACCCCCGCCGACATCGGATCGGTCAACGCACACGGACCCTCCACCCCGCTCGGCGACGCGATGGAGACCCGCGCCCTGCTCGCCACCTTCAACGGCACACCCCCGCCAGTCACCAGCTCCAAGAGCGTGCTCGGCCACCTGATGGGGGCATCGGGCGCCGCCGAGGCCGCCGTCGCCGCCCTCACCGCCTACCGCGGCCTCGTCCCGCCGACCGCAGGCCACGACAGACTGGCCGACGACTGCGCAGGGCTGGATGTGGTGACCGGACAACCACGTGACACCGGCCCCCGGCCGGTGCTGTCCAACTCCTTCGGCCTCGGCGGACAGAACTCCTGCGTCATCATGACCCCGCCCGGCTGGAGGCTGCTGTCGTGACGGACACCTTCGCGGACCAGGTGGTCCTCGTCACCGGCGGCGGACGCGGCATCGGCCGCCACATCACCCAGGCGTTCGCCCGCGAGGGCGCACACGTCATCGTCAACTGCTTCCGCGACCCCGACTCCGCCCAGCGCACCGTCAACGAGGTACTGGACGGTGGCGGCACGGCACACCTGCTACCCGGTGACGTCGCCGACCGGACCGCTGTCACCGCCATGTTCGACAAGATCACCAAGAGCCACGGCCGCCTCGACATCCTGGTCAACAACGCCGCCTCAGGCCGGTTCACCGCCGTCGACGCGGTCGGCGAACGGCACTGGCTCAGGGCCCTGTCCACCAACGCGGCGGGGCCCCTGTGGTGCTCGCAGGCCGCCCGCCCCCTGCTGGAGCGTGCCCCGCGGCCGGCCATCGTGAACGTCTCATCGTCCGGAGCGGGTGCCGTACTGCCCGCCTACACCAGCACCGGCGCCTCCAAAGCCGCCCTCGAGGCGCTCACCCGCTACCTGGCCGTCGAGTACGGACCCGCCGGCATCCGAGTCAACACCGCATCCGGCGGGCTGATCGAAGGAGACGCACGCGCCGGAATGCCCGGCAACGACCGCCTGGAATCCGCCGCCCGCGCCAGCACCCCACTGCGCCGGATCGGCACCCCCGACGAACTCGCCCAGGTAGTCCTCTTCCTCGCGTCACCCGCCGCGAGCTGGATCACCGGACAGGTCCTGCACGCCGACGGAGGCCTGAGCATCACCCACCCGGCATACGCCTCAATGATGGCGCACTGAGCAGCACACGAGGGAATCCATCACCATGCCCCATGGCATCACCGCCCACATCCCCCTGTCCGTTCCGGCCACAGACCTCCAGCTTCCGGCCGACATCAGCCCCGGCCCCCTGACGGATCCGGCCTCCATGCCGGACATCCTCCTCACGGGCGCGACCGGCTACCTGGGCGCCTACCTGCTGCGCGAACTGCAGAACCTCACCACAGGAACGGTCCGCAGCCTGGTCAGAGCCCCCGACGACCAGGCCGCGACCGCGCGCCTGGCCGCGCGCTGCGCCGAGTTGGGAGTCCCCCTCAAGCGGGCGGTCGCCGTCGCGGGCGACTTCACCCAGCCGCGCTTCGGCCTCGACGACGACCGCTACCGGGCCCTTGCTGAGGAGGTGGGCACCGTCTACCACTGCGGTGCGTCGGTCAACATGAACGATCCCTACCAGCTGGCGCGGCTTCCCAACGTGCGAGGAACGACCGAGGTCCTGCGCTTCGCCGCGTACGGTCCGGTCAAGGCGGTGCACCACGTCTCGACCATGGCGGTGTTCATCTCCGCCCGCGCCTGCGGGACCGACCTGATCGATGACGACAGCGCACCCGCACTGTCGTACTCGGGCACGTTCGGATACCCGGCCTCCAAGTACGTGGCCGAGGAACTGGTGCGTCAGGCAGCCGCACGCGGCGTTCCCGCCGCCATTTACCGCCCGCCGTTCGTCCTGGGCGACAGCACCACCGGCATGATCACCACGGGTGAGCCGCTCAGCACCCTCATGAAGGTGTGTGTACAGCTCCATGCCGCTCCCGAGGCACTGCCTCAGGTGCCGGTCTGCACCGTCGACCACGCCGGAAACGTCATCGCGGCGCTGGCCGATGGCGCGGCGCGAACGGAGCATCCGCAGGTGTTCAACCTGCACGACCCGACCCCGTTCCCGCTCGGCGAAGCGGTCCACGCACTGCGCCGGGCCGGGCACGAGATCACATCCGTACCCGTCGACGAATGGCTGGCGCTGCTGGCCGCCAACCGACGCTTCCAGCCCGCCCGTTCGCTGTACGCGATGTTCGACATGCTCCCCTACCTGGTCCAGGCGACTCCCGCACACAGGCTGCCAGCCCTCACCCCGTCACGGGTCACGAACCTGCTCGCCGCAAGGGAGATCACCGCCCCCCTGATGGACGAGGCATACCTGGCCAGGCTCACCGGCCGGATGTTCCCTTCGGAGAGCACCTGACCATGGAGGACGCACCGGATCAAGCCCCGATCCCCGTACGTCTGGAGCATGACGGATCCGTTGCCACACTGACCCTGGACGATCCTGTGCACCCCAACACCCTCAGCTCGGTGAGGGCGGCTCGCGGGGGCAGTGTGATGCGGTGCGAGTGGTGTCACCGGGATGAGTTGAGCTGGACAGGGAGACGTGGTGTAGCACGCAGCGTGATGGCTGCGAGCCTTCCTT
>NZ_JBIVFL010000020.1:82431-159820 GCF_044748125.1 Streptomyces sp. NPDC090025 | reverse complement strand
GTGAGCACCTGACGCTCGTTCAGTGGGCCGCCGTGCTGTGCGTGGTGGGCGCGGCGACCGGCACCGCCATCGGCGCGGCGACGGCGGCCCGCGCCGCCGCCCCCCCCCCCCCCCCCCCCCCCCCCCCCCCCCCCCCCCCCCCCCGCCCCAGGGCCCTCACCAGGCCAGGTCCTCCAGCGCGTCCGGATCGAACAGCGGGCCCGCGCCGTCGCCGCCCGCCGGATCGGGGGACACCGGCAGCTCGGCCCAGATGGTCTTGCCCCGGCGGGCGTAGCGGGTGCCCCAGCGCTGCGCGAACTGGGCCACCAGGAACAGGCCGCGCCCGCCCTCGTCGGTGTCCGCCGCGTGCCGCAGATGCGGGGAGGTGCTGCTGCCGTCGGACACCTCGCAGATCAGCACCCGGTCGTGCACCAGCCGCACCCGCACCGGCGCCCGCCCGTACCGGATCGCGTTGGTGATCAGTTCGCTGAGCACGAGCTCCGCCGTGAACCCCACGTCCGCGAGGCCCCATGCGGCGAGCCGCGCGGCGGCCTCGGTCCGCACCCGGGAGACCGCCGACGGCTCGGCGGGCACCTCCCACTCGGCGATCCGGTCCGCCGGGATCCGGTGGGCGCTCGCCACGAGCAGCGCGATGTCGTCGGCGGGGACCGGGAGCAGCAGCGCCGCGAGCACATCGGCGCAGGTCTGTTCCGGGCTGCGGTCCGGCCGGGCCAGCGCCCCGCGCAGCAGCCCGAGCCCGGTGTCGTAGTCGCGGTGCCGGTCCTCGATCAGACCGTCCGTGAACAGCACCAGCTTGCTGCCCGGCTCCAGGCGCAGCCGCACCGACTCGAACGGCCGGTCGCCGAGCCCGATGCCCAGCGGCAGCCCGGCCGGCACGGCGGGGAACTCCACGCTCCCGTCCGGCCGCACGAGCGCGGGCCCGGGGTGCCCGGCGCTCGCCATCGTGCAGGCACCGGTCGTCGGGTCGTAGATCGCGTACAGACAGGTGGCACCCGTGGTGCCCTCGGCCCCCGCCGTACCGCCCGCCGCCCCGCCCGCCGGTCTGCCGTCGGCCGCGGGGTCCTGGCCCGCCCCGCCCCCGGCCGTACCGGACCCTCGGCCGGAGCCGGCGTCCGTCGCCCCGTCCATGCCCCGGGCCTCCGCGCCCCCGGCCCCCGTGCCCCCGGCCTGCGGGCCCCCGCCTTCCCCGCCGCCCTGCTCGTTCTCCTCGCCCAGCCGGTCGATCAGTTCGTCCAGATGGCTCAGCAGCTCCTCCGGCGGCAGATCGAGCGTCGAGAAGTTCGCCACCGCCGTCCGCAGCCGCCCCATCGTCGCCGCCGCGTGCAGCCCGTGCCCCACCACGTCCCCGACCACGAGCGCCACCCGCGCGCCGGGCAGCGGGATCACGTCGAACCAGTCGCCGCCGACCCCCGCCGTCGCCGGGAGGTAGCGGTACGCGACCCGCATGGCGCTCTGCTCCGGCAGCACCCGCGGCAGCAGGCTCCGCTGCAGCGCCACCGCCATCGAATGCTCGCGGGTGAACCGCCGCGCGTTGTCGATGGCGAGCGCCGCCCGCGCCGCCAGCTCCTCCGCGAACGACAGGTCCTCCTCGCCGAACGGCTCGGGGCTGTCCGGGCCGCGCCAGAAGTTCGCCATCCCGAGCACCACGCCCCGGGCGAGCAACGGCACCGTCAGAAGCGAGTGCAGCCCGAATTCGAGGGCCCGCGCCGCGCCCTCCGGGTCCTGCGCCCGCCAGCCCTGCGCGGCGGCCAGGTCCGGCTGGATCACCGCCCGCCCCTCCGCGAGCGCCGACGCCATCGGCGTGGTCGGCACCACGAAGCGGATCAGGTCCCCGACCGGCTGCAACGGCGTCTCCGTCCGCACCCCGCTGAGCGCCGTCCGCCGCATCTCCGTGAACGCCCCCGACGGCTCCTCGCCGCGCACCACCGGATCCAGCAGCTCCACCGTCACGAAGTCCGCGAACCGCGGCACCGCGACCTCCGACAGCTCCTCCGCCGTCCGCACCACGTCCAGCGTCGTGCCGATCCTGGTGCCCGCCTCGTACAGCAGCCGCAGCCGCCCCCGCGCCACCTCGGCACGGCCGGTGAGCGCGGCGAGCTCGGTGGTGTCGCGCATCGTCATCACGACCCCGCCGTCCGGGGCGCCGTCGCCGGTCGGCCGTACGTTCACCGCGAGCAGCCGGTCCCCGGCCAGATGCACCTCGTCGGTGGCGGCCCGGCCGGACAGCAGCAGGTGCGCGGTACGGGGGTCGAGCCCCAGCTCGCGCACATGGCTGCGCTCGGCGTGCTCCGGGAGCCGGAGCAGCCGCCGGGCCTCGTCGTTGGCGAGCACCAGACGGCCGTCGCCCGCGACGATCACCACACCCTCCTTCACGGCGTGCAGCACGGCCTCGTGGTGCTCCTTCAGGCGGGTCATCTCGGCCGGGCCGAGGCCATGGGTCTGCCGCCGCAGCCGCGCGCTGACCAGGCCCGCGCCGCCCACCGCGAGCGCCAGACCGCCCGCCGCCGCGCCGAGCAGCAGCGGCAGCCTGCCCTGCACGGCCTGCCCGACCGTCTCGACCTCGATGCCGCTGCTGACCATGCCGACCACCGAACCGTCGGTGTCGCGGATCGGGACCACGGCCCGCACGGCGTCGTTGGGCGCGCCGTGGAAGATCTCGGTGAACGACTCGCCGCGCGCCGCCCGCCCCACGTCGCCGCTGGCCTTCTGCCCGATCAGACCGGCGTCGGAGTCCGTGAACCGCACCCCGTCCGGAGCCAGCACCGCGATGAAGTCGACTCCGGACGCCTTGCGCGCCGCCTCCGCGCGGGGCTGCAGGACGGCCGTCGGATCGGGGCCCTTCAGGGCCTCCGCCGTGCCCGGCGCGTGCGCGAACGCCTCGGCGACGGCCAGCGAGCGGTTGCGGGCGTCGCGCTCGGAGTCGTACCGCCCCTGGAGCACCAGGGCCACCGCCGCCGCGGCGACGATGAGCAGCGCGATGACCGCCTGCAGGGCGAAGACCTGGCCCGCTACGCTCCGCAGCCCCGTGGGCCGCGTCCGGCCGTCGTCGACCGACCGGTCCGCGCGTCGCGTCACGGTGCGCTCCTTCCCGCCCTGGTCGCCGGGGCCTCCTTCCATGCTGCCCCCGTGGCCACCTGCAGGGGAAACGGAGACGGCCGGGAGCGTCGGCGGGCGGGTCGGGGGAGCGGCCCGTGGCTACGGAGCGTGCGCCTCGTGGGCGATCCGGGCGAGCGTGGTGCGCATCCCGGCCCGGTTCACCGCGATCCGGCGCGCCGGATCGGTCCCGGCGAAGACGGTGCCGAGCAGGGTCGCGAGCCAGGCGCCGCGGCCGGTCCGCAGGTCCTGCCAGGTCTCGGTGACCAGGGTCCCGGTGCCGTCCCGCTCGAAGCGGTAGCCCCAGCGGGCGATCGGCAGCCCGAAGACCGCCACGTCGAAGGCGAACTCCGCCCCGGCCCGCGCGGTGGTGATCCGCCCGACGGTGAACCAGAGGAACGGGCCGCGCCGGTTGAACCCGACGAACCGCCCGCCCGCGCGGACCGGCGGCCGGGACACCCAGATCCGGCGGCACTCCGGGCTCCAGCGCCCCATGTTCCGCAGATCGGAGACCAGGCGGTACAGGGCCTCGGGGTCGGCCTCGATCCGCAACGACTCCTCAAGACTCCACACCCGTACGTCGTCCCGGTGCCGCCCGTCCGTCCGCATCTCTGCCCGCTCCCCTCGGTCCGTCGGTTACCCGCGGGTACGTTAGCGGACGGAAGACCCTGTACGCGGGCGCCGCGGGGGACTACGGTGGATGAAAGATCGTTTCAGTACGCAGCCGCCCCCGCCGGAACGGACCGGCGACGGTGCCCGGCCCGGAACCGGAAGGACACCCGCATGCCGGCATCCGCCGATCGCACCCCGCCCGAGGCCGCAGTCCGGAGCGGAGCCGAGCCCGAGGTGATCGTCCGTACGGAGGGCCGCGCCGGGTATCTCACGCTCAACCGGCCTCGCGCGCTCAACGCCCTGACCCATCCCATGGTGCTGCGGATGACCGAGGCGCTGGACGCCTGGCGGGATGATCCGGCGGTCGAGGTGGTCGTGATCGACGGGGCGGGTGAGCGGGGTCTGTGCGCGGGTGGTGACATCCGCGCGATCCACGCCGACGCGGTGGCGGGCGGTACGGCCTCGGTCGGTTTCTGGCGGGACGAGTACCGGCTGAACGCGCTGATCGCCCGCTATCCGAAGCCGTACGTGGCCCTGATGGACGGCATCGTGATGGGCGGCGGTGTCGGGGTCTCGGCGCACGGCAGCGTCCGGATCGTCACCGAACGCTCCAGGGTCGCCATGCCGGAGACCGGCATCGGCTTCGTCCCCGACGTCGGCGGCACCTATCTCCTCGCCCTCGCGCCCGGCGAACTCGGCACCCACCTGGCCCTCACCGGCACCCCCGTCGGCGCCGCCGACGCCCTCCTGACCGGCCTCGCCGACCACCACGTCCCCGCCGACCGGCTCCCCGCCCTGAAGAGCGAGCTGGCCACCAGGCCCGTCCACGAGGTCCTCGAACGCCATGTGACGACGGCACCCTGCGGTGAACTGGCCGCCGCCCGCGACTGGATCGACACCTGCTACGCCGCCGACACCGTCGAAGAGATCATCGAACGGCTCACCGACTCGGGCGTGCCGGAGGCCAAGGACACCGCCACCGTCCTGCTCACCCGCTCGCCCACCGCCCTGAAGGCGGCGCTCGCCGCGCTCCGGCGGGCCAGGGCCCTCGACTCCCTCGAAACCGCCCTGAACATGGAGTTCCGGCTGTCCTGCGCCGCGCTCCGCTCGCCGGACCTGGCCGAGGGCATCCGCGCCCAGGTCATCGACAAGGACCGCGACCCGCACTGGACCCCGGCGACGCTCGCCGAGGTCACCCCGCAGGCCACCGCGTCCTGGTTCGCCCCGCACCCGTCGGGCGAGCTGGCCCTGACCCCGCCGGCCGGCTGACCGCCCCGGCCCGCCCGTACGGCCGCCGCCCGCTCAGTCCGCCGCCGGTTCCCCGTCCCCCTCGTCCAGGGTGAAGAGCCCGCCCTGCGGATCCCGTACGGTCGCTCGCCGCTCCTCCACCGCCGCCCAGCCGCGGTCGGCCTCCGGGACCAGCGCACCGCCATGGGCCAGGACCTGGGCCTTCGCCCGCTCCAGGTCCGGCACCCGGAAGTGGATCAGCCAGCGCGGCCGGAGCTGGGGCTGCGGCGAGGCCGCCTCGACCGGTCCGCTGTTGAGCCGGGCCACCGCCGCGCCCCGGCGCCGCAGCACCACCTGCTCGTCCTCGTACGCCACCTCGAACCGCTGCGGCGCGTCCTCCCGGCCGTCCACCCACTCCAGGACGCCGCCGTAGAAGAGCGCCGCGTCGAAGGCGTTGCGGGTGTGCAGCTCCAGCCACGCGGGCGCGTGCCGCTCGCCGATCCGCCAGCGCGACGACACCCGGCCCTCCCAGACGCCGAACGCCGCGCCCTCCACGTCCGTGGCGAGCGCCGCACGGCCACGCGGCGGGAACGCCACCGGGCCCACGCCGACCGTGCCGCCGCGCTCCCGGATCCGGGCCACCGCCGCGTCGGCGTCGGCCACCGCGAAGAACGGCGTCCAGGCCACGGCCACACCCATCCGCTCGGCCACCGCGCCGATACCGGCGACCGGCGTCCCGTCCCGCTCACCCACCGAGAAGCCGTCACCGAGCGGCCCGTGCCGGAAGGTCCAGCCGAGCACCGCCCCGTAGAACTCCTCGGCGGCACCGAGGTCGCGCGCCGCCAGACTCAGCCAGCAGGGCCCGCCCGGCTCATCCGTGCTCAGCGGCACCCGGCTCACCTCACTCCACTCCCGATCGCCCCCGGGAACCCGCACACACGTGTGCGCACCCCCTAGCCACCCTGACGCGGACGCCCCGGCTCCGCGAGTCGGGAGCCGGGGCGTCGGGTCCGGCACCCGGGTCGGCGGGCGCGGGGATCGCGTGGGGGATCAGACGACGGTGACCGTGCCGACCAGGATCCGGTGGTCGGAGCAGGCGGCGACGCCGGTGCAGGCGGTGGAGATGGCGAGCGAGTCCGCGCTGTACGGACCGGCCAGGGCGCTCTCCCGGACGAAGATGTGGTCGATCTTGGCGTTGCCGCCGCACGGCGGGGTCGCGCCGGGCGTGCCGTCCGCCGTCCACTCGCCGTAGCCCAGGCAGTTCGCCGCGTCGTTGTCGTCGAGCTCGCGGTACTGGCCGGTGTTGTTCCGGTTGTTCGGCACGTCGAGGCTCGCCGAGTAGTACGAGTTCAGGCGGCCGTAGTGCGGCTGGGCGTTGAAGTCACCGGCGGTCAGCACCGTCTCACCGGCCGCGTGATACGCCTCCAGCTTCTCCCGCACGGCCTCCAACTGGGCCACGTTGAACGACTGGTCGGTCGTGATGTGCGTGGTGCAGAACCGGGTCGCCGTGCCGTCGGTGAGCGGCGCGCACAGCAGGTTGCGCTTCTCGGCGGAGCCGTCGTCCGGCAGCGCCACCCGCTCGGCGCCGCCGAGCGGGCGCTCGCTGAAGACCGCGTTGCCGAAGGCGTCACCGGCGCAGACCGAGGCGTTGCCCGCCGGGCGGCTCGGTGCGAAACGGGCGAAGTTCGCGGTGTCCTGCGGCCAGCCCTTGGCCCGCAGCTCGACGATCAGGGCGTCGTACTGGCCCTGGCACAGCTCGTTGAACGCCGCGAAGTCCACGCCCCGGTTCACGATCGAGGCGGCGGCCTGGGACACCAGACCGTCCGTCGTCGAGCCGTGGTGGACGGTGTTCCCCGCCACGTTCCACTGCCACACCGTGTACGTGCGCGCCGCCCCGGCCGCCGGGACGGCGGAAGCGGCCCCGGCGGCCCCGGCCGCGCCCGCCGTCACCGGCAGCAGCACGGCGGCCAGCGCCCCCGCGAGCGCGAGCCGGACACCGCGCCCGACCCGCCGCCCGGCCCCGCGCATGCCCCGCGTCCCGCGCATGCCTCGCGCTGCCCGCGTCCGCTGGTTCCTCATGTGTGCGATCCCCTCCCGTGGGGCGCCGTCCCCGGACCGGTTCCCGGGCCACAGCGCGGTGATCATCCTAAGGAACGTGCTGGTCGGGGCCGTGGGGTGGTCCGACGCGGGGCGCGGCATGATGTGGTCATGCTGTTGACGTTCGAACCCGTCCTCGACCGGATAGCCGAGGAGATCGCCGCCCTCACCGAGCGCGGGCGGCCCGCCGACTACATCCCGGCGCTCGCCACCGCCGACCCCGGCGCCTTCGGGATGGCCGTGGCCGAGCTCGACGGGACGGTGTACGGGGTGGGGGACTGGCAGCGGCCGTTCTCGACGCAGTCGGTGACGAAGGTCTTCACGCTCGCGCTCGCCCTGGCCCGCAAGGGCGAGCCGCTGTGGGACCACGTGGGGCGCGAACCGTCCGGCAACCCGTTCAACTCGCTGGTCCAGCTGGAGTACGAGAACGGCATCCCCCGCAACCCGTTCATCAACGCCGGCGCCCTCGTCGTCACCGACCAGCTGCACCGCATCACCGGCGACGCGTCCGGCGTCCTGCTCGACTTCCTGCGGGCCGAGAGCGGCAACCACGACCTGGACTTCGACCGTGACGTGGCCGCGTCCGAGTCCGCGCACGGCGACCGCAACGCCGCCCTCGGCCACTTCATGGCCTCGTACGACAACATCGTCAACCCGGTGCCGACGCTGCTGCGCGAGTACTTCCGCCAGTGCTCCATAGAAGCGTCCTGCGCCGACCTCGCCCTCGCCACCGGCTTCCTCGCCCGGCACGGCATCCGGGCCGACGGCTCCCGGCTGCTCACCCGCAGCCAGGCCAAGCAGGTGAACGCGGTCATGCTGACCTGCGGCACGTACGACGCGGCGGGCAACTTCGCGTACCGGGTCGGGCTGCCAGGCAAGAGCGGCGTCGGCGGCGGGATCATCGCCGTGGTGCCCGGGCGCTGCACGCTGTGCGTGTGGAGCCCGGGCCTCGACGAGCACGGGAACTCGGTCGCGGGCGTGACCGCCCTCGACCGGTTCACCACGATCACCGGCCTGTCCGTCTTCTGACGTCCGACCGGCCGTCGGCCCTGGAGCACGCGGCCGGAACGCGGCCGGAACGCGGCTCAGGCGCTCAGGCGCTCAGGCCGCGTCGAACACCAGGAAGTACGCCGCCCGGAGCTCCTCGCCGTCCGGCAGCCGCCAGCCGGCCGTCACCTCGCCCCGCGCGCCGGACGCCTTCGGGTCGAGCAGCCGCGCCACCCGCAGCACGGGGGCGTCCGCCCCGAGCCGTACGTCGGTGCCGTACGCGCCCTCCTCGACGACCGGCGCCGCCGACAGGTCCCACTGCCCGGTGCCGTCGAAGGACGCCACCACCGTCGGGTCCGGGGTGTCCGTCTCGCTCTGCGCCTGCGGCTCCGCGCGGCCGTCGAGCAGCGCGGTCAACTGGCCGATGAGCACCGGGTCGTGGATCCCGTCGTACACCCAGCGGGTGCCGAGGACACCGTGCTCGGCGGTGGTGATCAGGGCGTCCGCCGCACTGTCGAGCGGCGCCCCGCGGTACGTCAACGGCACCAGGTACGAACGGACTTCGTCGCCCGACGAGTCCGTCACCACCATGAACTCGATGCCCACCTCGCCCGCCGGGTCGTCGAGCCGGAAGCCGCCCGCCTTCTCCAGGAGCGGGGCGGCGCCGGTCGGCACGTACCAGGGGCGGGTCGGCAGCCAGGCCGTGAGCAGTTCCAGCTTGGTGGGGGTGATGGTGGTCCGGTAAATCACAGACATCGTCGTGCACTTCCTCCGTCGGCGATCGATGTGCGCACGTTATCGCCGTTCGAGCAGGTGCGGCGCACGGGCCGCCACCGTGGCGAGGAGTTCCTTGCGGGACGGGTTGACCATGGCGTGCCTGTTCATGGCGGCGTGCGCCGCGCGTCGCGAGCCTACTCGTCAGCAGGACGGGACCGGTGACGGCCCGCTCCGGGCGGCGGGCGGCGGCCCGAACTCCAGCCGGAGCGTGTCGTTGCGCGGCAGGACGAGGGCGACGCCGTCCCGCTGCGTCCAGCTGGCGGGCAGCAGCACGTACTGGTTCCCGGACTGGAGGATCAGCACCAGCCCGTCGTAGCGATAGGCGTACGCCGCCTTCGCGTCGCGGCAGCGCGTCTCCCGCACCCCCGGCCCGCCGATGCCGAGGCCGCGCTCGCTGTAGACCACGACGGACGGCTGCGCGGACAGCCCGGCCACGAACCGCTGCGCCCGGGTCACCCCCACGGACGCGGCGTAGTCGTTGGCCGCCCACACCACCCCGAGCCCGACCAGCAGGAACACCACGGCCAGCTCGGCGAGTTCGGCCCACGCGGGCCGCGGAGCCGGTGGGGACGGTGGGACCGGAGCGGCCGGTGGGGGCTGCGGCGGAGTCGTCGCCGGTACGGGTACGGGCTCGGGCCCGGCCGCCCGTACCGTCGCTACCGGTTCGGCCGGTTCGGCCGGTTCGGCCGGTGCGCCCGGTGCGCCCGGTGTGTCTGGCCGGGGCTCCGGGGCCCGCGCCGCCACCAGACGCTCAAGGCGCCGCGCGTACGCGAGGAGCGCCACCCCGGCCGACAGGCTCAGCGGGGCCAGTGTGAGCACCCGGTTGAGGAACGTCGGCGAGAACGTCGACCACAGTCCGCCGACCGTGGGCAGCAGCCCGGCCCCGGCCACCCCCGCCGTCACCCGGCGCAGCGCCCGTGGCCCGGCGCCCGTCACCGCGAGCCGCCGCCGGACCAGGTCGTGGCCCCAGAGCGCGACGAGCCCGGCGGTCGCGGTCACCGTCAGCGGCACCCACAGCGCGTCGAGGCTGCGCAGCAGATAGTCGGTGGTGCCGAGGCCGAGCAGGGTCGAGTTGACCCGGAAGTAGGCGAAGAACCAGTAGGCGTGCCAGTAGCCGAAGTAGTAGAGGAGGGCCGTCACCAGACTGGTCGGCGCGGCGATCGCGCCCACGAGCACGCCGAGCCGCCCGGGCCCGCCGGTGCCGTCCTCGTTCACTCGTTCACCGGACGGGAACGCCCTGGTTCCGCGCGGCGGAGCCGTCCGGGGCGGACCCCTCGACGGTCGGTCCGGTGGTGCCTTCGCCGGGCCCACCGGTGGGCCCGTCCGTGGTCCCTTCGCTCGGTCCGCCGGTGGGCCCCTCCACCGTGCCCTCGCTCGGTCCGCCGGTGGGCCCGTCGGTCGGCCCGTCCGTGGGTCCTTCTGTGCTGCCCTCGGGCTCTCCCGGCCCGCAGATCCCGACCACGAGGACTGTACGGTGCCGCGGCACGGCCGTGCCGGAGCGCGGCTCCGTGTGGTCGTAGCCGCAGGGGCCGGGCGACGTGCCGCCGTCCTCCGTGCGGTAGACGCGCGCCAGGTCGACACAGAGCGTGCCGTCCGCGCAGGCGGCGGCGAACAGGCCCTTGATCTCCCGCCAGTTGGCCCGGCCCCGTTCCGTACCGTCGTCGAACAGGAAGCCGTTGCGGCCCCATTCGGGGATGTTCATCGGCCCGGTGACCGCCCCGCCGTTCGTACCGCCGGTGCCGCCGCCGGGCCCGGGCAGTCCGCCGCCGCTCACCCCGCTGCCGGGCCCTGAGCCCTCGTCGCTGCCGGGGTCGTCGCAGCCGACGGCGGCGGGCAGGCAGCACAGGAGGCCCACCACGGCCAGCCGGACGAGCGAGGAGGAAGGAGCAGGTGCGGAGAGAGTCGTACGTCGCATGGCACATCCCCGATTCCCTCGAAGAAGGCGTGACATGCGGAGGATGACACAGGCCCGGAACGGCGTACAGCGCTGTCGCACACGGTTCCGTCAGGGCGCCGGGACGGTCTCCTGCGGGGTGCGCAACTGCTCGGCGGCGTCGGAGACACGGCGCAGCAGGGACAGGAACTGGCTCTGCTCCTCGGGGGAGAGCGGCGCCAGGAAGATCTGGTTCATCCGGGCCGTGCGCACGGTCAGCCGCCGGTGCGTCTGGGTGCCCTCGTCGGTGAGCCGCAGCATGAACCGGCGGCCGTCGTCGGGGTCGCGCACCTTGTCGAGGAGCCCGCGCCGGGTCAGCCGGCTCACCACCTCGGCGATCGTCGACCGGTCGAGTCCCACCCGCTCGCCCAGCGTCCGCTGGTCGAGCCCGGGCTCGGCGGTCAGCGCGTTGAGGACGCCGAACTGGGGGGAGGTGATCTCCTCCGAGACGACCGTGTTCCACAGCAGATGGTGCGCCTGCTGGAGCCGCCGGGCCAGGTGCCCGGGGTGCGTGGTCAGGTCCACCGCGCCCATCACGCGCCTCCTTGTGTCCTTGGTGTCGCCGGATTCATCGGTGCACGGAACGATACCGCTCCCGGCGGTGTCCCTGCTCGGACCCGTTGACGGCGCCCCACTCGATGAAGATACTCAGTGCACTGACGAAATAATGAAATGACGAAAGGGCTTCCTCATGGACAAGGTGGTCGCCACCGCCGCCGACGCGGTGGCGGACATCCCCGACGGGGCGACGCTCGCCGTCGGCGGCTTCGGTCTCAGCGGGGTGCCGAACGCGCTCATCCAGGCCCTCCACGCACGCGGCGTCGGGCACCTCGGCGTCGTCTCGAACAACTGCGGAGCCCTGGACGGCGGCCTCGCCGTCCTCCTCGCGGCGGGCCGGATCGACCGGGTCACCGGCTCGTACATCGGCGCCAACAAGGAGTTCGCCCGGCAGTACCTCGCGGGCGAGCTGGAGGTGGAGCTCATCCCGCAGGGCACCCTCGCCGAGCGGCTGCGCGCGGGCGGCTGCGGCATCCCCGCCTTCTACACCCCCGCCGGGGTCGGCACCCAGGTCGCCGACGGCGGCCTGCCCTGGCGCTACGACGGCCAGGGCGGCGTCGCCCTCGCCTCGCCGCCCAAGGAGGTGCGCGCGTTCGACGGCGTCGCCCACGTCCTCGAACACGCCATCCGCACCGACTTCGCCCTGGTCCGCGCGGCCAGGGGCGACCGGCACGGCAACCTCGTCTTCCACGCCGCCGCCCGCAACTTCAACCCGCTGGCCGCGATGGCCGGCCGGATCGCGATCGCCGAGGTCGAGGAGCTGGTCGAGCCCGGCGCGCTCGGCCCCGACGAGGTGCACCTGCCCGGCGTCTTCGTCCAGCGGGTCGTCGCGCTCACCCCCGAACAGGCCGCGGACAAGGCGATCGAGAAGAGGATCACACGATGACCTGGACCCGCGAGGAGATGGCCGCCCGCGCCGCGCGCGAACTGCGCGACGGCCAGTACGTCAACCTCGGCATCGGCCTGCCCACCCTCATCCCCAACCACCTCCCGCCGGGCGTCGAGGTCGTCCTGCACTCCGAGAACGGCATCCTCGGCACCGGCCCGTACCCCACCGAGAGCGAGGTCGACCCCGACCTCATCAACGCGGGCAAGGAGACCGTCACCGTCCTGCCCGGCGCCTCCTGCTTCGACTCCGCGCTCTCCTTCGCGATGATCCGCGGCGGGCACATCGACGTCGCCGTCCTCGGCGGCATGCAGGTCTCCGCCCGCGGCGACCTCGCCAACTGGGGGGTGCCCGGACGGCTCGTCACCGGCATCGGCGGCGCCATGGACCTGGTCCACGGCGCCCGCACCGTCATCGTGGTCATGACCCACACCACCAAGGACGGCACCCCGAAGATCGTCGCCGAGTGCGACCTGCCGCTGACCGGCCGCCGCTGCGTCGACCGGATCATCACCGACCTCGCCGTGCTCGACGTCACCGAGGACGGCCTCGTCCTCGTCGAGACCGCGCCCGGCGTCAGCGCCGACGAGGTCGCCGCCCGCACCGCGGCCCCGCTGCTCGGCCCGGGCCTCCCGCCCCTGCCGGTCCCCGTCACCACCCCGCAGAGCTGACCGGCCGCGCCACGCAGCGCCCCGCCACGACCCCACGACCGCAGGAGCCCCAGGAGCACCCATGGACGAGCTCACCCAGGACCGCGTCGACCGCGAGATAGCCGACCTCCAGGACGCCTACGACCGCGACCGCGCCGCCGGAGCCCCGCCCCGGCACCACCCGCCGCGCGACTACCCGCCGTACCGCAGCTCGCTGCTCCGGCACCCCCGGCAGCCGCTCGTCGCCGTCGGCGGACCCGACGGCGCGGCGGCCGGCGACCCCGAGGCCGTCGAACTCACCGGGCCCGTCTTCGGCCCCACCGACGTCACCGAACACGACAACGACCTCACCCGGATGCACACCGGCGAGCCGCTCGGCGAGCGGATCACCGTCTCCGGGCGGCTGCTCGACCGGCAGGGCAGGCCGGTGCGCGGCCAGCTCGTGGAGATCTGGCAGGCCAACGCCTCCGGCCGGTACGCCCACCTCCGCGACCAGCACCCCGCCCCGCTCGACCCCCATTTCACCGGTGTGGGACGGACCCTGACGGACGATCAGGGAAGCTACGCCTTCACCACCGTCAAGCCCGGCGCCTACCCGTGGCGCAACCACTCCAACGCCTGGCGCCCCGCCCACATCCACTTCTCGGTGTTCGGCAGCGCCTTCACCCAGCGGCTCGTCACCCAGATGTACTTCCCCGGCGACCCGCTCATGGCCCACGACCCGATCATCCGCTCGGTCACCGACCAGGCCGCCCGCGACCGGCTCGTCGCCCGCTACGCACACGACCGGTCCGTCCCCGAGTTCTCCCTCGGCTACCAGTGGGACATCGTCCTCGACGGACCCGCCGCCACCTGGATGGAGGAAGGCCGATGAACCCGGTCCCGCCCACCCCCTCGCACACCGTCGGCCCGTTCTACGGCTACGCCCTGCCGTTCCGCGACGGCGAGCGCGTCGCCCCCGAAGGACACCCCGGACGGATCACCCTGCACGGCGTCGTCCTCGACGGCGCGGGCGAACCCGTCCCCGACGCCCTCCTGGAGTTCTGGCAGGCCGCCCCCGACGGCTCCCTGCGCGGCGCCCCCGGCTCACTGCGCCGCGACCCCGTCACCGGCGGCCATCTCGGCCGCAACGGCACCGACTTCACCGGCTTCGGCCGGGTCGCCACCGACGCCGACGGCCACTACACCCTGCACACCCTGCCGCCCGGCAACCCCGGCCGCCCCTACCTCAGCGTCTGCGTGTTCGCCCGCGGCCTGCTGCACCACCTCTACACCCGGGCCTATCTCTCCGACAGCGAAGCCGAGTTCGGCCCCGACGCGCTCCTCGACCGGCTCCCCGCCGACCGCCGCGCCACCCTGATCGCCGCCGAAGAGCCGTACCGCACCCACCGGTTCGACATCCGCCTCCAGGGCGAGCGCGAGACCGTCTTCCTGGAGTTCCGGTGACCTCCCGCACCCCCGCAGGCGCCGAGGGAGAGCCCACCCCGGCGGACCTCGATCCCGGCCCGGTCGATTTCGGTCTGCTCGATCCGGTACGGGCGGGCTCGCCCGCCGAGGCCGCCACCGGCGACCACGCCTTCCTGCGGGCCCTGCTCGACGCCGAGGCCGCCCTCACCCGCGCTCAGGCCGCCCGGGGCACCGTCCCCGCCGAGGCCGCCCGTGCCGTCACCCAGGCGGCGGCCGACCCCGGACGCTTCGACCTCCGCTCGCTCGCCCTGCGCGCCCGCGCGGGCGGCAACCCGGTCATCCCCCTCGTCGCCGACCTGACCGCGGCGGCGGGGGAGTGGGGCGCCTGGGTGCACCGGGGCGCGACCAGCCAGGACATCCTGGACACCGCAAGCATGCTGGTCGCGGCCCGCACCCTCGGGACCGTCCTCGACGCCCTGGCCCGCACCGAGCGGGCCCTCGCCGAACTCGCCGCCGCCCACCGCGACACCGCGCTGCCCGGCCGCACCCTCACCCAGCACGCCGTGCCCACCACCTTCGGCCTCAAGGCGGCGGGCTGGCGCTCGCTCGTCCTCGACGCCCGGGACCGGCTCACGGCGGTACGGGCCACCCTGCCCGCCCAACTCGGCGGCGCCGCAGGCACCCTGGCCGCGTTCGCCGACCACGGGGACCCCGACCCGACCGCGCTCAGCGCCGCCTACGCCCGCGAACTCGGCCTCGCCGCACCCCTGTTGCCCTGGCACACCCTGCGCACCCCGGTCGCCGACCTCGCCGGAGCCCTCGCCCACACGGCGGGCGCCCTCGGGAAGATCGCCGCCGACGTGCTCACCCTCTCCCGCACCGAGATCGCCGAACTCGCCGAAGGCACCGGCGGCGGATCGAGCGCCATGCCGCACAAAGCCAATCCGGTACGGGCCACCCTCGTCGCGGCCGCCGCGCGCCGCGCCCCCCACCTCGCCGCGAGCCTCTACGGCGGCCTCGTCGCCGAGGACGAACGGCCCGCCGGGGCCTGGCACGCCGAATGGGAACCGCTGCGCGACCTCCTCAGGCTCGTCGGCGGCGCCGCCCACGACACCGCCGCGCTCACCGCACACCTCCGCGTCGACCCGGCCGCCATGCGCGCCCACCTCGACCTCACCGGCGGCCTCCTCGTCGCCGAACGGCTCGCCACCGCCCTCACGCCCCGCCTCGGGCGCGCCCGGGCCCGCGCGCTCGTCGCCGAACTCGCCACCCGCACCCGCACGGAGGGCCGCCCGCTGGCCGAACTCCTCGCCGAGGCGCTGAAGCCGACCGACGGCGAAGCCGGTACCGCGGGCCCTGACCTGGCGGGCATCGACCTCACGGGCCTGGACCTCGCGGAGCTCGCCGACCCCGCCCGCGCCACCGGCTGCGCGGGCCGCCTCACCGACCTTGCCCTGGAGCGACGTTGACCACCGCCACCCGACTCCACCACCGCGCCGAGGGCCCCGCCACCGGTCCCGTGCTGATCCTCGGACCCTCCCTCGGCACCTCCACGGCGCTGTGGGACGACGTGGCCCCCGAACTCTCCACCACCCACCGGGTGGTGCGCTGGGACCTGCCGGGGCACGGCCGCTCACCCGCCGAGCTGATCGGCCCCGGCGCGACCGTCGCCGACCTGGCCCGGCTCGTCCTCGACCTCGCCGACACCCTGGGCGCCGACCGCTTCTCGTACGCCGGGGTCTCCCTCGGCGGCGCCGTGGGCCTCCACCTCGCCGCGCACCATCCGGAGCGGATCGACCGACTGGCCGTGCTGTGCTCCTCGGCCCACTTCGGTGGCCCGGGGCCCTGGCGGGAACGGGCCGCCACCGTCCGCGCGGGCGGCGAGGCGGCGCTCGGCGCGCTCGCCGACACCGCCGACGCCCGCTGGTTCACCGCGGGCTTCACCGTGCCGCGCCTAGTCGAGGACCACCGGCGGGCCGACCCGGCCGCGTACGCCGCCTGCTGCGACGCCCTCGCCGCCTTCGACCTGCGCGACGGTCTCGCCAGGATCACCGCCCCGACCCTGCTGCTCGCGGGCCGCGAGGACCCGGCGACACCCCCCGCCCAGCTGCGCGAGATCGCCGACGCCGTCCCCGGCGCCACCCTCACCGAACTCCCCGGCGCCTCCCACCTCGCCGTCGCCCAGCGGCCCGCGGCCGTCACCGCCGCGCTGCGCGCCCACCTCACCGGCGGCCGGGAGATTCCTTCCGCTCCGAGCGGAAACACCGCAGGGACTCCGGGCGGAGCCCCGGACGGAGCCCCGAGCGGAACCCTCAGCGGCATGAGGACCCGCCGGGAGGTCCTGGGCGACGCCCACGTGGACCGGGCCCAGGCCCGGCAGACCCCGCTCACCGCCCGCTTCCAGGACTTCATCTCCCGCTACGCCTGGGGCGAGATCTGGACCGACCCCACCCTCACCCGGCGCGAGCGCAGCCTGGTCACCCTCACCGCCCTCGTCGCCCACGGCCACCACGAGGAACTGGCCCTGCATCTGCGGGCCGCCCGCCGCAACGGCCTCGGCGACGAGGAGATCGCCGCGGTGCTGCTCCAGACCGGCGTCTACTGCGGGGTGCCCGCGGCGAACGCCGCCTTCGCGGTCGCGCAGCGCGTCCTCGCCGAGGACGACACCCCGGCCGACACCGACACCGACACCGATGGCGACGGCGACGGCGACGGCACCGAGTGACGGGGCCGGGGCGGAGGGGTGTCAGTACGCCGGGACCCGGGCGAACCGCTCCGTGACCCGCAGATCGGCCTCGATCCGGGCGACGGCGACGGCCAGCTCCGGCAGCACCGCGCTCTCGCACTCCTCGCGCGAGCGGCGGCTCGCGTGCATCGCCACGTTCACCGCCGCCACCGCCCGGCCCGCCGCGTCGCGCACCGGCATCGCGATCGACCGCAGCCCCTCCTCCAGCTCCTGGTCGACCAGCGCGTACCCGGCGCGCCCCACCTCGTCGAGCAGCCCGGAGAGTTCGGCCGGTCCGGTCACCGTGTACGGGGTCAGGGCCCGGGGCGCCGCCCCGGCGAGCAGCGCCGCGCGCTCCGCGTCCGGCAGGCCGGCGAGCAGCACCCGGCCCATGGAGGTCGGGTAGGCCGGGAAGCGGGTGCCGATGGTGATGTGGACGTTCATGATGCGGCTGGTCTCGACCCGGCCGGTGTACTGGACCTCGTCCCCGACGAGCACCGCGAGCGACGTCGACTCGCCCACCCGTTCGGCCAGGTCCGCGAGGTGCGGCTGGGCGATCCGGGTGAGCGTGGTCCGCGACAGCGGCGCGAAGCCGAGGTCGAGCACCCGGGGCGTCAGCGCGAACTCCCG
Organism: Streptomyces sp. NPDC090025; assembly: GCF_044748125.1. Lineage (NCBI taxonomy): Bacteria > Bacillati > Actinomycetota > Actinomycetes > Kitasatosporales > Streptomycetaceae > Streptomyces > Streptomyces sp. NPDC090025. The sequence continues at coordinate 142,238 of NZ_JBIVFL010000020.1, read as the reverse complement.
CCCGGCCGCGGCCACCAGGCCGAGGTGCTCCAGGGTGATCAGGGCCCGCCGGGCGGTGGCCCTGGCGAGCCCGGTGGCCTCGGCGACCGCCGTCAGCGGCAGCGCGGCCCGGCCCGCGCCGAACGCGGTCACCACCGTGAGCCCGCGCGCCAGCGACTCCACGAACTCCCGCCCCAGCTCCTGCTTGGACGCCGACGTCCACCCCGCGAGCCCGGCCGCCCCGGTTGCCCCGTCAGCCCCAGCCGCCTCCGGGTCCGCTGCCCCGGCTCCGGGCACCTCGGGTACCTCGGGCGCCTCGCGCAGCACCCGCTCCATCGCCTCCGCCGTCCCCCGCAGCCGGGGCAGCAGCGCCTCGCGCAGCGAGTCGGCGTCGTGCCGCGAGGTGTGGCTCACGGTGCTCAGCACACAGTCGATCCGGCCGTCGGTCCCGCGCACCGGCACCGCGAGCGCCACCAGACCGGGCTCCACCCACTGGTCGTCGACCGCCCAGCCCCGCGTGCCCGCCTCCGCCGCCCGCTCGGCGAGGTCCGCCGCGCCGGAGCGGCCCGGCGGCACGGCGGGGAATCCGGCGCCGAGCGGATCGGCGGCCCGCCGGGCCGCCCAGGCCGCCCAGGCGGGCGCGTCCCATGCGGAGGCGAACAGCACGCCGGGCGCGGTGCGTTCGGCGGGCAGCAGATCGCCGATCCGGAAGCTCACGGACATCGCCCGGCGCCGGGTCGCCTGGTGCACGAACCGGATGCCGTCGCCGTCGGCCACCGCGAGCGACACCGATTCGTCCAGCTCGTCCGCGAGCGCGTCGGCGAGCCCGCCGAGCAGATCGGGCAGCCGTACGGAGGCGAGGTAGGCGTTGCCGAGTTCGAGCAGTCGCGGGGCGAGTGCCACGGTCCGGTCCGAGATCCGTACCTGGCCCATCCGGGCGAGGGTGCCGGTGATCCGGTCGATGGTGGCGCGGGCGAGCCCGGTGGCCCGCTCCAGCTCGCCCACGGTCATCCGGCCGCCCGCCGCCGTGAGCCGGCGCAGCACCTCGACCCCCCGCAGCAGCGGGGTGACCGCCTCGGGCGGCACCTCGGCGCCAGGACGGGCGCCCGGGTCGGCGCCCGGGGCGGGAGGGGTGGCGGCAGCGGTCGGTGGCATGGGCTCTCCGTCGTGGATCTTCGGTCCACCGTAGTGAACACGGTGCGGACGGCGGGCGGCACCCCGTTGACAGGCGTGCCTGCTCCCGACCAGACTCCCAGCATAGTGAAGATCTCTTCACTATGCGAACAAGACTGGATGCGCGCATCACGGCGACGAGGAGAGACACCCATGCACACCACTGTCGGCATCATCGGAGCCGGCCCCGCCGGGCTGCTCCTGGCCCGGCTGCTGCACCGTGCGGGCATCGACAGCGTCGTCCTGGAGAGCCGCGACCGCGACTACGTCGAGCAGCGCCAGCGCGCGGGGATCCTCGAACAGGCCACCGTCGACGCCCTGCGGGCTGCCGGGGCCGGCGGCAGGCTCGACGCCGAGGGCATCCCGCACGACGGCATCGAACTGCGCCACGGCGGCCGCGCCACCCGCATCGACTTCCCCGGTCTCACCGGCGGTCGGCGCGTCTGGGTGTACGCGCAGACCGAGGTCGTCAAGGACCTCGTCGCGCTCCAGCTCGCCGAGGGCGGCCCGCTGCACTTCGAGGCCGAGGTCACCGCCGTCCACGGCGCCGACACCGACCGCCCGACGATCCGCTACACCCACCAGGGCCGCGAGCGGATACTCAGCTGCGACTACGTGGTCGGCTGCGACGGCTTCCACGGCGTCACCCGCCAGGCCGTCCCCGCCGCCGAGCGCCGCACCCACGAGCGCGTCTACCCGTACTCCTGGCTCGGCATCCTGGCCGACGCCCCGCCCGTGTACGACGAGCTGATCTACGCCCACTCCGAGCGCGGCTTCGCCCTCGCCAGCATGCGCTCGCCCTCGGTCAGCCGCCTCTACCTCCAGGTCCCCAACGGCACCGACCCCGCCGACTGGCCCGACGAGCGGATCTGGGACGAGCTCGACGCCCGGCTCGCCCTGCGCGACACCGCCGGAGCCCGACTGCACCGGGGTCCGGTCACCCAGAAGTCCGTGCTCCCGATGCGCAGTTCGGTCACCGAGCCGATGCGCTGGGGCCGCGTCTTCCTCGCGGGCGACGCCGCCCACATCGTGCCGCCGACCGGCGCGAAGGGCCTCAACCTGGCCGCCGCCGACGTCATCGTGCTCGCCCGCGCCTTCGCCCACCACCGGGCGACCGGCTCCACCGAACTCCTCGACGCCTACTCCGACACCTGCCTGCGCCGGGTGTGGCGGGCCGAGCACTTCTCGTACTTCATGACCACCACCCTGCACACCGACCCCGGGCAGTCGGGCTTCGAGACCCGGCTCCAGCTCTCCCAGCTCGACCGCATCGCGGACTCCCGCCACGCGGCCACCGAACTCGCCGAGAACTACACGGGACTTCCGCTCGACCCGGTGTGACCCCCGCCCGCCCCCGGCCCCGGCCTCTCGTCCGGCTCCGCGTCCGGCCCGTGCTCCACGAGGATCACCTCCAGACGGCGCGGGCCGTGCACCCCCTCCACCCGGTCCAGTTCGATGTCGCTGGTCGCGGAAGGGCCGGAGATCCAGGTCAGCGGGCGCCGCGGATCGAGCAGCGGCAGCGCGAGCGGCACCGACGCCACCACCTGGTCCGGCACCCGTACGACACACACGTGCAGATCGGGCACCAGGGTCAGCGCGCGCCGCCCCTGGGCCGGACCCCCGTCGAGGACGAGCGTGCCGGTCTCGGCGATCGCCAGCGCGCAGCCCGTCACCACGGCCTCGACGACGTCCAGTTGACGTGCCGTCAGGTCCCCGGAATCCGCGACGAGTTCCACCCCGTCGGCGACGGCCGTGGCCAGCCAGGCGTCCGGCAGCCCGGGCGGTACGGCGACCCGGCGCGCCCCGTGCCCGGCGAGCAGCCGCCCGACGAGCGCGGGCAGCCCGGCCGGGGTGGTGCGGTGGACGACGGCCCGGTAGTCCGCCAGGTTCTCGTGCAGCAGGCCGACCAGCGCCGCCGGATCGTCGGGCGCGTGCCGCCGCCGGTAGCGGCGGTCCTGGTCGGTGAGTTCCGGGACCTCGGGGGCGTCGGCGACGGCGGCCCGGATCCGCGCCAGGATGCGCTCGCGCGACGACGGGGGAGGCGGTGCCGGAGGGGGCACGGGAGACGGTGCGGTCATGTGCGGTTCTTCCTCCACCAGTCACGGAACGACTCCGCCGGGACCTCCGGCAGGTCACGGCTCTCCGTCCACGCCTTCGCGCCCGGCGGGTTGCGGGGGTGCAGCGCCCGGGTGCGGGACGCGAGCCGCTCCCCGGCGGCCAGCACGCCCGGCCGGTCGAGCACCCAGCCGGCCGCCTTCATCGCCGCACGCTCGAGCCGGTGCCCCGGCCCGCCCTGCCCGGCCACCCGCTCCCGCAGCTCCACCAGCACCTCCGGGATGTCGATGGCGACCGGACACACCTCGTAGCAGGCCCCGCACAACGAGGACGCGTACGGCAGCGAGGCGTCCACCTCGCTGCCCGTACCGCGCAGTTGGGGGCTGAGGATCGCGCCGATGGGTCCGGGGTAGACGGAGCCGTACGCGTGCCCGCCGGCCCGCTCGTACACCGGGCAGACGTTCAGACAGGCCGAGCAGCGGATGCAGCGCAGCGCCTGACGTCCGGTCGGGTCGGCGAGGACGTCGGTGCGGCCCGCGTCGAGCAGCACCAGATGGAAGACGCGCGGCCCGTCGCCGTCGGTGGTGCCGGTCCACATCGTCGTGTACGGGTTCATCCGCTCGGCCGTCGAGGAGCGCGGCAGGGTCTGCAGGAACACCTCCAGGTCGCGCCAGGACGGCACGACCTTCTCGATGCCGACGACCGAGATCAGGGTCTCGGGCAGGGTGAGGCACATCCGGCCGTTGCCCTCCGACTCGACCACCACCAGGGTGCCGGTCTCGGCGACCATGAAGTTGGCCCCGGAGACCCCGACCTTGGCGCGCAGGAACTTCTCCCGCAGATGCAGCCGGGCGGCCTCGGCCAGCTCGGCGGGGGAGTCCGTCAGGTCGTCGGGGGCGGGGCGTCCCCATTTCTTCATCTCCGAGCGGAACACCTCGCGGATCTCGGCCCGGTTGCGGTGGATCGCGGGGACCAGGATGTGCGAGGGCCGGTCGTCGCCCAGCTGCACGATCAGCTCGGCGAGGTCGGTCTCGTAGGCGTGGATGCCCTCCTCGGCGAGGGCCTCGTTGAGACCGATCTCCTGGGTGGCCATCGACTTCACCTTGACGACCTCGGTCTCGCCGGTCGCCTTCACCAGACCGGCCACGATCCGGTTGGCCTCGGCCGCGTCCGCCGCCCAGTGCACGGTGCCGCCCGCGGCCGTGACCGCCTCCTCCAACTGGAGCAGATACCGGTCGAGGTGACGGAGCGTCCGGTCCTTGATCCGCTTCCCCGCTTCGCGCAGCTCGGCCCAGTCGGCCAGCTCGGCGACCGCCCTGGCCCGCTTGTCGCGGATGGTGTGCGTGGCGTGCCGGAGGTTGCCGCGCAGCGTCTCGTCCCGCACCGCCTCCCGGGCCGCCACCGGGAACGCCGGGAAGGGCGCCGGACCGGTCCCGTGCCCGGACCCGGCCCGGGGCTCGGGGCGCCGCCGCCCCGGCATCCCGACGAACACGCCGCTCATGCGCATCCACCGCTCATGTCAGGGGCTCCTTCACGCCAGGGGTTCCTTCATGCCAGTGGGCCCTCCGGTCAGGGGTTCCTCTTCCGTGCTCGCCAGGATCTCCGCGAGGTGCACCGGCCGCAGCTCCGGCAGCACCCGCATCCGGCTCATCGTGCCACCCAGGTGCATCAGACAGGAGTTGTCCGCCCCGCACAGCACCTCCGCCCCGGTCGAGAGCGCGCCGCGCACCTTGTCGGCGCCCATCGCCGCCGACACGTCCGGGTTCTTCACCGCGAACGTGCCGCCGAAGCCGCAGCACTCCTCGGCCCCCGGCAGCTCGACCAGGTCGAGCCCCTTCACCGCCTCAAGCAGTCGCCGCGGCCGGTCGCCGAGCCCGAGCAGCCGCAGACCGTGGCAGGACGGGTGATAGGTCACCCGGTGCGGGAAGTACGCGCCGACGTCGGTCACCCCGAGCACGTCGACCAGGAACTCCGTCAGCTCGTACGTCCGCGGCCCGAGCGCGGCGGCCTCGGCGCCGAACTCCGGATAGTGCCGCCGCACCATCGCGGCGCACGACCCGGAAGGGGTGACCACGTACGCGTACCCCTCGAACGCCCGCACCGTGCGCCGTACCAGCGGCGCGGTCTCGGCCCGGTAGCCGGTGTTGAACTGCGGCTGTCCGCAGCAGGTCTGCGCCGCCGGGAAGTCCACGGTCACGCCGAGGCGTTCGAGGAGCCGTACGGTGGCCACCCCCGTCGCCGGGAACAGGGCGTCGTTGACGCAGGTGACGAACAGGGCGACACGCATGGACGACTGTCTCCTCCGGTCGGTCGGGGTTCTGGTCCTCGGTCAGGGCCTCAGGTCATCAGGGCCCTCAGGAACTCAAGGCCGGGGCCAGGGGCGGCCGTCGATCCGCTCCACGTCCCGGTTGAAGCGTTCCAGGACGGCCGCGAACTCGGCCACCTCGTCCGGCGTCCAGTGCTCAAGCACCCGTTCGAGCCCCTGGACGTTGAACGCCCGGTCGTTGTCGAGCCGCCGCTCGCCCTCCTCCGTGATCCGGAACTTCCGCGCGATCCCGCCGTCCGGATCCGCGATCCGCTCCACCACCCCGGCCCGCAGCATCGCCGCCGTCTGCCGGTTGAGGGTCGACGCGTCGAGCCCGAACGCGTCGCTGAGCTGGCTGATGGACATCGGCCCGTCCATCCGGATCCGGGTCAGCAGGACGTACGCGCTGCGGTCGAGCTGCCACCCGGCCGAACGCGGGCGGTGGGCGTTGAGGTGCGAATGCCGTCCCAGCAGCATCGCCTCGAACTCGATCAGGCGGAGGGGCTTGTCCATGGCCCCAGCATAGGCAGCCGAGGACTCCTTGTGCATGATGCACAACATGTGTACGTTGCACAATGCCTGCCGTACGCCCTCCGGACGTACGTGCCCCGTCGTACGGACCCCCTGGGAGCCCCCATGACCGCCGCGCCCTCCTCGGCCGCAGCCCACCCCACCGAACCCGGCGGGACCGGCGGCGCCGGTCGCGTCGTCGGCGTGCTCGCCCTCGCCGGCATCGTCGCCGCGCTGATGCAGACGCTCGTCGTCCCGCTCATCGGCGACCTGCCGAAACTCCTCGGCACCACCGCGTCCAACGCCTCCTGGGTGATCACCGCGACCCTCCTCGCCGCCGCCGTCGCCACCCCCGTCGCCGGACGCCTCGGCGACATGTACGGCAAGCGCCGCCTGCTGCTCGCCCTCACCGTCCCGCTCGTCGCGGGCTCCGTGCTCTGCGCCGTCTCCGGCTCCGTCGCCCCGATGGTCGCCGGACGCGCCCTCCAGGGCCTCGGCATGGGCATCGTCCCGCTCGGCATCAGCCTGCTCCGCGACGTGCTGCCGCCCGAGAAGCTCGGCTCCTCCATCGCCCTGATGAGCGCCTCCATGGGCGTCGGCGGCGCCCTCGGCCTGCCGTTCTCCGCCGCCGTCGCCGAACACGCCAGCTGGCGCGTGCTGTTCTGGGTCGCGGGCGGCTTCAGCCTCCTCGTCGGCGTGCTCATCGCCGTCGTCGTCCCCGACGGCAAGGTCGCCAAGGCCGCCGCCGGACGCTTCGACGTCCTCGGTGCCGTCGGCCTCGGCGGCGGACTGGTCGCCCTGCTCCTCGCCGTCTCCAAGGGCTCCGTCTGGGGCTGGGGCAGCGCCACCACCCTCGGTCTGTTCGCCGTCTCCGCCGTCGCCCTGCTCGGCTGGGGCGTCTGGGAGCTGCGCACCCACGACCCGCTGGTCGACCTGCGCACCACCGCCCGCCCCCAGGTCCTGATGACCAACCTGGCCTCGATCCTGGTCGGGTTCGCGATGTACGCGCAGTCCCTCGTCGTTCCGCAGCTCCTGCAGTTGCCTGAGGCCACCGGTTACGGCCTCGGCCAGTCGATGATGGCCATGGGCCTCTGGATGGCCCCCGCGGGCCTGATGATGATGGCCCTCGCCCCGCTCGGCGCGAAGCTCACGGCCGCCCGCGGCCCCAAGGTCACCCTGTCCGTCGGCAGCCTGGTGATCTCCGTCGGCTACCTCTCCGCGCTCGCCCTGATGGGCTCCACCTGGGGCCTGCTCGTGGTCACCCTCATCTGCAACACGGGTGTCGGACTCGCCTACGGGGCGATGCCCTCCCTCATCATGGGCGCCGTGCCGCTGCACGAGACCGCCTCCGCCAACAGCTTCAACACCCTGATGCGCTCCATCGGCAGCTCCGTGTCGGCCGCCGTCATCGGCGTCGTCCTGGCCCAGCTGACCACCGACTTCGGCGGCCACGCGCTCCCGTCCGAGAGCGGCTTCCGGGTCGCCCTGGTCATCGGCGGCGCCGTCGCCCTCGCCGCGGCCGCCGTCGCCGCGCTGATCCCCGCCCACCCGAAGCCCGTTCCGGCCCCGGCCGCCGAACGTCCGGCGACGCCGACCCCCGAGCCCGCCGCCTGACCCGTACCGCCCCGCGCGCCCCACCCCCCGGCGCGGACCCGCATCACCCCGAACGGAAGGCACCACCCCGCATGACCAGCCCCACCAGCCCCACCAGCCCTGCCAGTCCCACCGGCCCGAGCAGCCGGGCAGTCGCTCCCGTCCTCCCGCAGGACTTCACCGGCCGCACGGTCGTCGTCACCGGTGCGGGCTCCGGCATCGGCCGCGCCACCGCCCTCGCGTTCGCCGCGCGCGGCGCCGGAGTGGTCGTCGCCGACCTCGACGCCAAGGCCGCGGCGGAAACCGCCGCCTTCATAGAGGCGAACGGCGGCGCCGCCGTCACCGTCGTCGGCGACCTCGGCGAGCAGGACGTCGTCGACCGGGTCGTCGCCACCGCCTTGGACTCCTTCCACGGCGGCACCCTCGACGTGCTCGTCAACAACGCCGGGATCATGGACAGCATGTCGGCCGTCGCCGACGTCACCGACACCGAATGGGAGCGGCTGCTGCGGATCAACCTCACCGCGCCGTTCCTGCTGACCCGGGCCGCCCTGCCGCACATGCTGGACGCGGGCCGCGGCGCGATCGTCTTCACCGCCTCCGAGGCCGGGCTGCGCGGTTCGGCGGCGGGCGCCGCGTACACCGCGGCCAAGCACGGGATCGTCGGCCTGACGAAGTCCCTCGCCGTCACCTACCGCGACCGGGGCATCCGCGCCAACGCGGTCGCCCCCGGCGGCACCCTCACCAACATCCGGGTCGACCTCGACCCGGCGGCGGACGGCCCCCGGGCGCTCGGCGCCTACATGGGGAACGTCGGGCAGCCCGCGGCGGCCGACACCCAGGCCGACGCGATCGTCTTCCTCGCCTCCGACGCCGCCCGCAACATCAACGGTGTGGTGCTCCCGGTCGACGGCGGCTGGTCGGCGGTCTGACCGCCGTCGGACCGGCAGGCCCGCCCCGCCCGCCAGGACCGCTGGGGGCGAGATGGCCGAGGTGGCCGGGGTGGCCGTCAGCGACCGCCCCGGCGCGGCTTCCCGGAGCGCGCGCCCCGGCCGGCCGCGCCGCCCGCGGGCTTGCCCCGGCCGCCGGACCCCGGCGGCTTCTTCCCGCCGCCGGACGCCCCGCCCTTGCCGCCGCCCTTCTGGGGCCGCCCCTGAGCTTTCGCCGGGGCCTTCGCCCGATCCGTGGCGGTCTTCTCGTCGGGCCTGCGACCGCGCGAGCTGTTGACGGTCCGGCCCCGCACGATCCCGATGAAGTCCTCGACCAGATCGGTCGTCGCGTCCTCCGGCCAGGCGAGCGCGACCTGCGACTGCGGGGCGTCGGTGAGCGTCCGGTACGTCAGGTCCTTGCGGTGGTGCAGCCGGGCCAGCGACTGCGGCACGATCAGCAGCCCGATCCCGGCCGCCACCAGCTCGATCGCGTCACCGGTCGTCGCGGGCCGCTCGAACGCGGGCTGCCCCGGCGGGCGCTCCCAGCCGAGCGCGTCGTCGTGCGGATGCAGCACGATCTCGTCGGCGATGTCCGCGACCGTCACCTCATCGGCCGCCGCCACCAGGTGGTCCTTCGGGCACACGACGACGGTCGTCTCCGTGTACAGGGGGATCGCGCTGAAGAACGTACGGTCCACCGGGAGCCGCACGAACCCGGCGTCCGCCGACCCCGCCCGGAGCAGCCCGTCGGCCTCCTCGGCGGTCGCCTGGACGAGGTCGAGCCGCACGTCGGGCAGCCGCTCGTGCCAGATCCGCGCCCACTTCCCGGGCGTCACACCCGGCACGTACGCCAGCCGGAACGACGGCCCCGCGGCCCGTTCCGTCGCAGGTCCCGCGGCCGGGTCGGCGGCCGGGGCCGCGGGCTCGGGCCCGAGCGGTGCGGCCGGGCCGAGGTCGGGGGCGGGGGTGCTGGCGGGGGAGTCCGGAATGCCTGTCACCTGGCCAGATTACCGGCAGTGGTCGGCGTCGGCGCACGTGGCCGATATTCTTGTCACCATGACGCAGCACCAGAACGCCCAGACCATGAAGCCCGCCACCGCGGCGAAGAAGCTGGGCGTCTACCTCGATGCCACCCCCGCCGAGTTCCGCGAGGGTGTCGTCTCCCGCGCCGAGCTGAACGCCCTCCAGACCGACCCGCCGCAGTGGCTGCGCGACCTGCGCAGCAACGGCCCGCACCCGCGCCCCGTGGTGGCGGCCAAGCTGGGCGTCTCCATCTCCGGCCTCGCCCGTGGCGGCGTGACCGACGCGCTCACCACCGAGCAGATCGACGCCCTCAAGGCCGAGAACCCGGAGTGGCTCCAGAAGGAGCGCGAGACGCAGGTGGACGTCCGCAAGGAGAACGTCCGCATCAAGGAGATGCACGCCGAGAAGGCGCAGAAGGCCGCCGACCGCGAGGCCGGACGCGACTGACGCCCCGTCCCGTACGCGGAGTCGTACGGACCCTCCGTCGCCCCGTACCCGCCCGGTCACCGCGCGGGTACGGGGCGACGGTCGCCTTCAGGAGCGTGTACGGGCCTGTCGGCGCCGCCCGGCACCACCGGCGCGGCCCAGCACGAGCCGTCCGGCACGAGCCCGCCCGGCACAATTCGGGTGCGGCCGGGCCCCGGCCGGTGATCCAATCGCCGGATGCGCGACCAGACCGACTCCGCCACCGACACCGCCACTGCCACCGCCACAGTGAGCGACACCGTGACCGACACGGACCGGGGCCGCTTCACCGCCGCCGTCACCCCCTGGGAAGACCCGGAGTGGCGCGCCGCCGCCCTCGACTGGGCCTGCGCCGCTCTCGAACGCCACGGTCTGCGCGAGCACGGCCCGCGCCAGGCGCGGATCAGGCCCTGGTCGGTCCTGGTCCGCTTCCGTACCGGGCCGGACGCCCGGGACGCCGTCTGGTTCAAGGCCAGCGCCCCCACTGCCGGTTTCGAGGCCGCCCTCGGCGGCGCCCTCGCCGACTGGGTGCCCGACCACGTGATGACCCCGCTCGCCGTCGACCCGGAACGCGGCTGGTCGCTGCTGCCCGACGGCGGCCCGCTGCTGCGGCGCGTCCTCGACGCGGGCGAGGCCGACCGGGCCGACTGGCTCAGCGCGGTCGGCCAGTACGCGCGCATGCAGCGCGCCCTCACCCCGTACACCGAGCGGATGACGGCCCTCGGCGTGCCCGGCGCCAGGACCCGGGAACTGCCGGAGATCTTCGACGGCCTGGTCGCCACGAACCCCACCCTCGCCCCGGACACCCGCGCGGCCCTGCGGGCGCGGCGCCCGCGGCTGCTCGACTGGTGCGCGGAGCTCGACGCGTCCGGCGTCCCCGACTCGCTCGACCACTGCGACCTGCACGACGGCCAGGTCCTCGCCCCCGCCCCGGGCCGCTTCACCTTCTTCGACTGGGGCGACGCGGCGATCGCCCACCCCTTCGCCAGCCTCCTCGTGCCCGCCCGGGACGTCCGCGAGCGGTACGGCCCCGAGGCCGTGACCGCCGTCCGCGACGCCTATCTGGAGCCCTGGACCGACCTGGGGATCCCGCTGCCCGCACTGCGCCGCGCCGCGACCCTCGCGGTCCGGCTGGCCGCCGTCTCGCGGGCGGTCTCCTGGTTCCGGCTGTTCCCCGGCACCCCCGCCGACGACTGCCACGAGTCGAGCGCCTACTGGATCGAGGAACTCTTCGCCGCGCCCGACCTGTTCTGACCCTGACCCTGACCCTGACCCTGACCCTGACCCTGGCCCTCAACCTGAGCCTGACCCTCAGGCTGTACTTGAGGTCGAGACGCGTCCGCGTGCTGCTCCACCGCCGGGTTCCCGTCGAGGTGCTCGATCAGCCCCGTCTCGGTGGCGACGAGCCGGTCCCTGCGGTCCTGGGGCAGCCCCGCGAGCAGGTCCGGCAGCACCCGGCGGCGCGCCACGAAGCAGACGTTCGCGCTGTAGACGCGGCACGGCGAGCACCAGGCGAAGGAGAAGCACCGCTCGTACGAGTCGGAGTCGTACGGGTGGTAGCGGTGCAGATAGCGGCGGATCGGCGTGCCGCAGTCGGCGCACCGCCGGAGCTCTCCGTCGAGGACCGCCTCCAGGGCGCCCTTGATCCAGCGGTCACGGTCCTGCGGGCGACGGTGTAGGCGCATGGCGCTCATGATGCCGTGCCGCCGGGCACCCGAAGGCGGTCCGGTACGGATTCGCGCAGCGCCCCGGTCAGCGCCGCGATCGCCGGGTGCGGGCCCGCGCCGCTGCGGAACGCGATCCAGGTGCGGCGGCGCACCGGCAGTTCGGTGAGCCGGACGCCGGGGGGCGGGTCCGTCGCCCCCAACTCCGGCACCACGGCCACTCCCTGACCCGCCGCCACGAACGCCAGGACCGTGCCGAACTCGTCGACCTCGTGCCGTACCCGCGGCACGAATCCCGCCGCCCGGCACATCCGCTCGGTCACCGCCCGGCACAGGGTGTCGGGACCCGGCATGATCCATGCCTCCTCGCGCCGCCCCGCGAGCGCGTCGAGACCCGACGGCGGTACGGGCGAGGTCGTCGCGGTCGCCGTCGCCAGGAACATGGCCTCCTCGCACAGCTCCTCCGCCGCGAGGCCCGGTTCGAGCGGCGTCGGCACCAGGTCGTAGTCGCTGATCAGGGCGGCGTCCAGGTCACCGGCCCGCAGCGCGTGCCCGACCGCCGCCGGGTCGGTCTCGGCGACCATCGGTTCGAGGGCAGGGTGCCGCTCGGCGAGCCGGACGAGCGCCGCCGGTACGAACGAGCGGGTCGCCGTCGGGAACGCGCCGATGCGCAGCGGTCCCGCAGGACCGTGCCGGGCCTCGGCGAGTTCGGCCGCCGCCAGTTCGAGGCGTTCGAGCACCGCCTCGGCGTGCCGTACCAGGTTCTCGCCCGCGGGCGTCAGTCGCACCCCGCGCCCGGACCGTTCGAGCAGGGCGACCCCGGCCTCCCGCTCCAGGGTGGCCAGCTGCTGCGACACGGCGGAGGGGGTGAAGGCGAGCGCGTCGGCGACGGCGGCGATGGTGCCGCGCAGGGCCAGTTCGCGCAGCAGGCGCAGGCGACGTACATCGAGCATCAGCTCAGCTTACGTGTCCCATCGGAAAAGCGAACTGGACCTGTGGTTTCCGGGCCGGGAAGCTCGACGCATGGCACACAACGCACCAAGCGCACCGACCGCACCGACCGCACAGACCACGTCCGCCTCGGGCGCCTCGTACTCCCCGCAGGGCATCTTCGTCCCGCTCGTCACCCCCTTCGGCCTCGACGGCCGCCCCGACCTCGACGCCCTGGCCGGCCTCGCCCACGCCGCCCTCGACGGCGGCGCGAGCGGTGTCGTCGCGCTCGGTACGACCGGGGAGAGCGGCGCCCTCGAACCTGACGAGCGGACCGCCGTCGTCGACACCTGTGCCCAGGTGTGCCGCGAGCGGCGGGCCGCGCTGATCGTCGGCGCGGGCGGCGGCGCCACCGCGGCCGCCGCCCGGGACCTCGCCGAGCTGAGCCGATGGCCGGAGGTGACGGCGGCGCTCGTGACCGTGCCCGCGTTCGTACGCCCGTCGCTCGACGGGGTCGTCGCGCACTTCGCCCGGCTCGCCGAGGTCAGCCCGGTGCCGCTGGTCGTCTACCACATCCCGTACCGCACCGGCCGTTCGCTCGACGCGCCGACCCTGCGCGCGCTCGGCGCGCTGCCCGGCGTCGCGGGCGTCAAGCACGCGGCGGGCGGCATCGACCAGGACACCGTGGCCCTGCTGGGCGACCTGCCGGACGGCTTCGCCGTGCTCGCCGGGGACGACGTGTTCGCCTCGGCACTGCTCGGGCTCGGCGCGGCGGGCGGCATCCTCGCGTCCGCGCACGTCGCGACGGACCGGTTCGTCGCCCTCGCCGCCGCCTGGCAGGCGGGCGACGTACCCCGCGCCCGGGACCTCGGCCACCGGCTCGCCCGGCTCTCCACGGCCCTCTTCGCCGAGCCCAACCCGGCCGTCGTCAAGGGAGTGCTGCACGCCCAGGGCCGTATCCCGACCGCCGACGTACGGCTGCCGATGCTCCCGGCGTCCGAGGAGTCGGTGGCGGCGGCACTGCGCGTGCTCGCCGAGGTCGAGGCCGCGACCGCGACCGGAGCCGGAGCCGGAGCGGCGGCGGAGGCCGGAGCGACGAACGGGGCCGGAGCGGAACTCGCGGCGGTCTGACCGGGACCGGGACCGGGACCGACCCGGCCGGTGCGGCGGTGTGGCGGGCGGCCCCGGGATGCCCCGGCGGTCAGTCCGCCGCCGCGCCGCTGCGCTCCGCCCGCCGGGCGTTCGGCTCCGCCGCCTGCTCCGCCCCCTGTCCGGCCGCCGCCACGGTGGCGCGCCGGGGCAGCAGCAGCGGGGTCGCGAGCAGCGCCACCCCGATCACGGCGAGCCCGCCCCGCACCCCCACCACTCCGGCGAGCAGCCCGCACCCCGCCGTGAGCAGCGCCATCACGGCCCGGCGGCTGACCGCCCAGGCGGACAGCGTCCGCGCCACCAGGTGCCGGGGCGTGCGTTCAAGACGGAGCGTGGCGAACAGGGGGTTGAACACGGCCGAGCAGAAGATCAGCCCGAACTCGACCGCCATCACGGCCACCAGGCCCGTCGTCCCGGGTCCGACCACCGCGAGCCCCACCGGGAACACCGTCCGCAGCGCCCCCGCCGCCACCAGCACCCGGTGCCGGCCGAGGCGCGCGGCGAGCGGCCGGGCGAGCCGGGCGCCGACCAGACCGCCCACACACGGCAGGGCGAAGGCAAGACCGTACTGCCAGGTCGGATAGCCGAGCCGCTGGAGCAGCAGCACGGCGAGCAGCGGCTCGGTGGCCAGGATCAGACTGTTCACCAGGATGGTGTGCCAGAACAACGGCCGCAGCACCGGGTCGCCCAGGATGTGCCGCCAGCCTTCGACCAGTTCGCGGCGGCGGGCCCGCCGCGCCCCGTCCCGGCCGCCCGCCGGTGCCTTCGGCCGGGGCTCGGGAGGCGGCTCGGGGGCGCGGATCGCCCGCAGCCCGAGCGCCGAAAGCAGATAGCTGACGGCGTCCACGACGACCGTGACCACCGGACCGAGCAGCCCGACGAGCACACCGCCCAGCGGCGGCCCGGCGAGCGTCGCCGTCCAGCTCGTCGACTCCAGGCGTCCGTTGGCGATCAGCAGCTCGTCGGGCCCGAGCAGCGACTTCAGGTACGCGCCGGACGCGGCGTCGAACCCGATCCCGGCCGCCGCGACCGCCACCGACACCACCATGAGCTGCGCGAACCCGAGCAGCCCCAGCGCGTACGCCGCCGGGACCGAGAGCAGTGCCGCGCACCGCAGCAGATCCATGGCCACCATCACCGGCCGCTTCCGCCGGAACTCCACCCACGGCCCCAGCGGCACCGCCAGGACCGCGCCCACGGCGGCGCCGACCGAGGCGAGCGCGGCCACCTGCGCGGGCCCGGCGTGCAGTTCGCGGATCGCGAGCAGCGGCAGCGCGTTGAAGGCCAGCCACGACCCGAACGCGCTCACCCCGTACGCGGCCCAGAGCCACCCGAAACTCCGCCCGAGACCACCCCCGGGGCCCCGCCCACGCGCTCGCCCGTGGCCCCCCGCGCCGTCCGCCACCCGCACCACCGTGCCCTGCCCGTCCTCGCCGGTACCCGCCGATCGCCCACCGACCGTTGCCGCCCCGCATCCAAACGACCCGAAGGCCCCCAGGTCAAACAACCGGGGGAGAGGTCCGCGACAACCAGCGGTTGTCGACACTCCCGGCCCCGCTAGGGTCGTGGGCATGGATCTCGACGCCGTCCGCACCTTTGTCGCCGTCGCCGGAACCGGCCGCTTCCACCAAGCAGCCGACGAACTCGGCATCACCCAGCAGGCCGTCTCCAAACGGATCGCCGCCCTGGAGAAGGACCTCGGGGTCCAGCTCCTCACCCGCACCCCGCGCGGCGCCCGGCCGACCATCGACGGCCAGGCGTTCCTGCCGCACGCCCGCGCCCTGCTGCGCGCCGAGGAGCGGGCCGTCGCCTCGGTACGGCCCGGGCGGCGCGCCCTGCGCGTCGACGTCATCGGCTCCCGGCTGGCCCCGTCCACCCTGCTGCGCGCCTTCCACCGCGCCCACCCCGGCACCGACCTGGACGTCGTCCACCTCTTCGACGCGGCCCAGGCCGTCGCCGCGTTGCACTCCGGCACCATCGACGCCACCTTCCGCGCCGCGCCCGCCCCGGGCACCCGGCTCCCCGACGGGATCCGGGCCGTCCGCGTCCACGACGAGCCCCACCAGCTCCTCGTCGGACCGCGCCACGCCCTCGCCGGGGCCACCGAGGTCACCCCGTACGAGCTGATCGGGCACCGGATCTGGATCCCCGGCATCGTCCCCGGCACCGAATGGGGCGCCTACTACGACGACCTCGCCGCCGCCTTCGGGCTCACCATCGAGTCCACCGGCCCCAACTTCGGCATCGAGGACCTGCTCGACGTCGTCGCCGACACCCCGAAGCTCGCCAGCCTGGTCGGCGCCGGCACCCGCCTGGTCTGGCCCGACGGCCACGGCCTGCGGCGCATCCCGGTCGTCGGCCCCACCCCGGTCTACCCGCACGCGCTGCTCTGGCGCGACGACAACCCCCACCCGGCACTGACCGCGCTGCGCGAGCATCTGCTCCGTACCCTGGCCGACGCGGAGGTGGCCGACCCGGCCGGGAGTGGGGCGGTCTGGGCCCCGGAGTGGGCCGTCTGAGGCCGCGCGGCGCTGCCGGGTCCGGAAAAACCGGGTGCGGGACGGGCGGGCGGCGCCGTACCGTCGGGCGGGTGACGAGCCCCGAGTCGGAGAGAGCCGAGCCACCGGTCACCCGGTGGCGCGCCCAGGACTGAGCCGGACCCCGAGCCGGACCCCTTCGCGGGCCCCCGGCCGAATCGGCCTGCCTGCCCTCCGCCCCGCGTGACCGGACCGGTGATCCGGATCCGCCAGCCCGGCCTGGGCCGCCCCGCCTGAGCGAGCGACGGCCCATGCCGGCACGTCACGACCGTCGTGCGCGTGCCGTCGGCGGCGTGCGGATCTCCCCGTCCGTGTCCCACTCGACGCCGGAGCCCGTCCTTGCCCGTCTTCCTCCATGTCCTGGCCCTCGCCGTCTTCGCCCAGGGCACCTCCGAGTTCATGCTGTCCGGGCTCGTCCCGGACCTCGCCCACGACCTGCACGTCTCCACGGCCGCCGCCGCGGGCCTGACCTCCGCCTACGCCGTCGGAATGATCGTCGGCGCCCCGCTGATGGCCGTCGTCGGCGCCCGCTGGCCACGCCGCCCCGCCCTCGCCGGGTTCCTGGCCGTCTTCGTGCTCGCGCACGTCGTCGGCGCCCTGACCGCCGACTTCGGGATCCTCATCGGCACCCGGGCTGTCGCCGCGATCGCCAACGCGGGCTTCCTCGCCGTCGCCCTGCCGTACGGCGTCTCCCTCGTGCCGGCCGAGCGGCGCGCGCGGGCCACCGCCGTGCTGCTGTCCGGCGTCACCCTGGCCTGCGTGGTCGGCGTCCCGGCGGGCGCCCTGCTCGGCGAAGCGCACGGCTGGCGCTCGGCGTTCTGGGCCGTCGCCGTGCTGTGCGTGCCCGCCCTCGCCCTCGTCGGCACGGCCCCGGCCGCCGGGGCGAAGGCTACACCGCCCGCCGCGCCGCTGCGCGAACTGCGGGTGCTGCGGTCCCGCCCGCTCCGCACGGCCCTGACGCTCGCCGTCCTCGTCAACGGCGCGACCTTCGGCAGCTTCGCGTTCCTCGCCGTCGTGGCCACCGACGTCACCGGACTGCCGCCCGGCGCGGTCCCCGGGCTGCTCGCCGCGTTCGGCCTGGGCGCCTTCCTCGGCGTCACCGTCGCCGGACGGACGACGGTACGGCTGCTGCCCGCACTCGGGGCTCTGACCGTCGGCTGGGCGCTGCTCGCGGGGCTCGCCACCCATCCCGTACCGCTGTTCCTGCTGTCGTTCCTCCAGGGCGCGCTGTCGTTCCTGCTCGGCACCGCCCTGGTCGGCCGGGTGCTCGGGCACGCGGCCGAAGCACCGTCCCTCGCGGGCGCGTTCGCGACGACGGCCCTCAACGTCGGCGCGTTCGCGGGCCCGTTGCTCGCGGCGGCCGTCACCGGCGCGACCGGAGATCCCGGCGCAGCCGCCCGTACCAGCGCCGCCCTCGCCGCCCTTGCCCTGGTCCTGGCGGTCGGCGCCCGGCTCACGCGCCGCCCGGCGCCTCGGCGACCCGACCCGTCAGCTCCAGCGAGCCCGTCGGCGTACGACGGACCAGCAGCCCGGTCCGCAGACGGCCGTCGGGAGTGAAGGCGCGGGCGTCGGCGTCGGGGGAGCGGTAGAAGCCGCGCGGGGTGTACGGGCCGCGGGCGAGCAGCTCGCCCGGCTCACCGTCCGGCACCTCGGCGCCCTCGGCGTCGACCACCCGGAGCTCGTCGTCGGCGGAGAGCGCGGTGAGCGGCCCGCCCGGCTCGCCGTCCGCCGCACCGGGCGGGGTGAGCAGGACCGGCCCCGTCGCCGGGGCGAGCACCCGCCGGACCCGCCTGGCCGCCCCCACCGGTCCGGCGGTCCCAGGACCGCCGGGGCTGCCGGGGCTGCCGGGGCTGCCGGGGCCGAGGCCGCCCACCACCTGCACCCACCGCACACCGCCCGCGAGCAGCGGGGCCACGTCGGCATCCCGCTCCACCGCCGCGACGGTCACTCCTTCTCGTGCCGCCAACTCGGCGTACTCCGAAGGTTCCTGATGTTCCGTCAGGACCACGGTTCCGCCCGCCGCGAGCGTGCCGATGACGCCGGGGGAGGCGAGGCCGGACGCCGAACCGACCGGCAGCGCGGCGAGGTACACGTCGTCCTCGGTCAGCGCCACCGCCTCGGCGGCGGTGAGAGCCTGCCCCACGAGGTCGTTGTGAGTACGGGGCACGAGGCGCGGCCCGCCAACGCGCTGCGTCTCCGCGTCGGCGACGAGCAGCAGCGCGGGCTGCCCCGCGGCGAGGACCAGCGCGGGCACCGGCGGGGCGTCGACCGAGTGCAGCGGGAAGTAGTGACAGCCGACGGTGTCCGTGGTGAGGCCGCCGTACGGGGACGACTCGCCCGGCCGGTCGAGGGTGAACACCCGGCGCAGGAAGGGCGATCCGGCCGCGATCTCCGCCGCCATCGAGCCGTGGTCGAAGCCGTCGTGCGAGGTCGGACCGACATAGCCGACGGCCTCGGCGCCCCGCACCAGCCGGGCCACCTCGTCCGTGCGGTACGCGGGCGGGCACAGCACCGGGAGCGCACCGGCCCGGACCAGGGCGAAGACGGTGACGACCAGCTCGGGCACGTTCGGCAGCTGCACGACGACCCGGGCCCGGGGTCCGACCCCGCGCAGCCGGAACCCGGCGGCCGCCCGGTCCACCCGCCGGTTCAGCGCCGCGTACGTCAGCCGGGTGTCGCCGTGCACGAGCGCGGTCCTCGGCCCGTACCGCACCGCACGGTCCCGGAGCACCTGGTCGAGCGAGAAGCCGTGCCAGTGCCCGGACAGCCAGTAGCGGTCGACGAACTCCTCGGGCCAGGGCGTCCACCCGTCGAGCAGGGAAGTCATGCGCGTCCTCCGGTCCACCGGCGTCCGCCCGGACCGGCGCCGTTCACATCGGACGATCCAAACCGCGGGCCGCGCGGCCCCGCAATGCGATGACCCGACCAGGGTGGCCGGTTCTCCTCGGCGGAAGCTCCAACGCACACCCCTGACCAGCGGGTTCGGCCACCCGCGCGCCTGCCCGGTGGATCAGCCCGCCCGGCCCGCCGCCGCCCTGGCCGCTCCCCGCCGGTCCACCGTCACCAGGACCGTGTTGACGAGAAGGACCGCGCCGAACGTCACCGCGTCGCCGCGCTGCCCGAGCGCGAGCAGCGCCGCCACGGCGGACCCGAACACCAGCGCCTTCACCAGCAGGACGGCGGGCAGCGGGACCGCGAAACGCGCCCGGGGCGCGGCGAACAGGCCCCACAGCACCGCCGCCGCGCCGGGCGTGGCGACGGCGGCGAGCAGCCGTACCGCGGTGTGGTCGGACGTCCGCCAGCCCCACCAGGCGAGGGCGGCCAGGGCCGCGAGTTCCAGGAGGAACGCGAGCCCTTCATTGATCACTCTCAGCGGAGCGGGAAGCCTCATGGAGCCCATTTTGCGCCATGCGCCGAGCCGGTGGCCGAGACGTCTTCCCAGGTCCGGGCGGTCCCGCCGACGGACCGCCCGCTCCCGGGACGCCGGATTGTCACAACAGGTCGCGTTCGTGACCGACTTGGCGTTCCGTCAGATCAACAATGGGTAACGGAAAGGGATATGGCGAGCAGAATCCTTCCCTCCGCTCCCGGCGCCCTGGGATCTTGCGTCCACCCCACACATCACAGGGCCCGGCCGGTGCCACCCGCGCCTCCGGGCCATCGGAGGACGCAATGTTTTCCCACATATCGAGTCGGCTGAGACTCCCGGTCGCGGTCGCCGCCGTCGTCGGCGCCACCGTCGCCATCGCCGCCCCCGCCCAGGCCACCGCGCAGGCCCCGAACGGCATCGAGCCGCACGGCACCGCGCACATACGGTCCGAGGCCGCGAGCAAGCCCCCGATCAAGGCCCCGGCCGCGCCGCGCGCCCAGGCCACGGGCACGGAGCAGACCGCCGCCTGGGCGGCCGGCACCCGCGCGTACCTGGTCATCACCACGCCCGGTGACACCACCGCCGTACGCTCGGCCGTCACCGCCAACGGCGGCACCGTCTTCGCCACCTACGACGCCATCGGCGTCGTGGTCGCCCACTCCACCTCCGCCACGTTCGCCGCCACCCTGCGCGGCGTCTCCGGCGTCCAGCAGGTGGGCGCGACCCGCACCTCCGACGTCCCCGCCGACGCGTACAACCCGGCGCTCCCCGCCAACCCCAGCCAGTCGGCGACGACCCTCACCGAGTCGAACCGCTGGGACATGACGCAGATCAAGGCCGAGCAGGCATGGGCCGTCAACACCGGCTCCGCCGCCGTCAAGGTCGGCGTCCTCGACACCGGCGTCGACGACCAGCACCAGGACATCGCGCCCAACTTCGACGCGGCCGACTCCGTCTCCTGCGCCTACGGCAAGGCCGACACCCGCGCGGGCGCCTGGCGCGACGTCGACACCCACGGCACGCACGTCGCCGGGACGATCGCCGCCGCCAAGAACGGCAAGGGCGTGGTCGGCGTGGCCCCCGGAGTGAAGCTCGCCTCCGTGCGCATCGCCGAACCCACCAGCACCCTGTTCTTCGCCGAGAACACCGTCTGCGGCTTCATGTGGGCCGGTGACCACGGCTTCAAGGTCACCAACAACAGCTACTACACCGACCCGTGGCAGTTCAACTGCCCCGACAACGTCGACCAGGCCGCCATCATCGAGGGCGTCCGGCGCGCCCAGGCGTACGCCGAGTCCAAGGGCTCGCTGCAGGTCGCCGCGGCCGGCAACTCGAACTACGACCTGGCCAACAAGACCACCGACAGCGAGAGCCCCAACGACTCGACGCCGGTGACCCGCACGATCACCAACGCCTGCATCGACATCCCGACCGAGCTGCCGGGCGTCGTCACCGTCTCCGCGCAGGCCAGCGGCGGCGCGAAGGCGTCGTACTCGAACTTCGGCAACGGCGTCATCGACGTCACCGCCCCCGGCGGCGACGGTGCCACCGGCGTCTACTCGACGCTGCCCGGCGGCAAATACGGCTCCAAGAGCGGTACGTCGATGGCCTCCCCGCACGTCACCGGCGTCGCCGCGCTGATCGCCAGCGCCAACCCGACGTACACCCCGGCCGACATCCGCGCCGCGCTCGCCACCCAGGCCACCGACAAGGCGTGCCCGTCCGACAGCCGCTGCACCGGCACCGCCACGAAGAACGGCTTCTTCGGCGAGGGCCAGGTCGACGCGCTGAAGGCGGTCAGCGGCACCACCCAGCCGCCCACCGGCCCGTACTTCGAGAACCTCACGGACGTGGCCATCCCGGACAACACCACCGTCGAGAGCCCGATCACCGTCACCGGTGTCACCGGCAACGCCCCGGCGACCCTCAAGGTCGGCGTCGACATCAAGCACACCTACCGCGGCGACCTGGTGCTCTCCCTGGTCGCGCCCGACGGCACCGTGTACCCGCTGGAGGACTTCACCAACAGCGACAGCGCCGACGACGTCCTGAAGACCTACACGGTCAACGCCTCGAGCGAGGTCGCCAACGGCACCTGGAAGCTCCGCGCCCAGGACATCGCGGCCTCGGACACCGGCCGCATCGACGCCTGGAACCTCACCTTCTAGGCGAAACTTTCCTGGCGAAACCTGCTCGACGCGAAACCTGCTCGACCGAACGCACCGGAGCCCCCGGGAGGACTTCCTCCCGGGGGCTCCGGCGTGTGGTTCGTGACGACCGTCCGTCCTAGAGGTCCGTCAGCTCGTCCGGGTAGATCTGCGACAGCGGCTGCGGACCGATGTACTGCTGGCAGTTGCACTGCCCCGGCTCGTACCGCACCGGCTTCTTGTTCTCGTCCCAGGCCACCGGCACCTCCACCCGCTCGTGGCACCGGCCCTGCTTGTCGTGCTTGGCCAGGTGGTGCGTGCACCCGCAGACCGGCTCCGGGGACTTCCCGGCCGCGTCGAGCGCGATCCGCTCCTGCTTGGCCGCCTCCAGGACCTCCATCTTGCGCTCGTGGCGATGCCGCAGAGCCGTCCGGATGTTGTCGGCGGCCCAGGCGAAGCCACCCGTCCAGAACAGGATGAGGATCACCCAGATCCAGTTCATCCGTCCCTCCCTTTCCCCCGTCGGTCACCCGTTGGTGTCCGGGAAGAAGGATAGGCGGGTGGGGCGGGTCAGGTCAGGTCGGCTCACACGGACGCGCGCGGCGCGCGCAGCCGGGACATCAGCATCAGCGCGCCGCAGCCCGGGACGACGAGGGCGAAGGCCATGGCGAGGAGCAGCTCGATCACGCCGATCCGGCCGGCCGAGAGCACGAGGCCGCCGATGAGCACCGCGACGGGCACGGCGAGCGAGGTGACGGTCGCGATGGTCTTGTCGCGCTGCTCCCAGTGCGGCGCGGACCAGAGCAGCACCAGACCGGCGATCAGCGCCACGGCGCCGAGCAGCGGGTTCATCAGGAACAGCAGCCCGCCGAAGCCGAGCAGCACCGCCGTGAGCCGGGCCTTCCCCTTGCTCACCGGGGCCACGGTGGCCGCCGCCGGGTAGGGCTCCTCGGCGAGCGCGGAGGCGGCGACGGTACGGGGCTCGCCCAGCTCGGCGAGCACCTCGCGCAGCCGCGCCTCGGTGTCGGCGCCGCTCACCTCGATGTGCTCGCGGAGGTCGGCGAGCAGCTCGGCGCGCCGGTCGGCGGGGAGCCCGGCCGTCTCGCGGGCGACGGCGTCGAGGTAGGCGGAGACGACGGGGTGGTCGATGGCGTTCATGCGGGTTCCCCCTGGGATCCGTGCTGGGATGCGGTGTCGGAGACGGCGTCGGCCGTCGTGGCGGATGGGGCCGGTGGGGCGGTCGGCCCCGGTACGGACGGCGGGACGCCGACGAAGTGGTCCACGGCGTCCCGGAACAACGGCCAGGCCCGGGTGAACTCGCCGAGCGCCGCCCGGCCCACCGGCGTCAGCGTGTAGTAGCGACGCGGCGGCCCGCTCGGCGACTCCCGCAGCTCGGTGTCGACGTACCCCTCGCGGCGCAGCCGGGACAGCAGCGGATAGATCGTGCCCTGGCTGGTGGTCATGACGCTGACCGCCGACAGCTCGGCGAGCAGCTCCACGCCGTACCGGGGACCGTCCCTGAGCAGCGCGAGCACGCAGTGCTCCAGGACGCCCTTGCGGAGCTGGCTGGGGACTCTGCCCCCGAGCTCGTTCATTGCTTCACCAGGAACCATGCAATGCAAGATAGCCCGCCATCGTGATCACGACAAGGCTGGCCGGCCGTGACGGGTCTGATAGAACACCTGTGTGACCTACAGGTTTATCGCGAGCGTCGCCTACGGGTGGCACGAAGAGCTTCCACCGGGCGTCCACGTCCCGACCGCCGGAGTCGCGGAGTCGGGGGACGAGGAGGGCTTCGCCCTCCAGTTCCAGGGCGGCTTCGGGGAGCCGGACGACCAGGACGTCCGCCTCGGCATGGACTCTTACTGCGTCGTCACCCCCGACCAGAGCACCGCGTACGGATGTGTGCGCAGGGTGGAGCTGGAAGGGAACGTCCTGCGGATCACCTTCGACCCCGCCGATGTGGACGAACTGGGCCTGGACGAGCTGGGGCTGGACGGGCTGTGCCCGGACGAGCCGGTGGTCGAGGCGGTCCTGCGGGCGCCGGCCGACGATGTGGCCCGCATGCGGGAGGCGCTCACGCGCATCCTCGCCTACGGCCGGGCGGATGCCCGTCCGGTCTTCATCACCTGCTGAATCGGCGTACGCCCGCGATGCGAAGAGCCCGCCGTCGTGGGCGTCTTCGCGTCGCCCGGCCGTTCCGGCGGGCCCACGCCGACGGAGTCCGGGCGGAGTTCAGGCCAACAGGAGGCGACGGGAGGGACTCCTGTGGCGCGATGTTCGAGGCCCCCGCCGACCAGGGCCGCGCGCGTCGCGAGGGTCGCGCTCGTGCGGCGAGGGGTGGCGGCTTCCGCTTCCGATTGGGCCGGGCGCACGCTTCGGCAGCAGTTCGGCCTGGCGTGCCGGTGTGACATGTCCATGTGTCTGGCCAGCCGTTGACGCGTGCGGCGTTGTTCCCGCCGATCGGCTGACGGGAAAGGCCGCCCCGCGAATATCGCTCTTCCAGTTTCCCGGGCGTTTTCCCTGAAAGGTTCGAAGCGGTCGGCCTTCGTGGGGCGAAGAACCGGTGCCCGGCGAAGCGCCGGTGCGATGGTTGGCCATCGGCCAAGTTGTGCGACCTCGATCACAAATTCCTTTGTCGCGGATACGGTTCAACCCGTTCCACCTCACCACCCCGTCAGCGGCACGCCACACAATTCGGCGCGCCGCGGCGCTGGCTCGTGTCAGTGACGATTCAACAGGAGGAAATGATGAGGAAGCGCATGGCGGCGGTCGTCGCCGCGTCCGCGATCGCGGCCACCGTGTTCGTCGCCCCCACCGCGTCCGCGAGCACCTCGGGCGCGAGCGGCTGCTGGAGCTCGAACGTCAGCCGCAGCGAGGGCCACGGCTGGGCCCAGGTCTGTGACTCGTACTACGCCAGCGGGTGGGTCCAGGACGACAAGGCCGACGGTCGCTGCCCCTGGATCCGGTTCAACACGAGCAGCGGATACTCCGCCGGCAGCCCGCGGGTCGGTCCGAAGGGCGCCAAGAAGGACTTCAGCCTGCAGACCAGCTCGCCGATCACGAGCTTCGAGATCATGTACGACAACTGCTGATCTCTGAACTTCCGGGCGGCCCCGCCATGAGCTGGTGACCGGCGCGCATTCCGGTCACCAGCTTTCAGCTCCCCGGGCGGAGTTGCCGTATCGGACGCGTATCGAAAATGTACCGAGCGCCGATTCAGAAACCCCGACGGAAATACGTCAGAACCATCGGCGCATTAACGCCGTGCGCGCGAAGCTGATTTCCCGCCGCCGAGCCCCGAGCCGACTTTTCCACCGCTCTCCGGCCCAAGGATTCACACCTTACGGACCCGGCGGGCCCCCGCTACTCCTCCTGCTCGACGCTCTGCTCCACGGTGATCGCCTGTACGGGGCAGGCCCGCGCCGCCTCGCGGATCAGCGGACCGCCGCCCGCCGCCCGGCCCGGCAGCACCGTGCCGAAGCCGTCGTCGTTCTGGGTGAAGACCTCGGGGGAGACCAGGGCGCACTGCCCGGCGCCGATGCAGACGTCCGTGTCGATGGTGATGAGCGTCGGCCGGACCCCCTCCGGTGCCGGAGTCGATGCCGATGCCGGTGTCGGTGCCGCCCCTGTCGCGTCCGCCGCTTCTCTCACGTCTGCGCTCTCCCTCGCTGCTGCCGTCGCCGCGGTCTCTGCCATGTCCGTAGTCTCCACAGTCTCCCTCCGCCTCACCAGGTGACGGGGAGTTCGAGCATTCCCTGGATCGTGTCGCCCGGCTTGAACGGGATGTCCTCGACGGGCGCCGCGAGCGCCAGCCCCGGCAGGCGGCGCAGCAGTGTGCCGAGCGCGATCTCCAGCTCCGTACGGGCGAGGTTCTGCCCCAGGCACTGGTGGATGCCGTAGCCGAACGCCAGGTGGTGGCGCGGCGAGCGGTCCCAGTCCAGGCTGTCGGGCTCGCTGTAGGCGCTGGTGTCGCGGTTGATGAGGGAGGTCGAGAAGACGACCCCGTCACCCGCGCGGATGACCTCGTCGCCGACCGGCACGTCCTCGCGGGCGACCCGCAGCATCCCGTCCGCGATCGACAGGAAGCGCAGCAACTCCTCCACGGCGGTGGGCAGCAGCGCCGGATCGGCCCGCAGCTGCGCCAGTCGCTCCGGGTGCCGCAGCAGCGTGTAGGTGCCCAGCGAGATCATGTTGGCGGTGGTCTCGTGCCCCGCGACGAGCAGGATCGTCGCGAGCTGCACCAGCTCGTAGCGGTCGGGCGTGCCGTCCTGGCGCTGGCGCTCGACCAGGTCGTCGATCACCCCGTCGCCCGGGCTGTGCCGCTTGCGGTCGATCAGATCGCCGAGGTAGCCCTCGAGCTGGTTGATCGCGTCCTCGGTGTCGGCGCTGGTCGGCCCGCGCAGCAGCCGCCGCGACTGCTCCTCGAAGAAGTCGTGGTCCTCGTACGGCACGCCGAGCAGGTCGCAGATCACGATCGACGGCACCGGCAGCGCGAAGTCGCCCACCAGCTCGGACGGCGGTCCCGCCGCCTCCATCGCGTCGATGAGCCGGTCCACGGTGGCCTGGATGCGCGGCCGCAGGTGCTCGGTCCGCCGCACCGTGAAGCTCGGGATGAGCAGCCGACGCTGGGCGTTGTGCTCAGGGTCGTCCCGGCCGAGCAGCGCGGCGCGCCGGCGGCGCCGTACCGCCGCGGCCCGTTCCGTCGGGATCGGGAAGTCCGGCTGGGTGGAGTCGGTGGACAGGCGCTGGTCGGCGAGGAGGGCGCGGGCGGCCTGGTGGCCGGTGACCAGCCAGACCTCCCGGCCGTCCCAGAGGGTGACGCGGGAGAGCGGACGCTCCTCGCGCAGCGGGTCGTAGCCGGTGGGCGGGTGGTAGGGGCAGGTGCGGTTCTGGGGGAACGCCACGACGTCGGTCATGGGAGGACCTCGCAGTCGGTGATCGTCGGCCGGATTTCCGGCGATGGATGCACGGTCCACTACATGCCTCAGGCATCTATCTGGGCTACGCGTAGTTCGGCCAAATCACCGGAACGGGTAGGCGTGACCTGTGTCCGTCCGGGAGTGTGCGGGTGAACCCCAGGCGCACCGGGGGTCACCCGCACACCGTCGGACGTGCCCGGCGCAGGGGTGCGCCTCAGGCGGCGGCCGTCTTGACCAGGAGCGCGATCCGGGCCTCGGCCTCGGCGTTCAGGCCCGTCAGCGCG
Source organism: Streptomyces sp. NPDC090025 (assembly GCF_044748125.1). NCBI lineage: Bacteria > Bacillati > Actinomycetota > Actinomycetes > Kitasatosporales > Streptomycetaceae > Streptomyces > Streptomyces sp. NPDC090025. The sequence continues at coordinate 115,203 of NZ_JBIVFL010000020.1, read as the reverse complement.
AACTCCGTCGCCCACATCACACCGTCGTCGAGCGCGGCCACGTCGCCGAAGCCGAGGGTGGAGTAGCGCGCCTTGAACTTCGACGCGGGCTTGAAGAAGCACAGCACCTTGCCGTCCTTCGCGTACGCGGGCATCCCGTACCAGAGCCGGGGCGCGAGCTCGGGCGCGCTGCCGGTCACGAGGGCGTGCACCCGCTCGGCGAGCGCCCGGTCCTCGTCCGGCAGCTCCGCGATCTTCGCCAGGACCTCGGCCGCCGCCTCGGCGGCCTTCTCCGCGCGTGAACCGGCCCGGGCGGCCGCCCGCACCTCCTTGGCGCGCGCCTTCATCGCGCCGCGCTCCTCTTCGGTGAAGCCCTCGGCCGCGGCGTCGGACGACGTGCTGGTGCGGGTCGTCTTCGTGGTCTGCGTCATGGCTGATTCGCTCCCTCTGCGCCCGTCCGGGCGATTCTCTTCTCGGGCTTCGCTTGGCTGGTTCCCATGCTAGGAAGCGGCGGCCCGCCGGGGCTTCTCCGAAACTGACCGACCGGAGGAACCCGCGCCCGCCGCGACCCGACCCGAGCCTGCCCGATCCCAGGAACCGACCAAGCGGTCCGATTTAGGTCGATTCATATAGTTTCGCGACCCACCTCATGATCGTTGGAGCGGATATGAAGCAGCTCGGACGGCGTCGTTGGTTCTGGTCACCCATCACCTCGTGGCAGGCGAAGAGGCTTTCCCGTACCACCGGCGTGGACTTCGACGAGGCGTGGACCCGGATCCGCCTCACCACCCACCCCGAGGAGTCGCACTTCGCCCTCGCCCGCGACCTGCTCCAGCGGGTGCTCCTGCTGCGCCGGGGCGACTGAGCCGGGACGCGCCGCCCACCGCCCGTCGCGTGCCGTACGGCCGACCGGGCGGCGGGCGGGCTCAGTCCGGCCGTACCGCCGTCCCGAGGATATGGGTGGCGGCCGGGGACGGGACGCGGGTCTCGGGGAAGGCGAACGTGTCGACCGAGCGCAACGTGAAACCGGCGACGATCGCCGACCGGGTGTCCCGGCCGGTGTGGCAGCCGCCCGTGAGCAGCGGCCAGAAGGTCGCGGCGACCACGCGCTGCACCCGCCGCATCCCCGTCGAACCTGCCCGCACATGTTCCAGGAAGCGCAACTGCCCGCCGGGGCGCAGCACCCGGCGGAGCTCGGCGAGGGCCCGGTGCGGATCCGTCACCGAGCAGAGCGTGAGGCAGACGACGGCCGCGTCGTACGAGGCGTCCGCCGCGAGCGCCAGGTCCTCGGCGACCCCCGGCGTCACCTCCACCGGCACCGGGGCCGTACGGGCCGCCGCCTCGGCAGCCGCGCGCAGCCGGGGCTCCGGCTCGACCGCGAGGACCCGGCGCACCCCGGCCGGATAGTGCCGGAAGTTCAGCCCGTTGCCCGCCCCGATCTCGATCACGTCGCCGGTCAGCCCGGTGAGCAGCCGCTCGCGGTGCTCGGCGATCCCGGCCCGGTCGAGCGCGGGCCCCACGGCCCTGGCGTAGAAGCGTGCGAACAGCGGACGCCCCCGCCGGGCCGCGCCCGCCCCGGACGGGCCACCGCCCACCGGCCCCGCCCGCCCCACCTGCCCCGGTCCGCCGGTTCCACCCGTTCGGCCCGGTCCGCTCACGCTGTCCGTCCCGTCACCCGCACCGCCCATGGGGCACCCTCCTCCGCTCCGCCGTCCTTCGCCCGGTCACCCTAGGGAACCCGGCGGGCACCCCTCGGCACCGACGCGGCCGTCACCCGCCCCACGGGACCGGCCGCCCGAGGGCGCGTCAACACCGGCGTCCGTCCCAACGGTTGACGCTTGGTCTGGACCAATCTACGGTCGGGGGACTGCTCGTCATGCACCGTGCCAGCACCGTCCCAGCACCGCGTCACGCCCCGGACCCCCCACGTCCCAAGGAGCACGCATGCCAGGCCACCGGATCGTCCACGCCCTCGGCGCGGGCCTCGCCACCCTCCTCGCCGCCGTCACCGTCCTCACCGCCCCGGCCGCCGCCGCCCCCGCCCCGAAGGGCGAGACCGCGGCGGCCGACACCTGCGCCCTCAAGCCCCGCCCCACCGGCAAGGTCCTCCAGGGCTACTGGGAGAACTGGGACGGCTCCGCCAACGGCGTCCACCCGCCGTTCGGCTGGGCCCCCATCGACGACGCCCGCTTCGCCGCCCACGGCTACAACGTCATCAACGCCGCCTTCCCGGTGATCCGTTCGGACGGCACCGTGCTGTGGGAGGACGGCATGGACGCCACCGTGAAGGTGTCGACCCCCGCCGAGATGTGCCGCGCCAAGGCCGCCGGCGCCACCGTCCTGATGTCCATCGGCGGCGCCGCCGCGGGCATCGACCTCAACTCCCGTGCCGTCGCCGACCGTTTCATCGCCACCATCGTGCCGATCCTGAAGACCTACAACTTCGACGGCATCGACATCGACATCGAGACCGGCCTCGTCGGCAGCGGCAGCATCGGCACCCTCTCCGCCTCGCAGGCCAACCTCGTCTACATCATCGACGGCGTGCTGTCCCGGATGCCCGCGGGCTTCGGCCTGACCATGGCCCCGGAGACCGCCTACGTCACCGGCGGCAGCGTCGCCTACGGCTCCATCTGGGGCGCCTACCTGCCCATCGTGAAGAAGTACGCCGACAACGGCCGCCTGTGGTGGCTCAACATGCAGTACTACAACGGCAGCATGTACGGCTGCTCCGGTGACTCCTACTCGGCGGGCACCGTCGCCGGGTTCGTCGCCCAGACCGACTGCCTCAACCGCGGCCTGGTCGTGCAGGGCACCACCATCAAGGTGCCGTACGACAAGCAGGTCCCCGGCCTCCCGGCCCAACCGGGCGCGGGCGGCGGCTACATGAGCACCTCCCTGGTCTCCCAGGCGTGGAACCACTACGGCGGCGCCCTCAAGGGCCTGATGACCTGGTCCGCCAACTGGGACGGCTCGAAGAACTGGACCTTCGGCAACAACGTCAAGGCCCTGCAAGGCCGTTGACGCAAGCGGTCCTCGTACGGCGAGACCGTGGCGACGGGCGCCACGCGCACCACGCGCACGACACGCGCCACGCGGGGCCCGGGGGCGGGCGCAGGGACCACCCCCGGGCCCCGCGCCGTCGCAGGACCCGCCCGCCCCGCCCCGTACCGCCGGATGCTCCGAACGGTTACACACGGTGAGGCGCGGCGCCCGGCCGGGAAGGGCTTCCCCTGTCAGCTCCCGGCCCCGGCGGCCATCTCCCCGGCGCCCCGGGGGCCGGCCGTCAGGGAAGGAGCCGCATGACCGAAGACGCCGAGGAACCGGCCGCCCACCCGGGCGGGGGCGGGGACCCGGGCGCGGACCCGGAACACTGCCACGACCCCGTCCTTGACCGGCTGCTGCGGCACGGCATCCTGCGCATCGCCACCCCGATCACCGCCGAGACCGCCGACCGGGTCACCGCCGAACTGCTGCTCCTCGCCGCCGAGAGCGACCGGCCCGCCACCCTCTACATCAACTCGCCGGGCGGCTCGGTGCCCGCCGGGCTCGCGATCTACGACGTCATACGGCACATCCCGAACGAGGTCGTCACCATCGGCCTCGGCTACTGCGCCTCGATGGCCCAGTTCCTGCTCTCCGCGGGCAGCCCCGGCAAGCGCTACGCGCTGCCCAGCGCCCGCATGATGCTCCACCTGCCCGCCTTCGCGCAGCCGCCCACCGGCTCCGCCGAAGGCGCCAGCCACGAGGAGCTGCGGCACAGCAGGGACCGGATCGCGGCGCTCCTCGCCGACTTCACCCACCGCGAAGTCGCCGACGTCGTACGGGACTTCGCTGACGACCGCTGGCTCACCCCGGCCGAGGCCCTGGCGTACGGGCTGATCGACCGGGTCCTCGACCCGGCCCCCGGCCCGCCCGCGCCATGACGCCGGGCCCCGCCCGCCCCGCCCACCGGTCAACCGCGCACCGGTCAACCGCGCACCGGTCAACCGCTCGGCGGGTCAGCGCCGCCCGTCCCCGAACGCCGCCAGGATCCGCTCCGCCGCCAGCGTCGGCGTCAACGACCCCTCCCGCACCCGCCGTTCGACGTCCGGCGTGAGCTCCCGCACCGCCGGATCGGAGTGCAGCCGGGTGAGCAGCTCGTCACGGACCATCGACCAGGCCCAGTCGACCTGCTGGTCCCGGCGCCGGGCGTCCAGCCGCCCCGCCGCGTCGAGCAGCGTCCGGTGCTTCTCCAGGCGCTCCCACACCTCGTCGAGGCCCGTCGACTCCCGCGCGCTGCAGGTCAGCACCGGCGGCGTCCACACCGCCTCCCGGCCGTGCATCAGCCTGAGCGCGCCCGCGAGTTCACGCGCCGCGGCCCGGGCGTCGGTCTCGTGCGGACCGTCGGCCTTGTTCACCGCCACCACGTCGGCCAGCTCCAGGACACCCTTCTTGATGCCCTGCAACTGGTCGCCGGTCCGTGCCAGCGTCAGCAGCAGGAAGGAGTCGACCATGTTCGCCACGGTCGTCTCCGACTGCCCGACACCGACCGTCTCGACCAGCACCACGTCGTACCCGGCGGCCTCCATGACCACCATCGACTCCCGGGTCGCCTTGGCGACGCCGCCCAGCGTCCCCGCGCTCGGCGACGGCCGCACGAACGCCGCCGGATCGACCGCGAGGCGTTCCATCCGCGTCTTGTCGCCCAGGATCGAACCCCCGGTGCGGGTCGACGACGGGTCGACGGCGAGCACCGCCACCCGGTGCCCGAGCCCGGTCAGCATGGTGCCGAAGGCGTCGATGAAGGTCGACTTGCCGACCCCCGGCACCCCGCTGATCCCGATCCGCCGCGCCCGGCCGGTGTACGGCAGCAGCCGGGTCAGCAGCTCCTGGGCGAGCACCCGGTGGTCGGGCCGGGTCGACTCCACCAGGGTGATGGCCCGCGCGACCAGCGCGCGACGGCCGTCCCGTACACCCTTCTCGTACGTGTCGAGGTCGATGCCCATGCCCGGCTACAGCTCGTGGCCCAGGTCGGTGGCGAGCCGTCGCACCAGGTCGGCGGCGGCGTCCGGGATGACCGTGCCGGGCGGGAACACCGCGGCGGCGCCCATCTCCAGGAGCGTGGGCACGTCCTGCGGCGGGATCACCCCGCCGACCACGATCATGATGTCCTCCCGGCCCTCCGCGGCCAGCTCGTCCCGCAGCGCCGGGACGAGCGTGAGGTGACCGGCCGCGAGCGACGAGACGCCGACGATGTGGACGTCCGCCTCCACGGCCTGCCGGGCCACCTCGCCCGGGGTCTGGAACAGCGGGCCGACGTCGACGTCGAAGCCCAGGTCGGCGAAGGCCGTCGCGATCACCTTCTGGCCGCGGTCGTGCCCGTCCTGGCCCATCTTGGCGACCAGGATGCGCGGCCGCCGCCCCTCGGCCTCCTCGAACGCGTCGACGAGGGTGCGGGTGGTGGCGACGGTGGGGGACTCACCGGCTTCGTTGCGGTACACACCGGAGATCGTACGGATCTGGCTCGCGTGCCGCCCGTACACCTTCTCCAGCGCGTCCGAGATCTCGCCCACGGTCGCCTTCGCGCGGGCCGCGCGCACCGCCAGCTCCAGGAGGTTGCCCTCGCCGCCCGCCGCCCGGGTGAGATCGTCGAGCGCGCCCTGGCAGGCCCGCTCGTCGCGCTCCTCGCGCAGCCGCCGCAGCTTCTCCACCTGCCGGGCGCGCACCGAGGAGTTGTCGACCTTCAGCACGTCGATCTGCTCGTCGCCGTCCACCCGGTACTTGTTGACGCCGATCACCGGCTGACGGCCGGAGTCGATCCGCGCCTGGGTACGGGCCGCGGCCTCCTCGACCCGCAGCTTCGGGATGCCCGCGTCGATGGCCTGCGCCATGCCGCCGGCCGCCTCCACCTCCTGGATGTGCTGCCAGGCCCGGCGCGCCAGGTCGTAGGTGAGCCGCTCCACGTACGCGCTGCCGCCCCACGGGTCGATGACCCGGGTGGTGCCGGACTCCTGCTGGATCATCAGCTGGGTGTTGCGGGCGATCCGCGCCGAGAAGTCGGTCGGCAGCGCCAGCGCCTCGTCGAGCGCGTTGGTGTGCAGCGACTGGGTGTGCCCCTGGGTCGCCGCCATCGCCTCCACACAGGTGCGGGTGACGTTGTTGAACACGTCCTGCGCGGTCAGTGACCACCCCGAGGTCTGCGAATGGGTGCGCAGCGAGAGGGACTTGGCGTTCTTCGGGTCGAACTCCCTGACCAGCTTGGCCCACAGCAGCCGGGCCGCGCGCAGCTTCGCGACCTCCATGAAGAAGTTCATGCCGATCGCCCAGAAGAACGACAGGCGCGGCGCGAACGCGTCGACGTCGAGCCCCGCCGCCCGCCCGGCCCTGATGTACTCCACGCCGTCCGCGAGGGTGTACGCCAGCTCCAGATCGGCCGTCGCCCCCGCCTCCTGGATGTGGTACCCGGAGATCGAGATGGAGTTGTAGCGCGGCATGTTCCGCGAGGTGAAGGCGAAGATGTCGGAGATGATCCGCATCGACGGCTTCGGCGGGTAGATGTAGGTGTTGCGGACCATGAACTCCTTGAGGATGTCGTTCTGGATGGTCCCCGCCAGCTTCTCGGCCGGCACCCCCTGCTCCTCCGCCGCCACGATGTACAGCGCGAGCACCGGCAGCACCGCGCCGTTCATCGTCATCGACACCGACATCCTGTCCAGCGGGATGCCGTCGAACAGCGTCCGCATGTCGTAGATCGAGTCGATCGCGACCCCCGCCATGCCGACGTCGCCGGTCACCCGCGGATGGTCGCTGTCGTAGCCGCGGTGGGTCGGCAGGTCGAACGCGACCGACAGACCCTTCTGGCCGGCCGCCAGATTGCGCCGGTAGAAGGCGTTCGACTCCTCGGCCGTCGAGAAGCCCGCGTACTGCCGGATCGTCCACGGCTGGTTCACGTACATCGTCGGGTACGGGCCGCGCAGGAACGGCGTCACCCCCGGGTACGTGCCGAGGAAGTCGACGTCCTCCAGGTCACGGCCGGTGTACAGCGGCTTGACCGCGATGCCCTCCGGCGTCTCCCAGAGCAGGTCGTCCCCGCCCGAGGCCCGCTTGACGGCGGCCCGCCACTCCTCGGCGCTGCCCGCCGGGGACGGGGATCCCAGATCGATCCCGGTGAAGTCGGGGATTCCCATCAGGACACTCCCATGCGGTCGAGGGTGGCGGAGAGCACGGCGACGGCGTCGCACCCCGCGAAGACGTACGAGTCGGCGTCCGGGTACGCGGCGGGCCGGCCGGCCAGCGCCACGTGCCCGGCCCCGGCGGCGCGGAACGCGGCGGCCTCCTCGGCCGCCCGCTCCTCGTACACCGGATCGCTGGAACACAGACAGACCTCGGTCGCGCCGCTGTCCGCGAACGCGCCCTCGGTGACCGGCTCGATGCCACCGGCCTGGAACAGATTCGCGGCGAACGTCAGCCGCGCGGTGTGCGCCGCCGCCGGGCCGAGCGCGGCGAGGAACACCCGGGGACGCGCCCCGGTCGCCGCCAGATGCGCGTCCGAACGGGCGCGCAGCACCTCGTACGCCTCGTCGCGCCGCACCCGCGGCAACCCGCCACCGATACCGGAGCCCGTGACAGTGCCGGGGCCGGGCACCTCCGGGAACGGCTCACGCACCACCGGCTTCTCCGCGAGCAGCGGGAACTCGCTCACCCCGGTGATCGGCTCGCGGCGCTTCGCCAGCGCCTTCGACCGCTCCGCCCAGGTCGCGGCCAGCCGCTCCCCGGCCCAGCCCGACCGCAGCACCGCCGCCTGCCCGCCCCGCCGCTCGATCTCCTGGAAGAACTCCCAGGCCGCGGCGCTCAGTTCGTCGGTCAGCGACTCCACGTACCAGGAGCCGCCCGCCGGGTCGATCACCCGCGCCAGATGCGACTCCTCGATCAGGATCGTCGAGGTGTTCCGGGCGATCCGGCGCGCGAACCCGTCCGGCAGACCGAGCGCGTGGTCGAACGGGTGCACCGTCACCGACTCGGCCCCGCCCACCCCCGCCGCCAGGGTGGCGACCGTGGTACGCAGCATGTTCACCCACGGATCACGCGCCGACATCATCACCGACGAGGTCACCGCGTGCTGGAGCTGCGCCCCCGCCGCGGGCGCCCCGCACGCCTCCGCCACCCGCGCCCACAGCCGCCGGGCGGCCCGCAGCTTCGCGATCGTGAGGAACTGGTCGGCCGTCGCCGCGTACCGGAACTCCAGCTGCCCCAGGGCCTGTTCGACCGAGAGCCCGCCCCGGGTCAGCGCCCGCAGATAGGCCACCCCGGTCGCCAGCGAGGAACCCAGCTCCTGCGCCGCCGAACCGCCGGCCTCGTGGTACGGCAGGGCGTCCACCGCCAGCGCCCGCACCCCCGGGTACGCCTCGGCGCACAGCCGGGCGAGCGCCACCGTGGCGGCGAAGGCGTCGCCGTCGTACGCCGCGCCGGTCCGCGCCTCGGTGCCCAGCGGGTCCGCGCCGAGGTTGCCGCGCGCCGCCTCCGGGGCCACCCCGCGCCGCTCGTACAGCGCGAACAGCTCCTCGGCCGCCGCCGAGGTCTCCGCCCCGGCGTCCAGCACCACCGGCGCCAGATCGAGGTACACCCCCGTGAGCACCCGGTCGAGGTCCCCGAGCGGGATGCCGCCAGGGCCCACCGCGAGCCACAGCGAGGTGACCCCGTTCTCCAGGTCCGTCAGGACCGCCTCGGGGTCGGCGGCGCGATGCCGCTGGCGCACGTCCCAGCCGCTCGCCGTGTTCCCCTCCGCGCGGCCCGCCCTGACGAACGGGGCGAAACCGGGCAGGCCCGGATCGGGCGCGGCGTCGGCGGCGGTGTACAGCGGACGGGCCCGCAGCCCGTCCTCCAGGGCGGTGGACAAGGCGTCCTCCGCCTCGCTCTCGGGCACGTCCTTGCCCGCCTTGCCCAGTACGCCCGCCACCAGACGCCGCCAGTGCGCGTGGGTCGCTGCGGGGAACTCGGCAGCCAGCGAAAGAGCGTCGTCAGGCAGTACAGTCATGCCCGGATGCTAGCCAGCGTCACAAAGGAGCAGCAGGCTGATCAGCTGTGACCTTGACCTCTCCGGACGGCCCTTGATCCGCACCGCACTCCGTGCTCGGCTCCGCGCTGACCTCAGCTAACCCGGTTCAGCAGCCCATCACCGGCCGCCCGGCGAGCGACGGATGAGCAGGACCGAGGAACACCACGGCCGACGGACCGTCACCCGGCCGGGGGAACACCGTCTGGCGCCACCCCTGATGGCGGAAGAACGCCAGCGCCCGCGCGTCCCGGTGGTCCGGCGCCGCCCACACCCGGTCGTCGAGCGCCGGGACCGTCAGCGTCGCCAGGATCCGCCGCGCGACCCCGTGCCCGCGCGCCACCGGCGCCACCACGAGCTCCGTCACCCGCACCGCCCCGGCCAGCCATTCCTGCGCCCGGCCGTCCCCGAGCAGCGGCTCCCCGGCGTACGGGTCCGGCGTGCGGACCGCCGTACCGAACCCGCACAGCAGACTGTCCGCCCGCGCCGTCACCGCCAGGAACCCGGGCACCCGCGCCGCCTCCGCGAGCCCGGCCGCCCACGTGCCGCCGCCCGGCCAGGCCGCGCCGCCCTGCCCCGGCACCCGGCCCGGCTCCGCCAGCCGCCGCAGCTGGACCAACTCGTCGACCAGACCGAGCGCCGACTCACCGGCATGGACCGTCGTCCTGATGTCCATCGCGCACCCTCTCCGTGACCGCCCGTACCGCCCCCGTACCGCCCCCGATCGTAGACACCGGTCTACAGGCCGGTGGTGCCGCTCTTCGCCACGATCTCGTACGACAACGTCACCGTCCGCCGCCCGCCCGGCGGCACCGGCACCTCCCAGCGCACGATGCCGTCCTCGTCGACCGCGTCCGGCATCGGCGAGCACTGCTCCTCGCGCAGGTTCACCCGCACCGCCGCCACCTCGGACACCGGGATCCGCTCCCGCACCGTCACCACCTGGTCGCCCAGCTCCCCGGGCGCCGAAAGCCGCGACAGATGCACCCGCACCGTGTGCCCGATGACCGTCCGCTGCGCGAACCCGGCCGTCGCCCGCGACTCCTCCGCCCGGCGCACCACCCGGTAGTCGTCGTCGCTGCCGAACGCCAGCTCGGCGGGCGCGCCGGGCGCCGTGAAGTCCAGCGTCGCCCGCCCGGTGAACCCGCTCGACCTGACCAGATCGACCGGACCGGCGAGCAGCGCGTGCCCCGACCGGTTGTCGAACCGCACCACCCGCGTCACCAGCGGCGACAGCTCCGGCGCGCTGATGTGCCGGGCCGCCGCGGGGACCGTGAACGCGCTGACCGGCACCCGGTGCGCCCGCCCGTCCCCGGCCACCCGCACCGGGGCCGCGGCCGCCAGGACCCGGGTCTCACCGCCGTCGTCGACGCCGGGCAGGCCCTGCACCGGCAGCGGCCCGAGCGTCGCCGTGGCCTCCTCGCGCACCTCGATGTCGACCGCCCGGCGTTCGGCGGCCGACCGGTCCTCCAGGACCAGCCGGTCCTCGGTCAGCCGCGGCGGTTCCGTCGCCCGCCCGGACCTGGCCGTCGACAGCGTCAGCCGTACGTCCGTCCAGTCCTCGCCGGTCCGCTGCCAGACCACCGCGTCGGTCTCCAGGGACAGCGATGGACCGTCGAGCACGGCCCGGTACGCCGGCCGCCACAGCGCGCACGGCGTGAGATGGCTCAGCCGCAGCTCCACCGGGCCCGCCACGGCCGCCTCGACCGTCAGCTCGACAACGGCGGTCAGCTCGGCGGGCGGCACCTCCGCCGCCATCAGCGCGTCCACCGTCGCGTCCGACTCCTCGGCGAGCGCCCGCAGTCCGGACTCGACCGTCTGGAACTCCTCGTTGCAGACGTCGCGTTCACGGTCGATCCGGTCGAGCTCCGCGGTCCACCGCGCACTGTCCGGCACACCCGCCCCGACGCCCTCGGCGATGTCCCGGAGCAGATCGGCCGCGAGCCGCCCGAGCAGCACGAGCCGGGTGGTCAGCCGGTCCCTGCGCTGTCCGAGCACCGTCCGCTCCGCCTCCAGCGCGTCAAGCCGCCGCACCAGCGCCGAGTCCTGGTCGCGGACCCCCGGCCCGTGCGGCCGCCACTCCCGCGCCAGCCGCACGTCGAGCACCGACGCGGCCGCCGCCGCGCCACCGTCCCCGCCCCGCGCCGACGGGACCGGGACCGGGAGCAGCTCGGCGTGCAGGGTCCGGTCGACGGCGAGCGCGCTGACCGGCCCGAGCCGCACCCGCCGTACCCCCGCGTCGAGTTCGAGCCGGACGGTCCGCTCGACCAGGGCGCGGTCCTCCATGCAGGTCACCGCGGTGACCTGCAGCGGCAGCGGGTCAGCGGCGGGCGGACGGCCGGTCCCGGCAGCCCCGCCGGTCCCGGCGCCGGTGGTCCCGGTGTTCCCTCTGCTCCCGGTTGTCCCGGTGTTCCCGGTGGTGTTCGGTTCCGTGGTCATCCGGTGTCAGCTCCTCTGCTCGCCACGGGCCGGCGTCTTGCCCGCCGGAATGCGGATCTCGTAGGCGCCGTCGAGCGCGACCGAACCGCCCGCGGGCAGCTCCACCCGCCACAACCGGGTCCCCGGCGCGTGCTCCACGGCCTCGGTGCCTTCGGCGCCCTCGGGGGCGCCGTCGTCCCGGGTCGCGGTCTCGGGCGCGACCCAGTCGGCCCGTTCCTGGATCCGGGCGTCCGGCTCCGTGGTCACCGGCACCCGTTCGCGCACCTCGACCGTCACCGGCCGGGCGAGCGTGTTGGCCAGCTCGACCCGCACCCGGTGCTCGAACACCGTGGTGCCGCCGCGCAGCCCCGCCGACGACTCGTGCCGCTGGAGCCGCCGGGTCACCCGGACGCCCTCGGCGGGACCGAGCCCCACCCGCCGCACGTCCCCGGCCCCGAGCGTCGGCAGCACCGCGCTCACCAGGAGTCCGTCGGCGCCCGCCACCTCCACACCCCCGGCGAGCAGCGCCTGCCCGGTGGTGTTGGTGAGCACCACGGTCGCGTACACCGTCTGCTCCACGGCGGGCACCGTCACGTACTCGGTGCGCACCCCGACCGGGATCTCGCCGACCGTGACGGTGTGCCAGACGCCGTCGGACGGGATGTCCGCGCGCGCCGCGGCGTCGTACCGGTGGTCGAACGACCCCGCCGACTCCCGGGGCCGCACCGCGCCCCGCGGCAGCGGCAGCCGGGCCAGGTCCGCCGCGCGCCCCCGGGTCCGATCCGTCGACGGCGCGACGGCGGGAAACAGCCGTCCCCGTCGTGCGGCGCTCTCGTCGGGGCCGCTCAGCACCAGGGACGCGTAGTCGAGTTCGTCCTCGCGCGGCTGCGGCGGCCCGGGCACCGGGGCGAGCGAGGGCATGGAGGGGGCCGGGGCCGGGGCCGAGGGCGGGGACGGGGGAGCGGCGGAGCGCGACGCGGCCCGGTAGGCCGTGGTCAGCTCGGGCACCCCATCTGACGCTCCGCCGTACGCCGCACCGGGGCCGGACGGGGCCGCCGCCGGAGCGGGCGGCAGCGGCGCGGACCCCGGCGGCGCCGGGACCGAGCCGGGCGCCGGGAGCGAGGCGAGTGCCGGAGCGCCGCCACCGGCCCCCGGCCGTCCGGCCACCGCGCGCGACCGCGCGGCGGCGGGCCCGGGCACCGGCCGAGGCGGCTGCGCGGGCGCCGGAGCGCTCGCCGCGCCCGCCACCGCCACCACCCCCTCAAGAGCGGGCCGCCGCACGGCAGGTGGCGGACCGGCCTCGTCGTACCCCGCGAACAGGCCGTCGAGCCCCGCCGGAGGCTCCCGCCACCCGGCGGGGGCGGCCGGCGGACCGCTGCGCCCGAGCCGGATCGACGCCAGCTTCGGCAGCTCCGTACGGCGCCGCAGATCGGCCGTGGCGAATGCGATCCGTACGCCCGTCCAGTCCTCGCCGGTGCACTGGGCGACCGACGCCCGCAGCACCAGGCGGCCCTCTTCGGCGCCGTCACCCCGCCCGTACGCCAGCCGGTACGCCGGTACCCACAGCGCCTCCGGGACGCCGTACTCGAGCGCGAGCCCGACCTCCCGTCCGGCCGGTCCCTCCAGCGCGAGCACCGCGGTCAGCGCCGTGGCCACGTGCGGCGACGGCACATCGGTCGAAGCGGCGGCCAGCCGTCCCTCGGCGACGCTCAACGCGTGCTCGGCCTGGTTGAGTTCGGTGTCGAGCCGGGTCAGTCCGGCGTGCAGCCCGGTCAGCCGCTGCTCGATGAAGTCGGTCAGCTCCAGCCACGCCGCCACCGGAGTGCGCCGGTGCGGCTCGTCCTCCCGGGGCGGTGGCGGTACGGGGCGCAGCGCGGCGACCTCCTCGATCACCCCCGATTGCCGGTTGCGGCGCGCCCGCGCCGCCTCGACGGCCTGCCGCAGCCGGGTCACCTCGGCCCGCAACGGGTCCCGCGCCGTGTCGTCCACGACCGGCGCGGCCGCCAGTTCCACCCGCGCCCCGGTGACCCGGACGCCGTCCCCGTCGACCACGCGCACGCGCAGCGAACCGGCCTCGACCGTCCGCGGCAGCCCGCTGACCCGGACCCGTCCGTCGGCCGGCACCGCACCCCGCGCCACCCGGGTGCACAACGCGCCCCGGGCGTAGACCACGACCTCGTCGAGAACCGAGTCCCAGCTGTCCTCGTGTCGCTCTTCCCCGTTCAAACGACCCCCCGCCACGAATGGTCCTGACGATCAGGACCGTCCGTGACGCACCCTACGCGGAGGGTGCGGCGGCACCGGCCGGATTATCGGGAGAGACGGCCGGACGGTGCCCGTACTCCCGCTGGTCGGGCGGTGCCGGAGTCGAGCTGAGGGGTCATCAGAAGAGGCCGCCGGAAGACGTCGTCAGAAGGCGAGTCCCACATGGGCGAGCGCCTGCCGCAGGAGCGCCCCGTGGCCGCCCGGCATCTCGCTCTGCACCGCGTGCGAGGCCGCCTCCTGCGGGGTGAACCACACCAGGTCGAGGGCGTCCTGCCGGGGGCGGCAGTCGCCGGTGACCGGCACGACGTAGGCGAGGGACACCGCGTGCTGGCGTGGGTCGTGGAACGGCGTTATCCCCGCCGTGGGGAAGTACTCGGCGACCGTGAACGGCTGGAGGGCCACCGGGATCCGGGGCAGCGCCACCGGCCCGAGGTCCTTCTCCAGGTGCCGCAGCAGCGCGTCCCTGATCCGCTCGTGGTGCATCACGCGGCCGGACACCAGCGTGCGGCTGATCGTGCCGTCGGCCCCGATCCGCAGCAGCAGTCCGATGCTGGTGACTTCGCCGCTGTCGTCGACCCGTACGGGCACGGCCTCGACATAGAGGATGGGCATCCGGGCCCTGGCCACGTCCAACTCGTCCGTGGTCAGCCAGCCGGGCGTGGTCTCGGTCATATCAGACATCGCTTGATCATACTTTCCGGGCGTGGCTTCCGCCCAGGACTCGGGGACACGTGTCGACCGGCCGTGGTGGGGGACGGTGGTGTCAGGGGGGCGGGGTTCAGGGGGCGGCGGCGACCAGGTCGTCGACGCTGCCCGACATCACCGTACGGACATGCCGGGTCAGATGCTCCAGCGGCCAGTCCCACCACGCCGCGTCGAGCAGCCGTGCGACGTCCGCCGCGTCGTACCGGGTCCTGAGCAGCCGGGCCGGGTTGCCGCCCACGATGCCGTAGTCGGGCACGTCGGCCGTCACCACGGACCCGGTGGCGACGATCGCGCCGTGCCCGATCCGCACTCCCGGCATGACGGTCACGCCGTTCCCGAACCAGACGTCGTTGCCGACGACCGTGTCGCCCCGCCCGGGCAGCCCGGTGAGCAGGTCGAAGTGGTCGGACCAGGACCCGCCCATGGTGGGGAAGGGGAAGGTGGACGGGCCGTCCATCCGGTGGTTCGCGCCGTTCATGAGGAAGCGGGTGCCGGTGCCCAGCGCGCAGAACCGGCCGATCACGAGCCGCTCGGGCCCGTAGTGGTACAGCACGTTGCGGGTCTGAAACGCCGTCGGATCGTCCGGGTCGTCGTAGTACGAGAACTCCCCGACCTCGATCAGCGGCGAGGTCACCAGCGGCTTCAGGAGCACCACCCGTGGCTGCCCCGGCATCGGGTGCAGGACCGTGGGATCGGCCGCGAGGAGCGGTGATCCGGGCCCGGCACCCGGGTCGGCACCCGCTTCGGCCTCGGTGCCGGGGGTGGGGGTGGGTTCGGGCGTGGGCATGACGGACGCCTCCTCGGGGGTACGGCGACGGGTCCGGGGACCGCCCATGATCCCCCAAAGCACCCGCCCCGTCCCCCGGGTTTCCCCACCGGGGGACGGGACGCGGTCCGACGCGGCCTCAGTCCCGCCGGTCCGGCGCCCGCAGTCCGCCGAGCAGCATGCCGAGGTACCGGTGCGCCGTGGCCACCCGGTCCGGGTCCCCGGTGCCCGGCCCGTGCACCTCCACCGCGTACGCGACCCCGCACATCAGCGGCATCAGATCCGCCGCCGTGACCCCGGGGCGCAGCACCCCGGCGTCCCTGGCCCGTTCGAACAGGATTCCGCCGGTCTCCCGCAGCGCCGCCTTGAGCTCGGTGGTGCGGGGCAGCGCGTCGGCGCCCGCGGCGGTCACCGGGGCGAGGGCGGCGTCGCCTACCTGCGCCTCGACCGTACGGGCGAGGAAGCCCTCGAAGCCGCGCCAGGGGTCCGGATCGGCGACCGCCGCCGCCCCGTACGCCGCCAGGGCCTCAAGACTCGGCGCGGCGACGGTCTCCAACAGGGCCTCGGGGGTGGCGAAGTGCCGGTACACGGTGCCCACCCCGACGCCCACCCGCTTGGCCACGTCGTTGAGCTGCAACGGGGTGCCCTCGTCGACGAGCGCGCGCGCCACGGCGACGATCCGGTCCCAGTTGCGGGCCGCGTCCTTGCGCAGCGGTGTCGTCGTCATGCCGCGAGTCTACGAGTCCCCGCACGCGCCCCCGGTGCCCGGAGCCTCAGGCTCCGGTCCTGGCCGTGACCGGCGCGTGCCGCTCGCCGAGCCGCCGTACGGCCGCGGCGAGCTCCGGCCGGGTGGCCGCCCGGAACGGTGCCACCGGCACCGCGTCGGGTCCGATCACCACGCCGGTACGTCCGGCCAGGGCCGGATCGGTCGCCGCGACGATCGACGGCCGGGCCGCCACCGACGCGGGCCCCGACGTCGACCGCGCGAACTTGCGCCGTACCAGCGGCCAGATCAGCCGCAGCCCCGGCGACACGATCCGCGGATCGGTGAGCGTCCCGTCGGTCATGGCGGTGGCGGCGCCGCCCGGGTCGGCCGCGAACACCGAGACGCCCGTCTCCGCCAGCCGGGCGGCGAGGTCGAGGGTGTGGACCAGGTGGGCCAGCTTGGCCCGCCCGTACCAGTGGAAGCCGTAGTAGCCGCCGGGCGGTTCGGCGGCGTCGAAGACCGGCCTGGCGAGCCCGACCGCGCCGGAGGTCACGTTCACGATCCGGCTCGGCGCGCCCGACGCGAGCGTCGGCAGCAGCGACTCCGTGAGCAGATAGGGGGAGAGGTGGTTGACGACGAACGACGCCTCGACGCCGTCGATGTCGCGGCGCTCGGGGAACATCGCCCCGACGTTGTTCACCAGGACCGACAACGGGTCGCCGGAGGCGGCGTGTTCGGCCGCGAGGCGCTCGGCGAGCGCCCGTACCCGGTCGAGCGAGGAGAGGTCGGCGGCCAGGAACCGGGCCCGCTGCGCCGGTCCGGCCGCGTCGATCAACTCGACGGCGCGGGCGCCGCGTTCGGCATCGCGCCCGATCACGGTCACCGCGTAGCCGGCCTCGGCCAGACCGATCGCGGTCTCCAGGCCGATGCCACCGGTCCCGGCCGTGACGACGGCCGTGCGCTTGCTGTTCATAGGTGTCCACCCCTGCGGTCGGTACGGAAGCGATCCGGACCGGCGCGACGTGACGGGACGCGGGTCGTGTCGGTCCGGATCGAGAAGCAGCTCGATGCGATCGATTCGGATAGGTCATCCGTTTCGATCCGCCGAAACCGTACCACGCATACGGATGACCTATCCGCTTATGGCTTCCCGGCCCGCTCATACGGCACTTGGCGCCCCGCCGCGCCCCGCCCGGCCCGCACCCACCACCCCACGCCCGCCGCGACCGCCGCGGCCCCCCACACCACCGGCATCACCCAGCTCGCGAGCACAGGACCCGCGAGATAGGCCACCGCGCCCGCCACCGGCACCCCCAGCCACTCCGCGCGCCCGTCCAGGGCCACCAGGGCGATCAGCAGCAGCGCGTACCACGAATAGCCCGGCGTGAGCAGCAGGAACGCCACCCCGGTCGTCACCAGGGCGCCACGCCACGGCCGTTCGGCGTCCCCGCGCACCAGAACCCGGAGCGACACCAGCGCGACACCGGCCAGCGCGGCGGGCAGCGCCAGGCCGTCCGGCAGCACGAGCCGCAGCAGCACGTACCGGCCGCCGGCCGCCGCGTCGTCGTACCCCTCCTCCTGCGCGTACCCGCCGAGATAGCCGAGCACCGACCCCTGGGAGAGCAGCACGTACGGCAGATACAGCGCCCCGACGACCCCGGCCGCCGCCCCGAGCACCGCCGCCACCCGCCGCGGCGCCGCACGCCGGTCACGCCGGTCGGCGCCGTCGAGCGCCCGCGGCCACACCCCGGACAGCGCCCCCGGAAGCAGCACCGCGGGCAGCATCTTCGCCGCGATCCCGAGCCCGATCAGCGCGCCCCCGACCCCAGGGCGCCGGGCCACCACCACAAGGCCCGCCACCCCGAACAGCACCGCAAGCACATCGACATGGGCGTTGTTCACCCCCTCCACCGGCACGGCGGGGCACCACGCCCACCACGCCGCCCGGCGCGGGTCGCCGCCCCGCCGCCGCAGCGCCCCCACCAGCAGCCCGGTGACCGCGAGGGCGAGCACGGCGCCGCCCGTCTGCAGCGCCTTGTGGCGGACGCCGTCCGGCGAGACGGCGTGCACCAGAAGGAACCAGCCCTCGGCGGCGGGCGGGTAGATGGTGTGCACGGCGGGCCGGTTGATCCGGGTGCACCGCCCGTCGCCGAGCCCGGCGAGATCGCGGCCCCGCGCGCAGGTGTCGGCGTCGGGGAACAGCCAGGCGTCGCGCAGCGGGCGCAGTTCGGCGTCGGCGGGAGCGTGGTCGTACGGCGAGATCCCGGCGGCCTGCACCCGCCCGTCCCAGGCGTAGCGGAACGAGTCCGTGCTGGTACGCGGCGGCCCGGCGAGCCCCGTCACGGTGACGGCGACCGCCCCCGCGAGCAGCAACGGCACCACCGCCCGCCGGGGCACCCGCCACAACGCCGCCACGGCAGCCACGAACAACGCCCAGGCCCACCCGTACCCGGCGAGGAAACCCACCCCGCGCCGCTCCGCGCCGAGCAGCCCGCCGAGCACCGCGGCCAGCGCCGCGAGCAGCACCGAGGCCACCACGACGGCGAGGACACCGCGCCCCCGGGCCCGCCCCCGCGCCCTCGGCGGCGGTGCGGCCCACGACGGAACCCGGGTGCCCGACCGGCTCGCGGGACCGGGAGGTCCGGCTCGCCCGGCCGGGGGTACGGGAACGGGACCAGGAACGGGGACAGGAACGGGGACAGGGGTGGGCTCAGGTACGTGGGGCATGGCCGCAGCCTGCCAGCGCCGCACGGGGCCATCCGACCGACCGGGCGGGGCGTTCGGGTTTCGTAAGGTGTCGGACCCCCCACGACCGCGCCCCCGGCGGTGTCATGGACGGCATGACCTCCCGCCTGCCCGAACCCGGGCCGCGGCGCCGCTTCCCGCCCGCCGTACGACTGCCAGGACTCCGCCGCACCCCCGCCGCGGACCCGTCCGCCGCCCCCGCGGCCGACGCCGAGGGCCACCCGCCGCCCGTACCGCTGCCCGTCTTCCACGGACGGCTGCACGACCCCAGGACGGCGACCGCCGTCGGCCGCTGGCTCGGCCTCGCCTTCCTCGTGTGCTTCCTGACCGGCCTGGTCAGCCACTACCTCCAGCACCCGCCCGGCTGGCTCGCCGACGACCTGCCCGCCCGCCCCGCCTGGGGCTACCGCTTCACCCAGGGCCTCCACGTGGCCTCCGGGCTCGCCGCGATCGTGCTGCTCCTGGTGAAACTGTGGGCGGTGTACCCGCGCCTCTTCGCATGGCCGCCGGTCCGCTCGGTACGGCACGCCCTGGAACGCCTCTCGATCGCGCTGCTCGTCGCCGCCGCCGTCTTCGAACTCGTGACGGGGCTCCTCAACATCGTCGAGTGGTACCCCTGGCCGTTCTCCTTCGTCCCGGTCCACTTCGCGGTCGGCTGGCTGGTCACCGGCGCGCTGCTGCTGCACATCGCCGTCAAGTCCCCCGAGATCGTGGCCCATTGGAGCCACCGCTCGCCCGGCACCTTGGAGCTGCCCGAGGCCGACGCGCCCGACCGCCGCTCCCTGCTGCTCGGCATGGGCGCCGCCGTCGGCGCGGTCACCCTGACGACCGTCGGCCAGTCGTTCACCCCGCTGAAGTCCCTGGACCTGCTGGCCCCGCGCCAGCCCGACCACGGCCCGCAGGGCCTCCCGGTCAACCGGACCGCGGCTGCCGCCGGGGTCACCGCCGCCCGGCTCGGCGGCTGGCGCCTGGAGGTCCTCGGCCCCCGCCCGTACACCCTGACCCTCGACGACCTGCGCGCTCTGCCGCTCTCCCGGGTCAGGCTGCCCATCGCCTGCGTGGAGGGCTGGAGCGTCAACGCGGACTGGGAGGGCGTACGCGTCCGCGACCTCATCGTCCGCGCGGGCGGCGACCCGGGCCGGGCGGCGCTGCGCGTGACCTCGCTCGAAGTCAGCGGCTCCTACCGGGTGATGGACATGGGCGCCACGTACGCCGACGACCCGTCGACCCTGCTCGCGCTCGCCCTCAACGGGCAGCGGCTCTCCCTCGACCACGGCTTCCCGGCCCGGATCATCGCCCCCAACCGGCCCGGCGTCCTGCAGACCAAATGGGTGCACCGCCTGGAGGTGCTGTGAACCACGACCCCACGGACCACGACCTGACGGACCACGACCCCACGGACCACGACCACCCCGCGCACCGCGAACCCACGGACCGCCAGGGGGACTCCGCGCCGCCACCGGCCGCCGTCCGCAACCCGGCCGCGCTGCTCCTCCGCTACGGCGTCGGCGTCCTCGGTACCGTCCTCATCGGCATCGGCGCCTGGCTGGTGCTCGACCAGCCCGCGCCCTGGCAGGTGGCGATCTGGCTGGCCGGTGCCGTCGTGCTGCACGACGGTCTGATCGCCCCGCTGGTGCTCGCCGTCGGCCTGCTCCTGGTCGGCCGCCGGGCCCGGGGCGTGCTGCGCGGCGGACTGATCACGGCGGGCGCTCTGGTGTTCATCACGCTGCCCCTGCTGCTTCGCCCGGGCGCACCGCCCAACCCGTCCGCCCTGCCCCTGCCGTACGGGCGCAACCTGGCGATCTGCCTCGCGGCCGTCGCCGTACTGACGGCCGCGCTGCTCCTCGTACGACAGGCGCGGGGGCGGACTCAGCCCGCGGCCGGCGCGGGGAGCGCCACCACCCGGACCGACGGCCCCGACGGCGGACCCGGCACCGGACCCGGCACCGGCCCCGACGGCGAGGCCGACTCCGGGGACAGCTCCATGAAGTGACGGCCGGCCAGGGACCAGCGTCCCGTGACCGCCCAGCCCGCCCGGGCCGCGTGCGCCGCGAGCGCCCGGGCACCCACCCGTGCCCACGGGAACGGCGCGCCGCGCCAGCCGCGGCCGTCGTCCACCCGTACCTCGAAGCGCTCGTCCAGTTCCACCGGGGCGCACTCGGCGATCACCACGCCGTGCCGCGCCACCACCTGCCGGAGCCGGGCGAGCAGGGCGGTGGGGTCGCCGCCGATGCCGATGTTGCCGTCGATGAGCAGCGCGGTGTCCCACCGTCCCTCCGCGGGCAACGGCTCGAACACCGACCGGAGCAGCGCGCTGCCGCCGAGCCGTATGGTGCGCTCGACGGCCTCCGGACTCACGTCGATGCCGAGCGCGCGGCCGCCCTCGGCGGCCAGCGCCGCCACGAGCCGCCCCGGCCCGCAGCCGATGTCGAGCACCGCCCCCCGGCACCGCGCCAGCACCCGCCGGTCGGCCCGGTCGGGCGCCTCGCACCAGCGCTCGACGTCGAGCGGCAGCAGCCACCCGTCGCCCCGGGACAGGAACAGCGGGCCCTGCCCGGTGCGCAGCGCGTCGTCGTACGGATCGGCGCACCAGGCCGTCGCCGCGGTCACCGGCCCACCGCCAGGGCGGCGGCAGCGGCAGCGTCGGAGGATGCGGCGAGCGCGGTGAGCCGGGCGGCGAATCCGGTACGGGGCGCCTCGGCGGCCACCAGCCGGGCGTCGGCCGCCGTGTCCACGTCCGTCAGCACCGGCAGCATCCCCACCCGCAGACCCGCGGCCCGCAGCCGCGCGTACTGCACGGCACCGGTGTCGGACCGCGACATCGGCACGCCGAGCAGCAACGCGGGATCGGGCACGGCGAGCCCCAGCGCCCAGAACCCGCCGTCGTCGGCGGGCCCGAACCAGGCGTCATGGCCGTCCGGCGTCCCGAGGTCGAGAGCCGGGGCCAGCAGCGCGGGGGTGAGCTGCGGGGTGTCCATCCCGACGAGCAGCGCGGGCCCCGCGCACCCGCCGAAGGCGGCGGCGAGCCGCACATCGAGCCCCCCGCCCACCTGCGGCACCACCTCGAACCCCGGCGGCGCCCACGGCCCCGGCACCCCGTCGAGCACCAGCACGCGCCGCCGCGCGGGCACCCTGGCCAGCACGCGAAGCGTGTCGACGAGCGCGGCCTCGGCGAGCGACGCGGCCTGCTCCGGGGTGAAGGGCGGCGTCAGCCGGGTCTTCACCCGCCCGGGCAGCGGCTCCTTGGCGATGACGAGCAGCGTCAGCGCGGTCACGGGCGCTCACCTCCGGACAGTGGTGGAACGGACAGCGGCGGTACGGACAGCGGGGGAGGTACGGGGAGGGCGGCGCGGCCGGAGCGCACCGGCGCCACCGGCACCCGGCGAGGCTCGTCGAGCACCCGGCTCATGTCACGCACCGCCTGCCAGGTGCCCCGCCAGGTCCCGGTCACCTTCGACCGGCCCGCGCGCGGCAGGTACGGCACGTCGACCTCCCGCACCCGCCAGCCGTCGTCGGCGGCGCGGACCACCATCTGCAGCGGATAGCCGCTGCGCCGGTCGGTCAGGTCGAGGCCGAGCAGCGCCTCGCGCCGCGCGGCCCGCATCGGGCCGAGGTCGCCGATCCGCAGACCGGTGCGGCGGCGCAGCAGCCGCGACAGGGCGAGGTTCCCGGCCCGGGCGTGCGCGGGCCAGGCGCCGCGCTCCGTCGGGCGGCGTCTGCCGAGGACGAGATCGGCCGCGCCCCCGGCCACGAGCTCCACGAGCCCGGGCAGCAGGCCCGGGTCGAGCGAGGCGTCGCAGTCGCAGAAGCAGACGAACTCGGCCCGCGCGGCGCTCAGCCCGGCGTGGCAGGCGGCGCCGAAGCCGCGCCGGGACTCATGGACGACGGTGGCGCCGAGCGCGGCGGCCAGCTGGGCGGAGCCGTCGGTGGAACCGTTGTCGACGACGATCGCACGCCAGCCCGCGGGCACGCGGGCCAGGACCCAGGGCAGCGCCTCGGCCTCGTCGAGACAGGGAAGGACGACATCTACGGTGGTCACGGGTGTCACGCGTCCCACCGTAGGAATCACGGGGCCGGTCGAGGGCCCGTGAGACCTTACGAAACGCGGACATCACCCCACCGCCCCCAGGGGTGGCCGTGGTGCCCCGGGCGCGGGAGTGCGACGCTGTCCGGCATGAACGAGCGCAGCGCCCCGCCGCACGGCCGGGCACGGATCCTTGTGGTCGACGACGACCCCACGGTCGCCGAGGTGGTCACCGGCTACCTGGAGCGGGCCGGGTACGCCGTCGAGCGCGCCCCCGACGGCCCCGACGCGCTGCGCCGGGCGGCCGGACACCGCCCCGACCTGGTCGTCCTCGACCTGATGCTGCCCGGCATCGACGGCCTCGAGGTCTGCCGGCGGCTGCGCGCCGAAGGCCCGATCCCGGTGATCATGCTCACCGCGCGGGGCGACGAGGAGGACCGGATCACCGGCCTCGAGGTCGGCGCGGACGACTACGTCACCAAGCCGTTCAGCCCGCGCGAACTGGTCCTGCGGGTCGAGTCCGTGCTGCGCAGGAGCGGCGCCAGAGGGCCCGGCGCGGCGCCCCGTCCGGTGCTGCGCGCCGCCGACCTGGTGGTCGACCAGGAGACCCGCAGGGCGTATCGCTCAGGCACCGAACTCGCCCTCACCCTGCGGGAGTTCGACCTCCTCGCGCACTTCCTGGAGCACCCCAGGGTGGCGCACGGCCGGGAGGACCTGATGCGACGGGTGTGGGGCTGGGACTTCGGCGACCTGTCCACGGTCACCGTCCACGTCCGCCGCCTGCGCGCCAAGATCGAGCAGGACGCGGCCCGGCCGCGGCTGATCCAGACGGTGTGGGGCGTCGGCTACCGCTTCGAACCCGAGCCGGACGCCGCCGCCGATGCGGGCGGGGCGGGCGATGAGGGTGAGTCGGCTGCGGCGGGTGCGGAGCCGGTCGGGCCGGGTGCGGAGCGAGCCGCCGGAGCCGCGACCGTACACCGTGACCAGTCCCACCCGCCCTACCCGCCGCACCCGCCCCAGGAACCTCGCCAGCCCCACCAGGCCGGGGCCCGCACGGAAGGCGCGGCATGAACGACGTCCTCCTCATCGCCCTCTTCGCGCTCGGCGGCGCCGCCTGCGCCGGACTCGCCGGAGCGGTCGTGCTGCGCCTCGTCCGGCACCGTTCGGTCGCCGTCTCGCTGACCGTGGTCGCCGCCGTCACCGTCACCGCGATGCTCGCCGGCACCCTCGCCGTCGCCCAGGCGATGTTCCTGTCCTCCCACGACCTGTGGGTGGTGACCGTCGTCGTCGCCATGGCGGCCCTCGTCTCGCTCGGCACCGCGCTCGTCCTCGGCCGCTGGGTCGTCGCCCGCAGCCGGGCGCTCACCCGCGCCGCCCGCGCCTTCGGCGACGGCGGCAGCTTCGCCGCCCCCGACGGCGCGGCGACCGCCGAACTCGCCGCACTCTCCCGGGAGTTGGCGGCCACCAGCGCCAAGCTCGACGAGTCGCGGGCGCGCGAGCGCTCGCTCGAAGCGTCCCGCCGCGAGCTCGTCGCCTGGATCTCGCACGACCTGCGCACCCCGCTCGCCGGTCTGCGCGCGATGGCCGAGGCCCTGGAGGACGGCGTGGCCGCCGACCCCGCCCGCTACCACCGGCAGATCCGCACCGAGGTCGAGCGCCTCACCACCATGGTCACCGACCTCTTCGAGCTCTCCCGCATCCACGCGGGCGCGCTCAGCCTCAGCCCCAGCCGGATGTCCGTGTACGACCTGCTGGGCGACGCCCTGAGCGGCGCCGACCCGCTCGCGCGCGAGCACGGCGTACGGCTGGTGGGGGAGGAGATCGAGGCCGTGCCGGTCGACGTGGACGGCAAGGAGATGACGAGGGTGCTCGCCAACCTCCTGGTCAACGCCATCCGGCACACCCCGGCCGACGGCACCGTGCAGGTGGCCGCCGCCCGCCGGGACGACGCGGTCGTCCTGTCCGTCACCGACGGCTGCGGCGGGATCCCCGACGAGGACCTGCCCCGGGTCTTCGACACCGGCTGGCGGGGCACCGAGGCCCGTACCCCGAGCCCGGCGGGTGCCGGACTCGGCCTGGCCATCGTGCGCGGCATCGTGGAGGCCCACGCGGGCCGCGCCGAGGTCCACAACGTCCCCGGCGGCTGCCGCTTCGAACTCACCCTCCCGACGGCGGCCGTGGGCTGACCGTCCCCCGTCCCGCCGAAGGCGGTGCGGTGCGCGGTGGGGCGGGACGGGTCTCAGCCGGTCGGCCCCACCGCCGCACCCGCCGCCACACCCGCCGCCACACCCGCCGGCTCGCTCGTGAGCGCTTCGGCCTGCGCCACGCCCGCGGAGGCCCGCTGCCCGGCCCGCGCGAACTCCGTCATCCCCGCCACGAAGCCGACGGCGGGCCGCCACCCCAGCTCGCGCCGCAGCCGGGCGGAGTCGGCGGTGATGTGGCGGACGTCCCCGAGCCGGTACTCGCCGGTCACGACGGGACCGGGCCCGCCGTGGGCGTCGGCCAGCGCCGCCGCCATCTCGCCGACCGTACGGGGATCCCCGCTGCCGGTGTTGTACGCGGTGAGCGCGCCGCCCGGCGAACCGGCGGTCAGGGCGAGCACGTTGGCGGCGGCCACGTCCCGCACATGCACGAAGTCCCGGCGCTGGCCGCCGTCCTCGAACACCCGGGGCGCCTCGCCGCGCGCGAGCGACGACCGGAAGAACGAGGCCACCCCCGCGTACGGGGTGTCCCGGGGCATCCCGGGCCCGTACACGTTGTGGTAGCGCAGCGACACCGCCGCCCCGCCCGTGGCCCGCGCCCACGAGGCCGCCAGGTGTTCCTGGGCCAGCTTCGTCGACGCGTACACATTGCGCGGGTCGACCGGCGCGTCCTCGCCGACCAGGCCGGGGGAGAGGGACGCGGCGCACTCGGGGCAGCGCGGTTCGAACCGCCCGGCGGCCAGGTCCTCGGGATGCCGGGGCCCGGGCCGTACGGCGCCGTGCGCGGGGCACTCGTACCGCCCCTCCCCGTACACCACCATCGACCCGGCGAGCACCAGCCGCCGCACCCCGCGCTCGGTCATGGCGGCGAGCAGCACGGCGGTGCCGAGGTCGTTGCAGCTGACGTACGCGGGGGCGTCGGCGAAGTCCTTGCCGAGGCCGACCATCGCGGCCTGGTGGCACACCGCGTCGACCCCGTCGAGCGCCGCCCGCACGCCCTCCGGGTCCCGGACGTCGGTCCGCAGGAACTCGACCCCGGCGGGCGGCTCCGGCGCCACCGGATGCGCGCCGGGCAGCAGCGCGTCGAGCACCACCGGCTGGTGCCCGCCCTCCCGCAGCGCCGTGACGATATGAGCACCGATGAAACCGGCTCCGCCGGTGACGAGTACGCGCATGCCGAGGACGTTACGCGCGGGCCGACCGGCCGGACGCCGTCCGCGTACCGCCGTAAGGGTTTCGTCATCGATGCCGGGGGAGGTGTCGAACAGGCGTGCGCGGGTGGGGGTGTCGGCCGGGTGCACGGGCCTGACGGGTGACGTTCGCGCGGGTCGGACCGTGCCCGCGTCCCCGGCGCGGAGCCCCGGCCGATACTCCGGCCATGAGCCCGAGACCCGCCCGTGCGTTCCCCCGCCGCTCCTCCCGCGCCCGGCTTGCCGCGGCCGCCGCCCTCGCGGCCGTGCTCGTCGTGAGCCCGTCCGTCGCGGCCGACAGCGGCACCCCGCACGGCGGTGACCCGCAGGGTGGAGCCCCGCACGGCACCGCGGCCGCGGGTCCCGGCCCCGTCGGCGCGGCTCTTGGCCCCGGCTCCGGCCACCGTCACCCCTGCACCGCCACCTCCGGCCGGGCCGCCGCGCACGGCGAAGCCCGGGAGATCCTGCGGATCGCCGAGCGCGCGCAGCGGGACCTGGGGCTCAAGTCGGTGATCCTGCGGGTCACCCGCGACGACCGGGACGTGGTCACGGCCGCCCTCGGCGAGTCGATGACCGGGGTGCCCGCCGACCCGGCCATGCACTTCCGCAACGGCAACATCGCCATCAGCTATCTCGGCACCGCACTGCTCCGGCTCGTCGACCAGGGCGCCGTCCGGCTCGACGACCCCGTCGCCCGCTGGCTGCCCGACCTCCCCGACAACCGCCGGATCACCCTGCGGATGCTCGCCGCCTCGACCACCGGCCTCGCCGACTACGTCCCGCTGCCCGCATTCCAACAGGCCGTCACCGCCGACGTGTTCCGGCACTGGACGGCGAAGGAGCTGGTGGCGCTCGCCACCGCCCAGCCCCGCTGGTACGACACCCCCGGCACCAACTGGAACTACTCGCACGCCAACTTCGTGCTGCTCGGCGCCGCCCTGGAGAAGATCACCCGCACCCCGCTCGACCAACTCCTCGCCCACGAGGTGACCGAGCCGCTGGGCCTGCGCGAGACCCGCGACAGCTTCACCCCCGAGATCCCCGAACCCGTCCTGCACGCCTTCTCGTCCGACCGGGGCCGCTACGAGGAGTCCACCTACTGGAACCCGTCGTGGACCACCGCCCCCGGCGCCGTGCAGACCACCGACATCTGCGACCTGGCCCGCTCGGCCGCGGGCATCGGCTCCGGCGAACTGCTCTCCCCGGCCTCCCGGCGTGAACTCCTCAACCCCGGCACGGTCGGACTCGGCCACCAGACGGCGACCTGCCCCGCGGCCGTCTGCCGCGCCAACACCCGGGCCACCCACTACGGCGCGGGCGTCCTCGTGCTCGGCGACTGGATCGCCCAGCACCCGCTGTTCTTCGGCTACTCCGCCTCCCAGGCGTATCTGCCGTCCGCGCGGCTCGCCATCGCCGTCTCCACCACCGACGGCCCGGACGCCCCGGGCGGCCACAGCGCCCACACCCTCGCCCAGCGCGTCGCGGCCGCCCTCGAACCCGCGCACCCCATCCCCGACTTCGGCTGACCGTCCGCGAACCGACACCCTTGGGCGATCTGTTGGTCACCCGAACAACTTCTTTGTGCGGTTTGCCAGTACGGCCCGCGTGCCGCCCCGGAGCAGACTCGGTCCCCGTACCGAAGAGGGATGCGCAGGCATTCAGATACGAGGGGGCGGCACATGGGCGTGCAGCAGTACGACGGGATCGGCGAGGCGTTCGAGGGCTTCAAGGCGCTGCCGCTGATCCGATTCGGCGAGGTGCCGAGCTTCCTCGGCATGGTCGGCGACGTGACCGGCCGGTCCGTGCTCGACCTCGCCTGCGGAACCGGCTTCTACAGCCGGGAGTTCAAGCGGCGCGGCGCCGCCGAGGTGTTCGGCGTCGACATCTCCGAGGAGATGATCAACGTCGCCCGCGAGATCGAGCGCCACGAACCGCTCGACATCCGGTACGAGGTCGGCGACGTCGCCGAACTGGCCGCGCCCGGCCGCCGGTTCGACATCGCCCTCGGTGTCCAGTGTCTGAACTACGCCGAGGACATCGCGGGCCTGGAGCGGATGTGCCGCAACATCCACGACAGCCTGGTGCCCGGCGGCGAGTTCTTCGTCTTCGCCCAGCGGCCCGACTACGCCTTCGACTGCGCCTCCCTGGAGTCGTACGGCTTCCGCTGCGAGCCCACCGGCGAGACCGCCGAGGCGGGCCCGCGCGTCCGGGTCACCGCCCTGCTCGACCCGGAGCCGATCTCCATCCTCGGCACCGTACCGAGCCGCGAGGTGTACGAGGCGGCTCTGCGGTCGGCCGGGTTCACCGACCTGGAATGGGTTCCGGTGCGGATCTCCGAGGCCGGGATCGAGGAGTACGGCGAGGACTTCTGGGCG
Source organism: Streptomyces sp. NPDC090025 (assembly GCF_044748125.1). Lineage (NCBI taxonomy): Bacteria > Bacillati > Actinomycetota > Actinomycetes > Kitasatosporales > Streptomycetaceae > Streptomyces > Streptomyces sp. NPDC090025. The sequence continues at coordinate 86,795 of NZ_JBIVFL010000020.1, read as the reverse complement.
GACGCGCTCAACCACCCGCCGCTGGTGATGCTGCGCTGCCGCGCGGCCTGACGGCCCCTCCCCGGGGGCGCAGGGGCCGGGGCCCCGGACCGGCCGGTGCCGACGACCTCACGGCCGCGCCCCGTGTGCCCCGCCCGCCGCCGCGACCAAGCAGGCCCTGGACGCCGCGCCGCCGTCCGCGCCGCTCCTCACCCGGCTGGCCACCGAGTCCACCGCCCTCGGCGCCGTGTTCCCGGCGCCCCGAGCGTCACACCCGCATCGAGGCGGCGCTCGCCGCCGGCGCCCAGAGCCGTGCCGGGGAACGCGACCTGGAGGCCACCCTCGACCGGCTGTGGGGGACCGGCCGCCGGCCGGCCGGCGACTGAGCGCCCCCGCCGCCTCGGCCGCCTGCCGTCCGCCCGGCAGGGCCCCGCCCCCCGCCCGATCATGGTGCGGTTACGGCCAAAGGGAGGACCGCCCTCCGCCGTCCCGTACCGCCGCACCCCGCGCACGCCCACTGGCCTGCGACGGAGCCTGATTCGACCCGCTCCGACCAGACCGGTGTCGCGGAGACATCGTGGTCGTGTCACACGTTCGTCACAGTGCGGTCGCGGTCCCATCTCACTGGCAGATCCCGCCGTGGCCGGATATCGCGCTTTTCAACCCCCGCCGCCTGTCCCGCCGTTGATCACCACCGCGCTGACCTCAGATACTGCGCGGGCCGACGGCGGGCATGCTCATGCCCCCCATGGCCGGATCTGAACACTCGATCCGACGCTCCATCACCTTTCGGATCCCGAACTCCGATCCCGAACTCCGATCCCGAACTCCCTGGGGGAGACTTGCGCGCTCCAGCGAAACGACCACGCGCCCTCACCATCGCGGCGGCCACCGCGGTGGCCCTGACCGCAGGACTGACCGCACCCGCGACCGCGGTCACCGACGGCCCGAGAACGGCGGGCTCCGCACCCACCGCGACCGCCGCCGCGACGACCGGCACCCTCCGCGCCGACGGCGACCGGCGGATCCCGCTCGTCACCGGCGACCGTGTCGTCGTCGACGCCAAGGGCCGCATGGTGGGCTTCGAGGCCGCCAGGGGCCGTGAGCGGATACCCGTACAGATCCAGCGCGTCGGCGACCGCACCCTGGTGGTCCCCGCCGACGCCCAGCGCCTCATCGCCTCCGGCCGCCTCGACCAGCGGCTGTTCGACCTCGGCGTGCTCACCGACCCCCGGCTGCGCGCCAGCCACGGCTCCGGGCTCAAGCTGCTCGTCCGCTACGCGGGCGCCGCCACCACCGCGCGGGCCGAGGTCCGCGCCGCAGGCGACACCCAGCTGCGCCGCAGCTTCCCGCGGCTCGGCGCCGACGCCCTGCGTACCCCCGAGGACGGCCTGCCGCAGATCTGGGACGCGCTCACCGACCGCAAGAGCGACGGCGAACGCGCCGCCGCCCCCGGCATCGCCGGGGTCTGGCTCGACGGCGTGCGCGGCGCGAGCCTCGACCGCAGCGTCCGCCAGATCGGCGCCGACAAGGCATGGCAGGCGGGCTACGACGGCACCGGCGTCACCATCGCCGTCCTCGACACCGGCGTCGACCGCACCCACGACGACCTGCGCACCCAGGTCGTCGGCGAGAAGAACTTCTCCTCCTCGCCGGACGCCACCGACCGGGTCGGCCACGGCACCCACGTCGCCTCGATCGCGGCCGGCACCGGCGCGAAGTCCGGCGGCCGCTTCAAGGGCGTCGCCCCCGGCGCCAAGCTGCTCAACGGCAAGGTCCTCGACGACGACGGCTTCGGCGACGACTCCGCCATCATCGCCGGCATGGAATGGGCCGTGGCCGAGGGCGCCGACATCGTCAACCTCAGCCTCGGCGCCCCCGACAGCCCCGGCATCGACCCGCTCGAAGCCACCGTCGACCGCCTCACCGCCGAGAAGGGCGTCCTGTTCGCCGTCGCGGCGGGCAACGACGGCGAGTTCGGCGCGTCCACCATCGGCTCGCCCGGCAGCGCGGACGCCGCCCTGACCGTCGGCGCCGTCGACCGCGACGACAAGCTCGCCCCGTTCTCCAGCACCGGCCCGCGCGTCGGCGACGGCGCGGTCAAGCCCGACGTCACCGCCCCCGGCGTCGCCATCGCGGCCGCCGCGGCCGCGGGCAGCGCGATCGACACCCGCCCCGAGACCCCGCACCCGGCCCCCGGCTACCTCCAGATCGACGGTACGTCGATGGCGACCCCGCACGCGGCGGGCGCCGCGGCGCTCCTCAAGCAGCGCCACCCCGCCTGGAAGTCCGCCGAGCTGAAGGGCGCGCTGACCGGCTCCGCCAAGCCGACCGACGGACTCACCGCCTTCCAGCAGGGCACCGGCCGCATCCAGGCCGACCAGGCCCTCGGCCAGAGCGTGGTCGCCGAGCCGACGTCCCTGACCTACGGCACCGCCGCGTGGCCGCACAGCGACGACCAGCCGGTGACGAAGAAGCTCGCCTACCGCAACCTCGGCGCCACCGACGTCACCCTCGACCTGTCGGTGAACACCCTCGACCCGGCCGGGAAGCCCGCCCCCGCCGGCTTCTTCGCCCTCGGGGCATCGCGGCTGACCGTCCCGGCCGGCGGCCGGGCCGAGGTCGACCTCGTCGCCGACACCCGGATCGGCGACGCCGACGGCACCTTCACCGGCTACGTCACCGCCACCGCCGACGGCCGCTCGGTGCGCACCGCCGCCGTCGCCGTCCGCGAGGTCGAGTCGTACGCCCTCACCCTGAAGGCCCTCGGCCGCGACGGCGCCGACGCCGAGAACTACGCCACCACCCTGATCGGCGTCGACGGCCCCGCCAAGGGCTACTCGACCCGCATCGACAACCAGCCCGGCGCCCAGACGCTGCGCGTGCCGAAGGGCTCGTACACCCTCAACACCGCCGTGTACGAGGACCCGTCCGACTTCACCAAGGGCACCGACTGGATCGCCCAGCCGCGCCTGGAGGTCACCGGTGACGCCACCGTCACCTCCGACGCCCGCACCACCAAGCCGGTCGACCTCACCGTCCCCGGCCTCGACCGGGCCGACTACGGCGGCACCTACTACGAGCGCGCCACCGCCATCGGCCGCGTCGGCAGCGGCTGGGTGCTGCGTGGCTTCACCGGCTTCCGCACCGCCCACCTCGGCCCCGCGGTCACCGACGGCAGCCTGCTCGAGACCTGGGACGCGCACTTCCTGAAGGACGCCACCACCCAGTACGCGGTGGCCTTCGGCGGCAAGACCGGCACCGTCTCCACCGGCTACACCCGGCACGTGAAGGCCGACGAGCTCGCCACCGTCAAGGTCGGCCTCGGCGCCTCGGTCCCCGGCAAGACCATCCTGGCCTCGCCGTTCGCCCAGCTGCCCGGCGCCCCCGAGGGCAACGGCTTCTCGGCCCCGCAGGCGGCGCCCGGCACCCGTACCTTCCTGGTCTCCACCGGCGACGGCGTCCGCTGGCTCACCCGCTTCAACCAGCTCGGCGCGGTCGACGAGTGGGGCTACCCGGCCTTCGACGGCAGCTACCAGATGTCCAGGCCGCAGCGGTACGAGGCAGGCCGGACCTACCGCGAGACCTTCGGCGCAGGTGTCTTCGGCCCGCTCCTCGACGCCGACCGGGGCGTCACCCGCACCGCTCCCGACCCGGCGACCGGAATCCAGCGGATCGTCGGCGACGTCCGGCTCTTCACCGACGGCCAGGGCCACGCCGACGACACCCCGCGGGTCACCGCCACCACCACGCTCTACCGCGACGGTGTGAAGCTCGCCGCCAACACCGACCCGCTCACCGGCACGGAACCCTTCCAGGTCGACGCGGCCGACGCCGAGTACCGCCTGGAGACCGTCGCCGAGCGCCCCGCGGACATCGCGGCCGTCTCGACCCGGGTCGAGACCGCCTTCACCTTCCGCTCGAAGCAGGTCGCGGCCAGCACGAAGCTGCCCGTCTCCACGGTCCGCTTCACCGCCCCCGTCGACCTGGCCACCCGCGCCCCGGCGAACACCACCGCCCTGGTCCCGCTCACCGTGCAGGGTTCGGCGGCCGGCGCCAACCTCAAGTCCCTGACGGTCTCCGTCAGTTACGACGGCGGCAAGACCTGGCGCAAGAGCCCGGTGCTCAGCGGCAACCTGATCGCCGTCCAGAACCCGGCCAAGGACCAGGGCATCTCGCTCTCGGCCGTGGTCACCGACAAGCAGGGCAACACCTCCACCCTGAAGATCCACAACGCCTGGCTCGGCAAGTGACGCCCGTCCGCTGACGTGACGGCACACCGATGAGACCGGCGGCCCCCGCCCCCCCCCCCCCCCCGGGGGCCCGGGCCGCCCCCCCCCCCCCCCCCCGGCGCGGGGCCCCCGGGATTTGGCCCACCGGTAGCG